>NZ_KE384547.1:170985-889607 GCF_000426625.1 Psychrilyobacter atlanticus DSM 19335 | reverse complement strand
TCTCGATCCCTGCAAAATAATGAACATCATTGAATAAGTTATAGAACTCATATTTATCATAGTTAGCTGTTACATTAGTTTTTAATGTTTCTAATCTATGTAATGCCCACTTATCTATCTCTGTTAAGTCTTCATATGCTACTTTATCCGTTGCAGGATTAAAGTCATTTATATTTCCTAGAATATATCTGGCTGTGTTTCTAACTCTTCTATAAGATTCAGAAATTTGCTTGATTGCGTTATCAGATATTCTTACATCATCACTATAGTCTACAGATGCACACCATAATCTTAAGATATCTGCTCCATATGTATTTATTATATCCATAGGATCTACTGTATTTCCTACTGATTTAGACATTTTTTTACCATCTTTATCATTTACAAATCCATGAGTTAAGATAGCTTTATAAGGTGCATCTCCAGTAGAACCAATAGAAGTTAATAATGAAGTTTGGAACCAACCTCTATGCTGATCTGATCCTTCTAAATATAGATCTGCAGGTCTTCTTAGGTAATCTCTAGTATTTAATACACTTCTATGAGATACTCCAGAATCAAACCATACATCCATGATATTTGTTTCTTTTCTTAACTCTATATCTTTTAAGTTGTACTTTTCTAATAATTCTTCTCCAATTAACTCTTCAGCTGAATATTTAACCCATGCTGCCGATCCTTCTTTTTTAACTAATGCAATAACTTTATCAGCTATTTCAGTGTTGAAGATCTCCTCTCCAGTCTTGTTGTTATAGAAGATAGGGATATGTACTCCCCAAGTTCTTTGTCTAGAGATACACCAGTCAGGTCTGTTTTCCATCATAGTAGTCAATCTATTTCTTCCCCATGCAGGTAAGAATTCTACATCTTCTAATGCTTTTAATGCTTTTTCTCTAATGTCTGATCCCTCAATCTTTACGAACCATTGTTCAGTTGCTCTAAAGATTACCGGTGTCTTACTTCTCCAGTCATGTGGATAAGAATGCTCTATTATTTCTGTATGTAATAAGTGACCTGTTTCTTCCATATATGCTAAGATAGCTTTATTTGCTTTTTGATAGTACATTCCAGAGAATCTTTCCCCGGCTTCATCTGTTAAGTGACCATCTTGGTCTACTGGACAGATTACTTCAATACCATATCTCGTAGCTACTACATAGTCATCTTGACCATGTCCAGGAGCTGTATGTACACATCCAGTACCAGCTTCTAAAGTTACGTGGTCACCTAAAATAATTAATCCAGTTCTATCTAAGAATGGATGCTTATATGTTAATTTTTCTAATTCTCCACCTTTAAATTTCTTGATTAACTCGGCACCTTCTATTCCCATATCAGCTAATGCTTTTTCTGCTAGTCCCTCAGCTAATACTAAGTTCCCTTTAGATGTCTTATAGATACCATAGTCAAATTCTTCATTTAGACAGATAGCCATATTAGCAGGAATTGTCCAAGGAGTTGTTGTCCAGATTACAAATGAAGCTTCTTCTATACCCATTACTTCTAATGCATCAGGGTTAGCTTCCATCTTAAGAAACATTGTTGGTGATTTATGGTTATGGTACTCTATCTCTGCTTCTGCAAGAGCTGTTTTACTTACAGGTGACCAATGTATCGGCTTTAATCCTTTAAAGATATATCCGTTTTCATATAACTCTTTGAAAACTTCTAATTGCTCTGCTTCATATTCTGGATTTAAAGTTAAATAAGGTTTATCCCATTCAGCTAATATTCCAAGTCTTTTGAATCCTTCTTTTTGCTTTTCAACCCATTTTTTAGCATATTTAGTACATTTTTCTCTAACTTTTAGAGGATGCATATCTTTTATCTTATCTCCTAATTCCTCTGCAACTTTAAATTCGATTGGTAATCCATGTGTATCCCAACCTGGAACGTACGGTGCATCAAAACCTTGTAATCTTTTATATTTTAATATAATATCTTTTAATATTTTATTTAATGCATGTCCAATATGTATATCTCCATTGGCATACGGAGGTCCGTCATGCAATATAAATTGCCTAGCACCCTCTTTTAAACTTTTCTCATATATATTTTGTTTTCTCCAAACATTTAACATTTGAGGTTCCTTCCCAGCTAAATTAGCCCTCATTTGAAAATTTGTTTTTGGGAGATTTAGGGTTTTCCCATAATCTTTTTTCTCTTCAGACATTCATATCCTCCTTATATCTATTTAAAATTATTTTTATCTCTGCTCCTTCACCGAGTTTTGATTTTATTTTAATAATCCCTCTATGGCTACTGATTATCTTGTTAGCGATAGCAAGGCCCAGCCCTGATGACTCTTCATTTCCACTGGCAAATGGTTCGAATAAATTTTCCCCTAAAGCCTTTGTAGATATCCCTGATCCATTATCAAGAATTTTTATTTTTATATTTTCATCATTTACCTTAGATATTATATTGATCCTACCATTTGTGACTCCAGTTATAGCATTCAGTGCATTATTTATAATTTCACGAAATGCTTTTGTAAGTTCTATAGAATCTCCTAAGAAATTGGCTTCTTCACCTAAAAATAGAGAAATATCTCTATTTGGATTACATCTAACATAACTTTCTACTACCTCAGTTAAGAATTTATTGATTTTTAATTTCTCAAAATTATACTCCTTTTTATCGGAATAATCAAATAATATCGAGTCTTCCCTATTGATATTACATATCTCATCTCTAAATTCTTTAAAAGCTTCACCATTTATTTGATCATTATTATAGAGTTTCATCATCATCAGGGTATATTTTTCAATTACTTTATTTCTTCTGTAGATAATTTTTTTAAACATACGTCCTATGGCGATATCTCTTTCATTGGTTATTTTTTCCAGCTCAATCTGTTGATTTTCATAGTGTATCCCAACATTTAATAGGATTACATTAAATAACTCTACATCTTCAACCTCTATCCTTCTACCAGAGATATAATTATCTATTAATATACACCCAACATTTTGATCCCCATTAAAGATCGGCAATATCATAAAATTACTCAGACCAAACCCCATAAGAAGTTCGCTTCCCAGATAGATCTTATAACCTCTTCTGTTCTCAAAGATAATTCTCTTTTCCGATATAGCCTTATGAAATAAGTTATCATCATTTTTTATCTTGATCAATGGAACTATCTCTTTCATAGTTTCATACCTCAGATCAAAACTAGAGAGTTTATCTTCCTTAATTATATTTCTATTTTTCCTTATTTTTTTACCTACCAGACAGCCCTGTTCATTACTATATTCAAAAAATATCGCTCTGTCATAATTTAAGCCTACACCAGAAGTAAACCCCTTCAATATTAGATCTATTATCCCACTGTCACTAGGTTCCTTTCTTACACCTAGGAGGAGTTTTTCCACTCCTTCTACCCTGTGAATATAAGTTTTTAATTTTTCATTCTGATCCTCTAATATAAAATTGTTATTTTTTAATTTTTCTACCATTTTTTTTGTAGCAAGACTCAGAAGTTTTATCTCACTGGTCCCATTCAGCCTCACATCTCTATCTAAGTTTCCCGAAGCTATATCATCTACTGCTAGAGACAGATCTTCTAAAGGCATTAGAAGCTGTTTAAATGTACCATTTATTATAAATGAATTGAGTAAGATCAAGATTATTGTGGCTAAGATTATTAAAGACATGGTTCCCGTTTTAAACTTAGTCAATGCCGGTTCTGATAGACTGAGTACCAGATAACCAACTTCCTTCCCAAAAGAATTTAATACTGGCCTGGAAACAATATTATAGTCTATCCCTTTAATGGTTAAACTTTTAACACTATATCCTTTTTCATTTAATTTTATCAGCTTAGCTTTTTCCTTTTTTAACCTGTTTAATTCCATGGCAGTTAAGGATAATGGGGCTCTACTTTGATATAACCCTAAATCTTCTACATCGTCATGGTCTGCTACCATAAGATATTTGTTTCCTCTAAAATAATCTTTTTCTAAAGGTATTTCTACTAAAACAGCATAGATTTCATCATTTTCTTCTATTGGAACTACAATTTCATAATAAAATTTTTCCTCTAGTTTATCATACATAACAGAATCTATAGTTATAGATAATTTATTTCTTACAATTCTCAAGTTCTTAATAAACTCATTATTTATTTCAGTATGCATACCGTTTTCATCCAATATTGACCCGTCTTTTCCTATGACAGTCAATCTCGACTCATGATAGAGACTAAAATTCTTAGATATCAACTCTTTTTTCATATTCTCATAGATCTCTTTATTTTCTTCCGATGTTCGGATCGAAGTTATAAAAAGGTCTTTTTTTACGAACCCTTCAGAGTTAGCAAAATTTATAAGCTCATTTATAAATTCAGTATTTCTTATATCCAGCATATCCTCTATCACTTGAAACTTTTCTACCGCTTTAATAGAAAAGTTTTTTTCTAATTCTTTAAATACGAAAATAACAACTAGTCCTATTATTGTCAGTCCCGTAAGTAACATAGACAAGTCATTATATAATATCGTTTTAAAAAGTAATGAATCTCTTTTTAGCTTCATCTTATAGTCCTTTCTTAGTTAGTGCTACCCTGTTTCTATTATGGTCTATACTGTCTACTTTTACTTTTATTATCTCTCCTACTGCCAGCTCACTAGTCATATCTACTACTCTTTTCTGAAATTTAGATATATGCAGTAGTGCATCATTTTTTAATCCAATATCGATAAAAGCTCCAAAGTTGACTACATTTCTTACTGTCCCTTCTAATTCCATTCCCTCTTTAAGATCAGATATTTTTAATACATCCGATTTTAGGAGTGGTTTTGGTATATCATCTCTAGGGTCTCTTCTATCCCTAATCAATGCTTCATAGATATCTTTAGCAGTTTCTTTCCCTACCTCTTCCTTGGTTATAAATTCTTCTAAATTCATAGTTTTCAAGTTAGATCTCACACCTTCTAAGTCATCCTTATACTCAACTAGACTAGTCTTAGTATTTTTTAACATTTTTTCAGCTATCTTATAAGATTCCGGATGAATTATAGTGTTATCTAATGGATTTTTACTTTCAGGTACTATCAAGAATCCTGCCATCTGTTCATAGGCTTTAGCTCCTAATCCTTTAACTTTTAGTAATTCTTTTCTAGTAGTAAATTTCCCATTTACCTTTCTATATTCCTCTATGTTTTTCGCTACATTTTTCTTTACACCAGAAATATAAGCTAGTAATGCCCAAGATGCTGTGTTTACATTTATCCCAACTGAGTTTACTACTCCCTCTATAACATCTCCTAGAGAACCCTCTAATTTCTTTTGATTTACATCATGCTGGTACATCCCTACACCAATAGATTTTGGATCTATCTTTACTAATTCTGCTAACGGATCCTGAATTCTTCTAGCTATAGATATAGCTCCCCTTACCGTTACATCAAAGTCAGGGAATTCTTCTGCTGCAATTTTTGATGCAGAATATACCGAAGCTCCAGCTTCATTTACAATGAGGTATTTCACATCTTCCTTGACCTCTTTTAGTAGTTCTGCTACAAAGGCTTCTGTTTCACGAGATGCTGTTCCATTACCAATAGCTATAATATCTATCTTATACTTTTGTATATACCCTAATATCTTCTTCTTAGCTTCCTGTAATTTCCCTGGATTATGCATTCCCTTTACCAGGTATAATACGTCATCCATCTGGTAAAATCCATCTGAATTTATAACAACAGTTTTACATCCTGTTCTATAAGCTGGGTCTAACCCTAAGATATTTTTCTCATGTAGAGGTGGTTGTAAAAGTAGGTTCTTTAAATTTTCTTTAAATATTTTAATGGCATCTAATTCACCTTTTTCAGTCATGATGTTTCTTACTTCTCTTTCTACAGATGGTAAGATAAGTCTGCTTAAAGCATCCTTTACTACATCTAAATAAAATTCTTTTAGGTCTCTATTTATAAATTCACTCAATAGATGAAATTCTACCATCTCTTTAGTTTTATCATTTAATTTTATAGATACTGAGATAATCTTTTCTTTCTCTCCACGATTTACAGCTAATATTCTATGAGATGGCATTCTAGACACATTTTCTATATGCTCATAGTAATCTTCATATGTTTTTTTCTCATCTAAGTCTTTATTTTTTTTGACTAAAGTTGTATTAACTTCACCAAATTTTAACATTCTTTCCCTTATATTTTCCCTGTATTTAGCTTTTTCACTTATATTTTGAGCTAAGATTAATTTAGCTCCATCTATAGCATCTTTTGTTTCTAATATATTTTCATTGATATATTTCTTTGCTTCTTCCTCTATATCACTCAATGTTATTCCTAATTTTCTTGTATACATAGCTAGAGGTTCTAAACCATTCTCTATTGCTGTATCAGCCTTAGTTTTCTTTTTCTTTTTATATGGTAGATATAAATCTTCCACTTTTTGTAATTTTTTAGCTCCTAAAATTGATTTTTTAAGCTTCTCTGTTAACTTACCTTGATCGCCTATTAATTTTATAACCTCTTCTTTTCTCTTTTCTAAGTTTCTCAAATAGGTAATCTTTTCTAATATCTCTCTTATTACTACTTCATCTAAATTTTCTGTAATTTCTTTTCTATATCTTGAGATAAAAGGAACTGTAGCCCCTTCATCCAACAATTTAATCGTATTTTCAACCTGTTCCACTTTAATTTTTAGCTCTTCTGCTACTATTTGGTTAATATTCAATTTTTATCCACCCGCCTTCGTATTTTTACTCATAATTATACCATATCAAACACTTTTTTTAAAATAAAAAGAGAGTATAGGAGGGTTTTATCCCTTCTACACCCCTTGTTTTTATTATAACTTTATTGTTTCTAGATATTCTTTCAGCCCGTCTTTTGTCTCTTCGTTACGCAGACCAAACTCTATATTGGCTTTCAGTAAACCTAGTTTACTCCCAATATCATATCTTTTACCCTTAAATCTATATGCTCCTATATCGTTTCCATCTTTTATCATAGCCAAGATTGAGTCTGTAAGTTGTATCTCTCCACCTACACCTGCCCCTTGCTTTTCTAGATGTTTAAATATATCACTGGTCAACAGATATCTCCCTAAACAAGCCATCTTAGAAGGTGCATCCTCTAAATTTGGTTTCTCTATAAAGTCCTCCATCAACACAGTATCTTCATCTAGGTTTTTAATTGGTTTTACAATCCCATATTTAGATACATCTTCATCTGCTACTTCTTGAACTCCTATTACACTATTACCGTGTTTCTCATAATTTTCAATAAGCTGCTTAGTTACAGGTTTTTCATCATTATACATAATATCATCACCTAGAGCAATAACAAATGGCTCATCACCTATAAATGGTTTAGCTTTCAAGATTGCATGTCCCAATCCTAGAGGATGATTTTGTCTTACGTAGAATATATTAGCCATATCAGATATATCCTTTATCTTATTTAATAATTCTAATTTTCCCTTTTTCTCTAGAGTAGTTTCTACTTCATAAGAATAATCAAAGTGATCCTCTATTGAATTCTTATGTCTTCCTGTTACTATAACAATATCTGTTATTCCAGATTCTACTAATTCTTCAACTATGTATTGTAATGATGGCTTATCTACGATAGTCAGCATCTCTTTAGGTTGAGCCTTTGTTGCTGGCAATACTCTAGTCCCTAATCCTGCTGCTGGTATAACTGCTTTTGTAATTTTTCTCATTTTTTTACCTCCACATACTCGATAGTTTCTTTTTCCCACAATTTTATAAGTTTATTCAATCTATAAAACTGTGGGATTTTTTGGAAAATAATCTGTATATTACTTTATCTTACTAGCTACTTTTACAGCTTCATCTATAAAGATTAATTTAGTTCTCTTTTTTTCAACTGTCGTCAGTAACATCCCTTGTGATATTTCTCCTTGTAACTCTACAGAGTTTAAGTTCAATACTGCCATAACTTTTTTCCCTACTAATTCTTCAGGTTTTTTATAAGTCTTAGCTATTCCAGATACTATTTGTCTGATTCCTGACCCTGTCTCTACCTTGAATTTAATCAATCTTTTAGAACCTTCTACTAATTCTGCTTCTAATATCTCCACTACTTTCATCTCTATTTTTTCAAAATCAGTAATCTCAATAGGGTTTTCAATAACTAAATCTTTATTTATCTCTAACGTTACTTTTTCTACAGGTTTTTCCAATCTTGGGAAAATAGGAGTAGCTTCTCCTAATTTATGTCCAGCTTTTAGGATATCCCATGCTTTTATATCTTCTACCTTAGCTGTTTTTATATCCCCATCAATTCCTAATTGTTCCCACATCTTAGAAGCTGATTCTGGAATATATGGATATACCATTACCGCTATTTTATTCAATGCTTCCACTAAATTTTTCAATACTACTGCTAATCTAGGTTTCCCTTCATCAGTTTTAGCTAGAGCCCAAGGCATAGTTTCATCGATATATTTATTCATTCTTGATACAAATTTCCATATAGCTTCTAAAGCCTTAGAAAATTCAACAGTACTCATATATTTATCTACTTCTGCCAGTGTTTCTTCCCATAATACCTTAATTTCATCATCATAAATTTCATGGCCTTCTCCCGCTTCAACTACTGAACCAAAATACTTACTATACATTCCTAAGGTTCTATTTAATAAGTTTCCTAAGTCATTAGATAGGTTTGCATTTACCCTGTTGATCATAGCTGTAGTGTTATAGTCTCCATCACTTCCAAAATGAACTTCGCTAAGTAGGAAGTATCTGAATGCATCTACACCATATTTTTCTATTTCTGCAATAGGATCCACTACATTTCCCTTAGATTTTGACATCTTTTCTCCTGCTACAGTCCACCATCCATGAGCTACTATCTTCTCTGGTAATTTCTCCCCAGCAGCTAATAACATACAAGGCCAGATTATAGCATGGAATCTTAATATATCCTTTCCTAACAGGTGTACTATCTCTCCATCTTTCCAGAATTTAGAGAACATATCTTCATTATTTTCATACCCTACAGCAGTTAAATAATTTGTAAGTGCATCAAACCATACATAGGTAATATGTTCTTCATCTATCTTTAAAGGAATTCCCCAGTCAAAAGTATTTCTTGAGATAGAAAGATCCATCAATCCTTGCTTTATGAAAGATATAACTTCATTTCTTCTGCTTTTTGGCAGGATAAATTCAGGATTTTCATCTATATGTTTTAATAACATATCTTGATATTTACTCATTTTAAAGAAGTATGACTCCTCTTTTACTACTCCTAGTTCTTTACCACAATCCGGACATCCATTTTCTCCTACGATTTGATTTTCAGGAACAAAAGTTTCACATGAAACACAATATTTCCCCTCATAAGACCCTTTATATATATCCCCATTGTCATATACTTTTTGAATGATCTTTTGTACTGCTTTTTTATGTCTATCTTCAGTTGTTCTAATAAAATCATTGTTATCTATATTTAATTTTTCCCACATCTCTTTAAATCTTACTGACATCTTGTCTGTCCACTCTTGAGGAGTGTATCCCATCTCAATAGCTTTTTCCTCAACTTTTTGACCATGTTCATCTGAACCAGTCAAGAAAAATACATCATATCCCATTGTTTTTTTATATCTAGCCAATACATCTGCTGCTATAGTCGTATAAGCACTTCCCACATGGGGATCTCCATTTACATAATATATAGGTGTTGTTACATAAAAATTTTTACTCATAATATTTCTCCTTCTATTTTTAATATTTATTATTTTTAATTGTTTAATTTAATTTCTGCCTGTTTATCTAACTCCAATAAGATTTTCTCTACTTTCAATGCCACTACATTTAGGTCTTCCTCGGGTGCTATACTTATAGGCTCTCCCAATATACAAACTATCTTAGAAAACGGCTTAGGTAGTTCTATCTTATCCCAAGTTTTTTCAAATACCCATTTATTTTTAGATGCAGCACCAATTGGAACCAATTTTTTCCCGGATCTTTGAGCTAAAAACAACATACCAGGCTTAACCTTATATACAGGTCCCTTTGGCCCATCTACTGGTGTTCCTACAATATATCCATCTTTTAAAAATTTAACCATCTTCAAAAGGCCTTTAACTGCATCTCTTCCACTAGAACCTCTGACTACTTTATACCCAAATTTTTCCAAGGGTACACTGATTAATTCACCATCTTTAGAAGCACTAGCAAGAGCAGCTTTTTTCTTTAATTTATCCATAATCACAGTAATGGGAACTATTTTATTATGCCAAGAAACATATACTGCATTTTCATCCATAACTCCTTCTGCGCTTATCTTTTCAACTTTATAAGTTTTAGATAAAACTCTTAAGATATAGTAGATCAGCAATCCAAATATCTTATATTTTTTCTGTTCCTTCATCGATTCACTCCCTATTTCCTTACTGATTATAAATTTTAGTTATACCACTATATTATAGCACAACTTTTTTATATTCCCAGCAAATAATCACAGTAAATCAAAAAAAACAACATAATATTGTACAAAAAAAAGAGCTCGAAAGCTCTTTTAGATATAATTTGAAGTTATTCTTAGAATAACCCTGGAATATTCATTCCACCAGTTACTGATGACATCTCTTTTTCTGCTAATTCTTCAGCTTGTCTCATTGCTTCTGCTACTGCTGATACGATAAGATCTTCTAACATCTCTTTATCGTTATCTTCTACTGCTTCCTTTAAGATTTCATCTGAGATATTTATTGAAAGGATCTCTTTTTGTCCATTAATCTTAACGTTTACTGCTCCTCCACCTACTGAAGTTTCTAATTCTTTACCTTTTAATTCCTCTTGGATCTCTAACATTTTTTGTTGCATTACTTGAGCCTGCTTTAAGATATCCCCTTGATTTCCTGCCGCTTTATTTCCTTTAGATTTAATTTTTCTAACCAATTGTTGTTCCTCCCTTTATTCATTCTCTTTATTTAAATGCATTTCTTGCTTCTCTATGACAATATTTCTAATCTATGAAATAAATATTCATTCGTAAAAATATTGGTTATACCCTTTACAGATGACTATTACTTCCTAAAAGTATAGCATATCTACCTAGGACAGTGTCAATAATTTAATTAAATTCATAGGGCATCAATAAAAGTGGTTTTTTCGCCTCAAATCGTACAGATTCTATCATAGGCGCGTTTACAAAACTCCTCACTTTACTATATATATTTTTATACCCCAATATAATTTCATACATCCCTTTTTTCTCTGTTATTTCAATCACTTGGTAGTCTGCTAATTTTAAATCTGCTGCTAGAGTTTTTATAGTGGTTTCAAGTCCGCCAATTTCATCTACCAGTCCATTCTCTATTCCCTCTTCTCCTAACCAAATTCTACCACCTGCAATACCTTCTAGTTTATCTAAAGGAATATTTCTTCCTGTACTTACTCTATTTTTAAATTCATCATATATCCCTAAGCTAGATACCCTTATCTTTTCACTTTCTCCCGGTGTCATCTTTGCCGTCAACGAATTCATTCCAGAATACCTTCCTTTTTCTACCCTTTCTATATTGATCATCGTTTTTTCTACCAATCCACTTATCTCAGGAATTATAGATACCACACCTATAGACCCTGTTATAGTTGATTTTGTAGCAAATATTCGTTTTGCCCCTGAAGATATATAGTAGCCTCCTGATGCCGCTACTCCTCCCATAGATACATAGACAGGTTTAGTCAATTTAGAGATTTCATGATGGATTATTTCAGAAGCAAGAGCAGAACCACCAGGAGAGTTAACTCTCAGCACTATTCCTTTTACCTCTTCATCTTCGTCTGCTTTTTTCAACTCTTTTTTCATACTTTCTATATCTATGCTATTTTCACTTTCACGGCCGCCACTATAAACTATGTCTCCAGAAGCGTATATCAAAGCAATTTTTTCTTTTTTCTTAGTCTTTTTAATGGTAGTCAAATAATCCTCTAAAGATAATTTATTTCCCACT
The DNA here is from genome assembly GCF_000426625.1 of Psychrilyobacter atlanticus DSM 19335. Lineage (NCBI taxonomy): Bacteria > Fusobacteriati > Fusobacteriota > Fusobacteriia > Fusobacteriales > Fusobacteriaceae > Psychrilyobacter > Psychrilyobacter atlanticus. The sequence goes on along the minus strand of NZ_KE384547.1, from coordinate 877,646 downwards.
TCGTATTTTTCATCAAATTCGCTCTGATAACTGAGTCCATCTATAAGACCTATTTTTTCTCCATATATTGGATTTCTCATAACCAGTTCTCCATCTAATACAGCTTTATTCATTGCAATTTCTTCTATATCTCTTCTTTTAGAGATCTCTTCTATCCTATCATTATATACTCTGTCATATACCCTTTTAATATCTTTTTTAAACTCTTTTGACATCTTACCTTTCGAATACTGCTCTCCGTAAGCTTTATAATTTCCTATGTGTATTACATTAAATTTTATACCCACATAGTCTGCTAATCCTTTAAAATAATTAAATTCCCTATAATACCCACTCAAATCAATCATAGCCGATTGAATCGGTGGCATAACTATCTTTGTAGCATATATCCCCAATCTATAATTTTGATTATTTATATTTCTAGTAAATGCATATACTTTTTTCCCGCTTTTTTTAAACTTATCCAACGCTTCCCCAATTTCCTCTATATGGTTAGCTGAAAGATCTACACGGTCAATATCCATATATATCCCATCTATATTAGGTTCCTTAGAAGCTTCTTTAATTCCTTCTAATACCTGGTATAGATTTAAAGATTTTTCTAATTTAAATAACCCTCCTCCATCTTTTTCAATCATTCCCTTAGAAAAATCAAGTTCTAGATATGTATTTTTTTCAATTACAACTTCTTTTTTATATTCAGTTAAAGTAGCAGTTAATACTCCTGCTATAATAGCTAAAAATATTATCACCACTAAGGCTGCTTGGAATACTTGTTTTGAAAAAAACAAAATAATCTTCCCTATATATTTTAATATCATTTTCATTTTACACCTCATCATTAATATTTATTATTTTATCTATAATTCAGTTTATCACAAAAAAACACCTAAAGTGTATTTTTTTACTTTAAACCTAATTCTTTTCTATAGGTAAATTATAGATCAAAGTTTTAATTTAAGCAATAAAATCTGTTTTTTTCTAAGATTTGACCTTTTTATTTTGTCTTTTTTTTATTAAAATCAAAGTTTTATTAATTTTATTTAATTTTAACCATTATTTTAGAAACATTTTAGTTACTAAAAAATACTTCTAAAAAACAACCATAACCAAAAATAATACTATTTTTTTATAACAAAACCCTTTTATATCACTTCCATGTTCTCTTATAGACAGTTTCATCCTGTTTTCAAAACGAATTATTTGACTTTCTCTTTTATCTAAGTTATACTCCTAATATAATTCTAATAAAAAACTAAATTTATTAATTAAAAACTCGAGGAGGAATGTATGAGTACATCAACAATTAAAAGCAAGAAAAAAGTTAGTTTCGTTGACAAATTTTTAAACGTAATTGAAAAAGGTGGTAATGCATTACCACACCCAGCAACACTATTTGGTATCTTAGCACTTGTAATGGTCGTTATATCTGGAATAGGAGCAGCATTAGGTTGGTCAGTTGAATTTGAAGGAATAAATAGAAAAACAATGCAAATGGAAAACATGGTTATCCAAACTAGATCTTTGATGAATGCAGAGGGACTTAACTATATCTTCACACATATCGTTACAAACTTTACTGGATTTGCTCCTCTTGGAACAGTTTTAGTAGCTATCATCGGTATCGGTGTATGTGAAAGATCTGGATTAATGGCAATCTTATTAAAGAAAACAGCACTTTCTACTCCAAAGAAGTTAGTTACTGTAATGGTAGTATTCTTAGGAATAATGTCAAATGTTGCATCTGATGCTGGTTACGTAGTATTGCCACCATTAGCAGCATTAATATTTTTATCATTTGGTAGACATCCATTAGCAGGATTAGCAGCAGCCTTTGCCGGTGTATCAGGAGGATTCTCAGCGAACCTTTTAATCGGTACAATAGATCCATTATTAGGTGGTATCTCTACAGAAGCAGCTAGACTTTTAGACCATGCATATGAAGTTGCACCTACTGCAAACTACTTCTTCATGTTTGTTTCTACATTCTTAATAGCTGTCATTGGATGGTTTGTTACAGAAAAAATCGTTGAACCTAGACTAGGAAAATATGAAGGGGACGACACTTTAGAATTTGATGAAGTTACATCTGTAGAAAAGAAAGGTTTAAGAGCTGCTGGATTAGCAACTATAGCTTTAATCATCTGTTTAGTACCGTTATACTTCGTATTAGGTAAAAATTTCTTAGGTCACGGATTAGTTCCTATCATCGTATTATTCTTTGCTGTACCAGGATTAGCTTACGGTATGTCTATAGGAGTTATAAAATCTGATAAAGATGTTATGGGAATGATCAGTAAATCTATGGCAACTATGTCTGGATACTTAGTATTAGTATTCTTCGCTGCACAGTTTATCGCTTTCTTTAACTACTCTAACTTAGGTACTATCTTAGCTGTTAAAGGAGCAAGTTTATTAGAAGCTACAGGAATGACAGGTATACCTTTAATCATTGGGTTTATCTTAGTAGTAGGAATTTTAAACTTATTCATGGGATCAGCTTCAGCAAAATGGGCTATCTTAGCACCAGTATTTATACCAATGTTAATGAGAGTAGGATATACTCCTGAATTTACACAATTAGCATACAGAATTGGAGATTCAACTACAAATATAATCTCTCCATTAATGAGTTACTTTGCAATGATCATCGTATTCATGCAAAAATATGACAAAAAAGGATCTATGGGAACATTGATCTCTATCATGTTACCATTCTCAATGGCATTCTTAATTGGTTGGTCAATCTTATTAATTGTATGGATGTCGTTAGGATTACCTATCGGACCTGGAATCGGAATCTATATGTAATTAATAATTATACAGTAAAAGGCGAGATTAATTTCTCGTCTTTTTTTATTAAAATCCATACTAAAGAGTTATAGGTCAAATTTTCCAAACTATAATTTTTTATGTTTTTCTAAACATTAAAAAAGGACAGATTTTATCTGTCCTTTTTAATCAATATTTCTTAATTAAGTTTATTTATTTCCTCTTCTAATTGATCTAAAAGTTTATCTAAATCCCTGGTAACAGCTTCTACAGTCTCCCTCTTAGACAGATCTACCCCTGCTTTTTTCAATTGATTCATAGGGTTGTCATTCCCTCCTGATTTTAAAAGGGTAAGGTATTTTTCTAGAGCCTCTTCCCTCTCCTTCGCATTATAACTCTCATTGGTTATCCTGTCATAAAATACCGACGATGAAGCAAAACAAGTGGCGTATTGGTATACATAATAAGGAGAATTAAAGAAATGTGGTATCCTAGCCCATAGAACTTCCATTATCTTATCAGTTTCTGTTGAATCCCCATAATATTCTTTGAATAACTTAGCCATAATTTCGCTCAGTACATCTGGCGTTACAGGTTTCCCCTCTTCCACTAACCTATGTGCCTGGAGCTCATAATCTGCCAAAAGCGACTGAAAGTAAAATGTTCCAGTTATCCCCCTGATGGCTTGCTGCAATAATGCGATCTTTTCCTTGGGATCAACGGTATTTTTCAGCATATGGTCGAGTAACAGCCTCTCATTGAATGTAGAAGCTACTTCAGCTACAAATATAGTATAGTCATGGGTTGCAAATGGCTGGTTTTCACTAGAAAGAAGAGTATGCATAGTATGGCCCAATTCATGAGCCAGTGTGAATACATTATCCAAAGTCTTATTATAGTTCATGAGCATATATGGATGGACACCATATACACCTACAGAGTATGCACCACTCCTCTTACCCTTACTTTCATATACATCTATCCAGCCATCACTTATGGCTGTCTTCATCTTAGCTCCATAATCTTTCCCTAAGGGAGCTATAGAATCATATACATATTGTTTGGCATCATCATATTCATATTCTTTTTGAAAATCAACCAATGGAATCGAACCATCATAACTATGATAACTTTCTAATCCTAGTATTTTCTTTCTGAGTCTGGCATATCTCTTCAGTGGTTCACTATTTGTTTTAGCAACCTCTATTAGATTTTCATATACCGAAGTGGGTATATTATTTTTTTCCAGAGCAGCTTCCAAGGTAGAGTTATAATTTCTCGTTTGAGCCACTGCAAAATCTCTTTGTAATGAACTTCTATAGATTGCACCATAGGTATTTTTATAATTTTCAAAAGTTTTATAATGAATATCAAAAGCCTTTTTTCTTTCCCCTTGGTCCAGGTTAGTTGCCATAATTTTACTATAGTTTCCATAAGTCATAGGCAGTTTAGTTCCGTCGTTGAATTCTACCTCACCAAATTTAATATCGGTAGTAGATAACTCCGAATATATACTCTTAGGAGCTCCTTGATACTGACCGTAATAAGAGATTAATTTTTCTGATTTTGCATCCAATATATGTCCTTGCAGTCGATATAATTCCATTAGGTTAAATTCATATGGTTTTAAATCTTGATTCCCCTCTATCCAGCTGGCCATGGTTTCCTTTGGGATTGTCAAAATTTCTGGTGTCACCCAAGCTGTAGAAGTACTATACTGGCTAAAGAGTGTTATAATACGCTGGAGATTTTCCCCGGCTTTTTGATCTGCCCCGTTTAAATCTTTTTTCATATTTGGATATAGATAAACCTTATAGGATAGGATATCCACCTTCTCCTGTAATTTTAAAAATTCTGTAAAAGTTTCAGGATCTTTAGAAATTTCCCCCTTATATCCATCTATTTTATTCATCATTTTTCCCATTTGGGTAAAATCTTTCTCCCACATTGACCAGTCATTGTATATATCGTTTAAATTCCATTTATATTTATTTTCCACCTTTATCGCAACCTCCTTAATTTGGGCTTTTTTTTCATCTGCTTTAACTTTTTTTTCATCCACTTTTTGTAAAGTTATCTTTTTTTCTTTTTTTATATAATTTTGACTCATATAGAGGTGACTCGCTATCCCCAGTGCCAAAATTCCAGTTAATATTAAAATCCTTTTCTTCATATATTTTATCCTCCCCATGTTTTTTCTCTATCAATTAAAAAAGCAACGTGAAGCTGCATCCAAACAAACACAATTAAGGTTTTCTAATTTTCTATACTATCAAAAAAATATTCACGACGTTTCTGATCATTTGAGCCTACTTGTAATGAATTTTTTTGATCTTAATTTTCTTTTTTTAGTTTCTTCTTATTACTAGTATATCTCTAATTTTAAGCTTATTCAACAGATTTTATTTATTTTAAAAATACCAAATTTTACAACTCTTAGTCCCCCCTTTATGTACGTTAAAATATTTTAACTTTTCCATTTACAATACCTAGAAAATAGTATACAATGTATTGTTAAGACTAAAATAATTATACAAAAGGAGAGTAAAGTAATGTCAAAAAGAAAAAAACATCTAACGGAATTTTTATTTATTAATCTAGGATTTTTTATAGCAGCAATGGGTATAACTAACTTTTTAGGCCCTGCAAAGTTTACTGCTGGAGGATTCACAGGACTGGCAATTTTAATAAACACGCTTTTTTCAAATTTTTCCATAGGTCAGGCTATGTTATTACTTAATATTCCTGTATTTATTTTAGGTGCTCTTATTATAGGAAAAAAATATGCTCTTACTACTACATACGCACTTATATTATTTCCATTCTATGAATGGTTTACACATAGTTTCTTAAGATTTGTTCATCCTTCTTCTGATGGTTTAACATTTAAATTTATCGCTGTTGTTGCAGGAGCTGTCTGTATCGGTATTGGAATCGGACTGGCTGTAGCTTTTGGTAGTAACACTGGAGGAACAGTTATTGTAGCTCAAATTTTTCATAAACTTTTCAAATTTCCTGTAGGAAATGTAATGATGGTAGCAGACTGTATTGTAATATTAATCTGTGCTTATTTCTTAGGGTTTGATACAGCTATTTATGCTGTAATCTGTTCATTCTTAATTGGAAAAACTGTTAATTTCACCATTACTAAATCTAAAGAATTTCAGGAAAATATATTTTCTGTAGCTTAAGACAAACTCTAAAGAAACTCTTCATTGAAGAGTTTCTTTTTTTTATTTATTGACATCTATAAATAAATAGAGTATAATTTCGAAAGTTTAAAGTAGAGGAGGTAATACAATGTTAAAAAAAGATCTATCTTACACATTAGAAAAAGTTATAAATTCATCGGAAACTGCCATAAAAATGGAATCTGGCGGATTAGATGTTTTTTCTACTCCAAATTTAATTGCTTTTATGGAAAAAGCTGCATTTCTTAGTGTTGAAAAATACCTGGATAAAGAAAATACCACAGTAGGTATATCTGTAAACGCTAAACATCTAAAAGCTAACTTGGTAGGAGATAAATTAAATTGTATTGCTACATTAAATGAGATCGATGGGAAAAAACTTTCTTTCGAAATTGTTGTTATCCACGAAGAAACTATCGTAGGAAGTTGTTTCCATGACAGGTTTATTGTCAATAAGGAAAAATTTATAAATAAATTGATTAAAAGATAGATTTTACTATCTTTTTTTTTGAAAAAAAATTAGGAGGATTGAGAAAAAAATGCATAAAATTAATGGAAAGACAAAATATTTACTGGGGTTACAACATGTACTAGCTATGTTTGGGGCTACTGTATTAGTACCATTCTTAACTGGACTTAACCCATCTATCGCACTATTAGCTGCAGGGGGAGGTACACTATTATTTCATCTTTGTACAAAGAAAGTTGTCCCTGTATTTTTAGGTTCTAGTTTCGCGTTTATTGGAGCTATCTCTTTAGTTCTAAAGCACGACGGTATTGGTGCTGTAAAAGCAGGAGTTATATCAGCAGGTTTTATCTACATTTTAATGGCTATAATCATTAAGGTATTCGGTGTTGAAAAAGTAAAATCATTTTTCCCTCCAATAGTTGTTGGTCCTATCATCATGGTTATTGGTCTTAGAATGAGTCCGGTTGCTTTAAATATGATTGGATATAGTAATGGTAAATTTGAACCAAAAGGTTTAATTATTGCTCTAGTTGTAGTAGCTACTATGGTAATAATCTCAGTCTTAGAAAAATCATTCTTTAGATTAGTTCCCATCCTTGTTTCAGTTATGGTAGGATACACATTAGCAGTTTTATTTGGACTAGTAGATTTTACTCCTATTGCTAATGCTAAATGGATTGGATTTACAGACAGTGCTTTAAAAGATCTTACAACTCTACCTAAATTTTCATGGACATCTGTTATCGCAATAGCTCCTATAGCTCTAGTAGTATTTATAGAACATATTGGAGATATCACAACTAACGGAGCCGTTGTTGGAAAAGATTTCTTCGAAGAACCTGGAATTCATAGAACTATGTTAGGAGACGGTATCGCTACACTTTTCGCTGGATTAATCGGTGGACCAGCTAACACAACTTATGGTGAGAATACAGGTGTTTTAGCCGTTACCAAGGTTTATGATCCTGCAGTCCTTAGAATCGCAGCTGTATATGCTATCGCACTATCATTTATAGGTAAATTTGGTGCTGTTCTACAGACAATCCCTACTCCTGTTATGGGGGGAATATCTATCATCTTATTCGGAATGATTTCAAGTGTAGGAGTAAGAACGTTAATTGAAGCTAAATTAGATTTTGCTCACTCAAGAAATTTAATCATTGCATCTCTTATCTTTGTTTTAGGAATAGCTATCAGTAATGTAGTTTTATGGGGAACTATCTCACTATCTGGTCTAGCAGTAGCCGCTATTGTAGGAGTAGTTTTAAATAAAGTTCTACCTAAAAATATATAGGAAAATAGAAATATAAAAACAGGCAGCCGTTGGCTGCCTGTTTTTATATTTTTTATTCTATGCCAACTTATTTATCCATCTCTTACTTACAAACCTTTTCATTCCAATTACAATACGTACAAACTCTTCTGCTAAAGTAGCCAAGTATACTATATATATAGGAAGTCCTAAATAAAAGGCTGCGAATATTGCTCCAGGTATCCCTACCATCCATAGGGCTATAAGATTTATTCCCATGGCGAACTTTGTATCTCCTCCACCTCTTAGAACTCCTACCATTTTAGTCATACTGAGAGCCTTAAATGGGAAAGATATACAGAATGCTATCAATGTATATTGACCAAGTTTCAATACATTTTCATCTACATTATACATCCCAACTAATTTAGAAGAAAGTAAGGCTAGAGGAATTGCTAAAAGAAGTGCTAACCCGAATGAAACTTTATAAAATTTCTTCCCATCAGAATAAGCTTCGTCTAATTTTCCCTGTCCTATTTTATGAGCTATCATCACTGTAGCTGCATTAGCAAATCCAATTATTCCTACTACCGCTAATCTTTCAAAACTATTCTCTATATTTATCGCAGCTAATGATTCTGTTCCTATCCTACCATAGACAGCACTATACACAGTCTGTCCCAATGCCCATAAGATATCATTTACGATAACTGCTCCTGCAGTCACAACAAATAATTTTAATACTACCATATCAAAACTAAAGAATTCCTTTAGTTTTATAGCTATCGGGTACCTTCTTCTATAGATGACTGCTACTACCACTACACACTCTATTCCACGAGCTATAGATGTAGCTAATGCAGCTCCTTCTACCCCTAATTCCGGGAATCCATAATTACCAAATATGAGTAGGTAATTTAATACAATATTTACCACCAACGATAAAAAACTTGTCAACATAGGTAGCTGACTTTCTCCTAATCCTCTGAGTAATATAGAAAATGAAAATGATACCGCTGAAGCCACATATGACCAAGCTACTACCTTAAGATACTTTGATGCAGTTTCTATAACCATTGGATCTTTTGTATAGAGTCCAATGATATACTCCGGTGTAATATATGAAATAAACCAAAAACATAGAGCCATCAATATACTCAGTATAGTAGATATAGATACGATATATTTCACCTTAGAATAATCCTTCTTCCCATGGTATTGGGCAATAAATACAGCTGCTCCACTATTCACTCCCATTATAAATGTTGTCATCAAGAATACTATTTGATTAGCTAAACCTAAGGATGCCACCTGCATTCCTCCTAATTTCCCAATCATAAATACATCTGCCATATTTACAGATGCCAATATTAAACTTTGAATTGTTATTGGCAGTGCCAATATAAGTAACGTTTTGTAAAAACTTCTCTTCATTTTTCCCTCCTAAAAACATATAAACACAAAAAAAAGGCCAACTTTAAAAAGTTGACCCCTAAAGGTTCAACTTAAAATATCAATTCACAGGATGAGCTTTAGCTTAATGATACTCCTGTAGCACCAATGAGATGGACAATTCTGCCTAACGACACTCTCACAGCACCATTGAATCGACTATTTCAAGTCAAACAATGTATTTAATTTTATATTACGATGCACATTATACTACTAGTTTTTACTTTTGTCAACAAAATCAATCTATAAAATTATAAAGAATATATAGCTATTATTTCTATATTTTAGGTGAATTTTTTTTCCCCTTTTTATAAAAAAAAAATTTATATGAAAAATTTAATTTTACATCATCTTTACCTCAAATAGTTCCTCCTTTTACATGCTTTTGTTATAGTAATTCTAGAAACAAATACAAATAAAAAACAGGAGGGAAAAATGAAAAAATTGTTGAGTGGAGTAATATTTTTTTGGGTATCGGTGATGGCTTTAGCTGCACCAAAGTATGTATTTATGTTTATCGGTGATGGATTAGGAGCTTCCCAAAGGCAGATGGCAGAATATTTTGTTCAGCAGGATAAAGGCGATGATTACAAACTAACTATGAACAAAATGCCAGTAGCAGGATTAAACACCACGCACTCAGTTAATAATCTAGTTACAGATTCAGGAGCAGCAGGCACAGCATTAGCAACTGGAGAAAAGACAAATAATGGAATGATTGCAGTTCTTCCAAACGGTATAGAATTAAAGAGTACTTTGGACTATGCACAAGAAGCCGGTAAAGCAATTGGAGTAATAAGTACTACAAGAATTACTCATGCAACTCCTGCAGCATATGTAGCTAAAAATATAAGTAGAGGAAATGAAAATGAGATAGCAGAGGATTTCTCAAAATCAAATGTAGATTTCATAGCAGGTGGAGGATATAGACATTTCGTTTCTTCTAGTACAACAGGTTCAAAAAGAGAAGACGGGAGTTTATTAACTGAAATGAGAAACAATGGCTATAAAACTTTTATTGGTGAAACTTCTTCTAAAGATTTTATAAATTATAAACCTAGTAAAAATGAGAAAGTATTTGCAGCATTAACACTATCACACCTTCCATACGAAGTAGACAGAATGAATACTCAAAAAGATCAACCATCTTTAGCAGATATTACAAATAAAGGAATAGAAGTGCTACAAGCAAGAGATAAAGACGGTTTCTTCATGGTAGTAGAGGGTGGAAGAATAGATCATGCATCACATGCTAATGATGTGGCAGGAACTATATATGATACTTTAGCTTTTGATAAATCTATAGAAGTAGCTATGGAGTTCTATGACAAGCATAAAGAAGATACACTTATAGTTGTAGCTGGAGATCATGAAACAGGTGGATTAGGAATGGGGTACGGATCTGGTAAACCATTAGATCTTGATGTAATAAAAAATGTTAAGGTTTCTATTAATGGTACTCTTGAGAAAATGTACACAGGAGATAGACAAAAATATATGAAGTTCTTAGAAACTAATTTAGGTTTAAATAACTTAACATCAGATGAAAGATCTAGAATGATAAGCGCAATGGATGCTGAAGATAAAAATGTTGACAATGAAAGTTTATATGGTGGATATAATCCAACTGCAATTGCAGCATCACATATTTTAAATGAAAGAGCAGGTGTAGGATTCACTACATTTGATCATACTGGATCACAAATACCTTTATCGGCAATAGGTCAAGGATCTGAAGCTTTTGGAGGTTTCAAAGATAATACAGAAATTGGAAAAGAAATGATAAAACTTTATAATTAATAGATCTACAAAGGAGAGCAATAATGAAAAACCACAATATTATATTATTCTCTTTTATAATAGCTATGTTATTGTATTTTTCAAAGGAGAATATACTAGAAAAAAATGAATATATAGCTAAAATAACTAATGTAAACAACGAACAGTTAATACATAGAGGAGTTTCTAGAATAGGATCACAAATCTTAGGATTAGAAATATTGTCAAAAGATAGAAAAAATCAAAAGATAAAAACTTTAAACCGTTTAAATGGAAGTCCAGAATATGATGAATTTTATAAAGTTGGAGATAAAGCATTAGTTTCAATAGTTGAAAACAATAATAAACTAATAATCACTCCTATTTCTTTATATAGAGTGCCTTCACTATTATTACTATTAATAATATTCTCTATATTCCTAGTACTATATGCTAAAAAAATAGGATTTAAATCATTACTTTCCTTTTTGGCAGCCATTGGAATGATATATTATCAACTTATTCCTCGAATTTTAAGTGGAGATTCCCCCATGATAACTACATTTATATTTATTTCAATCTTAACAGGAATAATAGTATTTTCAGTAGCAGGATTTTCCAAGAAAGGAGGCGTCGCCTTTTTAGGCACTATAACAGGACTGATTGCTGCTTTTCTAATGACACGATTATTTCTAGGTTCTTTATCATTTACAGGTTTAACTATGCCTATGTCACAAGCTCTAATAGCGGCAGGGAACTTCAGCATAAACTTGGTAGAAATTCTCTATAGCGGGATAATAATAAGTGCTTCGGGAGCAGCTATGGATATTGCTATGGATATGGCGGTAAGTATGGAAGAGATCAAAAAGAACTCACCTAATATAACTAAAAAACAATTAATTAAATCGGGGTTTAATATAGGTAATGCTGTAATAGGAACTATGTCTACGACTTTATTATTAGCCTATACAGGGGGAAATATCACAATGATGATGCTCTTAGTTGATAGAGGGTTATCTTTAAACACAATTTTAAACAGTAAATTAGTTTCTGTTGAGATTGCCAAAACCCTTATAGGAACTACATCTCTTCTAATCGTAGCTCCAGTGACAGCTTTTATTGCAGCCTATGTATATATGTATAATCCTGGAATTATAGTTAAAAAAGTAGTGAAATGTTAAAAGCAGCCCAAAGGGCTGCTTTTTTATAAATCTAATAATATATATTTATTGGAAGATAAGTAATGGATAATTTCTATTCTTGAGGAGATATAAAATGTTCCTCATTAATCTTGGTAACTTTAACCTTAACTTCATATAGATTTTCTAAAATTTCACTTTTAAAAGTGCTTTCCTTATCTCCAAAGTGAATCTGTCTACCATTTTTTAATAACAATAACTTATCACAAAATCTCCCTATTAAACTTAAGTCATGAATTATAATTAAGCACCTCATCTTCTTTTTTTTAATAACTTCTTTTATTATTTTTAAAATATTAAATGCATTTGAAAGATCTAAATTACTAGTTGGCTCATCCATTACTATTATTTCAGAGTTTTGCGCCAAGGCCCTAGCAATATAAGTCCTTTGCTTTTCCCCACCACTTAATGAACTCATTTTTCTATTTTTATGCTTTTGTAAATTAAATTTCATTATCAATTCATCTACTATTTTTTTATCTTCCATTGTCTCATTATATTTGATATATGGAATCCTCCCTAACATAATAGTTTCATATACTGTTAAATTATTAGTTTGAGACTCTTGAGGAACGTAAGCTATTTTTCTTCTTTTTTTTATTAAATTGAGCCTCTTTAAATCTTCCCCTTTAAAAAACACTTCTCCTTCTCCCTCTTTTATACCAATTATATTTTTTATAAGGGTAGTTTTACCACTCCCGTTAGATCCTAAAACACCTAATATTTCCCCTTCTTTCACCTGAAAATTGATGTTCTTTATGGAGAATCCTGTTTTATAGTTGTACGATAAATCTTTTACTATCAATTTTCTTCTCCTTTTTTTAATATTAGATGTATAAGTATAGGAACTCCTACATAGCTCATAATAATTCCAATAGGTATTATTAAAGGACTAAATAAAGTTCTTCCAATTGTGTCGGATAATATAACTAATATCCCTCCCATCAACATAGAATAACTTAGGAGATATTTATGATTTTCCCCTACTATTTTTTTAGATATATAAGGAGCTACCAACCCAACAAAACCTATTATTCCACTCATAGAAATAATACTCGCAGTCAAAACTAAAGACAATAACCCTATAACCAACCTTTCCCTTCCTACATTAACTCCTAAAGTAATTGCATAGTCATCATCGCAATTACAAATTAGGTTTAGTCTCCAAGCTTTCTTTTGAAATACAATAAATACTAAGACTAAAAAAATAAAAACAACATAGACATTGCTCCATTCTACCCCATTAAAACTACCAAAAGTCCATTTTACTATAGAAGACAGCTTTTCCTCTGAAGCAATATATTGTAATGTTGAAGTTAGAGCAGCAAAAAAATAATTTAAGGCTATCCCAATAATTATTATAGTTATAGATTCTATTTTATTTCTTAGACTTAAAAAATAAATGATTAAAGCACATATCATAGTAGCTGAAAAAGCTCCTAAAATAATATATAACTCCCTTTCTCCAAATATAACTATAGACAATGCTGCTCCAAATGCTGCAGCTGAAGATACCCCTAATGTAAATGGGCTTGCCATAGGATTTCTAGTAATAACTTGCATAGATGTTCCACAAAGACCTAGGCCCATTCCAGTTAAAACTGAAAAAATAACCCTTGGTCCCCTTAGATAATATAAAATATTTAATTCATTTGAATCTACTTTAAAAATATTTATCCATTCATTTCCCATTGAAATCCCTAAAAATAACAGTATTAATAAAGTAATAATTGCATATACATAATTTCTTTTCATTTCCTCTTCCCATTCTATTATTTATTATTTACAATACTTGGATAAAAATGTCCTTTTATGTCTTTGAACCCTTGATATTCCTCCAACCAAACTCTAAATATCTCATCTGGATCCAAATCTGTTAATATATCTGGATATATCCATTTTGCCATGTATACGGCTCCAATCATCTTAGAAGCTCCTCCATGTCCAAATTGTGACATTAGATATACATCGTTATTTTTCACAGCCGTTATATCACTCCAAGCTTTTCTCTGTTTTATATTTTCAACGGCCTCTTCCATCTGTTCTTTAGATGGTGCTTGATAGACTCCTGTTCCTTTAATTGTACTTTTTAAACTTATATTTTTTACTATTACATCTGGGTTTCTACTAATTACAGCTTCTGAATCTACTTGAGCTACATTTACTTTCCCACCTACATTTTCAAATACATTCTCTCCTCCTGAAGCTACAATCATATTATAGTAGTAACTCCCTGGAAAAGATGTATAATAATCTTTAGCATCTTCCCAATAAACAGTTCTTTTTTTTACACCTTTTAATTTTTTCTGAATATATTCTAATGGTTCATTATGATATCTTTCAAACTTCTCTGCTTCCTTTTCTTTCCCAAATATTATCCCAATATTCTTAACCTGGTTATGAAAATCATTGGTGTCATAACCAGATACCACAATTACTTTTATTCCAAAAGGAGCTAATTTTTTTTCTGCTTCTTTATAAACTCCATTAGATGGTAAAATAACTACTTCAGGTTTTAATTTTATTATTTTTTCATAGTTTAAGCTCTTTTGATTTTTACCTACTACATCTTCTACATTAAAATTACTCCAATACTCCCTATCTTGAGCTGTATTCATGTCAACAGCAATTACTTTATCTATCGCTCCACAAGCTCTAATCAACTCATTGTTATATCTTAGAGTCACTACTGCTCTTTCTACAGGCACTGAAATGTCTATCTGCCTTCCTACATTATCAGTTATAGTAACTAGCTTTCTACTATTTGCTACTGCTAATGTCCCCATAATAAAATTTAATATCATTACTAATAAAAATAACCTCTTTCTATTTTTCATCCTTCCCCCTATTTTATATTTTCGACTTATCCATAAAACTTAATAAACTATCTCAGTTGGAAGATAAGTGATAGATAGTTTCTGAGTGGATATATTCCTTGAAATTTCTGTCTCCACATTAAATACATCCCTAAAAAACTCCCTTGAAAAAACTTCTTCTGCACTTCCTTTATCCCAAAGTTTCCCATTTTTTAAAGCTATTATTTCATCACAGTAAAGGGAAGCTATGTTCATATCATGTACCGCTGCAACTACTGTAATCGATAGAGATTTTAATATCGCCATTATTTGAAGTTGATACCTTATGTCTAAATGATTGGTTGGCTCATCCAGTATTATAATATCAGCTTCTTGAGCTAAAGCCCTTGCAATTAAGGCTCTTTGACGCTCTCCCCCTGAAAGACTTAAAAAAGCCCTCTCTTTATATTCTTTCAGTCCCAGCTTTTCAATTGCTCCACTTACAATTTTTCTATCCTCTCCATTATAAGATCCTAAAAAACTTTTGTGTGGATACCGTCCCATAGTTACCATCTCAGATACGCTAAAATCAAATTCACTTCCTCCATGCTGAGATACCACTGCCATCTCCTTGGCTAGTTCCTTAGAACTAATCACCTTAAGGCATCGGCCTTTTAGATCTATTTTTCCTTCACCTTTTAGAGTTCTATATATATTTTTCAAAAGTGTCGATTTACCGCTGCCATTAGGTCCTACTATTCCTATAAACATTCCCTTTCCTACATCAAAGGATATATTTTCTATTAGATTTTTCTCTTCTATTTCATAGGATAAATTCTTTATCTTTAACATCTCTTCCCTCCAAAATTATATCCTCTTTTTATTATCCATAGAAAAAACGGTCCACCTAGAGCCGAAGTAAGAATTCCAATAGGCAGTTCCTCTGGGATAAAAATAATTCTTGAAACTGTGTCTGCTCCCATGATGAATATCCCACCAAAAATAACACTTAGAGGTATTAATTTTCTATGGGAAGCTCCTGTTACCCTTCTTGTTATATGAGGAATAATCATTCCAACAAATCCAATGGTTCCTGTTAATGCCACTACCGAGCTTGTCAAAAGTGAAGATAGGATAATTAAAAATAACTTCAGTTTTTCTGTTTCTATCCCTAAAATACGAGCCTCTTCCTCCCCTAATAAAAGTAGATCTAACTCTTTGGAGAGACAGAGTCCTATTATGACAGCTAAAATTAGAATAACTCCAGAAAATAATAGTTTATTCCACTGGGCACCACCTAAACTTCCAGTCATCCAAAACATGGCATTTCTCACTTTAGAATCATTTTTTACCCAATAGATAAGTAGATTTATTAGTGATGAAAATACTGCTGATACGGCTATCCCTGTGAGAACTAATCTTCCCGATGAATAATCTCCCCTTGTCAAACGGATCACTATAACAGTAGCTAAAAATGCTCCTAAGAACGCTCCTCCCTCCACAGAAAATCCACCTAAATTAAAAAACATCGCTGTAATGGCTCCTGCTGCTGAACCACTTGAGATACCTAATATATAGGGGTCAGACAAGGGGTTTTTTGTTACTGCCTGCATAAAAACCCCTACTAATGCAAGGGCGCCTCCTGTTATAAATCCTAATATTGCTCTGGGAAATCTGATTTTCCAAATAATAACTTCTATCCCCTTACTCCAGGTTCTTGTAAAGATCTCTAAGTTACTGGCTTTATTAAGGGCTACCTTCCATACAGTGGTAAATGGTATGTCTACTGCACCTAAGTTTACTGCTAAAGTAAATACCATTATTAATACAAGAGCATATATAAAAATCTTTTTTTTCATCTCTACATCTCCTGATAAAATCCATGAGCCAGGTGTTCAATAGCTTTTCCTATCCTTGGCCCCGGTGAAATTTCTGCTAAAGATACAACAACAAATTTATTTTCTTTTACAGCTTCCAGTTCCTTTGTAAATTCATTTTCCTTTAAAAAATCAATTTTTCCTTGGGCTTCATCATTGCCATAATCCACTATTATTACTACATTAGGATCCTTTTCCAAGATGCTTTCCCAGCTTACTGTAGCATAGTTCCCTTGAATATTTTCAAATATATTTTCACCTCCTGCTTTGGTGATGATATCATTTCCAAGGCCAGATCCTGCTACCACAAAAGGAGCTTCCTTTCCTGAATCATAGGCAAATACTCTTATTGTTTTTTTATCTCCTTTCAATTGCTTTGCTTTTTCCACTGTTTTTTTCAAAGAATCAACTATTTTCTCAGCTCTATCTTCTACATCAAATATTTTTCCAAGGGTGATATAATCTTCATAAACATCTTCTACTTTTGCTCCCTTTTCTAAAGATGAGATTATATATGGATTTACTCCATTTTCCATTAGTTCTTCTACTCCTGCAAGTCTTTTAGGATTCAACGATGAATGCCATCCGCTTACAAAATCAGGCTCAACAGAATAAAAAACTTCTTTAGATGGGTATCTCTCAGAAAGTATAGGCACTTTATTATAGGCCTCTTTTAATTCTGAAAGAATTTCATTATCTGCCCAGCATGTCCCGGCCATCTTGTCCTCTAATCCCAATGAAAGAAGAATTTCTGTCATAAAATGGGAAGTTGTCACTGCTCTTTTAGGAGATTCAGTAAAAGTAACCTCATATTTTTTATTTCCGTCACTAAAATTTACAGTAACAGGTGTATATGCATAAGATACCAAAGATAAACTCAAATATACTCCCGCAATAATATTTTTAATTTTCATTATTTTCCCCCTTTAAAATATTTTCTTTCTTTTTCTTTATATCTTCAACCTCAAACTTTATAAGGTCATCTATATGATCAATGAAAAGATCCTGTACCTCTCTTCTCTCTCCCATTCCTATCATAGAAACTTCTATTCCTATCCCCTTTTCTTCCAATGCCTCTTTCCAGTCTCCAGCTATATCTTCCTCTGCATGAACTCCTGCTACTACCATCAAAGGAACTAAAGTTGCCTCTTTTATCCCATTCATTTCCAGATCTTCCATAACTTCTTCTAATCCAGGGTACCCCTCTACTGTCCCTACAAAAATATGTTTATATCCTTTTTTCTGTATGGTATATTGGAGCATCCCATAGGCTGAAGCTGCATGATGATCCGTCCCATGACCTATTAAAACAATTGGTCTATCCGAATATTCTTTATTAAAAATATCAGCTACATCCATATAATCTTTTGTCTGAGTCAAGAGGCCAGAACCAATTTTAATCTCTTTAAACTCGCCTTTATATTCATCTACCTCTTGCTTCATACAGTCTGCTTCAATTCCATTTATTATATGAGTTGCTTGTACTATAATATGAGTAAATCCCTCTTCTTTCATTTTTTTTATTGCTTCATTTGGAGTTAATTTTCTGATCCCCTCCTCTTTGAATATTTTCTTTATTATCATCCTCGATGTATAAGCTTCCCTAATCTCAAACTCTTTAAACTCTTTTTCTATACGCTTGTTAATTGTTTCCAAAGAATTTTCTCTTGCTTTTTTTCTACTGGTCCCAAAATGAACCAACAAAATTCCCCTCTTTATTCTTCCTTCTTTTTTTTCTGCCAACACCATCTTCACAACTCCCCCAATTAATTTTATAATCTTCCAGGTAATAAAAAAACCCTGAGTAACCTCAGGGTAAAGATACGACAAAAAAAGTAGTATCTATACCCTCGTCCTCGCAAGTAATATAAAAAATAATTTAAGGCAGGTATCCTGGCTCAGTTTCATCCTACAAGCAACCTTCCCAGAGGTAATTCTCCAGTGGTATTTGCCTTCGTCAACTTTACAGTGGCGGGACCGCGGAGGCATCTAACCTCTCTTCCCTTTTAAACTCCATTAAAGAAGTACCTTAAAATAATTTATCATTCAGATGAACTATACTAGTTCTTTTTTCAAAAGTCAACATTTTTATTTTTTAATAAAATCTATACATTTTTTTATTCTAACAAATCTGCTTTAAAATTATTTAAACACAAAAAAACACGGATATCCCGTGTCTAATTAAAATATATATAAGTAGTTCTAGAAGTTAAGTGGTGCTAATCTATATGTTTCTCTGACTGCATTCCCTTCAATCACTAATTTTGAATTTGTCATCTCTATTACTTTTCCTGCTATTACTTTTTCCTTACCTTTGAAATTCTTTACAATAAATGCCCCGTTTTCTTTTTTAAAAGAAACCATATTTTCCATAACTACCTTTGTCTCATTTAAATTTTTAAAAAATAATTTCATTTCCATCCCTCCTGATATATCTTAAATAAATAATAATTTAATTTTATATACATATAATATATCATTATAACTTTAAAGTCAAGTATTATTTATTTAATTTATCATTATATATATTAAACATATCTTAAATATATGAAAGATGCGCTCTTCAGTTTTATTTTAAATCATTTTGTGTTTTTTACAAACTAAAAAAGTATAGGTTCATGCTTTTAATATATAAATAGATGTTGAACGATATATTAAAAGCATGTTTTTCTATTTGAATTGATCATTAATTTCTCCTTATTTAATATATTTTAGTACTCAACTAAAAAAAACGTGATGTTATATCCAAACAAGCTCAACCTAATTTTTTATAAATTTTATTTATTTTGTCCCCTAGATAATAAAAAAAGGTAAAAGGATAGACTCCTCTTACCTTTAAAATCAAATATTTACTTATATACTAAAAAAGTTATATAGTCTACAACCTCCTCCATGGGATAATTCTCCCCTGAATTCCCCCTCCTTAAAATTTCTACCTTAGGATCCCCTGCCACCAATTTACTATACTCTAAAAGAGTCATAATAGGTCCATATCCGCATATACTTAGATTATATTCTTCTACTGTCTCCTCCAGTCCTTGGCTATCTAGTTCCATTATCCTGTCTATGGCTAACTGATCTAATTTATATCCCAATTCTTTTTTTACATAGTGGGAAAAGTCAGAAGATGCTATCACCAGAATTTTTTTTCCTTGTTTTTTAGCAGTTTCATATATTTTTTCAGCCAGATATTTCGCATTTTTATAACTTTGAATCTTCATTGTTATAGGAACTATTTTAAATTTACTCTCTATAAAGTATTTTAAAAACGGCAGCATGACCTCTCCAGAATGTTCATATTTATGTGCATCTTCCGAATATGACAAATCCAATTCTTTTTCAAAATCAAGGTCTATCTCCAAGTCACCCATAGGAGAACCCCAGATTTTATTTGTATCTAGACTTATAGCCCCTCCATAACCTGTATGACTAGGATTTACTATAATTACAGTCTCAATGTCTTTTCCCTTTAAGGTATTAAAAAAATGAACTGCAGATGGTCCTGAAAATTCATAACCTGCATGGGGGACTATTCCTCCTAATATCTCACAATCTATTTTTTTAGGAGATTCTATTCTTAAAAAAAATTCAATCATCTCTTCAATTTCTTCTTTTTTAGAAGGGTAAAACTTACCCTTTACAAACTCCTCCCTTTTTTTCATAGCTCCCTCCCGTCTCCACGACCTTCTCTCCACACTTTTTACATCGGCCATCCTCACCTAATCCTAGCATTTCTACATTCCATCCATCCCTTTGAACAAGTAAATTTCCACAACTACAGACTGTATCTAAGTCTATCCCTGCATTCCCTATATATACATAGTTCAAGTATTTTTTAGCTACCTCATGAAATTCTAAAAGAAGTTTTTTTTCTGTCGCTGGAGTCTTCAGCTTATAACTAGGATAATATCCATTTATATGTAAAACAATATTTGATCCCAATTCATCCCTTACCCACTTAACCATCTCTATAAATGTCTCCCTATCATCATTTAGTTTAGGCACCAATAAAAACTCTATCTCTAGATGCTTATTCCTCCCAGTTATTACTTTCAAGGTGTTTTTAACTCCTTCTAAAGTCCCACCTAATTCAGAGTAAACTTCTTCTGTAAATCCTTTTAAATCTACACTAAACCCATCTATATATGGAGTTAATTCCAACAGAGGTTCCCTTTCTATAAATCCATTGGTTATCATCATAGTTTTTTTAGAGCAGCATTTCGCTAATTTTGCCACATCCAGCATAAATTCATACCAAACGGTAGGTTCGTTATAGGTAAATGCTACTCCAAATCCTTTAAAATTTCTCAATATATCCTCATAGGTATATTCCTTAGCTCGTATTCCTTTAAATTCCTTAGCTATCTCATAATTTTGACAATAAGCACAATTCATATTGCATCCTATACTTCCAATGGATAAAACCTCTTCTCCTGGATAAAAATGATAAAACGGCTTTTTTTCAATGGGGTCCATATTAAGAGCCGAAATCATCCCATAGTTTTTAGTCATCAGGGTTCCGCCGATATTCTGCCTTACACCACATCTGCCCACACTGCCATCCTCTAATATACACCTATGAGGGCATAGTTCACAGCCTATTTTTTTATCCTTTAACCTCTTATAAAATAAAGCTTCTTTCATCTTCTCACCTATACCTTTTCACAGTAAATTTTTTTATAACCAATCCGGGGTTACGGGTTATTCCAGCTTTATTCATAGCTACCTCTATCTGCTGCTCTACACTATCTATTCCCTCTAAATCCGGTAAAAGTACCCCTTGAGATCTTCCATCACTTATTAATATCCCGTATTTTTTAGGATCTAATTCTTTTATATCCTCTACCTCCTCCATAGGAGAGAGAACATCTACAGAAATTTCCAACCTCTCTAACTCATCTTTTTTTAATGCTTCAAATCTAGGGTCGTTAAAGGCAGCTGAGATGGCATTTCCTCTTATCTCCTCCAATAAATTTTCTCGATATGGTATCATGGTTCCTATACATCCCCTCAGAGCACCTTCCTTGTACAAGGTGACGAAACAAGGTTTTTTTTCCATCAATTCCTGGATCTCCTTATATTTATCTTCTTTCACCTCACTTTGTCCATCTAAACCTAATTTAGCTATAATAGTTTCTAAAGCTACTTCTACATATATACTCCTCGGTTTATACATATAACTACCTCCTAAAAAATATTTATTCCTTATTCTTTATTTGATAAATTCAATAAACTTCCTTTTTTATTAAATTTTTATTTTTTGATTTTCATAGATAATTATGATTAAAAAAAATTAATCAATTATATAACTTTATTATGATAACTATTCATTTGAAATATATTAGATAAAATAAAACTTCCTTAAAAAATAACAATATTATAATTAAATTTTTATTTTATCCTTGATACCTTTGGCTTTAAAAAAATAAGTTTATCAATTAACTAGGTAAATAGATAGGTAGTGTCAGAAAAAGACTTTCCCTTATACTTCCTCCCCACGAGGATAAAATTATTTTTTTCACTTGACTTTGTGTTCTTTATATAGTAAAAATGTATTGTAACGAATCTATGAATGAGTTTTCATTTTCTTAGATAGGTTACATAAATAAAATATATAATAGAGGAGCATTTATTGTGGTAACTTTTAACATCTTAAAGATCAAAGGATCTTCTGAAGTTAAAAGTGAAGGACTTAATTGCCGAAAGGTTGGATCTGCTAGAGCTAACCTTGGTTAATATGGGAAAATCCATCTTGACTGTCACAACTTTAGTTGTGGAGAGCTATTTCTTTTTAGTTCTTGGTAATTTTCTGTCTTAAATCATAGATAGGTGTTTTTTTTGATGCAAAAAATAAAAAGGGGGAATGAGTTGTGAAAGAAGTAATGATTAGATTGAGGATGAGTACCCACGATGCTCATTATGGGGGTAACTTAGTAGATGGTGCCAGAATGCTAGGTTTATTTGGAGATGTAGCTACCGAGCTCCTCATCAGACAAGATGGAGACGAGGGATTATTTAAAGCCTATGACAACGTTGAGTTTATGGCTCCAGTATATGCAGGAGATTTTATCGAGGCTGTCGGTTATATAGAAAAAGTCGGGAACACATCTAGAAGGATGGTTTTTGAAGCTAGAAAGGTTATCATTCCTAGAGTTGACATCAGTGATTCTGCTTGTGAAGTCTTAGAAGAACCAATTGTTGTTTGCAGAGCCACTGGAACTTGTGTAACACCTAAAGATAAACAAAGAAATTAAAAGCGTGACGCTTTACCCAGATAAGCGTAATTTAAATTTTTAAAGTTAATTTATGCTTTCTTAGAGAATAAAAAAGGGAGGCAATGATGGAAAAGTTAATCATAACAGCTGCCATATGTGGTGCTGAAGTTACTAAGGAACACAACCCTAACGTTCCTTATACTGTAGAAGAGATTGTAGAGCAAGCATACGGGGCATATATAGAGGGAGCCAGTATCATACATCTTCATGTGAGAGAAGATGACGGTACTCCTACCCAGTCAAAAGAAAGATTTAAACTATGTATAGACGCTATCAAGGAAAAATGTCCAGACGTTATTGTCCAACCATCTACCGGTGGAGCTGTGGGGATGACCAATGAAGAAAGATTACAGCCTACAGAATTACACCCTGAGATGGCAACATTAGACTGTGGGACTTTAAATTTTGGCGGAGACGAAGTTTTTACTAATACAGAAAATACCATCAAAGAATTTGGTGAAAAGATGATAGAAAGAAATGTCAAACCTGAATTGGAATGTTTTGACAAATCTATGATTGAAATGGCTGTTAGATTAAATAAAAAAGGATTCATCAAGTCTCCTATGCACTTTAGTTTTGTAATGGGAGTTAATGGAGGAATCGGAGGAGAGTTAAGAGACTTCTTATTCTTAAGAGACAGCTTACCTTGCGGATCTACTTATTCAGTTGCCGGTCTTGGACGATTTGAATTTTCATTGGCTACAGCAGCTATCATAAGTGGCGGTCATGTAAGAGTTGGTTTTGAGGATAACATCTATTTAGAAAAAGGTGTCTTGGCTGAATCTAATGGTGTCTTAGTAGCCAAAGTAGTAAGGATTGCCAAGGAGCTCGGAAGACAAATTGCAACACCAGCAGAAGCAAGAGTTATATTAGGATTATAAGGGGGAGCAAAATGATAAAAGGATGTCCATTTGGAACACACAGAGTAATAGAACCTATGGGAACTATGCCACAGGCTGCAGTAAAAATTGATAACACAATGAAGATTAAAAATAACGAGTTATTACTTGATGTAATGACATTAAATATTGATTCAGCGTCATTCACACAAATAAAAGATGCGTGCAATAAAGATATAGATAAGATGACTACTATGATCAATGAGATTGTAGGAGAGAGAGGAAAGATGCAAAACCCAGTAACTGGATCTGGGGGAATGTTGATCGGTGTTGTTAAAGAGATCGGTTCTGATTTTCCTGATAAAACTTTAAAAGTAGGAGATAAATTAGCTACCTTAGTTTCATTATCCCTTACACCATTAAAGATTGATAAGATTAACAATGTAAATGTATCTAACGACCAAGTTGATATAGATGGACAAGCTATTTTATTTGAAACCGGTATCTACTCTGTTTTACCTACAGATATCCCTGAAAAATTAGCTTTAGCTGCACTGGATGTAGCTGGTGCTCCTGCTCAAGTAGAAAGATTAGTTAAAGAAGGTGACACAGTTTGTATCATCGGCGGAGGTGGAAAATCTGGTGTTTTATGTGCTTATCAAGCCATGGTAAATGCTGGAGATTCTGGTAAAGTTATCGTAATTGAATACAGTGAAGAAAATGCAAAGAGAATATTAGATATGAAACTAGCTCACCATGTAATTATCGCAGACGCTACTAAACCTGTTGAAGTTTATGAAAAAGTAAAGGAGATTACAGGGGACGACGTATGTGACGTAGTTATTAATAATGTAAATGTAGCTAACACAGAGATGTCATCTATCCTTATTACAAAGGACGATGGGGTAGTTTATTTCTTCTCTATGGCAACATCATTTACAAAAGCAGCTTTAGGAGCTGAAGGTGTAGGAAAAGACGTACAAATGATCGTAGGAAATGGATACGCTAAGGGGCATGCTGACCTTACATTAGGTATCATACGTGAATCTAAAACTATCAGAAACTTATTTGAAAAATTATATGTATAAAAAATAAAAAGGGGGGGCAACAAAATTATGATGAATTTAAACTACGAAAGCAGAAGAAAAGAATTATTTCCAAATGTAAGTGATGAACAATGGAATGACTGGCAATGGCAAGTAAGAAATAGAATTGAAACTTTAGAAGATTTAAAAAAATATTTTGACCTATCACCAGAAGAGGAAGAGGGAGTAAAAACAGCTAACTCTATCCTTAGAATGGGAATCACTCCATATTATTTAACATTGATCGATCCAACAAATCCAAAATGTCCTGTAAGACAACAGGCAATACCTACAGCTGCTGAGGTACATAAGGCAGATGCTGACCTAGATGACCCTCTACATGAAGATGAGGATTCACCGGTTCCAGGACTTACTCATAGATACCCAGATAGAGTATTATTATTAGTTACAGATATGTGTTCTATGTATTGCAGACATTGCACTAGAAGAAGATTTGCAGGTCAAACAGACGCTGCTTTAGGAATGGAAAAAATAGATACAGCTATCGATTACATCGCTAAAACTCCTGTAATCAGAGATGTATTACTTTCTGGAGGAGACGCTCTACTTATTTCAGATGAAAAATTAGAGTATATCTTCAAAAGATTAAGAGCTATTCCACATGTTCAAATAGTAAGAATCGGGTCTAGAACTCCAGTTGTATTACCTCAAAGAATTACTCCTGAACTAGTAAATATGATGAAAAAATACCATCCAGTTTGGTTAAATACTCACTTCAATCATTCAGATGAGATCACATCTGCTTCTAAAGCTGCATGTGAATTGATGGCTGATGGAGGAATCCCATTAGGAAATCAATCTGTTTTACTTAGAGGAATAAATGACTGTACTCATATCATGAAAGAGTTAGTTCAAGACCTAGTAGCTATAAGAGTAAGACCTTACTATATCTATCAATGTGACCTTTCAGTAGGGTTAGAACACTTCAGAACTCCTGTATCTAAAGGAATTGAGATCATTGAAGGTCTTCGTGGACATACGTCTGGATACGCTATTCCAACATTTGTTGTAGACGCTCCTGGTGGTGGAGGTAAGACTCCTGTTATGCCGCAATATATTATCTCTCAAAGTCCAAAAAGAGTTGTTCTTAGAAACTTTGAAGGAGTTATCACAACATATACAGAGCCAAAACCATATGAAGATAAATGTGACTGCAAACACTGTCAAGAAGAGAGACAACACCTTGGAATAGCTAAACTATTAGATGGTAAACAACTAGCTATCGAGCCTAAGGTACTTGACAGACATATCAGAAATGAACACTAAGAAAATGATTACTTCCCTACTCCCCTATAATAGTATATCTATTATAGGGATGGAAAAAAACTCAGGGAAAACTACCACTTTAAATTATATATTAAAAAATTTAAAGGGAACTAAAGTTATCGGCCTCACTTCTATTGGACGTGATGGTGAAGACTGTGACAGAGTGACTAATACACATAAACCTAAAATCTATGTGGAAAAGGGCAGTATAGTTGCTACAGCTAAAAATTTACTTTGTAAATGTGATATAACAAAGGAAATTTTAGCTGCCACAGGTATCTCTACCCCTATGGGTGAAATAATAATTATGAGAGCTTTAAGCAATGGATTTGTAGATGTGGCTGGTCCCTCCTACAATTCCGCTCTCATAAAAGTAAGAGATCTTATGTTAGATTTTGGGTGTGACTTAGTCCTCATTGATGGTGCACTGAGTCGAAAAGGCAGTGCAGGAAATTTAGTTTCAGAGGCCTCTATATTGGCTACTGGAGCTAGTTTTTCCCCTGATCTTACAAAGGTAGTGGAAGAAAGCAGTCATAATGTAAAAATGTTACAGTTACCAAAATGTTCTGATAACATAGCAGATTTAACCAGAGAGATATTAAAAACAGGGAAGATTGGATTTGTAGATACCCAATCAAATATAGAGGTCTTAGACCTCCCTACTTCCCTTAATTCTCATAGGGAGATAGTCGATGCAGTCAAACCTAATCACAAATATTTAGTTTTAGGAGGTGCTGTATCCAAGGGATTGATAGAATCTATCATACAAAATAGAGAGTTGTTTAAAAGTTTTACGATCGTTATAGAAGATGGAACAAAAATTTTTATAGATTCTAATATGTATCATAAATTATCTATGATACCAGTCAAATTAGAGGTCCTAGACAGTATTAATCTCCTGTATTTGACCTGTAATCCCACATCCCCTTATGGATATTCATTTGAGAGTGAAAAATTTTGTGAACTATTAAAAACATCTATAGATATAGATGTTGTAGATGTTGTAGGAGGAGAACTATGAGATACCTTGATCTTAAAAACAGAGAAAAAATTGGGTTGGAATATCTCACAAATAATCTGACTACAATATCTCCATATGGTAACCAAAAGAAAAGAGATATTGTTCCCATAGAGGAAGCTGAGATTTTAGAAGAAATTTTCAATCATTTGGAATTTTTTATAGACAGGTGTCAGCAGAATAAAAGAGAGATCCAGAAGATAGAGCTTCTCCTTATGAAATTAAAAAATATATCCAATATAGTTTTTAATCTTCAAAAAGGAAAAATTTTAGATGAGGTTGAGTTATTCGAATTAAAGATAAATACTATGATCTTTATGGAGATTAAAAGTATCTCAAACGATATATTTTTAAAAGATTTTCACCTTGTTGATCTAAGTCCCATTGTAGATATTTTAGACCCGGGATCAAAAAAAATCCCTACCTTCCATATCTATAACGAATATTCAGAAAAATTAAAAACTATCAGAGATAAAAAATCAGAGATTGAAAAACTAATCTTTTCAACTACAGATAACGAATTACAGATAAGACTAAAGGAAGAAAGAAGAGAGATTGTTGTTCTAGAAAATTGTGAAGAATCTGAAGTCAAAATAGATATAAGCAAACAATTAGTCTCTTATACTTCCGATATCCTTATCGATATCGATAAAATTAAAGATATTGACTTTACCTTGGCTAAAGCAAAACTTGCTATAAAATATGGAGCTAACAGGCCTAAAATAGGTGAACACATCGAATTTATCGGGATGTTTAATCCAGAAATTTTAGAAACTTTAAAGGTTAAAAACCAAGAATTTCAAAAATTAGATATCCTATTAAAAAATGGTAATACTATCTTAACAGGAGCTAATATGGGAGGGAAAAGTGTTATTTTAAAAACCCTTACCCTTAATCTGATCCTGGCCCAAATGGGATTTTATGTTTTTTCAGATCATGCAACTATACCTATCTTAAAGTTTATACAGTTTTTATCCGACGATATTCAAGACGTTTCCAAAGGACTCAGTAGTTTTGGAGCTGAAATAATGAAACTCAGGGAGATTACAGGATGTCTTACAACTTATGACAAGGGATTTATTGCACTGGATGAATTTGCTCGGGGTACCAACCCAAGTGAAGGTAAAAAATTTGTAAAGGGATTATCCAACTATATGAAAAACTTTGATAGTTTTTCAATCATGGCAACTCACTATGATGGTGTAGTGGACGATTCGACTCCTCACTATCAGGTTGTCGGATTAAAGAATATAGATTTTGACAGTTTAAAAAGAAAGATTGATCTGAATAATCAGAATTCAATCTCTCTGATCCAAAAACATATGGATTATTCCATAGAAAAGATTCATTCTAACTTTGAAGTTCCAAAAGATGCACTCAATGTAGCAGCACTAATTGGAATCGATGAGAATTTAAAAGACATAATAAAAAATTTATACTAATCCCTCATCCTTCTAAAGGAGAGAGTATCTCAAGGGGGAAAGGGTAGCTTTGGAGGTAAAGATATGCAGGATTCAAAATTACACTTAGATTGGGATGTAGTGGCAGATGCTAGAAAATCAGCTAGAAATATCGCCATAGACGTACAAACTTATATAGATGACCACTCTACAGTATCGGTAGAGAGAACAATCTGTCGTTTACTTGGGATCGACGGGATCGACAAATTTGAAGTACCACTGCCAAACATAGTGGTAGAACATATTGAAAAAGAAGGAAACCTTACTTTAGGAGTTTCCCACTATATCGGAAATGCCATGGTAGAAACAGGCCTTTCTCCTCAAGAGATTGCTGAAAAGGTGTCTAACGGTGATTTAAATCTAGGAAAGATATCTACCCATGATGCTTTTGAAATAAAATTAGCTATAGATAAAATTGCTCGTGAAAATACAGATAAAATTGCAAACAACAGAAAGGATAGAGAATCTTATTTAGAAAGATTTGGAGATAAAACAGGGCCGCTTTTATACCTTATTGTGGCTACTGGAAATATATATGAAGATGTAACTCAAGCTGTAGCAGCTGCCAAGCAAGGGGCAGATATTATTGCCGTTATCAGAAGTACAGGTCAGAGTTTACTGGACTATGTACCTTTTGGAGCCAGCACAGAGGGCTTTGGTGGAACATTAGCTACTCAGGAAAACTTTAGAATAATGAGAAAAGCACTGGATGAAGTAGGAGAGGAATTAGGAAGATATATCAGACTCTGTAACTATTGCTCTGGTCTATGTATGCCTGAGATAGCTGCTATGGGAGCCTTTGAAAGACTTGATGTAATGTTAAACGATGCACTTTATGGAATTTTATTTAGAGATATCAATATGAAGAGAACATTTGTAGACCAATATTTCTCTAGAATAATAAATGGATTTGCAGGAGTAATCATTAATACTGGAGAAGATAACTACCTTACTACAGCAGATGCAATAGAGGAAGCTCATACTGTCCTCGCTTCTCAATTTATAAATGAACAATTTGCACTTCTTGCTAATTTGCCTGAAGAACAACAAGGATTAGGACATGCATTTGAGATCCACCCAGATACAGAAAATGGATTCTTACTCGAACTATCTCAAGCTCAAATGGCTAGAGAAATATTTCCAAAGGCACCATTAAAATATATGCCTCCTACAAAATTTATGACTGGAGATATCTTCAAAGGCCATGTACAGGATGCTCTATTTAATATGGTAACTATTATGACCGGACAAAGACTTCACCTTATGGGAATGATGACTGAGGCTATCCATACTCCATTTATGTCTGACAGGGCTCTAGCAATCGATAACGCTCAATATATCTTTAAAAATATGAAAGATTTTGGTTCTGAAATAACATTTAAAAAAGATGGAATGATTGTAAATCGTGCTAAGGAAGTTCTTGAAAAAGGTAGAGATTTAATCAAAGAGATTGAAACAACTGGAATGTTTGATACTCTTCAAAAAGGTAAATTTGCAGGTATAAAGAGACCTATTGATGGTGGAAAAGGATTAAACGGCGTATTTGTAAAGGATACTACATATTTTAATCCATTTATAGAATTGATGGTTGGAGGTGACAAGTAATGAGTGGAGGATTATATTCAACTGAAGATAAAAGTTTTGATACTACGTTAGACTTAAAAAAATTAAAACCTTATGGGGATACCATGAATGATGGAAAGGTACAGATTAGTTTGACTCTACCAGTTCCTGCCGATGAAAAAGGTGCTGAAGCAGCTAAAGAGTTAGCCAAAAAAATGGGAATATCTGAACCAGCGGTTTCTCATTATGGGGCATTAGACACTCACTTCTCATTCTATGTAGTATACGGATCATTGAATCACACTGTAGATTATGACGAGATCCATGTAGAAACAGTAGACATAGAAACTATGGATATGTATGGAGTACAAAACTTTATTAGTGAAAATATCAAAAGAGATGTAGTTATCGTAGGAGCTAGTACAGGAACTGACGCTCATACAGTAGGAATAGATGCTGTTATGAATATGAAGGGATATGCTGGTCACTATGGTCTGGAAAGATATAAAGGGATAGAAGCTTATAATTTAGGTTCTCAAGTAGAAAATGAGGAATTTATCAAAAAAGCAATTGAATTAAAAGCTGATGCACTATTAGTTTCTCAAACAGTTACTCAAAAAAATATCCATATTCAAAATTTGACTCACCTAGTGGAATTGATGGAAGCTGAGGGAATCAGAGATAAGGTTATCCTTATTGCTGGTGGTCCTAGAATCTCCCATGAACTAGCCAAAGAATTAGGTTATGATGCTGGTTTTGGTCCTGGAAAATATGCAGATGATGTAGCAACCTTTGTTGTAGAAGAGATGGTCAAAAGAGAGATGGTGTAATTAAAAACGTTTAACTACGAATTACGCTAATAAATTTAGCCAGAACTTTTTTAAAAAATAAAAAAATATAAAGATTAAGTAACAAGAATTTTTTCTTGTTACTTTTTTCCGGTAAGTTCTTCCTATCTTTTTTCATAAAACTTAGAGTTTTTCGTAGAAATTTGAAATCTTTTATTAATTTTTTAATTTAAAAGGAGTAGATTCTATGAATAAAACCGCAGCTAAAGAAACAACTATTAGACAAAAAAATATCTTTGAAAAATTTACAAATTTATGTGTAATATTAATACAAAAATATCTGCCTGATCCATTTATATTTTGTGCCATCTTAACATTTATAGTTTTTTTAATTGCAATCCCTATTACTAAACAATCTCCTATGTCTATTATCAATAACTGGACCAATGGATTTTGGAGTCTATTATCTTTTGCTATGCAGATGGCACTAGTGTTAGTTACAGGACATACTATGGCTAGTTCTCCATTCTTTAAAAGAACCTTATCGTTTATGGCCAGTAAATTAAAAAATCCATCTCAAGCTATAATAGGAGTTACTGTAGTTTCTGTCTTAGCCTCTTTTATAAATTGGGGATTTGGTCTTGTAATTGGGGCTATATTTGCTAAAGAAATTGCTAAAAAAGTCAAAGGTGTAGACTACAGGTTATTAATTGCTTCTGCATATACTGGATTTTTAGTTTGGCATGGAGGATTATCTGCTTCAATACCTCTAAAACTTGCGTCTGGCGGAGATTTAAAAGGTGCAACAGCAGGAGCTATTACAGAAGCAATCCCTACATCTATGACTATTTTTTCAACCACTAACCTGATTATATTAGTCGTACTTTTTATCACTTTACCCTTTGTTAATAGGGCTATGCATCCTAAAAAAGATGATGTCATAACGATAGATAACGATCTGCTTATAGAGGTTCCAGAAGAAAAACTAAATTTCGCTGATATGACTCCAGCAGAAAAAATAGAAAACAGTAAAACTGTTTCCTTACTTTTGGGAATAATGGGCTATACTTATATTGTTTCGTACTTTATGAAAAATGGGTTTGCATTAAACTTAAACATAGTTAATTTTGTGTTCTTATTTACAGCAATTCTTTTACACGGTACACCTCATAGATTTTTAAATGCAATCAAAGAAGCTTCCAAGGGTGCCGCAGGAATAATACTTCAATTTCCTTTTTACGCTGGAATAATGGGTATTATGGTTGGAAAAGGACCTGAAGGAATTTCTCTGGCAGGAGCTATGTCAAACATGTTTGTTAATATTTCCACTGAAACAACTTTCCCTTTCTTTACTTTTTTAAGTGCTGGGATTGTTAATTTCTTTGTCCCATCTGGTGGAGGTCAATGGGCAGTTCAGGCTCCGATAATGATGCCTGCCGGTGCTGCTCTTGGTATTCCAGCAGCAAAAACTGCCATGGCAATAGCCTGGGGAGATGCATGGACAAACATGATACAACCATTTTGGGCTCTTCCTGCTCTTGGTATTGCAGGCTTAGGTGCTAAAGATATAATGGGTTATTGTTTGGTAGTACTTATTTATTCCGGTGCTATAATTTCACTGGTTTTAATGTTTCTATAAATTTAATATCTTAAAATAAAAAAGGGGGAAACAAGTTTATGTCTAAGAAAATAATTGATGTTGCAGATGCAGTATCTAAAATAGAAGATGGAATGACCATCATGGTAGGAGGTTTTTTAGGTACTGGAACGCCTCATACTATCGTAGATGCTATTATAAAAAAAGGTGTAAAAAATCTGACTATCATATCTAACGATACAGGAATAAAAGATAGTGGTGTTGGAAGATTTATCTATAACAATATGGTTAAAAAAGTAATTACATCACACATTGGTACAAATCCAGAAACTGGTAGACAAATGAATGAAAAAGAGATCGAGGTCGAGTTAGTTCCTCAAGGAACTTTAGCTGAGAGAATAAGGTCTGGAGGTGCTGGTTTAGGAGGAGTTCTTACTCCTACTGGTCTTGGTACTATAGTTGCAGATGGAAAAGAAATAATAGAAGTCGATGGGAAACAATTTCTTTTAGAAAAACCTCTTAGAGCGGATATTGCTATCCTTTTAGGACACACTGTAGATACCAAAGGAAATATTATCTATGCAAATACTGCTAGAAATTTTAACCCTCTCATGGCTACAGCTGCTGATACAGTTATAGTAGAAGCTGAAAATATAGTAGAAGTGGGTACTATCAATCCAAACGAGGTTGTTACGCCTAGAATTTTTGTAGATCATATCGTAGGAAGTGATTATAATGGATAAAAAATTAATTAGAGAAATTATTGCTAAGAGAGTTGCACAAGAATTGAACGATGGAGATGTAGTTAACCTTGGTATAGGTCTTCCTACTGCAGTTGCTAACTATGTTCCAGAGAATATGGATGTTATATTTCAATCAGAAAATGGTCTCTTAGGAGTAGGTCCTGCTCCGAAAGAGGGAGAAGAGATTAAAGATCTAGTTAATGCAGGTGGAATGCCTATCACTACCTTAGATGGAGCAGTATTCTTTGACTCTGCTATGTCTTTTTCTGTAATCCGTGGGGGACATGTGGACATGACTGTACTAGGAGCATTGCAGGTAGATGAAAAAGGTAACCTTGCTAACTGGATAATTCCTGGAAAGATGGTTCCTGGAATGGGAGGAGCTATGGACCTTGTTGTAGGAGCTAAAAAAGTAATAGTTTCTATGGAACATACTGCAAAGGGTAAACCAAAAATCTTCCCTCTATGCACATTGCCCCTAACTGCTGCTAATCAGGTTAACTTGATTATCACAGAGATGGCAGTTATCGAGGTAACTTCTAATGGCTTACTACTAAAAGAGATCGGACCACATAATACTGTAGAAGATGTAATAGCTAATACACCTGCAAAACTGATCTTAGCAGATAATATAAAAGTAATGGAATTATAAATATATCATGCTTTCTTTCTATAGGAGAGAAAGCGGCTTTTAATAGGAGGTTTAAATATGATAAAATCATTAAAAATCGGAGATTCTTATAGTTTTAATAAGATAGTAGAAGCTATAGATGTAGAAAAATTTGCAGAGGTAAGTACAGACCATAACCCGGTTCATTTAGATGAGGAGTATGCTAAAACTACTATGTTTAAAAAAAGAATAGCCCATGGAATGTTAGGGGTATCTTATATTTCATCTATTTTAGGAACAAAATTTCCCGGTGAAGGAACTATATATTTAGGACAGACTGTTAAATTTTTAGCTCCTGTTTATTTAGGAGATACTTTAGAAGTTAAAGCTGAAATCGTTGACCTTAAAGAGGGACGAAACGACAGAGCTACCCTAAGAACTACCTGCACAAACCAAGAGGGTAAGATGGTAATCGATGGAGAGGCCAGTGTAATGCTTCCAAAGGCGTAAAAGCAACGTGACCATTACATCCAGACAAGCATAATTATGTTTACTGGTGTAATTTTCTATACTATTAAAAATCGAGGGTTAATTCCCTCG
Source organism: Psychrilyobacter atlanticus DSM 19335 (assembly GCF_000426625.1). NCBI lineage: Bacteria > Fusobacteriati > Fusobacteriota > Fusobacteriia > Fusobacteriales > Fusobacteriaceae > Psychrilyobacter > Psychrilyobacter atlanticus. Next base: position 843,016 of record NZ_KE384547.1, on the reverse strand, counting down.
ATTTTTTTATTTTGTTAGCAAAACAAAAAGAGCAGAACGCGAGTTCTGCTCTGAAATTTATTTATTGGTGCCACCTGCCGGAGTCGAACCGGCTACCTCTACCTTACCATGGTACTGCTCTACCTAGTGAGCTAAGGCGGCAAAATGCTACCATTAGGCAGCGATTATTTAAAATATTTCATTGGATTTACAGGAGTCCCGTATTTTCTTATCTCATAGTGAAGATGTGGACCTGTTACCCGTCCTGTTTTCCCACTTTCTGCAATAAGCTGACCTCTATTTACCCTCTGACCTTTTTTTACTTTTATCTTATTTAGATGCGCGTATCTAGTTTCATAGCCTTTAGAGTGCTTAACAATAACTATCTTACCATATCCACTCATCCACCCTGCATACGTAACAGTTCCGTTTTCCGAAGCTTTTACATCTACATAATGAGCTCTTAAATCTACTCCCATATGACCTATCCATCTTTTTAATACAGGATGGAATCTTCTACCATAGGGACTTGTCACACCTTTCCATGCTACTGGCCAATATACATCGAAACCTTTCTTGGTTCTTGTAATTCTAGCTAGATCTACTTTTGGGTTATTTATTATTAACATTTGATTCAAACGAACTGTACTCGACGTTAAATTATTGGTAGTTTTTAATTCACTTACAGTTTTTCCAAACTTTGAAGCTATTTTCGAGAGTGAATCTCCCTTAGCTACCTTGTAAGTTATGGAATTCCCTCTAGTGATTTTAAGTTTCTCTCCAATTTTTAAATACTTTCCCATATTAGGATTGTTGTATTTTAAGACAGTCTGTGACTGCCCAAATTTATTGGCAATTCCACCTAGTGTATCTCCAGATTGTACTTTATAATATGTTATTTCTGCTCTCTTTTTTGATTCTTTTTGTGTTTCTTCACTTACAATAGTATATTGTTTTTCATATACTTTAAAGTCCGAACTAAGTAGCTGATAACCACCGTTATCTGCTTCTGATTCAGTGTAATAATCTGTAAAATCACTTAAATTAACAACTTCTTTTTCTAATTTTTTGATAGTATTATATGCTAAAAACATATTAAATACCAATAAAATTATGAGAAGCTTTTTCATTTTTTTATTCAATTTTTCGCTTCTCCTTTCGAATAATAGTTTAATAAATCTTCGTTAGTTTTTGTTTTTCTTATAGTATCTATTAGTTGTTTAGAACCCTCAGCTGAACTGAGTTTACTGAGATATCTACGAATTTTCCAAATTGTTGAGAGTTTATCATCTTCAATCAATAACTCCTCTTTTCTTGTTCCTGACCTTTTTATATCTATCGCTGGATATATTCTTAATTCAGCTAAAGTTCTGTCTAGATGGATATCCATATTTCCAGTACCTTTAAATTCCTCAAAAATAACATCATCCATCCGGCTTCCAGTATCTACCAAAGCTGTAGCTAAAATGGTCAAACTTCCACCACCACGAATGTTTCTTGCTGATCCAAAAAATTTCTTTGGGTAATATAGAGCTGTTGGATCTATTCCACCAGATATAAGTTTACCACTAGATGGTATCACAATATTATAGGCTCTTGCAAGTCTTGTTATTGAATCCATCAATATTACAATATCCTTCCCATCCTCTAATATTCTTTTGGCTTTATCTAAAACCATCTCGGTTACTTTAATATGGTTTTTAGGATCTTCATCAAAGGTAGATGAAAAGACTTTAGCACCACAAACTGTTTCCTTTATATCTGTTACTTCTTCAGGTCTTTCATCTATGAGTAATATCCATACTTCTAAACCTTTGTTATTCTTTATTATACTGTTAGCTATATTACTTATTAACATTGTTTTACCGGCTTTAGGAGGTGCTACAATAAGACCTCTCTGTCCTTTTCCAAGTGGTGCAATCAGATCAATAATCCTTCCTGATACATCTCCCTGTCCACCTAAAACGATCTTTTCATCTGGATATGCAGGTGTCAACTCATCAAAAGGTACACGATTTTCTGCTTTTTCTAAGTTATCTCCATTTATTAAAAGTATCTTTCTCATGGCATAGTTTTTTTCTGTTCCTACCGGTACTCTGGCTTCGCCTAAAACTATATCACCATTTCTAACTTTAAATTTTCTTATCTGTGTAGAAGATATATATACATCTTTTTGCACATTGGTTTCACGTAGAAAACCATATCCATCAGCAAATACTTCAATCTTACCCCAAGCTATAGTATGTCCTTCACTTGATCTTACATATTCACCTATCTTTTCAATCAATTCCAATTTTTTATAATCATAAGATTTATCTATATTTAATTTTTTAGCTATCTCCCTTAATTCCGAAAGGAGTAACCCGCTTAAATCTACCAAATTCATCATCACCTTTTTATATATAGTATATACATCGCTACAAAATAAACCAATCCAATAATATATGTATCATATCTTCTTTTTTTCTTTTCAAACATAACACCCATCATAAATACTAAAAGTATCAACATAGAAAATATAGCCGTCATCTTGTGAAATCCACCCAATGATTGATATATATTGTTATCTCTTAGAAATAGGTCTGTAATAAATATAATCATTATATTAAATATATTACTTCCCAATAAATTTCCAGCAGCCATATCATATGACTTTAATTTAATCGCTTCAATACTTACGGTTAATTCCGGTAAAGATGTTGCAAGAGCTATTAATATAAGCCCTACAAAAGATTCTCCCAGTTCAATTCCAAAGAATGGTGTACTGGCAATTTTATCTCCTACAAAACTGAGGCCTGTTCCTAAAACAACTACAAAAAATGCATTTATCATAAATCCTTTTTTTGCCTGGGGAAGTGTAATTCCACCCTCTTCTATCTCATGAAACTCCTTTACCTCTTCCTCTAATTTTTCACTAAATTCATCATTTTGCTGATGTTCATAGATATAGATAGATTTCATAGCTATAAAATAAACTCCTAAGATCATCAATGAAAATAAACTGATATTCATTATTCCTTCTGTTGGGAATAAAAATCCCAGTAAAAATATCAATGTTAAAATTATAGCCCAAAACCCAGCCATAAAGTTTTTACTGCTTACCTTAGATGAAAAAGAAGTAGACCTTAAGACAAATATATCAACTATAAATACTACAAATATATTAAACAGATTACTTCCAAATATATTTGATATTGCCATTTGAGGATTTCCCATGAGAGTAGCACTAATACTTGTAACCATCTCTGGCAGGGAAGTTACTGCCGCTAACATAACTATTCCTATCCAGGATTTCTCTATCCCCATCAAGTCTCCTATGGTATCCCCATATAAACTTAATTTTTTTCCAACTACTATTATAAATCCTGCTAATACTGCAAAGATTAATATGTACAACATCTTATCACCTCTATTTTATGCTAACTCTCCGTACAAAGTCCATGTTTTTGCTGTTACAATTTTAACATCTACAAAGGTTCCCTTTAAAGAACTATCACCTTCAAAGATAACTACTTTATTTGCACTTATCCTTCCTGTCATCTTTTTCTCGTTTCTATGACTGGTACCTTCTACTAAAACTTTTACAGTTTTACCTATATAACTCAAACTACATTCCTTTGCATTCTCATTTTGAACATCCATCAGTCTTTGTAATCTTGATTTTTTTATTTCCTCTGAAATCTGCCCTTCCATAGTTGCTGCTGGAGTCCCCTCTCTTATGGAATACATAAACATATAGGCATTTTCATACTTAACCTGTTTAATTAAATCCATAGTATCTAAAAAATCTTCCTCTGTCTCTCCAGGAAACCCTACTATGATGTCTGTAGTAAGTGAGATATCTGGTAATGCGGTCTTTATCCTGTCTACTAAGTTCAAATAATCTTCCTTGCTATACTTTCTATTCATGGCTTTCAACATCTTAGTCGATCCTGATTGAACTGGCAGATGCATATTTCTAGCTATTTTTTCTGGATTTTTAGCAGCTACTTCTAAAACATCTAAAGTTAGGTCCTTTGGATGAGGTGATACATATCTAATCCAGTATTCTCCCTCTATTTTACAAATTTCGTCTAATAATTTAGCAAAATTAATTTCATGGTTGTTCTCAAAATCTTTTCCATAAGAATTTACATTTTGTCCTAATAACAAGATATCCTTATACCCTTTTTCCACATATTTTCTAACATCATTTACTATATCTTCCATAGGAACCGATCTTTCACGACCTCTTACATACGGAACTATACAATATGTACAAAAATTATTACAACCATAGTTTATAGCTACAGAAGCTGAAATTCCATCTCCAAAGTTAGCATCTATCCTAGGAGGTAACTCATCTTCTTTATCAGTTAATACTGCATGCACTACCTCTCCCTTTAGTATTTTTTCCATGATTTCTGGTAATTTTGCTATGTTTTGATTACCAATAACTATATCCACATGGGGTGCTCTTTCTAGTATGTGTTCCTTTTCTTCTTGAGCTACACAACCTGTTACTCCTATTATCATCTTAGTCTTTCTAGCATTTTTTATAGTTTTTAAATTCCCTAGTTTTCCCTCTATTCTACCTGCTGCTCCACCTCTTACAGTACATGTATTTAAAAATACAGCATCTGTATTGTGAATGTCATCAGTCATTTCATATCCATTTCCCTCTAATAACTTTTTCATCTTAGCTGTCTCATTAACATTCATTTGACAACCATATGTTATAATTGTAGCTTTTTTCTTTGTCATTTATCTTCCTCCATCTAGCGTTTCTTACATACAATTTAAGCACTTAATATTGTATCACAATACTTTACTTTACTCAATTATACAGAAGCTTTTAAATTAATTTTTTTTCATCATTTAAATACTTCTCCAGCTTCTAAATACCACAGCAATAGATCAAAATGATCCATAGGAATCTCTATCTCCCGGCAGTATTTTTCAATTTTTTTCTCTATCTCTAAATACTTTTTAGGAGTTATAGTTTTAGGAATTTCATCTATCACTTCTAACCTCATTATATTTTTCAATATATGCCTGTCTAAGATCGCTATTTCATCCCCAAATCCTATGTTTCTCAGGAAATGACTGGCTTCTTTATATCCTATTCCCTTAATATTTTTTACCAGCCAAATTCTTTTTTCAAATACATCTCCCATCTTATCGACCAACGTTTTAGTGATTATTCTTCCCTCTTCATCTTTCATAAATTCACGAAGGATAACCAGGTTTTTTGCTTTGGTATTTTTAAATCTTACTACATTTAGATACGGTATCAAATCATCCTCTATCCCAGTCCAAAAAACACCAGCATTCCGCATCCCATCTATTGCTTTTTCCGCTCCTCTAGCCTTAGACTGGGGTGTTAAAATACAGAAAGCAAGCTCCACATGTACATCTTCATTATTTCCATTAAACCAGATTGACTTATATCCGTCTATCCTAGCTTCAATTAAAGGTTTTATTCTTTTATACACTTCCCTTATCTCCATTAAATATTCAGTATTCATCTATAATTCCTCCCATTAATTGCTATAAATCAAAATCACTTATATTAATTTTCTTCTTTTTTCGAATTTTTCCTTTTTAATCTTTTATACTATTAGTTTTATCAATAAAAATATATAAAATATCAATAAATAAATATATCTACCATTTATTTCATTTATTAAAATTTGACACACTATAACTATATGCGTATAATGTAATGTACATAATATAAAATTTTAGGAGGCTGATATTTTGACTGGTAGAGAAATTTCCCTAGATAGGGCTAAAGAACTTAAAGGTACTATAAACGATTATTTAATAGCAAGAGAGGATATACCAACTGGTATGACTAAAGGCGTAAGGAAACAATTTGAAGTTTCAAAAGCGATCCTTTTAAAGCATTTTGGTGCTACTGAAAAGGAATGGAATGATTTTAAATGGCAACTTTCAAATAGAATTACTGACGTTAAAACTTTAAGTCTTATCTTAGATTTGACTGAAGAAGAAAAAAAAGAAATTCAAAGTGTAGGAGATAAATATAGATGGGCAATTTCACCATACTATGCTTGTCTATTAGATCCAAAGGATAAATATGATCCTATTAGATTACTTAGTATTCCTGCATCTATTGAATTAGATAATAATTCTGGAGATGCTGATCCCATGGGAGAGGAACATACTAACCCTGCTGGAAGTATTACTAGAAGATATCCAGACAGACTTATCATAAATACAACTAATGAATGTGCAATGTATTGTAGACATTGTCAAAGAAGAAGAAATATCGGTGAGAGTGACAATGCTACCCACGATAAAGATCTTTTAGAATCAATTGAATACATCAGAAATAACCCTGAGGTTAGAGATGTTTTACTTACTGGAGGAGATGTTTTAGCACTATCTGATTCTAGATTAGAGTGGATCTTAGCTGAACTTAGAACTATTCCCCATGTAGAAATTATCAGATTAGGTAGTAGAACACCTGTTACTATGCCACAAAGAATCACAGATGAGCTAGTTAATATGATAAGCAAATATCACCCTATCTATTTAAACACACATTTCAACCATCCAAAGGAGATTACTCCTGAAGCTAAAGCTGCATGTGAGAAATTAGCGAACAATGGAGTTCCTTTAGGAAACCAGGCTGTTCTATTAAATGGTATAAATAATAATAAATTTGTAATGAGACTTATGAATCAAGAGTTATTAAAGATCAGATGTAGACCTTATTATATCTTCCATGCAAAACATGTTCAAGGAACTGAACACTTCAATACATCTATCGACGATGGATTAGAAATCATGGAATACCTAAGAGGATTCACTTCTGGAATGGCTATTCCAACTTATATTGTTAACGCACCAAAAGGACAAGGTAAAACACCTTTAATGCCTCAATATATGTTATCTCGTGGAACTGATTATGTTATGATCAGAACTTGGGAAGGTAAAGTAATCAAGTATGAAAACCATCCTACAAAAAATATCAAAGAGATCTATTAATTAGAATTCTTATTATTAGCTGACCTAGGTCAGCTAATTTTTTTATCCTTTATTTTCCAAATCCTTGTTTTTTTGAGAATCTTGTGGTAATATAGATAAAATCAATTCTCATATATTTTCTTAATAAGGAAGAAAGTTTCTACTAGCTGCCGTAAATAGCTAACTATGAGTGTAATTTTAAGATCAATATTTTCTTAATAATTTCACTCGATATGAGGTGTTTAAAACATTTTTGGAGGTTTAATTATGAAAATATTACACGATACTATATTAAAAGATGGATTAGCATTATCAGACTCAATCTTAAAGGTTGATTCATTTGTTAATCATCAAATAGATCCTAAACTTATGAATCAAGTCGGGAAAGAATTTGTTAAAAGATTTGAAGGTAAAAAGATAGATAAGGTTTTAACTATCGAAGCTTCTGGAATAGCTCCTGCTATGATAACGGCTTTAGAGCTAGATGTTCCTATGGTATTTGCTAAAAAACACAAACCCATTACTATGGACAAATTTTACTCTACCACTGTATATTCTTTTACAAAGGAAACTAATTACAATTTAACTGTTTCTAAAGAATTTATAAAGGAAGGAGAAAATATCCTCCTAATTGACGATTTTTTATCAGCTGGAAATGCTATCCTAGGTCTTAGAGATATTGTAAACCAAGGTGGAGCAACTGTTGTAGGAGTAGGGATTGTTATTGAAAAAGGATTTAAAGAGGGAAGAAAAAATCTTCTAAAAGAAGGATTTCATCTAGAATCACTAGCTATAGTTGAAAAAATGGAAAAAGGTAAGATTACATTAAACGAAATTAAATAATAAAGTTCTCAGTACTGGTGTCAGTACTGAGAACTTCTTTTTTTAACCTATAATTTTTTTAATTTTTTTAGCCAATCCTTCTAATTTTTTACTGGGACTTCCGCATATTGCAATCCTTATCCCATGAGCTACCTGAATTGGATATATATTTTCCCGGTTCAGTTTTTCCAAACTTTCACTAATTTTTTTATCCTCAATCTTTAACGTAATGAAAAACCCTTCTTTATATGGATAAACTTCTAAACCAGCTTCATAAGCTTCCTCTAAAAATATCTTAGATCTTTTCTCCAATAGTTTTACATAACTATCTCTTTCCTTTGTTAATTTATCTCTTAAGATTTCGTCACTTTGAATAGTTGAAAATAATTTCATTCCACCCTTGGGAACATTTGACCATATCCCACGACATGTAAACTCATTAGCTCTCATATACTCATCTACATTTTTCTCTTCATTTGAGATAAATACACTTCCCCCTACACGAAGTCCATATTTAGTAAGTGTTTTAGAGCAGCTAAATGAGAATACAACCAAATTTTTAGGAGATAGATCTGTAAAACGCTCCATATATTTACGGCTTTCCTCATATCCTTTTACAGCATAGTCTATATAAGCAATATCGTTTAAAAGGATATAGTTTCCATCTTCAGATAGATCATTCATAACTTCTACAATACTCTCCCATTCAGATCCACTCATAGAATAACCTGTAGGATTATGACATGGATCATTTATTATAGCCAACACTTTCCCCTGAGATTTCATTATCTCAGATGATTTTTTTCTAAAACTCTCAATATTAAACTCATCTTTTTCATTGAATAATTCATAGGTTTCTATTTTTAAATCATGTTCCTTTGCCATTATCTTATAGGGTCCCCAACCGATATTTGGAATAAGCAGCGTTTCTTCCGGGTCCAATATATTTTTTAGGGTAGAACTCACAGATCCAGATCCCCCAGGTGTAGCTATAGCTCCTACACTGAATTTCTCTTCATGTTTCCCTAATACCCACGACTTTATTTCTCTCAGATAGTCATTGTTTCCAATAAATGATTCTGCATAGGGCGCTATGTCCATCTTATCCAAATTTTTATATACTTCACTTACAGAATCAAAAATGGTAAATTTACCATTTTCATCACAAAGAGCTCCTATTGTTACATCTATTACATTATCTTCTCCATACTTAACTTTAGCATCACTGGCTTTTTTTACCATTGTAAATACCGTATCTATAATATTTTTATCTTTCGACCTTTTGGCTAATATTCCCATTTTCTCCCCCTTTTTTATTTCTTATAGATTAATTCCTTTATTTTTTCATAGATTTCTTGTATGTCGTCTTCCGACATATCTCTTTCCTGCCAGATTTCCTCTGCTTTTACAGCCTGTCCTACCAGCATCAGTAGACCGTTTTCATCTATTTTAAATCCCTCTAAGAACTTAGTTTTCTGAGGGTTATAGATAAGGTCTATCCCTGCCTGGTATTCTTTTTTTTCCTCTTCATCCAATATACTGCATTCTATATTGGGATACATTCCACAGGGGGTGCAATTAACTATTAAATTCTTGTCAGATATAGACTGTAGTTCATTGTAAGAAATAATATTTAAATTTTGAAAACTTTTAAAATTTATCCTGGCTTTTTCTGTATCTCTGGTAACCAAATAATTTTCTCCACCTAGATCTTCTAAACATTTAATAACAGCTCTGGCTGAACCTCCAGCGCCACAGATAAAGTTTTTTTTATTTTTTATTTCTAATTTTAACTTAGTTATTATCATCTTGAATCCATAGTAATCTGTATTGTACCCGATTAACTTACCGCCCTTAGAAATGACAGTATTAACTGCTCCTATTTGTTCAGCTTCTTCAGATACTTCATCTAAATATTTTATAATATCTGTTTTATAGGGGATAGTTATATTTATACCAGATAGTTCCTCAGATTTTAATTTTTTCACTACTTCTAAGATATTATTTCGTGGCACCTCTATCAATGAATATTCTCCAGCTATCTGAAATCTTTCAAAGATCATATTATGAATTATAGGTGAGTAACTATGTCCTAATTTCTTTCCTATTAAAGCATATTTATTTTTCATAACTGCCAATCACCTCAAAATATTTACTTTTTTTCTCAATCTTTTCTATAGCAGGTTTCAAAGTCTCATAGTTCCCTTCTAATTCCACAAAAAAGATATATTCCCAGGGAGAATCTTTAAGAGGTCTTGATTTTATACTTAACATATTGATACCATATTTGCTGAATTTTCCTAAAACGTCAGATAGATCCCCTGATTTATTATATGTAGAAAATGCTGCCATGATCCTGTTATGATCTTTATTTACAATCAATTGATTTCCAATAACCATAAATTTAGTTGTATTATCTTCATGGGTATTGATGTTCTTTGCCAATATATCCAAATTATAGATCTTAGCCGTTTCAGCACTTCCTATAGCACCTTTAGTTATATCTTCCATTTCACTCACATATTTTGCACTTATAGCTGTATTGTAATATGGTATTTCCTTATAACCTCTTCCCTTTAAAAAAGTCTGGGATTGCTTAAATCCTTGAATATGGGAATATATCTCCTTTATATTGCTTAATTTTGACCCCTTTATTCCCAATAAATTATGATCTATTTTTAACTCTATAATATCTATTATGTAGGCATTATATTTTTTTATAAGATCAAAGTTATCGGTGATATCCCCTGTATATGAGTTCTCAATAGGGAGTACTCCTACCTCTATCTCCTTATTTTTTAATGCTGTAAATACATCTTCAAAATTTTGATAGGAGTTTAAAACTTCGTCTTTATATTTAGTTTTTAATGCCAAATAACTAAATGATCCTGGTATCCCCTGGTATCCTACCACCTTATCTAACCCTAAGATAGATTTTTGAAAACTTCTGGATATCTTCATATTACTTTCTAAAAATTCAACATAATATTTTTTTAATTTTTCATCTGTAACCCTCTCGGAATTTTCCTTAATCACTACTTTTTCTCTATCTCTATCTAATACTTCCGTCCCCGTGCTCTGCTTATATTTTGCAATTCCTTCTACTACTTTCATTCTTTTTACAAATAATTCTGCCATCTCTTGGTCTATTTTATCTATCTCAATCCTCAATTGATCTAATTTTTTCATTTTCACCATCCTAAGATACCACCCAAAAATCCAAGATTCCTATGGCTGCCATTGCTTCTACTACCACTAAAGCTCTAGGAACTATACATGGATCGTGTCTTCCTACAATCTTAAATTCTGTTTCCTCATTAGTTTTCATATTTATAGTTTCTTGAGCCTTTGATATAGAAGGAGTTGGTTTTATAGCCACTTTAAAGTTTATAGGCATTCCATTGGTAATCCCACCTAAAACTCCTCCATTATTATTAGTTTTAGTTTTTACCCTATCACCGTCTATATAGATATCATCATTAGCTTCACTTCCAAATAGATCAGTTATTCCAAATCCCGCTCCAAATTCTACACCTTTTACAGCGGGGATAGAATACATCAACCCGGCCAACTGACTTTCAATTGAATTAAAAAATGGGTTCCCTACTCCAGGTTCCATACCTATAATAGAGCACTCTATTACCCCTCCTAGAGAATCACATTCACTCTTTGCACGAAGGATCTTTTCACGACTTAGTTTTTCTAAATTTTCATCTAAAAATGGAAGTTGCTTCTCAGCTAATTTTTTAAAAACTTCTATATTTAGATCACTTTCAGAAAAATCCCTGTCTTGGAGATTTTTTATACTCTTTATATGGGTTCCTATATAAATTCCTTTATCCATCAATATTTGCTTTGCTACTGCACCTGCAAATACAATTGGAGCCGTTAATCTCCCTGAAAAATGGCCTCCTCCACGGTAATCATTATACCCATCATACCTTTTGTATCCAGTATAGTCAGCATGTGCTGGTCTGGCTATATCCTTTATCTTACTGTAATCCCTTGATTGCTGGTCCCTATTTCTAATCAGTATACTAAGAGGTGCTCCTGTAGTATATCCATTAAAGTATCCACTTAAAATTTCAAAAGTATCCGCTTCTTTCCTGGCAGTTGTAAGTTCATTCTTACCTGTGGCACGTCTTTGCATCTCTAACTTTATTGCATCTAGATCTAACTCCACCCCTGCTGGTAACCCATCAATAGTAATTCCTATTCCTACACCGTGAGATTCCCCAAACAACGATAATTTTATATTTTTTCCCCAAGTTGAACCCATTTTATCTCACCTTTCCTTTTATGGTTTTCTCACATTTAAGATTAGAAAAAAGATTGCTAAAGCAACCTTTCTTCTATTTATTCAGTTAAAATCTTTTTTTATCCCTATTCTATAGATAAAGAAATCCAATTAATCTCTTTAATCTATATTAGAGTTTTTTATTTTTATTCCTCTATTATTTGTATCTTCCCACTTAATTTTTCAAAATCTTTCCAAAAATTTGGATATGATTTCTTTACTGAATTTGCTCCTGTAAGGATAATAGGTTCATCACATCTGCTGCTGGCTACTGCCAGTGCCATGGCAACCCTGTGATCGTTCCAGGCATCTACTTCTACTCCACCTTTTAGATTTTTCACCCCTTCTATGATCATTCCATTTTCAGTTTCTGCTATATTAGCTCCTAATTTATTAAGTTCTGTTGTCATAGAAGTTATCCTATCAGATTCTTTTATCCTCAACCTTCCAGCATTAATTATCCTAGTCGTTCCCTCACTTAAGCTGGCTAAGACTGTTACTATAGGCCCTAAATCCGGACATTGACTCAAGTCAATTGTAGAACCTATCGATTGTTTCCCTGCTATACTTATTATATCTTTATCTATTCTTAGGTCGCCACCCATATCTTTCAATATTTTTATTATTTCTCTATCCCCTTGCAATGAATCAGGATTCATTCCAAGACAATTGATACCATCATTTAAAAATCCAGCTACCAGCCAAAAAGCTACCTGGGAAAAATCTCCCTCGACCCTATAATCATGTGCTTTATAACCTTGGTTTCCAGGAACAACAAATCTTTCATAATTTTCATTGATTATTTTAACGCCGAACCTGTCTAAAATATCTAAAGTTAGGTCTATATATCCTTTAGATTCTAAATTAGTAGTTATAATTATTTCAGAATCACCATCTAATTTTGGTAATGTATAGAGGAGTCCGGTTATAAATTGTGAGCTTATATCTCCCCTTACCTCAAATTTTCCTGGTTTTAGTTTCCCATCAATAGTTAATGGAAGTTCTTCTACACCTCGACTATATTCTATTCCCTGTTTATCAAAAATCTCATGGAATACATTAAGTGGTCTGGTAGTTAATCTTCCCTCTCCTACAAATGTTACTTCCCCATCTGCTAACAGAGATATAGGTATCATAAACCTGATTGTAGATCCTGATTCCCCGCAATTTATAGTACTATTTACCCTCTTTAGATTTTTAGATCCTGTAATAACTTCATAATCTTCAAACACTTCTATATCTACACCTAAATCTTTCATAGCCTGAGTTGTTACCGTTATATCGTTTGAAAAATTAAGATTCGTTATCACACTTTTTCCCTCTGCTAATGAACCTGCAATTATAGCTCGATGTGCTAGACTTTTAGATGGTGGTATCACCACATCTCCTTTTAATTCATTTGGAATTATTCTAACCTTCATTTCTACCCTCCTACCCTGCAAAATTACTGTTTATAAAAGCAACATGACGTTGCATCCAATTAGTTATAACCCAAGTTTTTATAAACTTTATTTTTTATTTAAGCAATTTATTGCCGATCTCTTCCTCTGCTACCTTCTTTACCTCTACCTTACCTATTTCAGATAAGAATATAAAATTTAATATCCCCGATATATTTTTCTTATCGCTTTTCATGATTTCTATGAGATCTCCTAAATTAACTTTATCCTCTATAGGAAGTTCATATTTTTTTAAAATTTCCTTTATTTTTTTCGATTCACCTGTTTTTGTTATTCCTAATTTTTCTCCTAATATGGTTATCTCATACATTCCTATAGAAATTGCCTCTCCGTGGGTGTATTTTGTATAATCATAATATTTTTCAATAGCATGACCCAGAGTATGACCAAAGTTTAATATCATACGTAGCCCAAGATCCAGTTCATCTACCTCTACTATTTTTGCCTTTATTTCACAACACCTTTTGATAATCTTTTCTATATCTTCCATAGAACTCTTTAAATCTTCCTTCTCCAACAGATAGTTAAAAAATTCATTGTCATAGATGGCACCATATTTTATTACCTCAGCCATTCCACTCCTTACTTCCCTTTCATCCAGGGTTTTTAGGAGTTCTGGATCGATAATTACCATCTTAGGCTGGTAAAAACTTCCGACTAAGTTTTTACCTCTAGTCGTATCCACAGCAACTTTTCCTCCTACACTGCTATCTACCTGAGCTAACAGTGTTGTTGGTATCTGGATAAAATCCATACCCCTGTATATTGTAGATGCTGCAAACCCTGCTAAATCTCCTACAACTCCACCACCAAAAGCTATCAGCAGATCTCCTCTTTTTATTCCTGAATCGATTATTTTTTCATATACCTTTGTTAGGGTATCGAAGTTTTTATTTTCTTCCCCTGCATCAAAGACTACCTTGGATGGTACATAACCTGAGTTTTCTAAGTTTTTTAATAACATATCTCCGTAGAGGCTGTCTACATTTGTATCGGTCACTACAACTATTTTTTTCTTTTTATAGAATTTTGATATATATTTTCCTACCTCTTCAAATATTCCCCTTTCTATAAAAATATCATAGGATTTCTCATCTAAATTTATGTGTAATTTTTCCATTTAAGATATCTCCTTTCTCCTTACGGTAGATTTCCTGAACTCTTCTTTGAGGGATTCACTATCTCCTTCTTTTAAAGAATTTTTTATTATATCTAAACTTTCCTCAAATCTTTCTATTTTTTTTATGAGGTTATCCTTGTTTCCCATGAACAACTTATCCCATAGTTCTTCATTTATCATGGCTATACGAGTAAGGTCACGATATGAATCTCCTATAAATACATTAGTATCAAAGTTTTTTTCGTCTGAATTAACTAAAGCGACTGCTATTGCATGAGTTAATTGACTGGTAAAAGATATTATTTCATCATGTTTTCTAGGAGTTATCCGAGAAACCCTCTTAAATCCCATCTCATATGCCAATTTTTCTATAAGGTCTAAATTATTATTATTATTCAAGGGATGAGGGGTTATTATAAAGTTGGCTCCATTAAATATCTCTTCACTAGAGTTCCATACCCCTTTTACTTCCCTTCCTGCCATAGGATGAGCTCCTACAAAATCTATACCTGATGGAAGATTTCCTATTATTCTATCTATCATATCACCCTTCACTCCTACTGCATCTGTAATAACTGCATTAGGTTTAAAGTTATCAATATTTCTTTCTATAAATTCTTCTACTAAGTTGGGATAGAGACAAATTACTACTAAATCACTTTCAGATAGAGGGTTTTTAGATTCCATAAATCCCCTATCTATTATCCCTTCAGATTCTGCATAGGAGAGAGCTTTTTCATCTAGATCTATCCCATAAATGGTGTCAAATTCATCTCTCAAGGTCTTAGCATAACACCCACCTATAAGCCCTAATCCTACTATACTTAATGTTTTTTTTTGTTTCATATTTTTCTCCCTTTTATTCTCTCTTACCTATTGCTTTCTCCCACTCGTCTAGGGATAGAATTTTTTCTTGGTTTTAATTGAAGTTTATAGTCGTTGAGCTCCAGCGGTACTGTTTCTACAATGACGATTGTGACTAAGTTTTACATCTTTTTCCCAACTACCTCTAATATCTTACTTACATCTCTTACTAAATCTTCAAATTGCTCTGGTCTAAGTGATTGTGCCCCATCACATAGTGCATTTTCAGGATCATTGTGTACCTCTATCATCAGTCCGTCTGCTCCTACTGCTGCTGCTGCCATAGCCAACTTTTTTACCATCCATCTTTTCCCTGTAGCATGACTTGGATCTACAATTACTGGCAGGTGACTTAATTTTTTTACTGCTAATACTGCACTTAGATCCAATGTATTTCTTGTGTATTTTTCATATGTTCTAATTCCTCTTTCACATAGGATTACTTTTTCATTTCCTCCTGCCATTATATATTCAGCAGACATCAACCATTCTTCGATGGTAGCTGATAACCCTCTTTTTAATAAAATAGGTTTATCTATCTTTCCAAGTGCTTTTAACAGGTCAAAGTTTTGCATATTTCTAGCTCCTACTTGGATTATATCTACCTCTTCAGCAAATTTTTCCACTAGATCTACCGACATAATTTCAGTTACTATTGGCATTCCAGTTTCTTTTCTCGCTTCCTTTAATAATTCTAATCCCTCTAATTCCATTCCTTGGAAAGCATATGGAGAAGTTCTTGGCTTGTATGCTCCACCACGTAAAATTTGAGCTCCTGATTTCTTTACTGACCTTGCTACTTCTAAAATTTGATCCCTTGACTCTACTGAACAAGGTCCAGACATAATTGTGAAATTCCCTCTACCAATTTTTATTCCATTTACATCGATTATTGTACATTCCTCTTGCATCTTTCTATTAGCTTTCTTAAACGGTTCTTGTATTCTCGTCACCTTTTCTACTCCTTCTAATGCTTCCATATCTCTTATACTTAATTTTGATGTATCCCCTATTATCCCTAGAATCCCATATTCCTTTCCTGATATACCCTTTATCTCCATCCCAAGGTTTTCAAATACTTCTACAATGTGGTTCACTTGATCATCTGTGGCACCTTTTTTTAGTTTAATTATCATCATTTTCCTCCTAATGTATCTAGATTTTTAGATTATCTTATAAAATAAAAAAACCTGTTCCAAATAGAACAGGTTCACAATTTTTCTAATAAAAAGACCTATATTTAAAATATAGGTCTACAATTAAAAAATTTATTTTGACAAATTGTCTTAAGTTTAATAAACCTGTTGGTTATGAAATTTGATTGCTTTTCAATTCATACCAATATCTAAAGCCTTTCATTACCATCTGATTTACCTCCCTAAAATTTATTTGATATAATAGTACTCCTATTGCATCTCTTTGTCAAACATTTTTTATTTATTTTTATTATAAATCTAGATCTATACCCTTCTGTCATTTCTAGCGCCTTTTAATTCCCTGACTTTTCCCTCTATTACTTTTGAATCACCATTAGTTTCATGAGCTAATTTCACAATAGCTGATCCGACTATAGCTCCATCTGCTATCCTATGTATCTTTTCTACATGTTCCCTACTAGATATGCCAAAACCAACTGCTAAAGGTAAATCTGTCTCTATCCTCACTTCTTCCAGGAAACTTTTTAAATCTACATCAAAACTCTCCCTGACTCCAGTTACACCAAAAGATGATATACAGTAGACAAATCCACCCCCTCCCTGATTAATTATTTCTCCCAATCTCTCCTTGGAATTAGGAGCAACTAATGGTATTAAATCTACCCCGCTCCCTTCTATTAGTTCTCTAATTTCGCCCCTTTCCTCCAAGGGAAGGTCAGGTATTATAAGCCCATCTACCCCAGCTTCCTGGCATTTTTTTATAAAGTTTTCTATACCGTGGCTCAAGATAGTATTGAAATAGATTAAAAATACCAAGGGAATCTCTGTTTTTTCCCTGACATTTTTAACAACTTCAAGTACTTTGAATAACCTGGTTCCATTCTCTAGAGCTCTTTTCCCGGCTGCCTGGATAACAGGCCCATCAGCTATAGGATCCGAATATGGTATTCCAAGTTCTACTATGTCAGCTCCTCCCCTTTCCATAGCATAGATAAGCTCTTCTGTCTGATCTAAGCCGGGATCTCCAGCTGTTATATATGTAATCAATGCTTTATTTCCTCCTAACTCTTTAAACTTTTTCTCTATCCTGTTCATAGTTTTATTCCCCTCCTAAATATTCAGCTACTGTATGGATGTCTTTATCCCCACGTCCCGATATATTTATTACTAATATCTGGTCTTTTTCCATCTTAGGAGCTAATTTCGCTGCATAAGCTATGGCATGGGAGCTTTCAAGAGCCGGCATTATTCCCTCCTGCCTGGTTAGCAGTTTAAAGCCTTCCAGTGCTTCATCATCTGTCACCGATTCATATTTCACCCTTTTTATATCGTGTAGATGGGCATGTTCCGGCCCTACTCCTGGATAGTCCAATCCAGCTGATATAGAGTGTGCTGGTGTTATATTTCCATCCTCATCACATAGCATATAAGTTTTCATCCCATGTATCACTCCTACGCTCCCGCAAAATGCTGCTGCATGCTGCCCTGTTCCTATCCCATACCCGGCTGCTTCCACCCCATAGAGTGCTACCTTTTCATCTTTTATAAAATCGTAAAACATACCCATGGCATTGGACCCACCACCTACACAGGCAATTATTGCATCTGGTAACCTACCTTCAGCTTTTATTATCTGTGATTTGGTTTCCTCTCCTATTACCTTTTGAAAATCTCTTACCATAGTTGGATATGGATGAGGTCCGACTACCGATCCAATCACATAAAATGTATCCTCTACCCTCTGAACCCATTTTCTTATAGCTTCATTGGTTGCATCTTTCAAGGTTCCTGTTCCAGATGATACACCTGTCACCTTAGCTCCCAATAATTCCATCTTAAAAACATTTATCTTCTGTCTTTCCATATCTTCTACACCCATGAAAACTTCACATTCCATCCCAAACAGTGCTGCTCCTGTAGCTGTTGCTACCCCATGCTGCCCTGCTCCCGTTTCAGCGATAACTTTCTTTTTCCCCATCCTTTTTGCCAGCAAGATCTGCCCCAATACATTGTTTATCTTATGAGCCCCAGTGTGGTTCAAATCTTCTCTTTTTAAATATATTTTTGCCCCGCCTAGTTTTTCACTCATCTTTTCAGCATAAAATAATGGTGTTTCACGCCCTACATATTCCTTTAGATAATATCTGTATTCTTTCATAAATTCCGGGTCATTTTTTGCCTCTTTATAGGCTATCTCTAAATTTTTCAATGGATTCATCAGTGTTTCAGCTACATACTGACCTCCAAATTCCCCAAACTTTCTATCCATCTTCTCCACCCCTTCTTATTTTTTTTATAATTTCTTTTATTTTCCCTTCATCTTTAAATCCATCTATTTCTACACCTGAACTCAAATCTATAATATAAGGCTCTACCTTTTCTACAGCTTCTAATATATTTTTAGGAGTTATCCCACCAGCCAGAGCTATCTTGTATTTTTTACTGACTCCTTCAATCAAATCCCAATTAAAAACCTTCCCACTTCCACCTCTAACATTTTTATTATAGGCATCTAAAAGACAAATATCTGTATATTTTTTGTATTCTATAAGTCTTTTTTCTATACCTCTATCCCTTACTGAAAATGCTTTCCAGATCTCATATCGATCTCTAAAACAATCACAATATTCTGTTGTTTCCTCTCCGTGAAATTGAAGTATATCCAAGCCACAATATTTTGCCACCTTTTCTACATCTTCACTTTTTTCATCTACAAATACTCCTACAGTTTTTATCCTTCTATCCAGTCTATCTATTAATTCTTTAACCTTCTCTTTAGTAACTTTTCTCTTACTATTAGCAAAAACAAACCCTACATAATCAGGTAAATTTTTATTCACCATCTCTATATCTTCCACTCTTTGTAATCCACATATTTTTATTTTTGTCATATTTTTCCCCTTGCTGTATCCTTAAATTTTCCTACTAATCCGCCTATATCATCACACCTCATAAAGACTTCTCCAATCAACACTCCGTCTATCTCGGCTGCAATTAATCTTTTTATATCCAACTCATCTTTTATCCCGCTCTCAGACACTATAACCCTATCTTTTGGAATTAATTTTGCTAACTCTATCGTTGTATTTAGGTCCACTTCAAATGTTTTTAAATTCCTATTATTTATCCCTATTATCTCAGCACCTGCCCTCAAGGCTGTCTCAACTTCCTCCTTTGTATGTACCTCTACCAGAGCATCCATCCCCAAACTTTCAGCTGTTTTTATAAATTTTTTCAATATCTTTTCATCTAAAATCACTGTTATTAAAAGTATTGCTGAAGCTCCTAATATTTTCGCTTCATATATTTGAACCTCGTCTACTATAAAATCTTTCCTCAGAGCAGGTATTTCTACTTCTAATGTTATTTTTTTTAAATATTCTGGACTTCCCAGGAAGAAACTTTCCTCTGTCAGTACAGATACTGCATCTACACATTCTTCATATTCTACAGCTAATTCCAGCGGGTCAAAATTTTCTTTTATCAGACCCTTAGATGGAGATGCTCTTTTTACTTCCCCAATTATAGATAACCCTTCTTTTTTTAGTGCATTTATAAAACTAGATCTGGATCTTGTGTTTTCAGCCTTTTCTTTCAATAACTTTATATCCAAATTTAATTCTTTCAACCTCATCTTCTTTTTTTCTACTATGTTGTCTAAGATCATATCTCACCTTCTTTTTATTTATTAGTCACTTCTATCAATTCATCTAATTTACTAAGGGCTTTCCCGCTTTCAATTATCTCCCTGGCCATCTGTACTCCCTCTTTAATAGAAGATACTTTTTTTCCGACATAGAGAGCTGCTCCACTGTTTAGGATCAATATATCTTTTTTTGCTCCTGTAATACTGCCCTTAAATATTCCCCTTATTATCTCTCCATTCTCTTTCGGAGTTCCCCCTTTTAATTCTTCTTTAGATCTTCTTTTTATTTCAAAATCCTCTGGTTTTATATAATAGGTGTTGATTTTTCCATCTTTTAATTCACTTACTTTAGTTTTATCGGTTACTGTTATTTCGTCCATTCCATCCACCCCATGAACAACCAATACATGTTCAGTTCCTATTTTTTTCATAGCTTCTGCCATAAGTTCGGTCAAATTTTCATGGAATACTCCCAATACCTGCCCATTGGCTCTAGCAGGATTTGTAAGGGGTCCCAGCATATTGAATATGGTTCTAAATCCCAGCTCTTTTCTGACTGAACCTGCATATTTCATAGAGCTATGAAAGACAGGAGCATATAAAAATCCAATATCTATCTTTTCTACACACTCTTTTACCTTTTTTGAACTTATATCTATATTTATTCCCAAAGTTTCCAGTACATCTGCACTTCCACATTGGCTGGATACCGATCTGTTACCATGTTTTACCACTGACACTCCTCCAGCAGCTAATACAAAAGCTGATGCTGTAGAAATATTATATGTATTTACACCATCTCCTCCTGTTCCACAGGTATCCACAGTATATCGATCTCCAAAATCTATCGGTACCGCTTTTTCCCTCATAACCTTAGCTCCACCACTTATCTCCTCCGAAGTTTCCCCCTTTACCCTCAGAGCCGTTAAAAAGCTGGTTATATGAATTTCACTTACTCTCCCTTCCATTATTTCTGTCATTGCATAGTTCATCTGGGATTCTGTAAGATTTTCACCTCTGATTAATTTTTCCATAATCTTAATCATATATGTCCTCCTACAACAAAATTTTCAATCATTTTCATTCCTTCAGGTGTATAGATAGATTCAGGATGAAATTGTAATCCTATAACTTCATATTTTTTATGTCTCACAGCCATTATCTCACCGTCATTAGTTCTCGCTATTATCTTCAGCTCTTCATTTAATGTTTCTTCTAGAATAGCCAATGAGTGATACCTTGCTACCTGTGTGTTTTGGGTTATTTCGTTGAATATCCCATCTTCTGAATGAACTATTTTAGATGATTTCCCATGAAATATCTCCTTGGCATAAGATACTGTTCCACCAAATGCCTCTCCTATAGCTTGATGCCCTAAACATATGCCCATGATAGGGTATTTTTTATACAACTTTTTTATAAGTTCTATACATATTCCTGCTTCCTTAGGAGTTTTAGGTCCTGGAGATATAACTATCTTATCTGGATTGAGCTTCTCTATCTCCTTTACACTTATCTCATTATTTCTGAAAACTCTTATATCTTTTTCAAACCTTCCTAAATACTGATATAGATTATATGTAAATGAATCGTAATTATCTATTAAAATTATCATTAATTCCTCCTATTATCGATTAATTGCCGTTACCAAAGCTCTTATTTTGTTCTTACATTCCTCATATTCATTTTCTGGAACAGAGTCTCCTGTAATACCTGCTCCTGCCTGTAAATATATCTTTTCATCTTTTATAACCATAGTCCTAATAGCTATACAGGTATCCATATTTCCCCCATAGGAAAAATATCCCACTGCTCCTCCATATATTCCCCTTCTACTTTTTTCTAATTCCTCTATTATTTCCATAGCTCTTACCTTTGGAGCTCCTGATAATGTTCCCGCCGGCAGGATGGAGGATAGTACAGAAAAGTTTGTTTCTTCTTCTTTTTTCTTCCCTTCAACTAATGAAACCAGATGCATCACATGGGAATAATTTTGCACCTTCATAAATTGAGTTACTTCTACACTGTCTATCTTAGAAACTTTTCCCACATCATTTCGAGCTAGATCCACCAACATTACATGTTCTGCCACCTCTTTTTCATCATTTATTAGATCGGTCGCCAAAATTCTATCCTCTTCTAAATTTTCTCCTCTTCTCCTTGTTCCTGCTATGGGACAGGTATATATTTTATTTTCTTTCACTTCTACTAACATCTCAGGGGAACTCCCGGCTATCTGATAATCACCAAAATTTATATAAAATAAATATGGCGATGGGTTTGTAATCCTCAATTTTCTATATAGATCAAATGGTTTTTCCTTTGTCTCCATCTCCCACCTCTGTGACAAAACCACCTGAAATATATCCCCTTCATAGATATATTTTTGTGCTTTTTCTACATTTTCCATAAACTCTTCCTTTGTGGTATTTCCTTTTAACTCTCCTTCAGCTTCCATCTTTTTTTTAGATTCTAATTTCATATCTAGGTTATTTTCTAATATTTTTTCTATCTCCAGAAATTTAATGTCTGTTCTTAATCCTCCCTCTCTATCCGGTGTCTCTATCACCGTGAATATAAGATTTTGATGAAAATGATCAAATACAATCCCTTCTTTGAAAAACATCAAATCTGAATCTGGAGTCCCAATATTATCCAGGTTTTCATCCAATAATTCTTCATATTCCCTGACTGTATCATATCCTATAGTTCCATAGGCTCCTCCGATATACACACTTTCATCATCCTCTAAGGAATATTCTTTTATATGTCCCTCTACAATTTCCATAAACTTTTTTCCATCTTTTTTTATCTTTTCACCATCTAACTCATATTCATCCCCAAAACTTTTCAATCTTCTAAATGGATTTTTAGCTATAAATGAATATCTACCTTTTTCATTGTCCCTGCTTTCTAGGAGCAACCCCACCCTGTCTCCTACGTACTTTTTAAAAATAGTCACCGGTGTTTCTGTGTCTCCCGCTATTATTTTTGTATAAACTTTCATCTGCTTTTTCTTCTCCACCTTACCCCTCCTTTTTTACTTTTCATCTAATTCATCTATAAATTTATAAAAAAAAAGCCCACTCATTATGAATAGGCTTTCCCTTAGAAAAATATAACAAAAAAACCTGCTCATAGTGAACAGGCCGTTAATTTTAAAAAATTAAATTTTATATATAAAAATTAATAGATCGATTTATTACCTAAACCTGGTCCACGTGTCAAAGCTATTTTATTTGTTGAATTATCACTTTTCCACCACCAAGTAAATCTAATCATCTCTATCTCCTCTTTAAATTTTATTACAATCACTATATAATTTTATTTTTATTTTGTCAAACTTTTTTATTTTTAATCCTCATAAACTTTTATCTCTTCTACACCTAATCTATGATTTATATATTTTGAAAGGGTAAATAGATAACTCGATAATTTATTTAAATAATCAAAAATCACACTATCTATATCTATTCCTGTAGCACTGCAATAAGTCACTTGTCTAAATAATCTCCTGTTTACTGCTCTGGCAATATGAATTTCCGCTCCTAACAGACTTCCTCCCTGAAGGATAAATCCGGTGAATCCTCCTACTATTTTTCTATATTCCTCTTCTTTTGTTTCTAAAAAATCAACCTTTTCCCTTTTTATTTTAGTTTCATTGTTTAGAGAATAACTCACCATAAAATTATTTCTTTGAATTTCAATTATCTCTTCCACTACTTCTGGCAGATCGATTTTAGCTATAGCTGCTGCTTTTCCCAGATGGCAATTTAATTCATCTATAACGCCCTTGGCTTCTATTACATAATTTATTTTTAACATTTTCTCCCTCCAACAGATAAAACCTCAGAAAATAAATTTCTGAGGTTTTTTTTCTTACATAGTATATCTGAATCCTACATAGTATTGTCTTTCCGGTGCTGGATAGTAATAACCATATGAATCCACATATTCATTGTATTCTTCATCAGTTAAGTTTTTGATTCCCCCATAGATATCAAATGAATCATTTATCTTATATGATAGGTTGAAATCTAAAGTAGTGTATGCCTCTACTTTATCTTTTTCATTTTTTTCATCATAAAAACTATATGAACTACCTACGTAATTTAACAATAGGTTAGATTTTAACTTTTCTGTAAAATCATATTTAGCCCCTATAGAAAATTTATTTTCTGGTACTCCTGGAGTTTTATTTCCCTTATTTTCTCCACCATCAATCTCTGACTGTAAGTATGAATAAGATGTAGTTAAAGTTAAGTTTTTCATGAATTTCCTTTCTGCTAACAACTCAAACCCTATCTTTTTATTGTCTTCATCATAGTTACTATTAATCTTTTTACTAGAATTGTAATATATCTCATCTTTTATTATCTTATGGAATACAGATGCACTTACAAAGGTCTCGGCAATATAATCCTTTACTCCGATCTCAAAATTTTCTCCAGTCTGAGGTTTTAAATCTGGGTTATAAACCCCATATGTCACAAGCTCATCTGTTGTAGGGGTTCTAAAATCAGTTCCATAACTGATAAAAGTCGAACCTGTTTCTGAATATTTATAGTTTAATGCTAGATCATATACAGTTGTGTTATATTTTTTATCTTCGTAATTTGAATAATCAAACTTTGTATACTGCTGTCTGATTCCCCCTGTAAAATCAAGGTCATCTGTAAGACTGTAAGTATCTGATATAAATCCACCTATACTTTCTTTTTTGACTTTTCCTTCTCTAGAAAAAGGTTTTGTTGTAATAGTTGGCCAATTTGAATAATCACTCTCCAACCCATTGCTTTTATTATCTAAATCACCATTTAATAAATCAAACCCAGCAATAAATTTATTTCTGTCTGTGTTATATTTTACCTTGAAATCATTTGAAATATTTTCTGTTTTAGCATCACTATTACTATATGTTGATGTAGAACCATAAGTCATATAAGAATTGTAATTTTTAGTATAATAAGTTGTATTATTTATTATCTCTAAATTGTCCTTCTTATAATTATACCCCAGGTTAAATCTATGAGATTCATTTTTCCCCCAATCATCTGGTGAACTAGCTTGTGTCCTGTCATCATCTGTTTGATCTTTTGATAACGATCCAGGAAATCCCATATGATCCTTATGATAGTCATATTTTAAAGTTAAAGCATTGGCATCGTTTATCTGATATTTTGTTCCTACCATGACATCTTGTGATCTTAAATATCCATTTTCCCTATACCCATCTGTCGTTTTTCCTGTAACATTTCCAAAAATTTTAAATTTATCCACTGTGGTATTAAATCCAAGATTACCATTATAATTCTCATATGATCCACCTTCTACTTGAAGGGTCAAGCTGTCTTTTCCTTTACCATTTTTAGTGATGATATTTATAGCTCCTCCTACAGTATTATCTCCATAGACTACAGATGCTCCACTTGGGATTATCTCTATCTTTTCTACTGTCTCAATAGGGATGCTGTATAGGTTAAAACTCGACATATCGATAGGATTCATCTTTACCCCATCTACAATAATAGCTGTATTCATTTGAGTGTTGGCTCCCTGCCCTCTGATATCTATTACTCCTGTTTTCCCCGTCCCCTCACTTACTTTTACTCCGGGAACTGATTTTACAGCTTCTACTACATTTTTAGCTCCGCTTTCTTTAATATCCTGTGCAGTAACTATGGTGATATTTTTAGGTGTATCTCTTATCGTATTCTCAAACCCGTCTCCGGATATCGTTGTTTCCTCTAATCTTATTACTCCACTATCCTCAAAAAACTGCTCCTCATTTAAATCCTCGGCATAAACTGTACACGCCAAAATTAGGGCTAAAACCCCTGCTCTTTTTATCATCTCTTTCTCCCCTTTTCCAGATTAGGTATCCTGACTTAGTTTCCTCCTACTCCCATCCCTTCCCAGGTAATCATACCCAGTGGTTATGATGGTTTCGTCCACTTCTACAGTAGTGAAGGCTGTACTAGATTCGCACTAGTTTCCCTATTTTAATTCTCTTCGTCCTTAGTTTACAAATTATAAAAAAAAATGTCAAGATATTACAACTTTATTAAAAAAAATTAATTATAGTTTTCTAGTATTTTCCACACATTCCGTACTATTTGTTAATTACTGGTTAAATTGTAGTTAAAATTCACTAAAAGAAGGTGAAGAGTTAGGAATAAGAGATTATTAAAAAGAATTTCTAGACATTTTTATGAATCTATCTTAGTATTAATGTAATATTATAAATTAAAAAAGGAGTCCCTCCCATGAAATTAAAAACTTTTCTTATCTTTCTATCTTTAGGAATTTTAACTATAATTTTCGCTTTATCCAGCGGAGTAATAAAGATAAACCCCTTGATTACACTAAAAATTCTCACTAATTCCATTACAAACCACAACGTGTTTGATGCAACTTGGAATCCAAATTTAGAAACAATCTTATTAAAACTGCGGTTACCTCGTATATTTTTAGCATTCTTAGTAGGCGGAGGG
Source organism: Psychrilyobacter atlanticus DSM 19335 (assembly GCF_000426625.1). NCBI lineage: Bacteria > Fusobacteriati > Fusobacteriota > Fusobacteriia > Fusobacteriales > Fusobacteriaceae > Psychrilyobacter > Psychrilyobacter atlanticus. The sequence goes on along the minus strand of NZ_KE384547.1, from coordinate 816,205 downwards.
TTATCCTTGGTCGGTGTTCTCATGCAGGCCCTTACCAAAAATTCCCTTGCTGACCCATATATCTTAGGAGTTTCCAGTGGGGCTTCAACAGGTGCAGTTTTATCCCTTATCATAGGTTTTAACATCGGTGGTTTAGGTACTCCATTTATGGCATTTTTAGGAGCTGTTACAGCTGCTGTCTTGGTTTTCAGAATCGCTAATATAGGCGGAAATTATAGTTCTACCAAACTGGTTCTTACAGGAATTGCTATCTCCTCCATGTTTTCATCTATCACTACTTTTATAACTTTCTCTGCCCAAAATGGAGATCTGTATACAGCGTTATTTTGGATTGTTGGTAGTTTAAGTGGAGCCAAATGGTCGTCTATCTATCTTTTGACCACTTTACTCGTGATTGTCTTTGGAATAACTATGTTTTTTAATCGTGAATTGGATATCTTACTTTTAGGAGAGGAAAGTTCTAAGATTTTAGGTGTCAATACCAATAAGATAAGAATTATAATTATACTTACATCTACTCTGTTGACAGGAATCTTAGTTTCCATAAGTGGTGTAATAGGATTTATCGGTCTTATTATTCCTCATATTTCAAGAAAATTAACAAGTTCTAAACATAGAGTTCTTATACCAGTATCTATATTTCTAGGTGGATTTTTTCTCACTCTGGCCGACACCTTTTCCAGGGTAGTAATGGCTCCCAATGAACTTCCAGTAGGGATTGTCACATCGTTTTTAGGAGCACCATTCTTTCTATGGATCATGAAAAAAAGTATCTATAATTTTAATAAATAAGCAACGTGACGTTGCATCCAGATAAAAAATCCAAAATTTGTATAATTCGTGACAAAAAAATTAAAAAAGGAGGATAGATTGAAATTAAAAATTGAAAATTTAAGTTTTGAGATAGATAGCGCAAAAATTTTAAATGATATAAATTTTAATATTAAAAAAGGAGAATTTGTCGGGGTTATAGGGCCCAACGGATGTGGTAAATCTACCCTATTAAAAAATATATATAATATACTCACTCCTACTAGCGGTAGTATATTCATCGATAACACACCTATAGATAATTTTTCTTCCAAGGAATTAGCTAAGAAAATATCTACCCTTACACAACATTCTGGAGGAGACTTTGATTTTTCCATCATCGATATTGTTCTCATGGGGAGATATGCCCACTCTTCCATGTTTTCCTCTACATCCAAAACAGATCTAAAGATAGCCAAAGAAGCTTTGGATAAAGTCGGGTTATCTCACTTTGAAAACAGAAGTTTTCTCAGCCTTTCTGGAGGAGAACAGCAGAGGGTTATGATTGCCAGAGCCATTGCAGGGGACAATGATTTCTTTATCCTGGATGAACCTACCAATCACTTAGATATAAAATATCAATTAGAGATAATGGATATTATGAAATCTTTGGATATAACTATGTTTTCTGCAATCCATGATATGAATATTGCAGCTACATATTGTGACAAACTCATCCTTTTGAAGGAAGGAAATATTGCAGATATTGGCACTCCTACTGAAGTTTTGTCCAAAGAAAACTTTAAAGAAGTCTTCGGTGTAGAAGTCTATCTGTCTACTAATCCATACACAGATAAACTCTCTATTAATTATATCCCAAAATGTTTTTCTGCTAAATAGAAAAAGTGTTACCTTGTCTTTTGCAGGTATAATTTCCTAAACTAAAAAAGGGTTGTGAATTCACAACCCTTTTTATCTATCCAATAATTTTATTTTTCACCTATATATACTTTCTTTCTATTAAAACCTTCTTTGTCTAATCCTTCTTCATTGTATCCATATTTATCATATCCACGACGATTATACCCAAGGTTGTTGTAGCCTTGTCGATCATACCCCTTACTATCATAGCCGTTTTCATCATATCCTCCTACATATATATCAGGACTAGGAATAAAAACCACCGGTCTCTTTATTTTACTGTAAAATTCATCAAAAGTTCTGCCTTTTTTATCATATAAGCCTTTCGTATACCTGTTGTTTTTTTCATCATTCCATCCATATTTATCGTAATGATTCCTGTCATAACCATTTTTATCATATCCTTTTCTATTATAACCTTTTCTATTAGAGCCACCTTGGTCATAACCATACTTGTTATATCCTTCCCGATCATAACCTTCTTTGTCATAACCGTACTTATCATATCCTATTTTGTCATAACCTTCTTTACTATATCCAGCTTTATTATATCCAGCTTCTGTGTACCCATAAATACTGTAACCATCTGCATCGTAGGCCGTTTTAGTCACTTTATTTAATTCTTCTCTAGACCATCCTTTTTTATTATATTTTGTCCCTGTTTCTCTATTTATTCCATCTATCGTATATCCTTTTTCATCATATTCTGTCTTTGTTTTTTTGTTTACTCCAAAATATGACCACCCATATTCATCATACAGTGTTTTTGTCTTTTTATTTTCATATTCCCTAGACCAACCGTATTTATCATATTTAGTTCCAGTCTCTTTATTTACCCCTTTTCCACTCCATCCTTCATCATTCCATCCATCTTGTCTATACCCACTTTTATCATATCCTTCTCGATTATATCTCCCTTTATTATACCCTTCCTTATCATAACTTTCTACGTCATAACCGTACTTGTCATATCCTTCCCGGTCATATCCTTCATCACTGTATCCGCTTATATTATAGCCTTCCTTATCTATATATCCCATAGAATGCCAATTTCGTTTAGTATTCCCATTAAATCCTGTCTTGTCATAACTACTACAACCTGCCATAAATATTATTCCACTTATAACTATCGCTATTTTATATTTCATAAGGTCTCACTTCCAAAATTTATTTTAAAATCTGATAACTAAAGATTATCAATAAAAAAAACGACACTGATAAACCTATTTTAAGGTATCTTTCTTTCCATCTTAAACTAACTCCATGATTCATTTTACCAATTATTTTTGATAGTGATCGGCCTCTATGTTTTAATGCAAAATTTTGAGAATAAAAAGTTGTATAATTCAACCCATCTATAATTTTATCAAAAAGCTGTAGAGCATATAATACTGATATTACAGACCCCAAGAAAAAACCAAACCCTATATATTTCTCTCCAAAATTTATAAAAATTAGAGTGAAAGATGTATTTAAAAAACAAAATAAACCTGTGACTTTTAGTGCACTTTTTAAAGCATTGAAGTAAAAGAAAATAGAAATTAATATTATTATATATATATTAGCTATTGCACCTAAAGAAACTATTTTAAATATCTCTACCAACTCTGCAGGTACTCCATAATAAATAATAAAATATCTAGAAAATAAAAGTGCTGTTATTGTAATAAAAATTTGTATTTGTAGAGCATAAAATACCTCTTTATACAACTTTCTACGCATTTTTTTTCTCTCTTTTTCTATGTCATCTAAAGTTCCATTTTTTAAAGTAAGTGCATAATATTTTTGATATATATCAAAAAACCTTGTCTCTATAAATACTACGAAAAATACAATACTGGGGATTGTCAGTAAGAATGAATAAAATATAGCATTTTCATAGTGTAAAGTTATTCTGAATCCATACCCTATATTAACAGCCCACGGTGAAAACCAATTTATAATTATATGAGACCAAGTACCTAAAATATAAAATAAACCTGTAAATAATAAACTCGAATAGTTTTTTAAATATCCTAAGAATTCGTACTCTCCTCCCTCTCCTTCTTTGAATATACTGAAAAAATAGTTTGTCAACATATGTAGTGAAAATAAGACCCCTATAAAAAATGAAGTCAGCATATTTCCCGCTAATCTATGTTCAGAAAACATAATTGGATATTTAGTAGTGATGAAGAATACCAACACAGATAAAATGGTTGAATAAAAATATATTTTTGATATATATACATAATCTTTTAATATACTTATATAAGTTGTAATGGTCCACAATAGTGATAAAGTTATTAGTATCCCTATTGACAGGTATTTATAATATAACGGTAGCTCTTTCATCCCGAAAAATATCACTCCTAAAACCAGCGACAATATTATTATTATTTTACTGATCCCTATAAATGATGGTCTCACTTTCTTATATTCTTTTTCATAAAATCTATCAGATATATACCTCGTTACAAAAAATTGAAATGGAAAACTTATTAACTGGGAAAAAATAAATATATATACCAACGTTGTTATAAATAATAACTGTTCCGAAGAATTATTAAAAATTAAATTTGATACTAAAATCAAGATATTTATAGATAATACCATTGCTATAAATGGCCCTACCGATATAAAAGTAGAAAATGTTAGTGCTTTTATATACCCTGAAAAAGAATCATCATCATAAAATAATTTCCTTAACTCAAAACCTATTCCAGCCATATTAACCCCACCCTTCTTCATATAGTTTAGTATATTTATTTAAAAATTGATCTGCCCTGTAATATTTATTTACTATTTCACAGCCTCTCTCTCCCAATAATTTTAATCTAGATTCATTTCTATAGAGAGCCGTAATCTCTGCTGCCATTGCTGTATAAGATGTCGGTGGCACTATCACCCCTGCACATCCGACATCTTTATGACCAGTCAATACACCTCGACAGTCTCCTACATCTGTAGCTATGATAGGTATCTTAACTGACATAGCTTCTAACATAGATAAGGGCTGTCCCTCTGATATAGATGAAAGTAAAAAAATATCTAGCCTTCCTAAATAATCTGTCACATCTACTTTCCCTGTAAAAATTATCTGAGAATTTAATTTAAAATCATCTATTAGCTCTTTGCACTCTTCATAGTAATCCGGATCTTCTTCATAGGGACCTATAAGATATAATTCTGCATTTTTTATAGTATTTGTAACAATTTTAAAAGCTTTTATCATCATCTTTACGTCTTTTATAGGAACAATCCTCAAAATCGAACCTACAACAAATTTTTTAGTCTCTTCCTTCTCTATCTTAGAAAAATAATCTACATCTACTCCGTTTGAAATTACAAAAGTTTTCTCTTTGGGTGCTCCAAATAATATTTGCAGATCGCTGTTATATTTAAAAAGAGATATGATCTTATCAGAATATTTATATGCAATTTTTGATAAAAAGTAAAAATAATCTATCCATATCTTTTTAAAATCATCTCCTACCCAATGAGATTTAATTATATCTTCCTCCCTCTCCCTTGCATATATTCCATGTTCTGTTAAATAATATGGCTTATCATATTTAATCTTAGCCAATACACCTAATACTCCTGCATATCCCGTTGAAACTGAATGATATAGATCAGCTTCTGGGATTTCATTCTGCAAAACATTCATTAAAAACATAAAAACTGATTTATAGGACCAGTAGAAGTTATTAAATTCTTTTTCCGTATATTCGTTTTTATACTTAGAACAGATCTTATTCCAGAAAAAATCGCTTGTTGTGAAATCAAAAACACTGCTTTTTTCCTTACTACTGATAAGTTCCAATGCTTTTTTTGTGTCATCGGATAATTCCATATTTATAAACCTAGATATTATGTCTTCCTCTCTCTCATCATATTTCATAAACTTTTTTTTATCTACCCTATGTTCATATATATCCGCAAGATATATAGTCTTAACTTCCAACAAATTTAAAGGCAGTTCATATCTTACTTTAGCATCCTCTTTTTCACTTGGTAGAATAGATAATATCTTAAAATCTTTTTCTGGATGCCCATCTATCAATTGCTGGATCCAACTAGACACCCCTCCAACTACATAGGGGTAACTTCCTTCTGCTATTATGCATATCACCTGTCTCTTCATTTTTTTACCCCTCTATTCCGCATATTTTAAATATATTTTCCACTTCTTTTGACATCATAATTTTTTCTGATTCATACTTGCGTTTAATAGCTTTTAATTCCATTAAATTCTTGCTCTCATAGTATAACTTTGTCAAAATTATATATATTTCAAAATTATTTTCTTTTTCTTTTGATAGCTTTTTACACTCTTTCTCTACCTGATCATATCTTTCTGTAACTAAATACATATTTAAAAGCTTTTTATAATTTTTTAATCTCTTATCTTCCTTTACTCTTTCCTCTAAAGTTTTTATATATAGATCCCTATGCAGGCTTAAAATATCTCCTTCTAATATCTCACTTTTTAAATAATTTTCATAAAAATCAATCAAATCATCAAAATCTTTTTCTTTTTTTTCCCTTTTATACCTTTTTTTACACTTCCTCAATTCTTTATCAAATCTTTCCGATAACTGATTAAACTCAATTGCTGAATAATGGACTACTTCTATATCCTTATCAACCAATCCCTTCTTTAGCATTCTTACCCGAATCTTTATATCTTCTGGTTTAAATTTTATTATAAAATCTTTTTTTTCCTTCCTTCCTTCCACATCCATAGTATCTACAGCACTTATTAATTTTAATTCCTTACTAATATCTACCTCTTTTAAAAAATTTTTCTCATCTAAATATTTTTCAAAATCAAAAACTTCATCAACTATATTAAAATCTTTTTCTTTTGAAAAAATTAAATTTATTAAATAGAGAAATATTCCTGCAAAGGGGACTGCAACAGCTAATCTATTATAGATGAAAGCATCCCTTTTATTGTATTGATGATAAAAAAATAAAACAAGAGCTACCAAGCCATGGAGAATTAAAAAGTTTAAAAAATTTAAATTTTCTAAGTAAAAGGTCATATATGTTATCTGTGCTTCAAATACTGTCAATAATAATATTATTAATTTATACATCTTCTCACCTACTTTAATATAATAGATATTTTATTTTTATCTGCTTCCAATAAATAAAGAGTACTATGTTCATCATAACTGATTAAATGAACTGCTCCTCCCAATACTTCTTTTACCTCATTATCTCTTAACCTGAAATAGTGATATGTTTTCCCTGGAAATTTTTCGAAATAAACATCTATACTCCCTTTCTTTTTGAATATATGAACTTTAAGTTCATCCAGTTTAAGAACTTCTCTATAACCATCATAAGCTGTCTGAGCCCTTAAAAAACCAAATTTTTCATTGACATTTTCAAAATATAGAGACAACTCTTTTTTTAAAACTTTCCAGTCTTTTCCTTCTCCTCTCTGTTCATCTAAGATATCATCTGGATGAATAAAATGGTGAAATATTCCATAGAGGGCTATCCCGTTATAAACATTAAGCATCATAACATCATTATAGAGAAATCCTGAACTAAACCTTGGAAAGTTATATAAACTTGGTTGATCTTTATCCCAGCCTATATGAGTGATCAAAACACCTTTTTCCTCTGTCCCACTATAGATCCCAGAAAGTACTTCCAGAGAAGGCAGGTTTTCTTTCACCACTTTCTTCCCTGTAACTCCTAACATATTTGACGGCGGTACGTATACTTTGGCTTCTAATCCACTATACATTCCTTTTAAATTTTCCCTTATCCTTACAATACTTTCAGCCATATCCTCCTCTGTTTCCCAGTCTTTATAGTTATAATTATGATTTAATTCCTCACTCAATCCCAATGGCTGATGGTTATATCCATGAATACCTACCTCTCCATTCAAGGTAAGTAATTCCCTCCCAAAATATATCTTATCCTGTATATTAAGCTCATTAAATGGAGTAAATTTTTCCTTCTTATTAATATCTTCATAGGTTCCAATGATATAGCCTGTATATATCAAATTATTATCAATAGCCAGTTTCTTCATGTCCGGCCACCATATTTCCCGGAAAAAATTCCGTGTATTCATCTTATACTGGGAATAGATTAATTCATTTTTCCCACTGGGTAATGGAGCTGGGAAATCATCTATATCTACCACCTTGGTATTTACAATATTTTGTAAAAAAATACTATTTCCATAGGAGATCAACTGTATTAAAATCCCATTAACAGATCTGTCTACAAAAAATGTTGCATTGGAATAAATTACCTTCCCCTCTCCTACCTTTCTCTGAAAAATTATTGGGTAACCTTCAAAAGTTTCAGCTATTATATCAACATCTTTATTTAAGCTGACATCCAGAAGAGAGTTGGTTATACTCTCCGCCTCTTCCCCTATTATTTTTGTTTCATATATTCCAGGGAAGATATTTTTTTTAAATTTAAGCCCAGATCCAATAGTAAACCCTTTTAACTTTTCAATCCCTGCAAGATCATTGAAAGGGTTAAAATAGGAATTCATTAAAATAATTAAATTTCCTCCATCGGCTACATAATCTTTTATCTCTTCATATATATCTTTTTCTAGATATTTATAGTCATCAGTAGATATAATTATACTTTCATACCTATAGACCTCTCCTTTTTTTAATTTACTCAGATAATTTAGATCATAGGATACCTTTGCATATTTAAAAACTTCTTTTATATTGAGAGCCATCTCCCTTTGAGAGTCTGAATTTATATGAGATATCAAGACCAGATGTTTTAATTCTCCATTGGGGATATCTTTTGAATCTGAATATGTTACTTCTTTATATTTATATCCCTGTTTTATATCCACCATCTCATTTAGTTCATTTACCCTAAAAAATTGTAAACTCAACCCCAGAACAAGTATCAGCCCTACTAAATATTTAATCTTCATGATACTCCTCCAAAATACCTAGATTTTTCTCTAACATTTTAGATTTTAATAATTCTATATTTTTTAACTGAGTTGCAGGAAAGATGATATATAAGAGTTTTTTATCCTCTGAATAACCTGCCTTATCTACACTCCTTATATTCAATTCTATCTCTTTTAAGTCTTCTACCAATACTTTAAATTTAATAAGTACATAGGATAATTCAAACATATCTCCTCTTTTTTCCTCCTCATCCACTCTTTTTTTAAAGAATTTTTCTCTCATGATCAAAGTTTTTTCATAGTATATTTCATCCTTTATTTTTTCACTATAAGATATGGCGTTAGAGATAGATTTACTGGTCCAAGATACTAATATTTCAAAAAGTTTCTCTGTATAGGTAGTATAGGTTTCATAGGATAACCTTTCAATATTTAATATACCTATCACCTCCCCATTATTTAAAATAGGTGCATAGAATACAGGAACGTCCAAGTCCTCACCGTCTCTTTTCCCATATTTTTTTTCCTTTATTACCTTTTCAAAATTTGGATATTTAGATATTTCTATAGAACTTGGTAATTTTCTATTCTCTCCTACTGCTACTTTTAATCTCATATAGTTTTTTGAGTGATCAACATCATAAAGAGATAAAACTTCTGCATTTATATATGTTTTAAAAACTCCTATTAGATTTGTAAGAACCTCCTCTATATCTAAAATATCCAAGGTATTCGCTATCCCGTGGAGGGCTATAATACTTTCTTCCGATTTTATAATCTGGCCTTTCATACGATTATTTAAATATACCAACTTAGTGTTGTTATCATATAAACTCTTATAGTTTTTATGTATGAGGGAAATTTCCTGATTCAGGTCTTTTGTTTTTTCATTTTGATTATCCTTTATCCTTCCTAATATAAAAGATAAGATATAGAACATCAAAAGGAATTTATAGTATTTAAAATCATAAAAAAACACTACAAGGTCATGACCTAAATTTGAGTAAACATACATATACACCATAGTTGCCATTGTTGCACTTAATACTCCTAAATGTACACCATACCTATAAGCCATTATTCCTGTTAAAATTAATAGTGGATGTATGTTTAACTCTAAAAATTGTTCCTGATATCCCAATATATTCCTGAATAAAGCAACTATTAGAGTAAAATAAAAAATGTTTTCTAAAAAAAATATAGTATTTTTTCTTCTTCTTTCCATAATTACTCCTCCTTCTCAAAACTTTCATAGGTATCTATTGTATCTAAAAAAACACCATCAAAACCTGTATCTATAAATTTACTTAACATCTCATTCACTATTTTCCCCCATTCTTTCGACCAGTATCTAACGATATAGTTACCTTTCCAATTTTCATTTTCATGGGAGATCCAATTAGGCAGTTTTCTATCCCATCCTTCTTTCCAATAACCTCTATAATCTTCTGCTTCTCCAATACTAAAATAACCAATAACCAGTCTTTTTCCTCCCTGGGGTTTTTCCCTTAATTTTTCTATATCTTTCATAGTTAATTTAATATCGTTAAAATACATATCTATTATAATCACATCATATTTTGTCTGAGATAGTGCGTCTATATACTCTTTCTTATATTTGAAATTCATGGGGTTCAATAGGTATAAGAAGTTTTTAGCTTGAGAAAGGCTCATTATATTATTTTTATTTTCAAAACAGACATCTTCTAATATTCCTGCTGCTTCTCTTTCATTTGGGCAGTAGTTTAAAAATTCATCATCTTCTGCCAAACCTCTACTTCTCCACCTTCCATAGCTGCTATTTGTATAATTTACAGTCATTACCACTTTGTTTAAGCTTTTCAATATCCTTAATTTTTTTAAAAGACTTCTTTTATCTTCATAGGGTGTCCTGCTCCCATATTTAGGATAACCATAAAATAACGATTCCTGAGTTATTCCATCTATAGCTCCTAAGAGTTCTTTGTCTACCTTATCCTTTTCCTGAAAAAAAATATCCGTCCCATTCTGTGAGATCATTATAAAGTTTTCTGGACTTCTATCCCTTATCTTTAATATCAATTTCTTCATCTCTGCTTTTTCATCTATCCCCAGTAAATTAACTCCCATCATTATAAAACTAATCAATAATATTATTTTTTTCATAATAAACCACCTTTTTAGATTATGCCTCTCTGGATGCAACGTCATGTTGCTTTTTTATTCCTTGATTAATTAATATCTTCAAAAAAAACATCATTTTTCCTTTTATTACATTTTTTTTATAGGACTTTTTTATTTATTTTTGAATTATATAGATATAGTTTTATTTTTAGGAGGATATAATATGAAAAAACTACTTTTTCTTTCAATCTTAATATCTCAACTGACATTTTCTGAAAAAAATGATTTTTATGATTTTAATATCATAAGAGATGATCTTACTTACAAAACAACTATGCGGTATGAAAATATTCTAAATTTTTCAAAATCTACCGATAAACTAAATCTTTACTCAACCTATGTTGATCTCAGGCAGTATAATGACTATTCTAAAATTTATTGGAACTTAGGGCAGGGATATATCTATCTTTCACAGACTTGGGATTTGGAGTATAGTATCGAAAAAAACTTCGTTACCTACCAGGAAAAAGACCTTGGAGATAAGGATTACGATGGATGGGAGTTAGATTTTTTACTCCGAAATCACTTGGAAAAATTTGATTGGGTAGGACATAGATGGTCCAGGTCATGGGGCTTTGGTACCAGTTATTCCGATGGAGGAGATTTAGAATTTGATCTGTTCGATGAAGAGGTTACCGATATATTTCTTACGTATAGAATATCCACAAACTTTGACAATATTGGACTAGGAGGAAGTTATCTGAGTTTAACTACCAATGGTGGTGGGGTCTTAAGTTCTGTAAAAGATAATGGATACAGATTAAATTTTATAGTAGATACCTTTACAAATTGGGGATATGGGTTCCAAACGGCTAACAGTCTCACCAATGAGCTGCGAAGTTACGGGAATTATAGTGATTCCTATATGCTAAATTTTGCTTCTGTCACATCTTGGACATATGAACTCTCCCATGATTTTGCATTTATTACCGATGTTTTTTTTGAGAGTGAAAATTTCTTTAACGGAACTGACAGGCCAAATAAGATAGAATTTAATATCTTTCCCCACATAGGATATAATAAAAAATTAAATGATTCCTTTCGTTTTTTTGCTAAATTAGGAGTGACTCCCGTATCTATAGTAAAATATTCCAATGGCTTCGACGACAGTGGTTTCTATGCCAAGGGAGTAGCAGGAGTTAGTTATAGATGGTAAGAATTAAGAAAGGAGGTCCGCATATAAACTGTAACCATGAAACTAGACACTTGAAAAAGAGTGTTAGTTTCATGGTTTTTTTGATACAATTTTTTAATAAGAGTTTAAAGGAGTGAATTAAATGTCTAAAAAAGTATTTTCAGATATAGAAGTTACTAAATTATCTAAAAATAAAAATATTTCTAAAGTTTCAAATAAAGCTATTACATATACTTTTGAGTTTAAGAAGAAATTTATTGATGAATACAAAAAAGGAAAGCTTTCGCGCATAATTTTTGAGGAAGCTGGTTTAGATATTGAGATTCTTGGAAAAAAGAGAATCCAAACTGCAAGTAACCGTTGGAGAAAAGCGTTTAAAGAACAAGGAGAATTGGGTTTAAAAGATACTAGAAAAACCTCTTCTGGAAGACCTCTAAAAAGAGAGTTAACAGATTTAGAAAAAATTAAACGCTTAGAAGCACAGATTGAGTATTTAAAAATAGAAAATGAATTCTTAAAAAAGTTAGACGAGATCGAAAGGGGGGATGCTTAAATAAAACTGAGATTTTTGAAGCTATTGAATTAATAGTTAAAAAATATAAGTTAAAATCAAAAATTAAATTCTTATGCTTTCAAGCAGGGGTTTCTAGGTCTGGTTTTTACAACTATATTAATTCAGAAAAAAATAGAAATAATAAAGAAGCTCAAGATTTAAAATCCAAAAAATTAATTTTAAAAGCTTTTAATAGAAGAGGTTTTAAGAAGGGCGCCCGAAGTATCAGAATGATTTTAGAGAATGAATTTGATACTATTTTTAATTTGAAAAAAATAAGAAGAGTTATGAAAAAATACAAAATAATATGTCCTCATAGAAAACCTAACCCTTATAAAAACATAGCTAAAGCAACTAAGGAACATTCAACAGTCCCAAATATATTGAATAGAGAATTTAAACAAGGAATTCCTAGAAAAATTCTCTTAACTGATATCAGCTATTTAACTTATGGGGTTGGCAAAAGAGCTTACCTCTCAACAATAAAAGATAGCAGCACTAATGAAATACTAGCTCATGAAGTTTCACATAGCCTCAGTCTAGATATTGCTTTAGACACAGTTAAGCGCTTAGTTAGAAGAAAGTTTAAACTGCACCCAGAGTGCATTATTCATTCAGATCAAGGTTTCCACTATACTAATCCTAAGTTCCAAAGGTTAGTGAAATCAAATAAAATTCTCCAATCAATGTCGCGAAAAGGGAACTGTTGGGACAATGCTCCCATGGAATCATTTTTTGGACATATGAAAGATGAAATAAATTTAAAACCCTTAAAAACATTAGATGATGTAAAGAAAGAACTATCTAAATATATGAATTATTACAATAACCATAGATATCAATGGAATCTAAAAAAGATGACTCCTGCGCAATACAGAAATCATCTTTTAACAGTATCTTAACCATACCTTTTTTTAAAGTGTCCTTGACAAAGGGTACAGTTTAATATGCGGACCTCCTTTCTTAATTCTTTCTTACTTTATTAATATCTCTCCACCCATTTCTTTTGGTACTTCTATTCCTAACACACTTAATATTGTAGGAGCAAAGTCTGCTAATTTTCCGTCTTTTACTTCTGCATCCTTATATCTATTAGATACCAAGACAAACGGTACATCATTTGTTGTATGAGCAGTAAATGGTACATGAGTCTCTGGATCTTCCATCAGATCTACATTTCCATGATCTGCTGTAACCATTAGTACTCCATCTAACTCTAACATCTTATCTGCGATCTTAGCTACACACTCGTCCACTACTCCTACAGCTTTTTTAGCTGCCTCAAAGTTTCCAGTATGTCCAACCATATCAGGGTTAGCAAAATTTAGTATGATTACATCATATTTATCCTCTTCTAATGACTCTAATACACCATCTGTCACCTCATATGCACTCATTTCAGGTTGTAGGTCATAGGTAGCTACTTTAGGAGAAGCTACTAATTTTCTATCCTCACCATCAAAGGCCACTTCCTCTCCTCCATTAAAGAAGAAAGTAACATGGGCATATTTTTCAGTTTCTGCTGTTCTCAATTGGTTTAGGTTATTTTTAGCTAATACCTCTCCCAATGTATTTACTATCTTATCATCTTTATATATTATATCAGCATCTATAGTTGAGTCATATTGTCTCATACATAGTACTTCTATCTCTTTATATTCTCTTTCAAAACCTGTAAAATCACTATCATTTACAGCTCTTGTTATCTGTCTGGCTCTATCTGGTCTAAAGTTAAAGTTGATAAATACATCTCCATCTTTTAACTGTCCGTCTACACCCTCTATAATTGTCGGCATTACAAATTCATCATTTACTTTATTTGCATATGAATCTTTAACAGCTGTGATACCATCTTTTGCAGTATTTCCAATTCCATTAGCCATAGCATCATACGCTAATTTTGTTCTATCATAGTTATTATCTCTGTCCATTGCATAATATCTACCAGTAATAGTAGCTATTTGACCTACACCCATCTCAGACATTTTAGCTTCTAATTCTGCTACATATTTATCTGCTGATTGAGGAGGTGTATCTCTTCCATCAAGGAATGCATGGATATATACTTTTTCTACTCCTACTTTTTTAGCCATCTCTAATAATCCATAAATGTGATTTATATGAGAGTGAACTCCACCATCAGATACTAGTCCACCTAAATGTACTGCACTATTATTTTTCTTAGCATGGTTAAATGCTTTTTTCAATGTTTCTATCTCAAAGAACTCTCCGTCTTTGATATCCTTTGATATTTTAACTAATGGTTGGTATATTACCCTTCCTGCTCCTAGATTAAGATGTCCTACCTCTGAGTTACCCATTTGACCATCTGGAAGTCCAACTGCTTCTCCTGCTGCTTTAATCCTAGAATTAGGATAATTTTCTATCAACTTACATATATTTTCTGGATGTACATCTGCGATTGCATTTTTTTGTTCCTTGTGATCATTTATTCCCCAACCGTCTAATATCATCAGCATAACTGGTTTCTTTGCCATATTATTCCCTCCATATTATATTTTAAAAGGCACAGATTACTCCGTGCCTTTTCTCAATGAAACTTCACGTTTCTTAAATTTAATTTATTATTTTCCTGCTGCGATGATACCGTAGAATACTTCTGCATCTAATGCAGCTCCTCCAACTAATCCACCATCTATATTTTTTTGTGCTAATAATTCTTTTGCATTTCCTGGTTTCATAGATCCACCATATTGAACAGTAACGTCTTCAGCTACGTCATTTCCGTATAATTCTACTAATACACTTCTTACGAATGCATGAGTTTCTTCTGCCATCTCAGGAGTTGCTGTTACTCCAGTTCCGATAGCCCATACTGGCTCATATGCTACGATTACGTTAGCCATATCTTCAGCTGTTACTCCAACTAATCCACCTTTTAATTGAGTTCCGTTAACTTCGTTAGTTTTTCCAGACTCTCTATCTTCTAATTGCTCTCCGATACATAAGATCGGCTTTAATCCTGCTTTTAATGCAGCTAATACTTTTGCATTTACAATTGCATCAGTTTCACCATACATAGCTCTTCTTTCAGAATGTCCTAAGATTACATATTCTACTCCTAATTCTTTTAACATAGTTGCAGATATTTCTCCAGTAAATGCTCCAGATTCATTTGCATTCATGTTTTCTGCTGCGATAGCTATTGGTGTATTTTCAGTAGCTCTTACTGCTGATTCTAATGCTGTAAAAGGAGCTCCTATGATTACTTCTACTCCACCTAAGTTTTCTTTATCTATTACTAATTCAGCTAAGTTCTTCAATGTGTTAGCTGCTTCTTTATGTGTTTTGTTCATCTTCCAGTTTCCTGCAATTATCGTTTTTCTCATTTTGTGCCTCCCAAATATTATTTTACTTTTCTTTTAAAATTCTAGCATATAAAATTCCATATTTCAAACATTAAATAGTCCACATTTTAATCACAGATGATTAAGTTATTAATCAAAATCCACCCTTCTGTATAAAATCAGGTAACCATAACCTTCTAATTCTACCCTGACTTTATCCCCCAGGATATTATATCTTTTCCCAGAGTAATAATCTGTATAACCTTTTTTCCCCTGTACCGGCAGTTCCACTGTTTTCTTTAGATTAGATCTGTTTATTACTATAATTGCACTTCTACCCTTATACTCCCTCTTATATGAAAGCACATCCGTTTCTGATATTTTTTCCAGACTACCATCTTCCAGATATTTATCTCTGTCCAGATCCAGTATTTCCAGATTACCATTTTTCATTAACTCCTCATCAAATTTTCTGAATTCAGAAATTTGTTTATACCAACCTTCCAAAGTTTTATCGGTAACTACGTCATAAGATATCTCGTCTTTTATAAGATCGGTCTTGAATATCTTAGCTAACTTTCCTCTATTCTTACTATATTTTTTCAGACTATCAGTTTCATTTTCAAACTTTATATCATCCCATATCATTGGTTTTCTGCTATCAGGAGCATCTGCACCCCACATTGCTTTCTCATTCCCATAGTATATCACTGGGCTTCCATCTATAGTTAACTGAATTAAAGCAGCTAATTTTAATTTTTTCACAGCGTTTTTATCCACTAAATCAGGTCTGATATTTATATAATCATCTCTGCCATAATTATTTAACCTGTCAAATTCCCTGTTTGGATTTACCAAACTAGAATAAAATCTATCAGTATCATAGGATTCTATAAAATTCCACCTGGGAGTTTTAATACTGTAAATTTTCATACCACCCTTTACTGTCTCGATGCTGCTGCTGTTATTATTTCCAAATAACCCCTGCATCCAAGCCCCTAACTCATATGAACCTATGATATCAAAACCATTTTTCCCAAAATAATTTTCATTTTCCCCAGTAGATTCTCCAACTAAGATAAATTCATTGTCTATTTCTAAAAGTGCTTTTTTCCACCTGGTTAAAAACACTTTATTGTTCAGATTATTTTTCACATAATATCCATCTATTCCCTTATTTTTATAACCTTTAACCCATTTTGTTGTCGCTGCAATCAAATAATCCTGTAGTGATTCATCCTCTAGGTTTAAAAGTATTTTTTTATTTTCATTCTTTGTATTTTTCGACAACTGATTTCCCTCTAGGATAAACCAGTTTTTATATTTTGAATTATCCCCATTTTTCAAGAGATCTTTATATGCAAAAAATTCAGCTGATACATATGAAAAATTAATATCCAATACCACTCTCATATTTTTCTTATGGATCTCATCCACTAAATTTTGAAATAATTTATCTGAATTAGTCCAAACATCACTTCCTAAACCATTTTCTAATTCTCTGTATGAACTTTTATCTGTCACTCCATAGTCTGGAGAGATGTGCCCATAATCTATAGTATCCAGTTTATGACTTGAATTTGAATAATATACAGGAGATAATTTTATACCTTCAACTCCTAGTCCTTTAAGATAATCTAATTTTCCCATTATTCCTTGAAGGTCTCCCCCATATCTTCTAGTATTTTTTTCTGCATAGGAAAAATATCTGTTTTTAGCTTCGACCTCTGGATATGGAGGAGTATTCCAGTCATCTCCCCAATCTGTTATTTCAAACCCTTGAAGAGTTCCCTTTGTCTGCCACTTTTCCGGAGAGATCAATTCTGATCTTAAAGTTCCGTCACTGAGTCTTCCACTAGGTCTAAAATAATAACCAGGACCAAACTCTGAATAGATAGGGCTATTTTTTTTATCTCCATCTCGAAAACTATCCACATAGATAGAGTACCAGACCATTCCCTCAGCCCAAGCAGGAATTTCCCTCTGCTTATCTTCTATAGTATATGAAAATGCAGTCATATTATCTGGATAATACGATGATTCTTTTCCATAAAAATACTTAAATTTGCCATCTATTACCTCAAAATAATAGTTTATATTTTTCTTGTTTATCTCTTCTATATTTACTGAAAAAATTTCATACTCTCCACGGGATCCCAGGGATTCCATTTCTTTTTTATCCCCATCTAAGACTAAATTTATCTTTTCTATATCATTTTTTCTCACTCTGATTAATATTTTCAGCTGTTTTTTATCCCCATCATAGATCATATATTTAGTTGTAGATCTATGCTCTAGGTCATCTAAAAATATATAACTGTCTCCTTTTTTTGTAACTACAGGAATTGGAGTATCCTCCTCTATCTTTAATATCTCGCTGTTTGAACACCCCATAAATAGAGTCATCCCCATGATAACCAACCATTTTTTCATAATTTTACTCCTTTATTATGTACATAAATTAAGAGTGGTTTCCCACTCTTTTAATTATACTTATATTCCTCTATTTCCTCATCTACTATATCTTTCATATAGGTATCCAAATTTTCCTGAACAAATATCAGCTCACCACTCATCTCTACCTCTAAGATAGTTAAACCGCCTATATAATCACCATTTTCTATGCATTCCTGCACCTTTTTCAAAGTGGTTCTGTACTCCAAAAACATCATATCAAATTCAGGATATCTAAAATCAATCGCTGTATTTTCCTTCATAGAAGCCAAAACATTATATACCCATTCCAATCCATTTTCTACCTCTAAGAGGATCTCCACAGCATCTGTAATTCTGTTACTGTTAAAACTAGCAGATATCGCCATAAGGGCATCAAAGTATTTTGAGATGAAATCACTCATTCCTCCTAAAGATTCCAATATAATTATCTTAGGAGATTTACTGATAAACTCTACTACTCCTATCTGTTCCTTATTGAAGTGATCGTAATAATCCATTCCTTTTCCATCGATATACACGTCAAATAACATCCTTCCATCTCTCTCTAAAAGATCTGTTACCTCTTCTAATACCCATGAGAAACTCTTATCATCTATATCATTCATCGTTAGCTCTCTATTATCTAATATAATTTTCATCTTATTTACCTCATTTTTAAATTTATTTTTTTAGCAGTTTTAGATAAAGCCAAGGTAAATACCACTATCTGTATAGTATCGTTATTATTTTTAATCTCAGTTATAAATTCCTTCATGGTTGAACCTGTCGTTATTATATCATCTATTATTAAAACTTTTTTTAACCCTTTTAATCCCTCTATTTTAAAGGCCGACTTTATATTCTTTCTCCTAGCCTCTGAATTCAAGAGTTCGTACATATGCTTAGTTTCTTTGATCCTGCTGCTTTTTATATAGGAATATCTTCCAAATTTCAGAAGTTCTTCTACCTGATTAAATCCTCTTTCCATAAGTCTTTTATGGCTTACAGGTATCGGAATTATTCCATCTACTTTTTCCTTTTTCATCAACTTATCTAACTCTTCACCTATCAAGTTAAAGAGCAGTTCACCTATATAAAGTTTATTTTTAAACTTATATTCCTCTATTATTTTCTTTAGTTTCTTATCATAATTCCAAAGGTAATATATGTCATTAAATCTCTTTAACTTCCCTTTATCCCTTAGACTTTTATGGCAATTATAACACATATAATGAAGGTTGTCATTGGCTTTTTCAGAACAAAGAATGCAGTTATTTTTAAAAAATAACTGTCTAATGCTGTGGTTTAGGCTCTTCATCTTTATCTAAAATCTTAGCGGAATACATCTCTGTGTACCCGCAATTTGAGCATATTTTTAGATAATATGTCCCTAATTCCAATCTCAACCCTGGTGTTTTTTCTGCCATAAATGTAGTTTTCACTACATAATCTTCCCCTTCACACTTTAAACATCTAAAATTCATAAACAATCACCCCAAATCGCATTCTCAATATGCTCTATTTCATCCCCTAATATAGATATTATATCGAATCTATATGGAATATCCTTTATTTTTTTATCCTTCAAATAAACTGCAGCTGTCTTCACCAATTTTCTCTGTTTGGACCTGGTAATAGATTCCAATCCATTCCCATATTCTGCACTTTTTCTATATTTTACTTCTACAAAAACTATCTCATTTTTTTCTCTATCCCTGCATATGAGATCTAATTCCCCATATCTGGAGTAATAATTTCTCCCCAATTCAAAATACCCTTTTTCAGCCAGATAATTCATAGCTATCCCCTCATATTTTGTACCAATAGACCTATTATCCATCTCTTTCTTCCCTTTCTAACTCGGCTTTTTTTTCATTCAATGCACACATACATATAAAACTTACACATATTAAAGCAGTTATTGCAATGCTCTGTAAGATTATCATCACCATAGTTCTCGCCCCCCGACTCAGAATTATTTGTATTATAATATTACTACATATTTTTTTATTTTAAAAATAAAAAATCCTTAAAAAGTTTTAATACTTTCTAAGGATCTTTATAAAAAGATAATTATCATTTTTTCTTTGTCTCAGATTCCCTCAAATTAAAAACTCCTTTTTTGATTAGAAGCCTTTACCTTTGACTCAGACTAAAATCTAACTTTGATATTCGATTTTAAAGTGAAGTTTATAGTCGTCCAGCTTCAGCAGTATTGTTTCTACAACAACGATCGTGACTTACTAGCTAAGACAATTATAAATCTTCTTGACTTTCTTTGGTTCGTTTCTTGTGTTAAGACAAGAAATGAACCCAGTTAAGGGTGGAACCCTTAGAACTTTTTTTCTCATATCTAAAATAGTGTAGGAGCTAAGATCTTTGTCAAAAAACTATTTCTGTGACAATCTACTTTCCCGTGACTCAAAAGTGCTTCACGATGTTGTTTTGTCCCATACCCCTTATGTTTTGCAAACCCGTATTCAGGATAAAGTTCATCATATTTAACCATAATCCTGTCCCTGGTTACCTTGGCTATTATACTTGCAGCTGCAATGGCCAGACTCTTTCCATCCCCTTTGATTACAAATTCCTGAGGTTCATCATATTCACGAATCTTATGGTTACCATCAATTAAAGCAAGATCAAATTCTGTTCC
This sequence comes from Psychrilyobacter atlanticus DSM 19335, assembly GCF_000426625.1. Lineage (NCBI taxonomy): Bacteria > Fusobacteriati > Fusobacteriota > Fusobacteriia > Fusobacteriales > Fusobacteriaceae > Psychrilyobacter > Psychrilyobacter atlanticus. Next base: position 795,379 of record NZ_KE384547.1, on the reverse strand, counting down.
CCCGGCCTCTAGATCTTCTATCGCTCTTCTCATAGCAAGAAATGTAGCATTTAAGATATTTATATCATCTATCTCTTTTTCGTTAGCTATCCCCACACCTACTTCACAATTAGCTAAGATTATATCAAATAAAAACTCTCTTTTTTTCTCAGTCAATTTTTTTGAATCATTTATCATATCAAACTCTTCTACATAGTTTATTATCTTTACAGCAGATGCCACTACAGGCCCTGCAAGAGGTCCACGTCCAGCCTCATCTATCCCTATTATACTATTTCCGTATTCCTTATCAAACTCCAGCATATTGTTCAAACTTACTCCTCCTCAAGATTAACTCCTTTATTCCTATTTTTCCTCTTAAAAAAGAGGAAAGAAGCTATTCTAATCTAACATTATTAAATATATTCTTTTATTTTTTCTATTACTCCTGCTAAATTGTCTCTTATTTCTTTATTCTTAAATCTAACAGTCACTATACCTAGATTTCTCATATAGTCATCCCGTATTTTATCATATTCTAATCCGTCTTGGCTATCATGTTGTTTTCCATCTAATTCTATACCTAATTTTAATTTTGAACAATAAAAATCAACAATATATTCACCTATGCCAAATTGTCTTCTAAATCTAACTCCTAAGGCATCTAGTTTGATAACGCTCCATAACATCTTCTCTTCAGGAGTCGTATTTTTCTTAAGAACTCGCCTTTTAATTTTAGTTGATTCTTTGTTATAGACAGTCATATTTACTCCTCCTTTCATTTTTTTGTTTTTCATATTATGCCATGCTTTGTTTTCTCTTTGACATTGTAATTTTATAGCTAATAAGAAAATTTCGTACTCGTCAATCGAGAAAACGCCAACAAGGAAGGAGTTAAAATACCTCCAAATAAAAAAAGACAATTAGAGAATCCCTCCCTAGCTGTCTTTATGTTTTTTTATTCTTCAAATTATTATATTAAACTAATAAACTATTATCCCACGCTTTGGTTTCTCTTGGTTAAGAGAAACCATAAGAAGGAGGAGTCGTTTACCCGTTAAATTCTAATCCCAGATTTTTCATTACCTTTTTAAAGTCTTCAGGCAAGTCTCCTATAATTTCCATCTTCTCTCCTGTAATAGGATGAGCAAATTCTAATTTATATGCATGTAACATCTGTCTGTCTGCTTTTTTAGAAGCCTTTCCGTATACGTCATCTCCTAAAATTGTATGATTTAAATACTTCATATGTACTCTTATTTGATGAGTTCTACCAGTTTCTAAATCTACTTCTACTAAACTGAAATATTCAACTTCATTTATTACTTTATAGTTAGTTATAGCTGTTCTACCATTATCTCTAACAACAGTCATCTTCTTTCTATCTTTACTATCTCTGCCTATTTGGTTTTCTATCCTACCTTCTTTGTTCTTTAAGTTCCCTTTACATATAGCTAGGTATGTTTTCTTTATAGTTTTATCTTTAAACATCTCTGTTAATTTAAGATGCGCTTCATTAGTTTTTGCTACAATGATAAGTCCACTGGTATTTTTGTCTAATCTATGAACTATCCCAGGTCTAACTACTCCACTTATAGTAGAAAGATCCTTTATATGATGCATTATAGCATTTACTAATGTTCCGCTATGGTGCCCTGCTGCCGGATGGATTACCATATTTGGTTTTTTATTTATTATCACAATATGCTCATCTTGATAAACTATATCTAATGGGATATCTTCAGCAACAACATCTAAAATTTCATCTTCTAATACAGTTACATTTATCTCTTCATTCCCCTTTAATTTATTTCCAGGACGAGTCTTCTTTTTACCTACAATTTCTACTAATTCATCTTCTATAAGTTTTTGTGTATAAGATTTTGTATACCCCTCTATTTTTTCACTTAAAAAAGCATCCAATCTTGTACCTCTATCTTCAATCTCAGCTTTTAAATTTAATACCTCTTTTATTTCTCTCATATTTTTATATCTCCTTCTATTTGTATTTATCATCGTTTTTACAATTTTTATATAATCTATTTTTTTCTCTTAATTCTAATAAAACATCTTTACTAACCCTGCCCCTAGAGCCAACTGTACTACCATAAGTACCAATGAATATATGATCAGCCTCTTCCCATTCATCAATAAAGTCTTTATATTTATCTTCCCGCCTATCCCAATAAGTGCAAACATCAGCAGATATTTAAAGGTATAGCTAAATATAAGTTTTAAATACTTAACTCCCTCTATATACCATTGTAATTCTATTTTTTCTATCCCGTATTCTAAGAGGGTAAAGAGAGCTCCTACAGCCATAAACCCTTTAACAAAAAATGGCAGTTTTATTTTTTTTGATTCTATTTTCTCATCACCTATAGTTTTTTTCTTTTTTATTTCAGCTATATAGATTAAAACCAAGGGGAAAAATAATAATTTTCCTGTTTTTATCAGGAGTGCCAATCCCAAAGAATCTGCTCCAATGCTATAAGCAGCAGGTATTATATGAATAAATGAACTCAGAGTCCCTCCTATATAGAGAGCAGATTGGGTATGATCAAACCCTAAGAATCTTGATATACCAGGCATGATGACCATAGCCGTCAATCCCAAAATATTCATAGCAATGATAGCAAGAGCAAATTCTTCCTCTGGCTGCCCCAATACTTCTGAAGATCCGGCTATACTCGCTACTCCTCCAGACCCCAAGGTCAGTCCAAATTCTTCCTTTTCACCCATGAATTTAGCCACATATTTGGCAGTAAACAATAACATCACGACCATTAAAAATACAAACCCTATAATTTTAACTCCTAAATCCAGCAGAATTATATAGTTTATTTTTACACCTAGACATGTAATCGCTATGGGTAATATTTTTTTATTGGCAAAGTTAAATCCAGGATAAAACTTATATGCTTTTGGCCCTAAGAATAGATTTCCTACAATTATCCCTAAGATCAATGCCGTATTTATCTCATTCCATCCAAACTTTTTAGATATCCATATGGTTACCACGAGTAAAATTGCAGTTAAACCAAGACCCAGCCCATTCTTTTTTACCATCATCATCTCCTCATTCTATTTTTTAACAACTAGTATTATATCATAATTATAGAGATAATAGTAAAAGCAATTAATAGATGCTGAAGGTCTGTCCTATTTATGGTTTATATGGATAAAAAAATTTAATACGATTTTTCAAACATAAATGCACCTTCCTTTGAATTATAAAGGTCGATGAATGTATTTATGATTTGGGGAGCAAACTGTGTTCCCTTATTTTTTAGGAGTTCCTCAATGGCTTCCTCACAAGTCAATTGATTTTTATAGGATCTTTTAGATGTCATAGCATGCCAGGAGTCAGCTACAGATATAATCTGAGATAACAATGGAATTTCATCTCCCTTTAACCCCTCTGGATAACCCATTCCATCCCAACGTTCGTGATGGTGTAGGATACATTTAGAAACTTTTTTTAAACTATCATTTTTGGAAACTATCTCATACCCGATCTTAGAATGATCTTTAATAATCTTATATTCTCTATCATTTAGTTTTTCTTCCTTATTTAATATTTCAATAGGGACAATTATTTTTCCAATATCATGCATTGTTGCAGCCCAATACAGGTCGTCTAATTCATGACCCTTTAATCCTAACGCTTCACCTATTTCAGCACTATAGGAAGCCACAGCTTCAGAATGCCCCTTTGTATATTTATCATGAAATTCCAAAGCAGTGATGAATGATTGGACAATATCCTGATGAAATTTTTTATTTGTTTCTTCCATCTTAAAATAACTGTTTCTAATCATTTTAAATAATAAAAACGATGTTAAAATAACATAGAAATAACTTTTATATCTTTCTAGAATAATATAGGTAGACATATCTCTAGTTATTAAGTGAAGGATCTTACCAGATGAAAATATCCAAAAAAATCCAAAGAGCATATACGATATTACAATTTTTAATAAACTTTTAGATTCATATTTCACAAAACCCTCCTTATTCAATCAAATTTCTTCTTTCCATATTTTTTAAGATACACTAATTTAATTATACTTTATTTTTTTCACCTTTGGAAATTTAATGTTTTTTTAAGTTTTATTTTCTCTTTTTATCATTACTTTCTAAAAATAAAATAAACTTTTTGATAAAATTTTCTGGTGGTGATTTACATTAAAAAATGTTAAAATATAGGAAATTATATCCACTATAGGTTCATTTTGATTAAAAGGGAAATGGGTTAGATACCCATACGGTCCCGCCACTGTAAAAGTTATGAAACTACACAATCCACTAGATTTTTCTGGGAAGGAGTAGGAGTAAGACAAGACTTGAGTCAGGAGACCTGCCTAATGTGTTTTTATTTTTCTTGCGAGGACAAGGAAATAACTTTTACTATGTAAAAAGTTTTTTAAGTACCTCAAAAGGGTGCTTTTTTTATTCTATAAAACATCATAAGGGGGCTTAAGCATATGTCAAAAATAATCATCTATTTTCTCCTGTTTATAAGTACCTATTCTATGAACTTAAATATCAGTAAATTAGATACTCAAAATAGAAAGGGTACTGTATTTCTGAGTATAAATTCATTTCATAAAATAGGAATAGATTTAACCAGTTCAGAGAATACATTTATTTTAAATACCGATATTGGAGAATACCACCTCAAAAACAATAAAATTATCACACCCTATAGGGAGTATACATACCTCTCTGAACCATTTATATTCCAGGGGAAATATTATCTCCCATTGGAACTTATTCTAGAATTAAATGGATTTCATTTAGAAGGAAATAACATCATTAGATCTACACAACCTAAAAAACCTGACACTCTTCCTAAAAGGGTTATCTCCCTATCTCCCGGTATCACAGAAAAAATATTCGCTCTAGGAGGAGAAGATCTTTTGGTTGGGAGAACTTCATTTGCTTCATACCCAAAAGAAGTTGAAAATATCGATATTGTAGGAACTATGTTTGAGCCAAATTTAGAGGTAATCCTAGATAAAAAACCAGATATGGTTATTGCAGAAACCCATTTTAGGGAAAAATTAATGTCCACTCTAAATTCTTTAAATATTGGAGTAACTAAATATCACACTCCTACAAATATCCCAGAGATCCATGGGAGTATAACAGATTTAGGAGTTCTCTTAGGCAGAAGTTTAGAAGCTCGCGGCTTAAACGCTTCTTTAAAAGATAAGACCAGCTATACCCAATATATATTAAGAGATCAAAAGATCCCAAAGGTTTACTATGTGTTAGGCAGTGGTAAAACTGATATTACCCCAGGAGGAGACACTTTTATAAACTCTCTGATAGAATTAGCTGGCGGAGAAAATACAGCCAAAGAAAAAAGTGGATGGCGGTATTCATTGGAGGAATTGATCCTGAGTAACCCAGATATTATTTTTGGAAGCCAGAGAAGTGTAGATAATATGCTGATGGAGGAAAATTACCATTTTTTAACTGCAATTAAAGATAAAAAATATTATATCATAGAGGACGACAGTATCTTTAACCTCCCTGGCCCCCGGGCTCTTACAGAAGGGATCTATGAGATGGCTAAGATATTTCATCCTGAATTGGCTGAAAAATTAAAATGTTTATACTAAAAAAGCAACGTGATAAACTTAGCTTCTAATATTTTATCAATAAAAATTTGAATTTACTTCGAGGAGAAAAAATTATGAGACACAAAAAAATTATGATTCAAGGAACCGGTTCTTCTACAGGAAAAAGTGTTATCGTAGCTGGTTTAGCTAGAATTTTTTATAAAGATGGAAATAAAGTAGCGCCCTATAAATCACAGAATATGGCTCTTAATTCATATATAGATGGAGACGGATTGGAGATGGGCCGGGCTCAGGTTGTACAGGCAGAAGCCTGCAATACTCCTCCCCGGGCATATATGAATCCTATCCTGATGAAACCTAATTCTGATAACGATTCACAGATCATCATCGAGGGAATACCCCATAAAAACATGGATGCTAAGGAATATTTTAAAAATACAGATTTTTTTAAATCTATTGCCCTAAAAAATTATAAAATTATCGAAGAGAATTACGATATAGGTGTATTAGAGGGAGGAGGTTCTCCAGCTGAGATGAACCTTAGAGATGTAGACCTGGTTAATATGGGAATGGCAGAATTGATCGATTCTCCTGTTATCCTTGTAGGAGATATTGAAAGAGGAGGAGTTTTTGCTTCCCTCTATGGTACTATCCTAATGTTAGATGAGGAAGATAGAAATAGAATAAAAGGAATTATCATCAATAAATTCAGAGGTGACATAGATCTCCTTATGCCTGGAATAGAAGATCTGACAGATCGTCTTGCAAAGGCAGGAATAGATATACCTGTTTTAGGAGTTATCCCATGGGTACCTCTAAACATCGAGGAAGAGGATATCCTCACACAAAAATTCGGTAAAATCCAGGAAAAAAATGATCTGAATATTGCAGTGATTAGACTAGATAAGATGTCAAACTATACAGATTTTGATGCCCTTTCATACTATAAGGATTTAAGCCTTAATTTCACCCTTTCAAAATCTGAAATTTGTGAAGCTGACATCATCATCATTCCTGGGAGTAAAAATACTATCCAGGATCTTATTAAATTAAAGGAATTAGGGATAGATGAAACGATCATTGAACAGAGTAAAAAAGGTAAAGTTATTGTGGGAATCTGTGGCGGTTACCAGATCTTAGGTCAGGAAATTTTAGATCCCCATATGATTGAATCCAAAGACAAAGTAATAAAGGGGTTAGGACTTTTAGATATCACGACTACCATGGAAAAAGAAAAACAGACATTCCAAACTACTGAAAAAATAACTCATAATATCGGCCTTTTGAAGGATTGTATGGGTTGCAGTGTTTCTGGATATGAAATCCACCAGGGAGTTACCCAGTCAAAAGAAAATTCTATTTTTGAAAACAAACCAAATTTAGGAGTATTAAAAGATAATGTCTTTGCTACCTATATCCATGGAGTTTTTGATAATTCGATCTTTACCCGGACTTTTATAAATAACATCAGAATCTCTAAGGGATTAGAACCTATCGATGATTATTTTGATTTTGAAAAATTCAAGACAGATGAATATGATAAGTGGGAAATAACTTTACGTAACTCACTGGATATAGATAAAATATATGAAATATTAGGGGAAAATTCCAATGAAATCTAGATTTTTTACCCTCTCAATTGTACTTCATATGGTAGTTTTTATTGTTTTTTCAAAAATTTCTGATAACAATCTGAAAAAAGGCAAAAACTCTCCTAATATCAATGTTAATTTAACCATGTCTGCCCCGGGAAACGCCACCAAAACCCTGGCCAAAATGACTACAAAAAAAGAAAAGAGCCCCGACAAAAAAACTAAACCTGTAAAAAAGAAAATTAAACCTAAAAAACAAGTGGTTCAAAAAAAGAAAGAAATCATAAAAACAGAACCAAAAATAGTTCAATCTAAAAAAACTAAACCTGAAAAAATAATGAAACCAGTCGATCCTAACCAAATCAAAGCAGATAAGAATATAGAAAAAAACAACAGTGAAGTAGAAGTAGTTAAAAATAGCCCTTCAACTGATGCTGTTTTAGGAGACCAGGAAAACGATAAAAATTTAATAAAGATTGAAAATGGCCAATATGCTCTCAAAAATCAAAAAGTTTCTGGGATCCATGTTGTTATTCAAAAAGAAATCCCCCCTGCATATCCGGATCTTGCTCTCAAGATGGGATACAGGAAAGAAACTTTAGTCAAAGTTAAATTTTTAGTGGATAAAAAAGGTAGAATTGGAGATATTAAATTCTATACAAGCTCTAAATATGGTTTTGAATCTGAGGTTGAAAAAGCCTTAAAACAATGGGTTTTCGAACCTATTCTTTACCACAATAAACCTATGCCTATATATTTTTATAAGGTATTTCATTTTGTTTCTAAGAGTTAAAATTTTATATTTCATGTTACAAAGACCACGATAATATCTATACTTTTTAATGGGTGCACTATGGCAAAAGTTCAGTTAAAAGCAATTTATTAAATTATTTTTTCTTGACATTTATTTTTTTTAGGTGTATCATACTAAAAAATCATACAGGAGGAGAGTCGAATGTTTAACAGATCATTAATTTTTATTACAGTACATCATCATCACCATAGATAAGGATTTGTATTATGATTTAATCATAGTTACAGATCCATGTTGTTTTTCAAAAAAACTTGGTTCTATATCTATGATGATTTAAACGTTAAACTCAACTGTTGTTTAGCCATCTAGATATTCTAGATGGCTTTTTTATTTTCCGGAGATAAAATGGTTGCAATAATAATAATAATAATAATAACTTTTAAAAACCTAAGGAGGATTTATTTATGAAAAAAATACTTATAACATTAATTTTAATATTGGCTGGTGTACAATCTTTTGCATTTTCAATGAAAGAAAAAGATACATTGACAAAGATAAAAAAAGATGGATATTTTACTGTAGGATTAGACGATACCTTTGCACCTATGGGATTCAGAGGAGAAAATGGAGATATCGTAGGTTTTGATATTGACCTGGCCAAGGAAGCAGCCAAGAGAATGGGAGTCGAAGTTAAATTTAAGCCCTGTGACTGGGATGGTATCATCTTCGAACTTAGAAGTAAAAAGATAGATATGGTTTGGAATGGAATGACCATAACAGAGGATAGAAAAAAACAAATCGGTTTTTCAAAATCTTATTTCAGCGGGGAACAAATAATTGTTACTAAAAGTGGCAGTGACATCAAAGGGATCGCAGATCTTGCAGGAAAAACAGTCGGTTTACAGATGGGTAGTTCTTCATACTTTGCTTTAGAAAAAAATACAGTCTATCCAAGTGTAAAAGACGTAAAGAAGTATGGTTCCAATGTAGAAGCTCTTCTGGATTTAGAAGCAGGAAGAACCCAGGCCGTAATAATCGATTCCATGGTTGGAAGATATTATATTGCTAAAAAAGAAAGAAAGGAAAATAAAGATATTTTTTCAATTGTAAAGGAACCTTTAGCTATCGAATACACAGGTATTGGAATAAGAAAAGAAGACACTACCCTTATCACCGAGATAGATAAGATCATAGACGGGATGCAAAAAGACGGAACTTATAAAAAAATATATGAAAAATGGTTTGGAAGGAGAGGTTAAATATGATTGACAGCATCTACTACATCGCAAAGGGACTGGACATTACTCTAAGACTTTACTTTATAACAGTATTATTTTCAGTCCCATTAGGGCTACTTCTTGCATTGGGAGAACTTTCTAAGATTGGAACAATTAAAAAATTTGTAACTTTTTATACATGGATATTTAGGGGTACTCCACTGCTTTTACAACTTTTCTTCATGTATTATGGATTACCGGTAATGGGGATAACACTTTCTCCCCTTGGGGCAGCCAGTATTACCTTTATCATCAATTATTCTGCCTATCTGTGTGAAATCTTTCGTGGGAGTATCCAGGGAATAAATAAAGGCCAATATGAAGCGGCAAAGGTTTTGGGAATGGGTTATAAACAGACTCTAATCAGGGTAATTCTACCCCAGGCTCTAAGAACCGCTCTGCCTCCCCTTTCAAATGAGGCAATAGCCCTTATTAAAGATACATCTTTAGTTTCAATAATCGGTACAGCAGAAATTTTAAGAAATTCAAAGGAATTAGTAACAAGGGATTTTACAATAACTCCATTTTTTATCTGTGGGATATTCTACCTTGTTTTATCTACTTTTATCCTCCTTGTCTTTAAAAAATTAGAAAAAAGGATGGCGGTCTCATGTCAATAAAAATAAAAAACATCAACAAATCTTTTGGAAACTTAAATATTTTAAAAGACATATCTCTCGATATCAATAAGGGAGAGGTCTTGTCTATCATAGGTCCTTCCGGTAGTGGAAAATCTACCCTCCTAAGATGTCTGATAGATTTAGAGGAAATAGATTCAGGGACATTGGAAGTTTTTAACGACCCCCTGGTATGCAGCAGCAGGAATCCTAAAAAAAAGGAGAGGTTTGAAATCTTAAAAAAGATGGGGATGGTCTTTCAATCCTTTAATCTTTTTCCCCATAAAACAGCTATAGAAAATGTTATGGAACCTCTCATAGTTGTGGATAAGATCAAAAAAGAAGTGGCTCTAAAAAAAGCTGCAGAACTTCTAACTATGGTTGGATTAGAGGACAGGATGAATAACTATCCATCAGCTCTTTCCGGCGGCCAGCAGCAAAGGGTTGCTATTGCCAGAGTCCTTGCTAGGAATCCAAAGATACTTCTTTTTGATGAACCTACATCTGCTCTGGATCCAGAGATGGTCAAAGAAGTTCTTACAGTTATTGAATCTCTTAAAAATACAGGAATAACAATGATCATAGTCAGCCACGAGATGGAGTTTGTAAAACAAGTTTCAGACAGGGTAGTTTTTATGGATTACGGAACTGTCCTCGGCTGCGATACACCTGACAAAATATTTAATTCTGCTAGAAATGAAAGGATCAATAAATTTTTAAATAATTTTTAAAATATTTATTGTTATAAAAGCTCAGAAAATATGCTTACAGAGATTTGACCCTCTGCTATTTCCTGAGCTTTTGTTATTACTATGAAATTACTTAATATTTACTTTTTCCTCATCACTATGCTTCTCTAAATATTCATTTTGCACTATATCAATTACAGTTAGCATTTTTTGCTGAACAAAATCATATCCAGTGTCCTTCATGTGTGTGATTATACAGCCACTACAGTCCTTTATTCCATGAGTATATTTGAAATTACCCCCGCACTCTTCTCCTAACATATATAATGGACAATAACAGAATAAACAGTTAAATTTACTCTCATCAGCTATTGTATGACATGGAAAATACTCACATTTCTTGTTTTGCACAAATTTAAAATTTGCCATTTTTATCCCCCCACTGTGCTCTGCACAAATTTATAACTTATAATGGAAAGAGAAAAAATTAAAATAAAACTTCTTCCTTTGAGCCACTGATTTTTTACAATTAAAACTTTTAATCTATCACTGTATAATCTCCGACTAGTTTTTCTTTCTATTAGTTCTCAGTTTTATTCATTATCTCTACTGTTCCTCTATAGTTTATAGTACCATTATCTAGAGATAGTTGTATAGGGTATATTTCCACCCCTGCAGAGATTGCTTTATAAAAATATTCATTGAATTTTGGATCTGTCTCATACCTAGGTCTAAAAATATCTGAACTTCTAAAAACCAGCAAGATCACTGCTGCTCTATCTCCTGACTCCTTTAGTTCAATGAGTTCCTTTAGATGTTTCACCGCTCTCTCACTAGGAGCATCTGGGAACATGGCAACCCTGTCTTCTGCCAGGGAAACCCCTTTTACTTCGACCCATATTTTTTTCCCGTCTTTTTCTAAAAGATAATCTAATCTAGACTTACCGTATTTTACTTCTGCCTTTAGTTTATCTATCTTTCCTATGGGAGATATCTCAAAATCATTTAACAAGTTTTCTGATATATATCTATGAAAGCTCGAGTTTATGAGGATATCTTCTCCATCAGAGGCCCTCCCACTGATGAGGTCCCACTTTGTTTTTCTATTGGGATTAGATGCACGTCTTATTTTCACCCTATTTCCTTCATAGAGGAGCTCCTTTATCCTCCCTGAATCATGGACATGAACTACTTCTTCTGAACCATCATCTAATCTCACATGGGCAATAAACCTATTGGGTCTCTCTAAAAATACTCCCTCTTCATCTATTTGTATCTTATATAGTTCCTTCATTTTGCACCTCTTTTTATTTTTTAGATAAACACCAGATTATCCTCCCGACCTTTTCAAAGGAAGGAGGATAATAAACATCTACTTATATATAGGAAACTCCTCACATAAAGCTTTTACTTCTGCTTTTATTTCCATTAATCTTTTCTCATCTCCTATAGATTCCAGAGCACGATCTATAAAGTCTGCTATGATTTTCATCTCCGATTCTTTCATTCCTCTGGTTGTTATAGCTGGAGTTCCTACCCTTATACCACTGGTTATAAATGGCTTTTCCACATCATATGGAATCCCATTTTTATTTACAGTTATCCCTGCTATTCCCAGTATTTCCTCTGCTGCCTTTCCAGTAATGTTTTTAGGAGAAAGATCCACTAACATCAAATGATTGTCTGTTCCACCGCTCACTATCCTGTACCCTTTTTCTTCCAAAGCCTTTGCTAAAGTTTTGGCATTTGTTACCACTTGTTTTTGATAAGTTATAAAATCTTCACCCAACGCTTCTTTAAAAGAAACTGCCTTTGCTGCTATAGTGTGCATCAACGGTCCCCCTTGAATCCCAGGAAAGATAGATTTATCTATCTTTTTAGCAATCTCCTCATCATTTGTCAGAATCATTCCCCCACGTGGTCCTCTGAGAGTTTTATGGGTAGTTGTGGTAGTTACATGGGCATATGGAATAGGACTTATATGTAAATTTACAGCAACCAGCCCTGCTATATGGGCCATATCTACCATAAGGTATGCTCCTACTTCATCGGCTATCTCCCTGAATCTTTTGAAATCTATTGTTCTTGAATATGCACTTGCACCTGCTATTATAAGCTTAGGTCTAGCTTCATGAGCAATCTGTCTCAATTCATCATAATCTATCGTCTCTGTTTTTTTATCTACACTATAAAATACAGCGTTATAATCCTGCCCTGAAAAATTAACATTTTTACCATGAGTCAGATGACCCCCATGATCCAGTCTCATCCCCAATATAGTATCTCCTAAACTTATAAGAGCTTTGTATACAGCCATATTAGCCTGAGATCCTGAATGAGCCTGCACATTTACATATTTTACCCCGAATAGTTCCGCGGCTCTGGATATAGCTAATTTTTCTGCTATATCTACACATTCGCAGCCACCATAATATCTTTTCCCCGAATACCCTTCAGCATATTTATTGGTCATCACACTTCCATTGGCTTCCATCACAGCTTTGGACACTAAATTTTCTGATGCAATTAATTCTATCCCGTCTTCCTGCCTCTTCTCCTCTTCCTTTATGGCTTCATATATCTCATCATCTATTTCTTTTAAATATTCCATATCAGCCCTCCATCTTCTATTTATTTTTATAATAACAGTATACAATATATTTTTTTCAAAGCAAAAAAAAGTCATGGTTTCCCATGACTTAATTTTTGTTTATCTCTACATCTATAGTTGTCTTTTTTACTGCTCCACGATTTACCATATAGAGATCCTTAGCCTTTAAATATTCTTCCTTAGAGATGTATTTTCTCACATCTATTTGAGTTTTTAACTGATTTTTTTTCATATTTGCATTTATCTGACCAACCTCATCAAATAGCTGGTTGATTTTAAACCAATTTTTTTCCGGATCGTCTATCAATAATTTATTTATTTCCAGTTCTTTTTGATCCAATTCAATAAGCATTATCCTATGTTTTTTTAATGCTGTATTCAAAATATTCTTTGCATTTTCTATATTTTCGTCACTTATTCCAATTGTTGATAGTTCCTTTTCCATGTTACTTATAGATATACTTGAATAGGAGAATATCGATCCTAGTAGCATCAACCCCAGTATTATATATCTTCTCATCAAAATTTCCTCCCTACATTTTAAAATCGCTTACAAAAAAATCTTCCTCTTTAACATTTGACAGTTCTTTCCCTTTCAATAAACTATCATCAAAAAGATTCATCTCTACTGCATTTTTCCCTTCTAAATATTTAGGTAGATCATTTCTATTACTTACCGTTTTTACAAGGCCTTGACTTGCTCTAACATTTTGCGGCTGACTGATATCTCTTACTTGATACAGTGCTGAAGTAGATACTATTCCTACAATAAATAACGAAAGTCCAATGGCACTATTTCTCTTGTTTTTGTGCTTCTCTTCCTCCAATAAAGTCTTATATATATTGACTTTTATCCTTGCCTTCATCTCTGCATTTGTTTTTTCTCTAAAATCATCCATTATAATCCCCCCATCTCCTTCAAGCCTTTATAGTAGACCGATTTTACTGTTGAGAGTTTCATATCTTTTATCTTACCTATCTCCCTAAGTTTATAACCGTATATATCTTTCATGAGTATTATCTCCCTCTCCCTTTCAGATATTAATTGCAGCTTTTCTTCTAACACTATCTTTGTAGTCACATCTTCATTGTCTTCGATACTCAGTACCTCTTCATTTAGTTCAAATGTCTCCTTCTTTCTCCTAAAAAAATCATAGGTTTTATTGATAGCTATCCGATATACCCATGTATAGACTCCACTCTCATTTCTAAATTTTTTCAAATTTTTATAGACAGTTAAAAATACATCTTGGGCTATATCCTCTGCGTCTTCCTTGTTTTTTACCATTCCCAGTATTTTATTGTAGATCCTACTAAAATACGTCTCAAATATCTCATCAAAATTCATAATTTCATTCTCCTATACTACTTTGACGCAACAAACTCATAAAAAGTTTATTTTTTCTCCTCAATATAAGAGAAAATAATTTTTTTCTTACTATTTTTATCAACATCCAATTTAAATCTAACTATTCTGTTGGATATTTTTTCATATTTTTCTTGAGATCTTAATTTAGTCCAGACTTCTGGCAGCTGATCATAGTTTATTTCTAAATCTATCTTTTCCTTACCGGTATTTCTTATTTCAATCTCAATTTCTTTTTTTATCAGATTATTCCCCAAAGAATGACTGCTTTTTATTTTTTTCTCTACCACAACATTAAAACTTTTATTCAGTTTCAAATCATACTTTTCTCCGCCGGGAATAAATCCTACATTTGAATCTCCTACATATTTTTTATCATCCCACACATATATCCTTCCTCCAGGAATAGTTGTCTTACCTATATTTTTTATCTCTACTATCCTGGTTGGATTTTTAGAATATTCCCTGGTCCAATATACATATTTTTCGGCTAAACTTACCTTCTTTGTCTCTAATTTTATATTTTTTTCGCTATTTTTTTTGAGATCAAGTTTGTCTTTTAGCTTATATTCTATTTTATCGTTAGATTCATCTATGGAGATACTATCTGCCATTGCAGATTTCATCCCATAGGCCCTCGATGTTGAAAGTTCAGATATAATTTTTACCTCTGTATCTTTTAAATCTTTTCCCATATTATTATAGATTTTTCCCCATGTTTCCAGATTCATCTTATCTATATCCAATCTATGAGAGATATTTAAATTTAATCCTCTCGTTATATAGGATATATTTATTTTCTTATCCAGTTTTCCTACATCCATTACCAGCTTATTCTCTATTTTTATATGGGCATTGCTTAATTTGAGATCTGGATTATTTAAGATATAGATCTCTCCTGTTTTTGTATCTTTTCCTACTAAGTTTTCCCCATAATCAAGGAGTACCAGTTCATAGGTTCTTCCATCTTTTTCAGCCTGAATAATCTTACCCAAATAAGATTTTAATATGGAGTTGGAATCTGCATTTTTTTCCAATTCCACACCTCTTAGATCTCCTCCTATTAAATTAATAGAACTGATATCTATATTTTTAGAAACGCCTTCATAGGTTATTCTATTATTTTCTCCATCATCTTTTAACTGTAAAGATTCATTGACAACTACCTTGTTGGGATATATTGTAATTTCTCTATCTTTGGTATTTTCAACTCTGTATGCAAATAAATTTATAGAACACAATAAAAATAAAACAGTTTTCTTCATAACTCTCCTCCCATCTCTATTATTTCAGCACTGTTTCCACTTAACTTAATAACAGAATCTTTTTCTATTTTAACCTTTCCATTGGATCTCTGGTCTCTATCATTATCGTTTCTTTTACTAGACCCTACACTGACACCAACACTTATATAACTTCTCGGATTCCAGCTCACTGGATACTCCCCTGGAACCAGATAATACTCACGATCTAAACTAACTATATCACCGCTTAAAAAGATCCTCTCGGCTCTCCCTTCAAATCTTATCTTTACAGCTCCCTCAAAATCCTGGTTTTTTAATATTTTTCCCTCTGTTTTCTTTTTTTCTGTAGAACTACATGCCATCATAAGTAGTAATATTGCCATTATAAATATAATTTTTTTCATATTCTCCTCCTATTACCTCTAGATAAACATTAAAAACTATTTTTTTGTCACGAATCTACACGAATGATATATTCACCCTCTCTCTTAATCTCTCTCCCTTGACATCATAAAAATCATATTTATTAAATATAATTTTTTGTACTCGTCAATCGGGAGAAAAAATCTCCTTGCTACTCTACTTTGTTACTCCCTATGAGGGAGCAACATAAAAAGATGAGGGTCTAACTTTAGAATCTAATTTTTGACACAGATTTCCTCAGATTATTCAACACTAAAAAGAATTTATTCTTGATTAGAATCTTTAATCCATAGAACGCGGATTAAATCTGATTAATAGCTATAATTTTCGCAAATTAAAACTTCCTTTTTGCCACCAACATATCATCAAGAATATACGAATATTAATTTTTATTATAATTAAAAAAATTAAATGTATTAAAACCTAAACCTTTACACAAAGCTCACCAAGGAAAAGCTAAAGAGTTCACTAAGGAATTCTTTTCTTAATCTTTGCCACCAATGTATCACCAATTTAAACACTTTAATGCTATAGCACAGAAGTTTTTCTTTTAAATAAAGTTTATAGTCGTTGAGACTCCAACAGTAATGCTTCTAGAATAATAAACGTGATTTACTCATTAAGACACTTCTTCCGAGTTTCGTCATGCTCACCATATCTATCAGTAATCTCAATAAACCCTCTCTCGCCCTTCGGGCACTCTCTCCCTCCATAGGGAGAAAGAATCTCCTTGCTACTCTACTTTGTTACTCCCTACGAGGGAGCAACCTAAGAGGATGAGGGTCTAACTTTAAAATTTCTTTTCCACATCTTCTTCTATTAACTTCTGCAGCTCCTCCAAGATTTCATCCTCTTTAACTGTTTTTACTACTTTTCCCTTTTTAAAAAGAACTCCTACACCATTTCCGCCGGCTACACCATAGTCAGCTTCCCGAGCTTCACCAGGACCATTTACTACACATCCCATGACAGCTATCTTAATCTGTTTTCCATAATCAGAAAACTTTTTCTCTACTTTCTTAGTCAGTCCTATCAGATCGATCTCGGTTCTTCCACAAGTAGGGCATGAGATAATTTCTGTCCCTGCTTCTCCTATCCCCAATACTTTCAATATTTCTTTGGCTACACCTATCTCCTCAGTTGGATCCTCTGTCAGTGATACACGGATAGTATCTCCTATCCCATCTATTAGAAGACTTCCTATCCCTATGGCTGATTTTATACTCCCCTGAAAATAAGTTCCTGCTTCAGTCACTCCTAAGTGTAATGGATAATCTATCTTATCAGCTATTATTTGATAGGCTTTTCTCATTATCTTTACATTACTTGCCTTTAGTGAGATTATTATATTTTCAAATCCATATTTTTCCAATAAATTTATATGATACATACCACTTTCAACCAAAGCTTCAGGTGTTACTTTCCCATATTTTTTTAAGATCTCTTTTTCCAGTGATCCCCCATTTACCCCTATCCTGATAGGTATATTATATTCTTTAGCTTTTTCTACTACCTCTTTTACCCTTTCATCGGATCCTATATTCCCGGGGTTTATACGTAGTTTATCTATCCCATTTTCTATTGCCAGCAATGCTAATTTATAGTCAAAATGAATATCTGCTACCAGTGGAATCTTAATTTCTTTTTTTATCTCCTTTATAGCTTCTGCTGCGGCTTTATTGTTTACAGTTACCCTTACCAGCTGACATCCCAGCTCCTCCAACTTCTTTATTTGAGCTACTGTTTTTTCTACATCTGCTGTATTTGTATTTGTCATAGACTGAATAATTACATCTTCACTCCCACCTATATAGATATCTCCTACTTTAATTTTTTTAGTATTTTTCATCTTCTTTCACTCCTTTTACCCTCTTCTTGTTATGTCTCTCCCTCAAAGGGAGAAACAAAGTTATTTATATATGTCCTTTCCCCCTATTGAGGGGGAGAGTGCCGATAGGCAAGAGAGGGTTATTCTTCTTTCACTCCCATCTTTAACAATAATTCTATCATCTTTTCATCTTTATTTTCACGGGCTATCCCCATAGGTGTATCCCCATAGGATGAATAATTTTTATCCCCGCCTATTTTTATTATCTCTTCCACTGCATGGTAATATGAGTTGGATATACTTCGAAGGTAGACCTCCCCCAATACATTTTCTCCATCTTTATTTTTATAGTATATATTCAGACCTTTAGTCAAAAACATCTTAATAATGTCCTCGTCATATGCATAGTATATAGCCGAATTTCTCCTGTTATCTGTTAAATTTATATCAGCTCCATTTTCTATGAGAAGTTTTACTATCTCCTTATTTTTTCTTACAACAGTCCACATCAATGGAGTCCACTTTTCTTTATCTGCTATGTTCAGATCAGCTCCCTCTAAAATTAATTTTTCCACATAGCTATTATGCCTTTTCTTAATAAATTTTATAATCAAAGGTTCCCCTAAATTATCTACATAATTTATATCTGCCCCTGCCTCTACCAGGATATCCAGAGATTTCTTGGTTTTTACAAAATCTATAGCTCTTTTAGTTGCTTCATAGGATGTTGTATTTTTTCTTTTTTTAAGAGGAGTTTCCGTCTCTAAATCTACCCCATAGGAAATAATTTCCTTCAGACTTTTAAGACTGTTATTTTTTACTATCTTCATCAAAAGGGTCTCTCCACCTTCATTTATATAGTTGGGGTCAAATCCACTCTCTAAAAATAATCTTAAACTCATGGCGTCATCCAGATCTATACTCTGTTCTACCATGGAATATGGTATCTCTATCTTGTCTACCTCTATAGTTTTTTCTTTCTGCAGACCACTGCAGGATATTAGGAGTGTTCCCAGTATTATAGTTATCAATATTTTTTTCATAAAACCTCCTATATAAATAATTTGAAACCCACAAAACTTTTTTGTCACGAATTACACGAATAAAGAACCTTTCTTTTGCCACTAATAGTCACCAATCTATAAAAATTTTATTGCTATATCACAGGAGTCTTTCTTTGACACAGATTACACAGATTTTTAAAACCAAAACCTCTACACGAAGATCACTAAGGATAAATTAGAGAGTTCACTAAGAGTACCTTTTCTTTTTGATCTTATTCGAAGTTTATAGTCGTTGAGCTTCAGCAGTACTGTTTCTACAATGACGATCGTGTATTACTCATTAAGACATTTATAAACCTTCTTGAATTTTTCCGTTAGCTTTTTTTTCAAGAAAAAAGGTATCCCGTATCAAAGGCGGAAACTTTGGAATTTTCTCCTTCTACCGCTAATTACGCGAATTCATAGAACGTGGATCAAATAAATACTTTATCGTACGGGTAATTCATGAATTACCCCTACATAAATTTAAACATTTTACCCTCTCCCTCTAATTGTACATTATTTTATATAAAAAAAATAGATGTGATTTTTAATCACATCTATTTAAAATTAATTATCTAACTGTTCCTCTTGAAGCTCTCTTTCTGTCACCCTCTGTTAAGAATTTCTTTCTCATTCTGATACTTTCAGGTGTGATCTCTACTAACTCATCGTCAGCAATATATTCTAATGCTTGCTCTAATGTAAACTCTCTACCTGGAGCTAATTTCGTAACTGCATCTGTTCCAGAAGCTCTCATGTTTGTAAGCTGCTTTCCTCTAGTTACATTAACTGTAAGGTCATTTTCTCTAGAATGTTCACCAATGATCATTCCTTCATATACTTCTAATCCAGGATTAGCAAATAAAGTTCCTCTAGATTGTACATTTCCTAAAGAATATGCAGTAGTTGAACCTTTCTCGATAGAGATTAATACTCCTCTTTGTCTAGTTGGTACTTCACCTTTATATGGCTCATAGTCGAAGAATGAATGATTTAATATTCCTGTTCCTCTAGTTTCTGTCATGAATTCATTTCTGAATCCGATAAGTCCTCTTGCAGGTACTTTGAATTCTAATCTTGTATATCCATCAGTTCCTTGAACCATGTTGATCATTTCACCTTTTCTGATTCCTAACTTCTCGATTACTACACCAGTGAATTCGTCTGCTACGTCAATTATAGCTAATTCGATAGGTTCAGATTTTACTCCGTCGATATCTCTCATGATAACTTGAGGTTTAGCTACTTGTAATTCAAATCCTTCTCTTCTCATGTTTTCTATTAATATAGATAATTGAAGTTCTCCTCTACCTTTTACTATGAAAGCGTCAGCAGATTCAGTTCTTTCTATTTTCATACTTACATTATGTTCTACTTCTTTAGATAATCTATCCCAGATATTTCTAGAAGTTACAAATTTACCTTCTCTTCCAACGAATGGAGAAGTACTTACCATGAATGTCATAGCTAGTGTAGGTTCATCTATATCGATTAATGGTAATGCTATTGGGTTAGTTCTGTCTGCTATTGTTTCACCAATATCAAATTTCTCTGTTCCAGCAACTGTTACGATATCTCCACATACTGCTGTATCTAATTCTATTCTGTTCATTCCTTCAGCACCAAATATTCTAGTGATTTTGAAATTTACCATTTCTCCGTCTCTTTTGATTAAAGTTACTTCTTGGTTTTTATTTAAAACACCGTTATGGATTCTTCCAGTTGCTAATTTCCCTAAGTAGTTATCTGGAGCTATGTTAGTTACTAACATTTGCACTGGAGCTGTAGGATCTCCTTCAGGGTCTTTTACATGTTTAACTATTGTTTCAAATAATGGTTGCATGTTTAAATCTTCATCTGTGATCTCATACTTTGCAAATCCATTTTTAGCTGAAGCAAATATTACTGGGAATTCTAATTGGTGATCGTTTGCTCCTAATTCAACAAATAGATCGAATACTAGGTCTACTACTTCTTCAGGAGTAGAGTTTGGTCTGTCGATCTTGTTTACTACAACAATTGGATTTAATCCATGCTCTAACGCTTGCTTTAATACATATTTAGTTTGAGGCATTACACCTTCAAATGCGTCTACTAATAATAATACTGAGTCTACCATCTTTAATATTCTTTGTACTTCTCCACCAAAGTCAGCATGGCCTGGAGTATCTACGATATTTATCTTGTATCCTCCAAAATCAAGAGATGCATTCTTAGATAAGATTGTGATTCCTCTCTCTTTTTCTATATCATTTGAGTCCATCGCTCTTTCAACAAGTTCTTCTCTGTCTCCGAATACTCCTGATTGTCTTAACATTGCATCTACTAATGTTGTTTTACCGTGGTCTACATGAGCTATAATAGCTATATTCTTTATGTTCACTGTGTCTCCTCTTTTGCCTCGTTTGGCATATATTTAATTATTTTATCTACTATATTTAGTCTTCCACAACTTATTTAATTTTTCTAAAATTAATCTTTCATTCTTGTTGTTTTGTGGAAGGTAATAAACTTTATTATTTTTTTTATATTCCTGATATACGAAGTTTCCGTCATATCCATGGGGATATTTATAATCTTTTTTACCTAGATCTGTCAGGTGGGTCGGTACATCCTCTATCATTCCATTTTTTACATCCATCATGGCCGAATTGATAGCCTCGTATGAACTGGATGATTTAGAAGATATAGCCAGATAGATAGTAACCTCTGACAATATAATTCTTACTTCCGGCATTCCTATTTTTTCACAGGCCATAATAGCAGCGTTTGCCATATTCAAGGCTTCTGGATTAGCCAGTCCTACATCTTCTGATGCACTGATCAGTAATCTTCTGGCAATATATCTCGGGTCTTCTCCCCCGTCTAACATCTTGGCCAGCCAATAAACGGCAGCATCCGGATCCGATCCTCTGATACTTTTAATAAATGCCGAGATGGTGTTATATTTATCTTCTTTTTTATGATAACCTGCTTTTCTCTTTTGAAGTAAATTTTCTACTTCCTCCAGATTCATGGTTTCACCAACTTCTGAGATCAATTCCAAATAGTTTAGCGCTACCCTTCCGTCGCCGGCAGACAGCTCCTCAATATAAAGTTTTATCTCTGAGTCCAATTTTGTACCTTTATAAGCCAGTGCATTATCTATAAGTTTTAATATCTCGTCCCTATTTAACTTCTCAAATTCAAAGATCATGGATCTCGAAAGCAGTGCATTATTGAGGACATAGTATGGATTTTCTGTAGTTGCTCCTATGAGAACTATGAGTCCATCCTCTGTATGAGGTAGGAGTGCATCCTGTTGCAACTTATTAAATCTATGGATCTCATCTAAAAATAAAAGAGTTCTTTTATTTTCTAACTCCAGCCTTCTATTGGCCCTGTCTATGACCTGTCTGAAATCATTTAAGTTAGCAGTGGTCGCGTTCAGTTTTTCAAAACTATAGTCAAGTTCATTTGAGATCAACACACCTAAAGAGGTTTTTCCTGTCCCAGGTGGACCGAAAAATATAGAGTTGATCATCTTTCCTTTTTCTATTAATTTTCTTAAAACACTGTCTCTGCCTATGATTTTTTCCTGCCCTATATACTCATCTAAAGTTTCAGGACGCATAGAGTACGCCAGGGGTCTAATCCCATCATAATTTTTTTGAAAAAGTGTATTCATTTCGATCTCCATTATATCACAAATTTCATTATCTGTACAATATTAAAGCAATCTCTTATTGCATTTAACCACGAATAATTACAGCTTTAAATTATTCAATTTCTATATTATTAAATTTATAATCCTATACACAATTAAAGAGGCTAATCCTTTACAGATCAGCCTCCTATCTTTAACTTACTAGATATAGTAATAATGCTACTATTAAAAATCCAGCCGCTACAAATTCAGTAGCTTTAGCTAGGGGTCCACCATCATCGTGTACACCAAAAATACTATTGGTAGCACCTGTTCCTATTCCACCACTCATACCCTTACTTCTGTCAGGTTGAATAATTACTAAAACAATTAAAGAGATAGCAAGTATAAATAAAATTACCGTTAAAAATGTAGCCATTTTCGCCCTCCTAAAAAACCTTTTCTTTCCTTGTATTATAGCTCATTTTATCTGTTTTGTAAAAGAGTATTTAAAAAACATTTTTTATCACTTTGCCAGAGACCACATAAACTTTTTTTGCCACCAATCTACACTAATTTTCTCATAAAGGTAATTCATAGAACGCGAATCTCTTCGATATACACTGAAAATCTTTAATTTCCACAGATTAATCTTTTTTCTTGGTTTAGAAAATGAAATTTATAGTTGTCTAGACCTTACCTTTAATTTTGAAGGCGATATTACTTTACAACAATTATTTTACTGAGAGCGATATACAAATTAAGTTCCGCAGTGAAACGAGGACTGTAGCCCAAAAGCTCGTAGCTATCTTATCCCTACTGTAAAGCCATTTTCAAAATTTCTGCTTTTCTTTGGTTCATTTCTTTTTCAGATAAAAAGTAAATGAACTCAGTTAAGGGTGACACCCTTAGAACTTTTTTTGTCACGAATTATAGACGAATATTAAAACCAAAACCCTTACACGAAGCTCACAAAGGGTAAGCCAGAGAGCTCACTAAGAAATCATTTTTTCTCTGCGATCCTTCGTGTACTCTTTTCACTCTGTGTTGATATCTTTTTTCTTCGTGTCCAATGTTTTTCTATTTTCTTAGTTTTAACCTTAAAATTTAAATCCTGTTCTTAATTATAGCTCCTTCCGTGTATGTATATTTTATACATTCGCGTTCTATTTTTTTATTTTTTCTTCGCGTAACTCTCTTTCCCCTCTGTGTATCTCCGTGTCCAAGTTTTTTCTTTTTTATTTTTAAAGGGAAATTAGAAAAAAGTAGTATAAATGATATATCTCGAACTTTAATTAAAAAACAATTAATTTTTCTAATAAAATTTGTTCGAATCATAATTTTTATCTTTATTTATTGTCTATTTTTATTTGGAAAAGCTGTAGAAAAGTAGTATAATCAGCATAACTTAAATTTTAATTAAAACTTAAATTTTTAAGGAGGTTTTATGAAAGTCATAGTTTTATTTTTCATCAGCTGTATATTTTTATTTGGCGAAACTTTTAAACCTCTTACAGTTTTAATAGATTTTCCCGATTATCGATATACCGATCTTCATAAAATAGAAAAAGAGCTGGTGAATAAACGTAAAGGAGAGGAATTTACTCCTGAGCTATATGCAAATATGTTTTTTGAGCCTGAAAGTTATTTGTCTTACAATAACAAGGAATTTATTTCTGCCAAAAAATACTTTGATCTGGAATCTGGTGGAACCTATAACCTAGAAGGTAGTAAAGATGATATCTATGGATGGTTCACAGCTCCTAAACCTATTGAGTTTTACGGCAAGAATATCAGTGAAGAGGGTGACCGTATAAGAGCTGCCCACCTAGTCCGACTAGCTGTTAATAAGTTAGTTGCTAAAAAAGTAGATTTTTCCCAGTATGATAGAGATAAAGATGGTGTGATCGATGGTCTTATTCTCCTCTATGCAGGAAAGGGTGAACACCTTCCAAACTCCCTTGGAAGTCGGGCAATTTGGCCCCATTTTAATAGAATACAGAATATATCATCCAGTAAATTTTATTATTTTAAAGACCACAATAATAACCTTTGGAAAATAGATAAATACGTTTTTATCCCACAAGATATCCCACTGGACCTTTATATCCATGAGATAGGTCATTTTTTAAATTTGTCTGATCTATACAAAGGTGAGTCAACTATAGGTTATTGGTCTATAATGAGTGAACTCTACTGTGGTAAAATTCTTGGAAGTAAATTAAATTCTTTTGGTGGTTATCATAGGTATAACCTGCAAACAAAAAATAATGACACAAATATCCCTGCTTTTTGGGCTGAGATTCTAAATTATAATCTCAATGAAATAATAAAAGAAGATAAATATATTAAACTTCATAATATCAACCATAAAAAATCTAATAACCTCATAAAAATAGATCTTCCAGGAAAAAGAATAGATGTTCCTGTAGAGGGTAGAAATCTCTACTATACCGATAATTACCTTAACCCAGACAGCAATATTACATTCCCTGTTTTCCTTCCTAAGGATGCAAATAATGTCTTAAAGTTTGATGCTTGGTTTAATTCTAAACCGGAAAAAGAGATAGAAAAAGTTTATATCCGCCGAAGTGGAGAAGAACACTGGCTCTTGTTAAAAAATAAAATCAGAAAAAATAATAAAAGAGGGACATGGATTTCCTTGGAGTTTGATTTAAATTCATTTAACGGAAAATTTGTAGAAATTATGGTAAGCCTGGTTCCGTATAAGAAAGAGGGACCAAAAGGAGCCTATATTTCAAATTTAACAGTCATGTCCGATACCATTAAAAATTTTGACCTAAAAACTACAAAAAAAAAAATTACTCATAATGGTTTTATTCACAGCTTTGGTGATGACCTATTAAAAAAATATATCTTAATTGAGTATAGAAATCCTATAGACAAACGTATAGACGAGGGACTTCTTCGAACTAAATTAAATATCCCCTATAGAAAAGGGCTTTTAATATGGTATATAGATGAAAGTTATTCCAATTCTAATCAGTTGGTAAATATCCTTCCCTCAAATAAAATACCAATATATGAAATTATAGATGGAGATCTGTTTAAACTAAAATTAAAACCATATATCGTTTCCAGCTGGACTTTTTCCTCTATAGATACTAGGGAAATGGGAGTCGTTGGAGAAAAAAGAGTTTTTTATAGAGAGCATATTCATGGGTCAAGTTCATTTTTTATAAAAAAACATCTCAAAATTAAAATATTAGAAGAAAATAAAGGTGACATTAAATTAATAATCAGTTATCACAAATAAATACATTCAATAAAATTTACTATATAAAGGGAGGAAAATTATGAATTTGAAAAAAACCGTTATTTTAGGAGGGCTTTTAATAAGCAGTATTGCAATGGCTGAAAACGCAGCCAATATCGCTGCCTCATCTAGTGCACTTTCAGAGTTAAAAGAGATTTCAAAAGAAAAAACAT
Source organism: Psychrilyobacter atlanticus DSM 19335 (assembly GCF_000426625.1). Taxonomy (NCBI): domain Bacteria; kingdom Fusobacteriati; phylum Fusobacteriota; class Fusobacteriia; order Fusobacteriales; family Fusobacteriaceae; genus Psychrilyobacter; species Psychrilyobacter atlanticus. The sequence goes on along the minus strand of NZ_KE384547.1, from coordinate 769,287 downwards.
CTGACAAGTTATTTTATCTCGTAGATGATTTTAGTGGTCTTAGTACCGCACCTGGTTTCTCTTTTGGAGCTCCATCAGGGTTAGTTCCTGGATTCGGGACAGCATTTATGGGACTTGCCGGAACTTCTTACAGTGATGACACCGATGGTGCGTTGGCCCTTGGGGGAGGTTTTGGAGATCCGATTAAATCTGTAGGAGGAGCAGCATCTCTTTCTGTAGGTAGTATCGATACCAGAGATGGAGGAGCTTTTAATAGAGGTTCTGCCAACCTTAGTTTAGGTAAGACATTTACCGCTTATGGTTTTGGAGCTGCTATAGGGGTTTCCAATGTTGATCTATGGCACGATACCAACGATGACAAATTGGATCCTAGTTATTATGCTGCTATAACTAAACTTTTACCAAATGATGTTGCACCAGTTATCATAACTGCAGGGGTAGGAAGTAACAGTTATGCTGATATCAGCAAGGATGATATTGAGACTACTAGAAACGAAAGAAAGAATAAATGGGGAGAATTTATTTCCGGGGCAGTATATGTCCACCCTCAAATGAGTTTAGTCTTAGATTATACCTCTGGTATTACTACCTTTGGTACCAGTATAGTTCCTATGCCAAATTATCCTGTTTCTATCGGGTTGGCTGCACAGGACCTTTTCAAAGAAGATAAAGCTGTAGATGAAGTTAAATTTTTAGGTACATTATCGGTAGGTTTCGCATTCTAATTTTTTACAATGGAGGTAATTTATATGAAAAAAATATTTTTAATATTTGCCCTCACTGCTCTGATGAGTATAGGGGCAAATGCTGAGGAAAATAGTAATGATAATAATGCACAGGCACAACAAGGAGATGTTACAGCTACTGCTGCCCCTGCTCCTCAAAGTAATCTTGCAGATTCCTTTATGGCTGCTTTTGGAATGGAAGTAGATGCTGGCGGCAGCGGTGATGCTGGTCCAGGTATGGGAGGAGACAGTTCAGGAGGTAACATGGCAGTAGGTATGTCTACTATTTCAACTACTTCTACAAATCAGGTTACACCACCTTTCACACCGTACAGCTATCAGAAATAAATTTTTACAAAAAAAGCTCTCAAAATTTGAGAGCTTTTTTCTTTTTAATTTTTAAAACCAAAACCTTTACACGAAGCTCACAAAGAAAAAACCAGAGAGTTCACTAAGAAAATCTGTTCTTTTTAGTTTTAATCGAAGTTTATAGTCGTTAAGCTTCATCCCACTGTTCCTACAATGACGATTGTGTATTACTCATTAAGACATTTATAAATCTTCTTGATCCTCTTTGGTTCTGTTTCTCAGATCAAGCTGAGAAATGAACCCAGTTAAGGATGGAATCCTTAGAACCTATTCCTCTACCTTCTTCATATATGATAAAACTTCTTTCGTATAACTCGAAAAATCTCCGATTCCCTTTTCTACAATAAATTTTATCACATCTAATTCTACAGATTGATATTCATGTATAACTATATTTCTAAATCCAACCATTTTTTCCATAAGATTAGATGTTTTTTCTGTAATAATCCCATTCTCTTTTAATAATACAAATGAATCTCTACTGGATTTTGGTATTCCAAAAGCTAATTTTGAACATAGATACATAGATAAATCTATAGACTGTTGACAGGCTCTTTGAATATTTAAAACAATAGCATCCTGATATAAATAATCATTTAACCTTTTTATATCGCCACCGTATATCTCGTCTATTCTTTTAATACATCTTTCAATACTCTCTACTTTACTCAGTACCACTCTTTTCATTGAATACACTTCCTCTCTTATAGATTTCATCTAAAACTATTTTTCTATCCTCTTCAAAAACTAAATATTTAGCCAAGATTTTATATTCCAACAGATCATTTTTTTCTCTGTCCAAACAATAGATCAGCTCTCCATTTGTTATTATTTCTGCCTGAAAGTTTAAATTAGACCCATTAAAATCTATAAGATCTATCTTCTTTCCTAATTTTTTTTCTAAATCACAAATAAAATCCAATCTGTCATAAAAATTAAAATTTCCTATAACAGCTATGTCTATATCACTCTCTTCCCTCATTTCACCTCTTGAGATAGATCCAAATATATATACCCCATCTATATTTTTTTCTTTATCAGAAAAATATTTCATAATTTTTTTTATATAGTCTTGAACTTTCTCTTTAGATATAAATTGACTATTCTCCTTCATCTTTACACCTCATAATTATCTATTTTTTTTATAATTCATAATCGGATTTAATTTTCTCATCTATCGTTTTAAAAAATTCCTGAAATAAAACTATATATTCTTTTTTTACTTTATCATAAATTTCCCAAGCTGTATCTTGATTATAAGTATGAGAAGTTCTATTTCTATTTTCCATCATCTTAATCCATGCAGTGCCATTTTCTATTAATTCAACTTTAAAAGCTTCTCTAAAAGCTCCTCTAGGGCTATTAACTTCTATTCCATCATATTCTAGATAACCTTTCATAAGTTTCCAACTAAGTTCAAAGACAAATTCAAATCTTTGAATAATCCCATCTAAATATAAATCATCCTCATGGGGATCTTTTTTTAAAGAATCTTCTAACCTACATAAAGCTTTTCTCAAATCTTCCAATTTTAGTTTTAATTTATTTTCATTCATAGTTACTTTTCCCCTTTCATCTGTAAGAAATATTATACACCCTTCTTCATCTATAAATTTTTTTAAATTTTCATTGGTATTTTTTTTATAATCGATTATATCAATTGTATAAGGTAAAGACGTTTTATAAAGTTCATCTTTTAAATCTAATAATTTATCCTCTCTAAATTGAATAACTAAATCTATATCTGAGGTTTTTTTATAATCACCTCTAGCTCTAGAACCAAAAATTTTAACCCATTTTATTTCTTTGGAGTAGTTTTTTAATACTTCTATTAATTTATAAAATTCTTTTTCTGTTAATCCATACATAATTTGCCTCCTCGCAATATCCTATGTTTATATAATAAACTAATAGCTACTTTGGTGATGCCTTTTACGGGTATATTCTACTTTTTATTATACCATAAAAAAAAGAGGTGAATACCTCTATAAAAATATAGTTCATAGGTACACGGATCAGGTCTGATAACAGCTATAATTTTCACTGGTTTAAAACCTTGTTTTTGTCACGAATTACACTAATTTTAAAACCAAATTCCTTACACGAAGCTCACGAAGAAAACCTCTTTTTTTTGAGCCTGACTCAGAACTGACTAGATTCTGGCTTTAATCCATAGCACACAGGTATCTTCGATACTACCCGAAATGGGCATCACCAATATCTCTAAAGTTTATTCCACAAACTAAGAATATTGTGAACACAGAAAACCCTCTAATCTTCACAGATAATTATTTTCTTTGGTTTTTAACCAAAAATCAAATAAAATCCTGCTTCTTCATAGCTTTTAATCCGTGTATGTATATTTTATACATCCGCGTTCTATATTGTTTTACTCTTTGAACACGAATCTCTATCGAGATACACTAAAAAACAAATTTAGAATAGCTAGTATTTTTTCATAACTTATATGAATATTAATTTTGTATACTTAAAAATATTAAATATATTTCTCCATAAAATCCCTTAATTTTTATGATATAATTATAATAATAAATACAGAAATAAAAAGGAGAAATAATCATGGCTAAAAGATGGGATGAAAGAATATCTGACTATAAAAATGCATTGGAACGTCTAAAAGAAGCTATAGAAGAAAGTAAAGTTATAGACTCATCTACCATAAAAGATGGTGTTATACAAAGGTTTGAATTTACACTGGAATTATCTTGGAAAGTAATGAAATATTTCCTTAATTCAGAAGGTCTTACAGAAGCCAAAGCTCCTAGGAGTACTATCCGAACAGGATTTAATAATGAAATAATACAAGATGCCAAATTATGGATAGATATGATAGAGGATCGAAACCTCACTACCCATACTTACTCCCAGTCAACATCAGACGAGATCTATGGAAAAATTATTAACTTTTATTACAAAGAATTAGAAGATTTTTATTTAAATGTCAAAGATAAAGAGGTAGAATAATGTTTGGATTAGAAAGAAGATCTGAAGAAGAATTAAGAGCTATTTTGATTCTTCACGGAGTAGAAAAAGCAATTATTTTTGGTTCAAGAGGAAGCAGTAAATATAAAAAAACTTCCGATATAGATATTGCTATCTTTGGTGATTTTACCAGTACAGAAATAAATTTAATAAGATGGGATATAGAGGAAAGCAGAATAATATATTTTGTAGATTTAGTTCATTTTGAAAGAGTAACCAATGAGGAGTTTAAAAAGAGTATTTTACAAGGAAAAGAATTTAAAATCTATTGAAAGAATCTTTAAATTCATAGGTACGCGGATTAAATCTGATAATAGCTAGAATTCTCACTGGTTTAAAACCTTGTTTTTGTCACGAATTACACGAATGATATACGATTATTAATTTTGTTCATACTTAAAGGAACAAAATTAAGTGTATAATACTTTCCTGCTACAACATAGAAGTTTTTTCTCTTCTTTGGTTAGAACTAGATGTTCTTGCTACAGTTTTCCCATTTAGGGAAAACCTAACGAGAAAGTATAAGAATCTTTGACGCAGACTAGGTTCTGACTTTTTTCTTTTAATTCTTTTTCTGGATGTTATTCTACTTCACAGTATATCTTTTGCGAGTTTCGTCGTACCCACTATGCCCGTCAGGCATCCCGATAAGAAACAGGGATCCACGGTCTCACTCTATAACATCATTTAGAAAAAGTCTGCTTTTCTTTGGTTCGTTTCTTTTTCAGAAAAAAAGCAAATGAACCCGTATCAAAGGCGGAAACTTTGGAACTTTCTTTGTCACTAATTTACATAAATTAAATTTTTTCTTCTTGAGCCTGACTTTAATCTGACTAAACCATGACAGAGGTTATTGCTTCGTCTTTCCCCTCTGTGTAACTCCGTGTCCAAGTTTTTTATTTTATATTTCATAGGTACACGAATTATGTCTTATAATAGCTAGAATTCTCACTGGTTTAAAACCTTTCTTTTTGCCACCAAGGTATACGAGTATTAATTTTTTTCATAATTAAAGAAAAAAATTAAATGTATCACTAATCTAAAATATCCTACTGTTAGACCACAGAAGTTTTTGTTTTTGTCGCATAACTGAAACTTAGAGTTATGAATATAACTCTGTAGTTGAACTTAGTCAGATATTAGAGATTGTTTGAAATTACAATCTCAATATTCCTGTAGATTTTTCAGATTTTTAGAACCTATCAACACAGAGGCTCAGAGGTCGCAAAGGTACACAGAGATTTCTCTGAGAATTTCTATTTTTTTCTCCGGTTATCTCCTTGTCCAAGGTTAAAAAAATTTCTATCTTCGTTTCAAAAATACCCTCTTATTTCCCTCCTAAGGCCTCCTAAAAACCTCCCCTTGTGATTATATAGGCGGTTTGCTTAAAAGGAAAACTGCGACCTCCTATATCCGTTGGTACCATTGGGATTGAGAGGCAATAAATACCTTAGACCAGTGAATAGACTAAAAGTCCAATGATTGGACTAAAGGTCCTCTCACTGGACTTATTTAAGCCTAAAAAAGGGATGAAATTACAACATTCTAAATACAATCACAATCTAATATATATCTATACCTATTCCCATGATTTTCACCTTTTTTACGTCTTTTTAAGATCTTTAAATTATTCAGTTTATAGAATGAACCATTTATACCACTTTTAGAAATCCCAATAAATTTAGAATATTCAGTTGGAGAAAACTCTAATTGAATATACGGTTCTATTAAGATAGTAATAAGAATAATCTTATCTGCCTTTGATAGGTCCCTTCTTTCCAGCACACTCCTAATATGAATAATTGGATCAGATTTGTTTTTAATAAGCATGGGTCTCACCTCCCATCATTTTTGCCACTAATCTACACTAATTTTATAAGATTCTTATTGCAATTACACAGGAGTTTTTTTGTCGCAGATTACTAAAATCAAATTTCTTACACGAAGCTCACAAAGAAATAACCAGATAGCACACTAAGAAATTCTTGTCTTTCTCCGTGACCTCTCTTTTTTCCTCCGTGCATCTCCGTGTCAAAGGTTTTTAATATCTTTTTCTTGGTTATAACCAAAATCAATAATATCCTGCTCCTTCATAGCTCTTATCCGTGGACGCAAAGTTCTATGTTCTCGTTAGAAAACTAATAGTTACTTTGGTGATGCCCTTTACGGGTAGTGTCATTCATACATCCGCGTTCTATGCTTCTTTCTTGGTTTCTTTTAATCTGTGTAAATTTGTGTAATCTGCGACTAAATCTTTTAATTTTTAATTATTTACTTTCAATTAATTGATCTCCGTGTCCAAGTTTTTCTCTTATCTTTTCATTATCCATTACTTCTTACTTCTTACTTCTTACATTTCCCCTCTATATCCACTATTATCTTCAAATAAAGCAGATAGAGGGTAAGGATAAAATATATAAATTCATACTTCTCCTCAAAGACTTCATCCTTTAAACTTTGAAATATCAACTTTTCCAGATGAAAGAACTCCTCCTCTATGGTTTCATCTACAGGAATAAGTTTCTGCCTGGCCTTCATAAACTCCTCCCAGTATTCATGACTCAGAACAACCCTGGCAGGTTCCCCTAATAGAGATTTAAAAGCAGGGATATAATCTCCTACAATCTTACTGAATACTTTCTGGGTTTGGGGATCCATACAATAGATCTTCTGCCTCTGAATCAAATGAAAATAATGAAACAGTTCATGATTTCTTACCACATCAATTTTCTCCCTGCTCCTCCTGATATTTATCAAAAAGGGTAGAGCAGTTTCAACTATCCGAACTATCTCTCGGGTACCCACCTTACTCACCGATATCTGTATAGTTATCGATATAATATCTACTTCTATCATTCTAATCTCCAAATTTTCTATGGTACTCTCTGCTTTAACTACCTCTTTTTGTACTGTGTCTTTCCACTCAGTATAATCGGTATAGTTAGAATAATCCGGCATAGGTTCTCCTGCTGTTTCTTTTCCCATAAGAAGTTCTAAAGTTGCTTTGTCATCAGCAATCTCTTTTAAGTATGCATCCTTTCTTTCATAAGTTTTCATTATTCTTGAAATATTTTCCAACAGTATCAGTTTCTTTTCCGATGTTGTTATCATGACTTTACCTCCTTGGAATTTTAAAAAAGCGATAAGACAGCATATTATATATAATAATTAACTATAATAGTTATATAGTTCTAAGAATTTGAGAATATCCGACCTTTCTATCAGATAAACCCCGCAGATCTTCCTGCTCTTTAACTGATGGTTATAGATATACCTTCTCACAGTAGTTTCATCTACTCCCAAAAGGCTGGAGAGGTATACCACAGTAAAGATTATTTCCCCTGTCTGCATAATTTTAGATTTAACATAAGTCATAGGACTCATCCTCATTTATTTAATAGATTTAAAACCTCAACCTCTTTGTCACGAATTATCACAGATTAAAACTAAATTCTCTAACCCTTTACACGAAGCTCACTAAGAAAACCTCTTTTTTTGAGCCTGACTATCGCAATATTCTTAGTTTATGAAATAAACTTTATCTCAAAATCCTATGTTTATAAAGTAAACTAATAGCATTTTGGTGATACCCCTTGCGAGTAGATATATTGGTGATGCCCCTTGCGGGTAGAATCTTCTTTGTCGCAGATTACACAGATTTACTCTGATTCTTTACCACTAAGAAAATTTTTTTTTCATCAGTGACAATCGGTGGTCATTGATGGATAAGTCTTTCTAAGTTTAAAACCTAAAAATTTAGATCTGTGATTATTAGAGCTCCTTCCGTGTATGCACTAGCATCCGCGTTCCATTTCTTTTAAATTATACAAGCTAGAATTCTTACACGAAGCTCACGAAGGTAAACCCTAGAGAGTTCACTAAGAAAACCTTCTCTTTTGAGCCTGACTTATAACTGACTTTGACTCATAGAACGCGGGTATCTTCGATACACACTGAAAATTCTCTGATCTACACTGGTTAACCTAAACCTCTATACGAAGCAAAAACAAGAAAGTAAACTAAGTTTTATTTCCCTTTGTGATCTCTACCTTTTTTCTCTTCGTGACCTTCGTGTCCAAGGTTTTAATTCTTTTTCGTGTTAATTCGTGACTAGTTCTTTTCTTTTTTCTTTTAACTTTCAATTGTACATTTTCAACTATCAATTATTTTTTCTATCTCCGTGTCCAAGTTTTTAAATCTTTTTCCTTACTTCTCAAGTAAAGTATTGCCTCAAAAGTTCGTAAAGTCAAGGCCCATGCACGATGTCGTGCGTGAATAAAGGAAATTCTTAGATTGTTCAGAATATTTATATAAACCACAGACTAAAATCAAAATATATTTTAATATCTCATCTATAAGCCTCTATTTCATTGGGCTTAACCATGGTTTCATAAATTTAAAATTTTCTAAAAAAAATAAATAAAAAATTTTTAAAATAATCAGATTTTTTGCAAAAAAAAAAGAGGTAAATACCTCTAGATATGAATATTAAATTTATTAAAAGCCAAACCTCTACACGGAGATCACGAAGATAAAACTAGAGAGTACACTAAGAAATTCTTTTTTATTTTTTGTCACGAATGACACGAATTTTTAAACATCCTACTGCTATAACACAGAAGTTTTTTTATTTTTGGTTAGAACCTATTTCTTTTTCTGGATGTTATTCTACTTCTCAGTAGATATTTTGCGAGTTTCGTCGTGCTCACCATGCCCGTCAGGCATCCCGATAAGAAACGGGGATCCATGATCTCACCTATATAACATCATTTAGAAAAAGTCTGCTTTTCTTTGGTTCATTTCTTTTTCAGAAAAAAAGAAAGAACCCGTATTAAAGATGGAATCTTTAGAACCTTCTTTTTACCGCTAATTACGCGAATATTTCAACATTCTACTGCTACTACACAGAAGTCTTTAAAATCATATCTTTGTCTCAGATTATTAAAATCAAATCCTTACACGAAGCTCACAAAGGTAAAACTAGAGAAGTACACTGAGAAAAAAACCTAACCTTTTGTCACGAATTACACGAATCTCACTAAGAAAACCTTTTCTTTTTGACCCTGACTTATAACTGACTAGATTACGATTTCTTTTTGCCACCAAGAGTATACGAATATTAAAAATTAAGTGTACTAAAAACTTAATTTTTAAATGTATCACTAATAATCGCTAATTAAATAAAATCCTGCGATGATCAGAGCTCCTTCCGTGTATGTCAGTGACATCCGTGTGCTATGCTTTTATTTCTTATCCGTTTTTTTATTTTCTGACTTTAATTCATTATTTATTTTTTCAAAATTTATATGCTTATAATACCTATTCCCAATACAGACTTTATATTCTTCCATTATAAATTTTTCATTATTCAATTCATTTATCAGTAGCTCTTCTATATCTGATTTTACTCTCGGTAATTCTTTCTTAATTATATTAAAGGTAATAAATATATCCAAATTCATATAGTCATGAGCTACTCTATTTCTAAAGTCTTTCATCAATTTCCAGGGTATTTCACTATATTTCTCTTTTATATTTTCTGTTATTTTCCCACTAACTTCACCAATATTAATTAAAAGAGATAGTGTAGCATTAAATGGCATTTGATCTTGTGCATCAAAAAAGTGTTCTGCATCATCATATAATTCTGAATACTTTTCAATTTTCCCTACACTCTCTAATATGCTTAATATATATAATAAGTCATTAGCTGTATTTTCCAACATAAATCTTCTCCCTATTAGCTCTATAAAGTACGATTGGATTCGCATATTTTTCTAACATTATATCTACTTTAATACCGGTTTTTTTCTCTAATTCTGCCTTTATTTCTATCCATTTTTTATAATTATCATCATTAACTAGTAGATCTATATCATTTCCATTTTCACCCCTTGCAATAGAACCAAAAATACATAATTCATCTATTTGATATTTTTCTAGTATATGTTCTTGCTTTAATATTTTTTTTAATTCTTCTAAATACATCTCTACCTCCAACATCTTCTTTGTTTATACTACAGTATACCATAAAAAAAAGAGGTAAATACCTCAATATACGAATATTAAATTTATTAAAAGCCAAACCTCTACACGGAGATCTCGAAGATAAAATAGAGAAGTACACTGAGAAAAACCCTAACCTTTTGTCACGAATTACACTAATTCATAGAACGCGGATCTCTATCGAGATACACAGAAAATTTTCTAATCTACACTGATTATTCTTTTTTTCTTGGTTTTCATTGTACATTGTCAATTATCCATTGTACATTTTTTTCTCTATTCTCTGCATTGTACATTTTATTTAAGGTTTTCTCTGCTTTTCTTTAATATTGCAGTAAGTATCTTAATTATTTCTAACAATTCTTCTTTAAGATTTCCCCCTACATTAGAATCAATATAATCTGAAGCTATCAGTAATCTTAACCAATATTTAGTTTCGTTTGCTTCTTTAAGTGCGATACTCATTTTAGATATAAAATCTTTCTTGCTTTGTGCTTCAACACCTTCAGCTATATTAGCACCAACACTAGTTCCAGATCGTAATATTTGTTTAGACATAATATATTCTTTCTTTTGAGTTTGTAAAAATTTATATAAGTTTACAATTCGCAGTGCAAATTTAAAGCTTTTTTCTTCAATTAAATTATTTGCTTTCATATCTCTGCCTCCATAGATAATAAAAGTACAGAAGATAAAAATGCTATCTCTGTACTTTTATATATTATTTTATAAAGTTTTTCCTTCTATGCTGTACTTTCTCTTTTTTTATTTTCATTGTACATCGTACATTATCAATTGTACATTGTCTTAATCGCCCGGCTTGGAGGAGAACCAAAATGTGGTAAAAAATATTGCAATTAATTTTTCTATTATTACACAGTTAAAAACTTAATCATCTTCATTTTTTACTTCAACTACTTTTTTATAATTCCTCATTTTTTTCTTGATTACACCTACAATTTTTTCAACCTCATCAACCTTCATAAGTAAAACTAAAAAAATATAAATAAATACTCCTGCTAATAAGGAAACAAATAATGCTAAACTAGATTTAAACATATTTTTTATCAAGTAATTATAAAATATCTTTGACAGCATACCTGTAATTATAGATGCGCACAATATTTTTATAAAAGATAGAGTCATATTTTTTAATCCAAAAGACCCTATTTTTTTTCTTAAGCTAATAGTTAAAAGTAATGATGTTGATACCGCTGCAATACTACTTGCTAATGCTAGTCCCTTTATCCCCATTATATCAGATAAAACAATATTAAAAATAATATTAACTACCACACCAGTAACTGCATTTATCATAGGAGTTTTCGTATCTTGAAGAGAATAAAAAGCTCTTGAAAGTATCTCTCTATGTCCAATCCCTATCATTCCTATCGAATAAAAAATTAATGAATGAGCTGTTCTTAAAACAGCTGTTGAATTAAAAGCTCCTCTCCCAAAAATTAATTTAATTATTATCTCAGAAAACATCATCGAAATTATACTAATTGGAATGACCAATAAATTTATTACATTTATTGCTTCTATTAATGTTTTTTTATAACCATGTACATTATTTTCCGCTGACATTTTAGATAAGGTAGGGTACATTAAAGAGGCTATAGTGCTTATGAATATACCTTTTACAAACAAATTCATTCTATTTGCATAAGTTAAAGCTGAAATACTCCCTATTATCATTCGAGAAGCAATACTTTTATCAATTAATACATTAATTTGATTAACTGAAACTCCTATAATTACAGGTATAGACAACAAAACCATTTTTTTTAAATAAGGATTATTCCTATCTAACTCAAAGCTATAAGAATAACCTTGTTTATATGCAAAGGGAATAAGAAATAAAAATTGAAAAGCTAATGATAATACACTCCCAATTGAAAGGATTTGAATAGAATAATTATGACTTATAGCTATAAAAATAATCATAATTACATTTAATGGTATCCCCATTAATGTCGGAGCTATAAAACTTTTTTTCAAATGTAAATATCCTGTAAAAATACTTATTCCTACAGAAAAATATATTCCTATTATAGTAATTTTTGTAAAATCAATTGCTAAATTTAACGTTTGATCACAAAGACCAGGAGCAATAACTCTTACAATCCCTCCTGATAAAGGAAATGCTATCATTACTATTAGTGAACATAGTATTATACTGAAATTAATAACATCATTTATAAATTTTTCGGCATCTTGAATTCCTTTTTCTTTTTTTATATTATTATACATAGGAATTAAGTTAGTTGATATTCCTATTCCTATAAAAGAAAAAATTACGGTAGGAATAGTTATTGCTACTAAATAAGCATCTGTTATATTTGAAACACCATAATAATACGATAATACAACATCTCTCCCAAATCCACTTATTTTAGTTATTATTGCTAGCATCATTAATAATATTGTTATTGTTTTCATTTATAGAACCTCATTATATATTTATTTTAATAAGTAAATCAAGTTGATACCTTACGAAAAAGTTTATCCTAATATTAGAGATCACGAATATTCTTAATACTTTTAACCCTCTAAAATCTCAAATTATGACTAGTAATGATTCTAGGAAAATTATATCTATATATATAATTTTTTCAACATAAATTTTAGATGTTACTATTTATTAAACAAGCATAAACTTAAACCAAGTACTTTAATTACACTTATTTCTTCTAAAATTATTTGAATAGAGAATAGGAATTGTTAGAAAAAACATTCTAAAAATTGAATCTACATATCCCATAGAAAAATATGATACACTTTCAAAGAATGAATAAAATAAAAGTGCTATAAACCCAGAAAAATAAATATTACCAATAACTTTATCATTTTTAATTATCATTTTTAAATTTTCAATTGTTAGTTTAAAAATAATAACATGTAATATTAGTTCTATTACACCTCCCCCAACTAATGTTTCTAAGTAAAAATTATGAAATTGACTCGAATATCCCATAGATTTGAGGAGACTTCTACTTGTTAAATAACCTATACCAAACAACCAATTATTTTCATTAAGTACTTGAATAGCAATACCCCAAAAAACACTTCTTCCTGTTGTTCCTGTTTCACTTCTTATTAACATTTTTATAATAAAGTTACTTACTGCATCATTAGAAAAAATTAAAAATAAAAAAACGCTTACAAAACAAATAATCAAAAATTTTGATTTCAACTTTTTTCTAAAGTGTATTAAAAAGAAAATGATTAAAAATATGCTAACAGAACCTGTTACAGTTCTAGAAAGAGTTGCCACTATATTTATAACAAATAATAAATAACAAAATTTACTATAAGCTGATTTTTTTATAAAAAATAAAAAAGTATTAGCTATCATTGAAAATAACAGTAACTGTCCAAAACTATTTCTTCCGATAAAAAATGATTTAAAATTAACAGCATAAGGATTATTTATATTTAAAATATGCCTCAAACCATTAAAATTAATAATTATATTATATAGGCAAGCTATACAACCTAGTGTAACTATATAAAACATAAACTTTTCTAATGCTTTTCTAGAAATTTTAAATTTATATGGTATTACTATAAAAACAAAAAAAGTGATTGCTCTTACAAAAACATTAATAAAATCAAATCCATCTATTTCTAAACCATTAAATAAAGATATCAGTAATGTAATTGCTTGCGACGTTGTCAATATTATTGCTAATGAAATTAATTTTTTATTAATTTTTTTTCCCTTAAACTTTGAGTAGCAATAAATTGAAATTATTACTTGTATCAAAAATATAACTCCTATAGAAAGAGGGTATAAATTTCCTGAACTAAACGTTGAACTTACTAAGGTTGTAATTAATACTGGCAAAAGACTTAGTAGTATACAAAAGAAATAAGTGTTAATAATTTTTACTTCTTTTTTTTTAAAATAAATACCCATTTTTTCTATTCTCCTCTATACAGTTACTTTTATTCTTAACTAAAAATTAATCAAAATACTAATATTAAGTAGCAATTCTATTACAATAAGTTATCCTCAATATGGTCTGAATAACTAAATGAATCATGTTCAAATATTTTATAAACATTCGAGTTCTTTACAACTTTTTTCAATATTTCCTTTTCTTTTTCAAACATTTTATCTATTGATAAATCAGGATTAAAATAATTCATTACAAGCATACTCGGAGATCTATGATAATTAAATTCATATTTATTTAAATTTATAATGTTTTCAAGGATACCTTCCTTTCCTTTTAAAATTTTATTGTCACCTTTAGCTAAAATAACAATATCTGTAAGCTTTGATTCATTAACAAAGCATCCTTTTCCTAAATATTCATCAATAGTTTTTTTCTTTTTAATCGAAACAAGTTGAAATAATGGTATATTTTTTCTTAATAAATTTACTACTTTATCTTTTAAAGATTCTTTTTCATGATTGTAGTACCTAAAAGTACTTGTCCATGGAACAGAAAAAATATTTTCCCCATCCGTTACCGCAATATCTTCAGCAATAAAATTGATTTTTTTTTCTCTACATAAGTTAATAGCTGTAATCGTTTTTCCTGTTCCTGGAGGTCCAAAAATAGCTAAAGATTTTTTTTTGAAATTAACCGCTGAACAATGTAGTGTACTATAGCCATTCATTAATAAAATTCCTGAAATTAAATCACTCATGATATAGCCTACAGAATGTAAATTCATAAACTTATATTTAATATAATTAACATAACTCTTACTCATAATAATTTTTATTTCATTTTTGTCTACTTCAATAGAATATCTTAATTTTGAATTAAAAATAAAATTTCTTTCATAATAAATTTTATTTTTATTTTTATATCCATAAAAATAATTATATTTATCATAATCTTTCTTATTAAATGAATTTTCAAAAACAGATCCTGATTTACGGACATCCAAAATTATTTTTATTTTACAATTTTCATACTCAGATTTATCAACTTTGGGAGCCACACTTCCATAAACCCAATTGAAACTATTTAAATTAGTCTTTAATCCAAGTATCCCTTGAATATATACATAATAATTCATTTCATACTCCTTATTCCCATAGTTAATATTTTAAAACAAATCTAGAATTTTTTTATACGTTAATTTCCTGTCAAATTTGTTTTCTGCTAATTTTCGATTATTTCTTCCCATATTTTTTCTTAACTTTTTATCTTTAAGTAAAATTAAAAGATTCTTTGCTAAATCTTCTGAATTATTATTTATACAATTGATCCCTATGTTGAACTTATCAACTAATTTTCTATATTCTAAAGATTCTTGTGTATTCAAAACAGGTAGTTCTGCTGCGGCATAATCTCCAACCTTGTTAATAATGCTTCCTGCGGAACCTGCTTTAATTGGATTTACCGCTATATCACATTTTTTAAGAACTTTAACCATATTACCATACTCTAATGCTCCTGTAAATTCTATACATATATCTTTTTTCTTAGCATATTTTTCAAAATCAGACCTAAGTGGGCCATCTCCTATAACTATAAACTTTATATTTTTAAACCCTTTTACATTTAAAATACTTATCGAATCTATCACAGAAAGCAAATCATAACTATAGCCTAAAGTACCTAGATAAGTTATCCAGACTTCTCCTGCTTTTTTATCAATACATACTTTTTTATTTTTAAATTTATCAAAATCAGATAAATCAGTTCCCAAAAAAACACTATGTCCTTTCTCTATTTTGTTATTTACTTTTAATGCTCTTTCGAGATAAGTATTTGAAACTGCAACTATTTCATCTGCACTTCTATATATGTAGTTAGCCTGCCTTCTAAATGGTTCATATATTATTTTTCCTATTCCAAAAGGATTAAATGCCATTTTGAAAGCTTCGGGCCAAAGATCTTGTATATCTATTATAAATTTTATATTATTTTTTTTAGCATACCTTGCTGCACATTTTGCAAAACTTAAAGACGGTAATGAACAATAAATCACATCTGGGGTTTTCCTTTTCTTTAAAAAAAGTTCTAGATTTCTACTTAATAAATAGTGACTCAAAAATCTTTTCAGAGAAATATTTTTGGTATACCCTACTTCATTCAACAATGTTATTTTATAAGACAACTTGTTTTGTAGTCTAATGTTCTTTCTATGTTTTTTTTGGGGGTGTGAGAAATTTGATGAACAAATTTCAACGCTATTTTCTTTACTCAATAATTTTGCCAAATAATTAAATCGACAGTTACCTTGCTCTTCTGGGGTATAAATATAATTTGCAATTATTAAAATATCTTTCATATTTTTTTCCTTTCTACATTTAAATCTTTCATTACATAATTTGTTACTTCTGCAACATCTTTTTTTAACACTACTTTTAGTATAGTTTTTATTAGTATTTTCATATCTAAAATAAAAAATAAATTTTTAACATATTTAATGTCTAATTCAAATCTTTTATCCCAATCAAGAAAATTTCTTCCATTAACTTGTGCTAAGCCTGTTATTCCAGGCCTTACACTATGCCTTTTCTTCTCAGTCTCTTTATAATAAGGAAGATATTTCACAAGAAGAGGTCTTGGGCCTATAAAACTCATATCACCTTTTAACACGTTTATAATTGCTGGCAATTCATCTATGCTAGATTTTCTCAGTATTAACCCAAATTTTGTTAATCTTTTTTCATCTGGTAATAAATTACCATTTTTATCTTTTTCATTAGTCATACTTCTAAACTTATACATTTTAAAAATTTTTTCGTTTAAACCTGGTCTATCTTGACAAAATAATACAGGTGATCCAATTTTATTTTTTATAAGTGTAGCTATTATGATTAGTATTGGTAAAACAGTTACTAGCAATACCAATGACCCTAAAATATCAAACAATCTTTTAAAATATTTTTTATACATCTTACCTACCTTCTATACAATGGAAAAAAACCATTATTTATATCTTTTTTCTCTGGATAATTTTCTTCATATTCTTCAACTAACTTATTATAAACTTTTATGTCATGAATTTTTTTACCTATATAAAAATCTAAGACTCCTTCTTCATTAAATGATTTTTTATATTTAAAAATTCCATCATTTTTTTTATAGCCACCACCTAATATAAAATACTTAACTCCTCTTCTTTTAAGTTCTTTTATTATTCCGTGTTTTAATAGATTATTAGGACATAAATTAAAATAATTACTATCGGTTCCTCCTAAATATGAATGACCATATTCACTGCTTAATAACACTAATTCTGTTGATATAATTTCAAATTTATTTTTAGCAAAATAATAAAAACTATTATTTTTTAATTGTGTTTTAAAAAATTCAAAAAAATCTTTTCCAAAATTATAATATTTAAGAGCTTGATTTCTTTCCATCGTTTCAACATAAATAGAATTAAATTTTTCTATATCATCATCTATAAAAGTTTCTACTTCTGCTCTTATTGCTTTATTTATCGATTTTCTATTATTATATTTATAGTTTTTTAGTATTTCTTCCTCTGATTTTGTTAAATCTACATAGATTACTTCAGATATATTTATGCATTCCATGTCAAAGTCTAGACCTTTATAATTCTTTATCATTGGATGAAATCTTATAAATTCTGAAATTATATTATTTTCATCACAATATATATTGAATTTTTTTCTAAATTCACTTAATAAATTAGTTTTATTGCCTTTTACTTTATATAGTGGTCCTCCATATCCATATTGACTTGTTATGTCATAATATTCTGTTTCAAATATTTTTCTTTTCAAAAATGGATAATAAACAAATCCATCATTATTCTCATAGAAAAAAAGAAGCGGTTCTGAATTTTCATGTTTTGAAAAAATTTCTAAATATTCTAATTTATATTGAATATCTCGTTGTTCAATATCTAATTGTAAATATTTATTTTGCCATTCTTTTTTATTGTTAATGTCTATAATCATCTCTATTCCCCTTAAGTTATTTTCTTAATTTTTTTATCATAACAACTCTTTCTATTTTATATTCAAGCATTTCATAAAGTCTAACTGCATTCTTCACAGAGTAAGTAGCATTTAAATCAATTTCTTCAACATTGTTTTCAATCATAAAATTTTCCATTTTAAAAATCATTTTTTGAGCTAACCCTTGCCCACGATGTGAATTTTCTATAAAAATTTGATTCAAGTGCCCTACTTCTTTAAATGTAATTTTTCTATAAAAAGCCCATAAATATCCTACTAATTTATCGTCTTTAAAACTTCCTAATACTAAAATATTTTTATCTTTTGAGTAAGTTAATAACGAAGTGAATTTTTCATCTATAACTTCTTTAGTTATTTCTAGATTAGGAAAACCTATCTTATAACCTTCTTTTAAAAATAATTTTAATTTACTAGAATTTTTTTTTATCTCTTCGGTGTCAATTTTCTTTATTTTATACATTAGAAAACCTTTTTAATTTCCCTACTACAGCTCCTACCTGCTCACTAGTAAGATTAGTACTACAAGGAATATTCAATAAATTATCCACATAATGTCTCGCTTTTTCTATCTTATACGCCTCATATTTCTTCAATGGCTTTTGATCGTGCATCAATCCCCATAATGGTCTAGACTGAATTCCACATTCATTTAATTTAACCAATAACTCATCCCTGTCAATACCGTATTTATCCTTGTCCACCATAATAGAATAGAACCAGTAGTTTGCTCTGGTATCTTCATTGAATGGTAATATTTCCAATCCGTCTATATCTTTTATCGCTTCTTTATATAAGTTATAATTTTTTATCTTATTTTCTATAAACCCTTCCAATTGATTCATCTGGCTTACACCAAAAGCTGATGCTACATTGGTAAGTCTATAGTTATATCCAATCTCGTCATGGGTAAAGTATAGTGGATCAGTCTTAGCCTGAACAGATAAAAATCTTACCTTATCCAAGATATTTTTATCCTTGGCTACAACCATCCCTCCCCCACCAGTAG
Source organism: Psychrilyobacter atlanticus DSM 19335 (assembly GCF_000426625.1). Classification (NCBI taxonomy): domain Bacteria; kingdom Fusobacteriati; phylum Fusobacteriota; class Fusobacteriia; order Fusobacteriales; family Fusobacteriaceae; genus Psychrilyobacter; species Psychrilyobacter atlanticus. The sequence continues at coordinate 750,251 of NZ_KE384547.1, read as the reverse complement.
TAAGGATCTTATTGGCGTTAAATGAATATACTCCGATATCTCCCAGAGTACCTGTATGAGCCTGCTTTTCTCCATCCTTTGTATAATACGAACCCAAAGATTCAGCTGAATCTTCTATTACCTTCAACTTATATTTCTCAGCTATCTCCATAACTTTCACCATGTCTATCGGATTCCCAAATACATGAACTATACATATAGCCTTTATTTTATTCCCACTATTTTTATTCATTAAAACTTCTTGTCCATTGTCCATTGTCCATTGTCCATTGTTCATTAAAAACTCTTCGAGTTTTTCAAGATCCATATTCAGTGTATCGTCACAATCCATAAATACAGGTAAAGCTCCTATATACATCATAGGATTTACTGTTGCTATAAATGTAGCAGTAGGACAGATAACCTCATCTCCTGCTTCTACTCCCATAACTCTATAAGCAACATGAAGTCCAGCACTTCCAGATTGTACTCCTACCGCTTTTTCTGCTCCTACATAGTTTGCCACCTTTTCTTCAAATTCAGTTATGAACCTTCCCCCGGTAGATACCCACCCAGTCTCTATACATTCTTCTATCATAGGAACTATGTCTTTTGATAAATTCGGAACCGATAACGGTATGTTCAATTTTTCCATTCTACTTCCCTCCTATTTCTTTTTCCCTATATTAATTCTATTTTTTTATTTTTAATTATCTATTTCACCACTAAGAAACCTTTTTCTTTTTACCGCTAATTACGCTAATTTCTAATCCATAAAAAACAGATTAAAATCTTTTATTTTTTGACCCTGACTTATAACTGACTAGATCTGACAGAGGTTATTGCTTCGTTTTCCCTACTAACTTTGATTCCTTTCTTCAGATGTTATACTAGCTATTTAGATTTCTAATCGAAGTTTATAGTCGTTGAGCTCCGGCCCTCTGTTCCTACAATGACGATTGTAACTATTAGCTTTCGAACCTATTCCTTTTTCTGGATGTTACCCTGCTTCACAGTAGATATTTTACGAGTTTCGTCGTACCTATTATGCCCGTCAGGCATCCCAATAAGAAACGGGGATCCGTGGTACCACTTATATAACATCATTTAGAAAAAGTGAGCTTTTCTTTCCTCTATTTCTTTTACTCATGAAAAGAAACAGAGCCGTATCAAAGGCGGAATCTTTGGAACTTTCTTCACCCTTCCTTTTTAGCGTTTCCCTTATATGGAAACTAAAGTAGAGGTAGGTGTAAGAAAAAGATTATTTCATAATCTTTTTCTTACCTGTTTTTTAAAATCTTTTATTGAAATAAACAAATAGATTTCTCTTTTAACTAATAACTAAATCTTTTTCTTCCATCCTAACTTTCGTTTCGCCCTTTGAGGGAGAAACATAAGAAGGAGAGGGTTTCACCATCTTGTTCACTTCCTCTGGCTCCCTAAAGGTAACCACCATCTCCTTCATGATCTCCTTCAGTTCAGAATATTTCTGTTCCTTTAGTTTCATCTTTAATCTTTCCAGAGAGATTCCATAATTTACAGTGCTCTGATCTTTCAGTTTAACTATAAATATTTTTTTGTTCTCTGTTTTTTCTGCATCGTTTATATCATAGAGTAACTCTTCATAGAGTTTTTCCCCTGGTCTGAGACCTGTGATCTCTATATCTATATCTTCTCCCAATGTGAGCCCCGATAATTTTATCAGATTTTTAGCCAGATCCATTATCTTTACAGGTTTCCCCATATCTAATACAAATACTTCCCCGCCTTTACTCATAGTTCCTGCTTCTATTACTAGGCTGGCTGCTTCCGGTATGGTCATAAAGTATCTGGTGATCTCTGGATGAGTCAGAGTAATGTTTCTTCCTTCCTCTATCAGTTTTTTAAATAGGGGGATTACACTTCCTTCACTTCCCAATACATTTCCGAATCTGGTTGCCATAAACTTTGTTTTACTCTTGGCATTCTTATCTTCTACCAATATCTCTGCTGCTCTTTTTGTAGCTCCCATTATGTTGGTAGGATTTACAGCCTTATCTGTAGATACCAGGATAAATCTCTCTACCTCGTATTCATCTGATAGATCTATTATATTCTTAGTTCCAAATACATTATTTTTTATAGCTTCCTCTGGGTTATGTTCCATGAGAGGTACATGTTTATGAGCTGCTGCATGAAACACCAGGTCAGGTCTGTATTTTTGAAATAAAAATTCCATCTTATCTTTTTCCCTTACATTTCCAATCTCACTTACAAGATCCAGAGCAGGGTACTTTCTTTTTAATTCTAATTCCAGAAAATATATGGTATTTTCATTTACATCTATGTTTACTATCTTCTTTGGATTATATTTAGCTATCTGTCTGGAAAGTTCCGACCCTATAGATCCTGCTCCTCCAGTAACAAATATTACCTTCCCCTGTATTCCCTTGGCTATATTGGCACTGTTTACAATTATTGTTTCCCGGCCCAAAAGATCCTCTACCTTTACATCCCTTATCTGGTTGAGATAAGAACTTCCTTCTAAGATATCATCAAAGCTCGGTAATACTTTTATGGAAATGTTTTCTGTGTCTATTAGTTTATAAAGTTCCTTTATCCCGCTACCCTTCATAGAAGGAATCGCTATTATAATTTCACATATATCATATTCCTCTATCAGTCTCGGAAGGTCAAACCTAGTTCCCAAGACTCTCTTTGTATGAAGGATCATATTTTTTTTCCTGGGATCATCATCTATCAATCCTACTATATCCAGCTTAAAGTGAGCATTCTTAAGACTTTCCCGAAGGAGTGCTTCCCCCGCTTCTCCTGCTCCAATCATCAGAGCTCTTTTTTTACTATTCATACACCTTCTATTTTTTCTGATTCCTTCCATAGTTCTTCTCAGCCTAAATGTAAATCTTCCGATGAGTAGGAAGGTTATCTCGAATACTATGAAAAGTGCAAACATACTTACAGGAAATTTCCTTAAAGAAAATGCTACAACTCCCAGAGCATGGATCATATTGGACAAGAAAATTACACAGATAATATTGAATATATCCAATGAATCTGTATATCTCCAGCTCTTTTTATTTATTTTTAAGAAAAAGTTTAAAACAATATAGATAATCAAAAACTGCACAACATATCTTATTCTAAAGTGTTTTGACCATTCTCCTTCAAACCTTATCATAAAAGAAAATACAAAAGCTGAACTAAGCAACACTAAATCCAACAATACTTTTATTATATTTCTTCTCCTAGCATTCGATAACATCTTTTTTTCCTCCCCTAATATACTCCCCAGTATATATCATATTTTTTTTATAACCATTATATAAAACAGACCCTCTCTGATCTTTGATTTGAACCTTAAAATCTTTTTTTCTTGACCCTGACTTTTTGCCGCTAATTACGCTAATTAAAACTTCCCAATGCAAAGATACATAATAAAATTAAAGAACCTTCTTTTGTCACGAATTACACGAATGTTTAATACTCTACTGCTACAACACAGAAGTTTTTCTTTTCTTGGTTTTAAGCGAAGTTTATAGTCGTTATACTTCAGCAGTACTGTTTCTACAATAACGATTGTGACTTACTCAGCCAAGACAACTTTTCGCAAAGTTCTTAATTTACATTAGTAAATTTCTAGATACTTTGGTGATACCCCTTGCGGGTATAAACCTTCTTGAATTTTTCCGTTAGCTTTTTTTCCACATTTAAAATTTATTCTACAAATTAGAATCAATTTCAATATTCGTGGTATCAAGGTATCCCGTATTAAGGGCGGAACCCTTAGAACTTTCTACTTTGACACATATTAAAAGAACCTTTTCTTTTTGAGCCTGACTCAGAACTGACTAGATCATGACTTTTTTTGCCACCAATCTACACCAATTATATGCTCTACTGCCACAACACAGGAGAAAAAACTTTGACACAGATTCATAGCACACGGGTATCTCCGATACACACAGAAAACCTCTGATTTACACTGATAATTCCATTTTCTTGGTTAGAACCTAATCCTTTTTCTGGATGTTATCCTACTTCGCAGTATATCTTTCGCGAGTTTCGTCGTACCCATTATGCCCGTCAGGCATCCCACTAAGAAACAGGGATCCATGGTCTCACTCATTAACATTATTTAGAAAAAGTGAGCTTTTCTTTCCTCTATTTCTTTTGCTCACCAAAACGAAATGGAGTCAGTTAAGGGTGACACCCTTAGACTTTAATCTTTTTCTATTTCCACTCATAAACATTAAATTTATAGACCATGATTAGTAATTTTTTACATTTACCCACTATAGATATTATCATAAAAAAAATTACTCCTGTCTTAATTCATACAGATTACTATCTAAAACCCTCACCGCGATTAAACAAAAAAATCCCTAAAAAAATATCAACTATTTTACTTATCCTCATATAGTTAATCTTTTCATTTAAATAATTAATATAATTTTACAGCAATCATTCTAACATTTAATAAAATAAACTCAATGACAATTGTCGTTTCTTTCATTCATAGAACACGGACTTCTGTTAACACTTCTTAACCTGACACTAAGCTCACGAAGGAAAGAAAAGAAAGTACACTAAGAGAACCTTTTCTCTGTGCTCTCCTCTTTCACCTTTGTGTATCTCCGTGTCCAAGGGGTTTTTCGTGTCCATTCGTTAGATATTTAAATCTTTTTATTTAAACAATAAAGAGATTTATATATTTAATTTTTTTCATTAAGTATGAACAAAATTAATACTCATATATCCGTCATCTATCTTCGTGACTAAAATCTTTATTTTCCCATTGCAATTATTAATTAAACCTTAAATTCCCCTTTGTGAAAATTCAACTACTTTTTCACAATACCCTGACTAAACCTCTAACTTTCACACCTACACACAATTCTTTAATTCACCTATAAGTAAATAGGTTAATCGTTTTTTTCTCTTTATCATCTTATCATAAAATTAGTTATTACTTAAGTTTTATTTTATTTTATTCGATATCAAATCCATTTTGTTTCTCTTTATAACACATCTATAATTATTTCTCTTCAAAACAATTAAATTTTAATAAAGTTTTTCTCTTAAATTTTTGTAAAAAAAAAATAAATATTCTTTTTTTTCAGATTAATATATTCATAAATAAAAATATTTTTTCACAAAAATATAATTTAAAAAGATAAAAAACAAAATATTTTTTCTTTTGCCACCAATCTACACTAATTAAATCATTTTACTGCTACAGCACAGAAGTCTTTTTTTAGTCGCAGATTTCTCAGATTATCACAGATTCTGCATAACTACTCTTTCTATTTCTAAACTTTTATTACCAAAATTAATTATGATACCGACCTTTTTTCCTGTAGCTTTTAGATAATTTGCTATTTGAGCTTTATGAGTTCCAATTATTTTTGAAGTGCATTTTAATTCTAATATTATTTTATCTTCTACAATTATATCAGCAATATAATCACCAATTATTTTATTTCTAAAACTTATTTTAATTGGTTCTTGCTGTATTGATTTTATATTATTTTGTTCAAATAATATCATTAAAGCATTTTCATACACTTTTTCTAAAAATCCAGTTCCTAGTTCTCTATGTACTTCCATAGCTAAACCAATAATTTTATAAGATAATTCTTTATATAGAAATTCTTTCATATTCATCACTCCATAAATAATCTGCGTCAATTTGCGTAATCTGCGACTACATATTTTTATCTTTTTATTTTTATCAGGTTTTCAATTAAATCTTCATGGCCTCTACTGGCTGCAACTTAGCTGCCTTATATGCCGGGAGACTCCCAAAAACTATCCCCATTCCTACCGAAGTTACAAAAACAATTACTATCTGGTCAACATAGTAGACAGACGGTATTCCTATTACCTTCCCGACTATATATGCTCCTCCGCATCCAAAGATAATTCCTATAGCTCCTCCTATGGTAGAAAGAACTGTTGATTCCAATAAAAATATCTTCAGTATATTTTTTTCACTCATTCCCATAGTTCGTAAAATTCCTATACTAGGAGTCATCTCTCTGACTGAATTTAATAATAAATTACTTATTCCCAGTCCTCCCATTACAAGAGCCACTATTCCCACAGCTCCCAAGAATATATTGATCATATCCTTTATCTTTTCAATTTTCTGATATCTGGCATTCCCTTCCAGGATCGTATACCTGTTCCTGTAATTTTTTCTGGATAATATCTGGATCACATAATTTGTAGTTTCCTCTATATCTTCCTTATCTTTATAGGTAACTACCACTGTATTTATACTCCTGCTACTTCCCAGATTATTATATTCATCTATATCCATGTAGATAGATCCTATCCCCAAAGTATTTCCTATGTCTTCCCTATATACTCCTATTACTCGGAGCTCTACAGGTTTCCCTGAATTTAGATTTATTTGAAATATTTTTCCTACTGCATGGGATGTATTAAACATCTTTTGGGCAGTTTTATCCCCTATCAACACTTCCCTGCCTCTGATATTACTGCTGCCTTCAATCTCCAGCTCTTTTCCCTGGATGGCAGATTTAGTATATCCTTCTACCTTTATCTTATTAAATTCATCATAACTAACTGTCATATTCATCTCAGGAGAAAATACATAGTTTACTATGGGCATATTTTCAAGGAGCTTTAGATCTTCTAGGTCATATCCCTGGCTGCTGCCTATCAAAACTCTGTTCTCTGCTATACTAGCCAGATCTTTTTTTACAGCCGCTTCTCCCCCGCTGGATATAGCAAAAATACCCATAATGGAAGCCACCCCTATTATTATTCCCATAAGAGGTACTGCACTACGGAGTTTATTACCCATAATAATTTTTTTTACCATCCAAAAAATCATACTTTTTCTCCTTTAAATTTTTATACAAATTAAACCTTTCAATACAAAGAAATAATTTTTGTCGCAGATTACACAGATTAAAAACAGATTTTAAAACCAAAGCCTTTACACTAAGCTCACAAAGGAAAGGCTAGAAAGCTCACTAAGAGAATCTTCTTTCTTGGTTAGGATCTTGTTTTTGTTTTGAACTTAATCCTTTTTCTAGATGTTATACTACTTCTCAGAATATCTCTTGCGAGTTTCGTCGTGCTCACCATGCCCGTCAGGCATCCCGATAAGAAACGGGGATCCACGGCCTCACTCTATAACATCATTTAGAAAAAGTCTGCTTTTCTTTCCTCTATTACTTTTTCAGATAAAAAGAAATGGAGTCCGTTAAGGGTGACACCCTTAGAATTTTTTTACCCTCTCTCGCCTTCGGCACTCTCCCCCTCTACAGGGGGAAAGATTCTTTTATCTTTTCTTTCCAATCTAACTTTGGTTTCTCTTTACTAAAGAGAAACCATAAGAAGGAAGAGTTATTTTACCAGTACCTTTTCCCCATCTCTCACCTTAAACGGATTCACCACTACTTCCATCCCTTCTGGTAAGTTTAATACTTCATATTTAGACAGAGTTTTTATCCCGGTCTGTATCTCTACCTTTCTGGCTCTGTTATTTTCCACTATATAAACATAATTTTTTCCATTTTCCTCTATTACAGAAAAAGCATCCACTACGTTTATCCCATTAAGTGCTGTCCCCGATATCTCTACTCCTACATTGACTCCCGGTAAAAGACCCTGGGATCCATCTAATTTTACAGTAGCAGTCAGATATCTTTCTTCGTTGTTTCCGTTTTTTATTACCTGAGCTACACTCGAGATAGAAACTACTTTCCCGCTATATTTTTTTTCTTCCAACGAACCCTTAGATATAATATCTACATTGGCTCCTGTACCTACACCCTGGGATTGATAGATAGGTATAAGTACCTTTACTTCTAATCCACCGTCTAGAGATGCAAAATTTAATAGAGGTTTTCCAGGAACTGCCATCATCCCATTCTCCACAAAAACTTCAGTTATTATTCCATTTTCCGGAGCGATCATATTCTGACTCATCTCCTTCAACTCCTCATTTAAACTATTCGATCTAATCTTTAATCTTTGTTTAGCAAGGGATATATCCTGAATTACATTGTTGTATTCCAAATCTTTTAATGCTGCGTCTGTAATATATTTATTAGCTTCTAGAGAAGATACTCCATCCTGCTCCAATAATTCTTTCATAGTTTCAGCAGTACTGTTGGCATTGTCCAGTTGAAATTTTACAACCTTTTCCCTTCTCTCTAATTCTATTACCTGCTTTTCCAAAACTTCAACTTCTAATTTTTTTTCTTCTAACTTCATAAAAATATTAGAAACTCCTGTATTTTCAAATCCATCAGTCCCTACACCGCTGAACCTGATAAGCTCGTCTCCTTTTTTTACCATAGTTCCCGGCTGAATCTTCACTTCCTCTATCATCATAGGAACTTTTTTATATAATCCATAGGTTTTCTTGGCATTGACTATCCCCTCAAATTTTAAATTTTCAGAAATATTTTCATTACTTATCTTTACCAATCTTACCGAAGCCATATCTTTATTATTTCTATTTTTTAATACTGCGTAGCCTCCTCCAATAACCAGAAGAGCCGCTACAGCTATAATTATTTTCTTTTTCATCTTCATCTCCCTAAATATTTAACTTTTAAATCTTTTTTTGTCACGAATTACACGAATTTTTTTAATTTTACAGCTATACCACAGAAGTTCTTTTGACACAGATTTTTAAAACCAAAACCTTTACACGAAGATCACTAAGAATAAACTAGAGAGTTCACTAAGAGAATCTCTTTTCCTCTTGATTTTAATCAAAGTTTATAGTCGTTGAGCTCCAGCCCTCTGTTCCTACAATGACGATTGTGACTTACTCATTAAGACAAAATGGTTATTGCTTCGGTTTCTCTGTTTTGAGAGAAACCATAAAAAGGAGGAGTAAGGAATTCTCTTACCTATCTTTCCTCTATTTCTTTTGCTGCATTTTTATTTTTTTCTAATGTTATTAGAGAAAAATAAAATATTCGCATATCTGAAACAGAGCTAGTTAAGGACGGAATCCTTGGAACCTTTTTACCCTCTCTCGCCTTTGGCACTCTCCCCCTCCATAGGGGGAAAGAACAAAATATTTTTATAACACAAAGTCCATAGTCGTTATGCTTTGGTTTCTCTCTACGAGGGTCCACATTTAAAATAAAGTTTTAATTACACTTAATTTTAATAATCGTGGAAAATAACCTAGGAGGAAGAGGGTCCTATCTCCACGCGTTTTCATATGTATCTATCGCTAACATAAGTTCCCTTTGAAGAGTATAATAACCTTCCTCTGCTGCTCTCAATTTATCCACACTGTCTAAATATTCAAATGAACTCATAAGGGAGTTATTATATCTCAGTGTATCTATCTCTGCATTTTCATCAGCTATTTCCACCTTTATATTCTGTGCTTCCAGCTGCTTAGATAGAGTAATCATATTACTGTATTTTTCCTTGAGTTCTAGTTTTACCTCATCTTTCATCTTTGTCAGATCTATATTTGCCTGATCTACCCTATATTGATTTTGAGCCACAGTATCCATATCTGCACCCCAATTAAATACATTCCAGTTAAATCCTACACCTATTCTATAAGAATCCAATCCATCGCTGTCTCTCTTGAAATTCTTTTCAAATCCCAATCCTACCTTTGGATAGTATGCTGCTCTGGCTATATTTACATCGATCTCACTTTTTTGAAGATCTATCTCTGTACTCTTAACCTTACTTCCCTCATTCAATGCCTTTGTAATATCATCATCTAAGAAAAATTTATTCAGGTCCAGTGTCTTATAATCAAACTCTGCTATGTTTAAAGGTTCATCCATAGATATTCCAAGGAGTATCTGTAGTTCATACGTTTTTATTTCAGCCTGTTGTTTTACACCTAGAAGTGTCACTTCATTACTCAATATATCACTCTTTACTCTGAGTACATCTGATTTTTTTACCAGTTTATTGTTATTATAAAGTTTTTCCAATCTTTCCCTCTGCTTGTTCAGGGTCTTGTTTACCCCTTCCAAAATATCTGCCTGTTTTTGTAAATTTAATACCTCAAAATATTTCTCTATAACATCTTTTCTTATATCATATTTTAATAAAATATTAGTTAAAGATGCTTTTTCCGATTCTAACTTAGATTTTTTGTATTCATTGGTAAGCTTTCCACCTGTAAAAAGAGGCATGTAAATTCTGGCTTCCACTCCTACACTCTTATCAAATGGATTTAGGTTATCGTCATATGGTGTATCCCCTTCGTCCATACTAAGAGATACCTTCGGTAAAAAAGCTTTCATCTTCTTTTTTTCTTCCAATTTTTTTATATCCAGAGTAATTCTTTCCCTTCTTATCTCCGGGTTTTCATTTTCTGCAATCTTAAGTGCTTCTTCTAAATTTAAATCTTTTGAAAAAACATTTAATGAAGTTATCGTCATCAATGCCAGTATCATAAATCTTTTTTTCATCTATAGTCCCCTCTATATCCTCGTTATTTATTATTTTTTCAGGATTGCCTGTGAGTAATCTTTCCCTAGTTTCTCTGCCTAATTTATTATCTATCTCACTTATTATATCTGCCAATTCATAGTTTCTGTATTTTTTATCGTGAACATCGCTGGCTAAAATATCTATAAGACCCAGTTTTATCCATCTATAGATCTCTTTTTTATGCCTCAATGATTTGAGGTTTACCTGGATTATAACCCCTATTTTTTTTAATTCATGTAAAGTTTTAACCTCTATAAATGGATACCTCTCTACATGGGCCAAAACAGGTTTATACCCCAGACCTCTGATCTTTCCCAGTGATTTTTTTAATGCCATCTCTGTCATCCCTGGGATTGCTTCTACCAAAAGATAACTAGTTCTATTCAAAGTTTTTACTTTTTTTTCTTTCAGGGCAGTAAGTCCGTCCAAGTCCAAAAAAAGTTCATTCCCTTCTAATAGTTCTATGTCTACTTTCTCTAGCTTTAATTGATCTCTTAACTTCTTTAAAGTTCTGTCATAATTTTTATTTTCATACTTCCCTGCTCTATAATGGGAGGTACAGCATATCTTTTTATATCCTAACTTTTCAGCGGATAAAATTAATTCCATAGATTCTTCGATATTTTTCGATCCGTCATCTATCTTTGGTAAAATATGACAGTGAAGATCTATCATTATTTTTCCCCTTTTATATATTCCTCATAATAACTATAATTATTATTATAGTATCCATAATTTCCGTATGAATAACCTCTTTTATCTATCTTATTTACTACTGTCCCATATATATTTGCTTGAGCTCTATCTAACATTTTTTTTGCTTGAACGAGTTCTTTCTTCGATACCATATCATATCCGCAGACATATACTACTCCATCTGAATATTCTGAAAGGATTACTGCATCTGTAGCTACTGTAAGGGGAGGAGTATCTAGAACTATAAGATCATATTGCTCTCTCAAACCTTTTAATAGATGTTTCATCTTGTTTCCCAAAAATAACTCCGTTACATTTTGGCTGAGATGTTTAGAAGGCAGGATATCCAAGTTTTCTTCTATACCTTTTAAAATTACATCCTCTACTTTTTTATCTCCTAAAAGAACACTTCCCATACCATGATCTATCTCAATCCCAAAACTACTATGAGCCCGGGGTCTTCTTATATCACAATCTACTAACAACACTTTTTCCCCACTTATAGCTACAGACATAGCATAGTTAGCAGCTATAGTACTCTTCCCTTCCTTTGGTATAGTACTTGTAAAGACAACTACCCTGTTTTCTTTTTCTTCCATAAAATGTATATTGGTCCTGAGGACCCTGAGGGATTCTGCCAGATGGCTGTCCTGATCCCCTTTAAAAAATATCTTTCTTGCACTTGATATATGTTTATCTGCCATTATTTCTCTCCTGTCTTTTCAATATTAAAATCCGGTATATTAGCTAAAACTGAACATCCCATTATTTTTTCTATGTCCTCGGGTTTTCTTAATTTACTGTGTAAAAATTCCAGCATAAATGCTATGAAAACCCCTACCATAACTCCTAATACCAGTGAAACTGCTAGGATAAGAGCTCTTTTTTTAGGTAGAGCCTTGTCTGGTACCGATGCTTTCTCAACAATTTTTAAATTTTCAAAACTCATTACTTTTTTTATCTTTAAAATAAATTCTCCTGCCACCTCATTGGTTAAAAGGGCAGCCCTTTGGGCATTTTTATCCGTATAACTCAGCTTAATAAATTCTGTGTCATCTATAGGAGTTACCTTCAATAACTTAGCTATCTCTTCCGGCTCCATATCCAGATCTAATTTTCTGATAACATTTCTCATAATACTCTTACTCTTGGCTATCTCTGTATAGGATGATACTAACTTCTGATTCTTAGAGATTTCAGCATTATCTAAGTTATTTACCGAATAGATCTGACCGCTAGATACCATAAGAGTAGCTTCTGCCCTATATATATCTGGCCTTGTCATGGCAAATACAGCTCCTAAGACAATTACCGGCAGTGCACTCATCACAATAAGTTTCCAGCTTCTGATAAGGATGAAAACCAGATCCATCAGTTCTATTTCATCGTCATCTTCATCTTCCCATTCATACCTCAAGTCTTCTTCTCTTTTTTTTCTCTTCAATCTCTTTCCTCCTAATTTTTTCTATTCTTTTTATATTTTTAATTTTTTTATATTTCAACGATTATTCTACCATAAATAATATATTTTTTTGTTTGTTTTTTAATTTTTTTTACTAAAAAAATTAAAATCAATATTAAAAGTCTTAAAAAAACCAAATAAAAGTCCTGTTTATTAACCATTTAAAACTATTTTAATAAAAAACAATATAAAAAGTAACTAAAAAAAGGAGGTGCTCTTTCCACCTCCTAAATATTTTTAACACCTTATTTTTTAATATAGCTACTATAATATTTATATTCATCATATCCATATTCATTTACATAAGTTTTTTCATCTATTTTATTTATTACTACCCCATATATTTTAGCTCTAGCTCGTTCCAATATTTTTTTTGCACGAAGCATTTTTTCCTTTTTCACCATATTATACCCGCATACATAGACAACTCCGTCTGCATATTCTGAAAGTATGGCTGCATCTGTAGCTATAGTAAGGGGAGGTGTATCTAGCACTACCAGATCATATCTTTTCCTTAGGCCTTCCAATAACTCCTTAATCCTGTCTCCTAAAAATAATTCAGTTATCCCTCCATTTAAATGCTTAGAGGGCAAAAGATCCAGATTTTCTTCGAAATCTTTTATAACCACATCATTTATTTTTTTTCTCCCTAAAAGAACACTCTCTATTCCATGAGCGATCTCCATCTTTAATCCGCTAAAAGGTCTAAACCTTCTTATATCGCAGTTTACTAAAATAACATTTTTTCCTGTCACAGCTTCTGACATTGCATAATTAGCAGATATAGTAGTCTTCCCCTCATTGGGTATAGTACTTGTAAATATGATTACTTTATTTTCTTTTTTTTCTAAAAAATGCATATTACTTCTGAGAATCCTAAAGGATTCCAATAGATAATTATCAGAATCTTTTTTAAAAAAAATATTTAATTTTGGCATTATTCCCCCTTTATAAAAAATCAAAAAAAATACAGATCAAAAAAAGATCTGCAACTGGCTGCCATTTTAAAGGCCCTATAGCTTTGCGTCATAGGATTTCTCCTATTTTGCCAATTATATATTAATTTATACGCCGACCATTTTTGTAGTTAACTATTTTCAGCACTTTTCCTTCTGAAGAATAAGTAATCCATTTCCCGTCTAATTTATGGCCTGTATAATTTATTTTTTCACTTATTTTTCCATTATTAAAATAAACAATTGTTTCCCCTTTTTTCCCCTTATAATTTCCCCTGGCCCACTTTTTTCCATCAGTATAATAGGTGACAGAAAAATTATCTAACCTGCCATTTTTGTAACAATGAATCCATTCTCTGGTGTGCTTTTGACCCTTACAATCAATATTTTTATCCAACGGACTCAGTTTATCGGAATCTCTCACTATCCCTGTAAATGGTCTGTCTTCATCAATCACATAAGTTATTCCATTTTTTTCCGTTGTTTTTTCTATCGGCACCGACCTCTCTTGGCTATAGATAAAATTAACCAACAGTAAAAATATTACCAATATTATTTTCTTCATTCACACCTCCTAAAACACCTTTATTTTCTTCATTCTAATATTTTTTTCAAAATAAAAATAAAAAACATAATAACCCTACATAGTCTCAGATATTAATTTTAACATACCTTTGTTTTTTGTTTAAGTATTATTTTAGTCTAGTTTAATTATTTCTTATTTCCACCAAAATATGAACCTTAAAAATATAGATAAATTCCTTATTCTCTTTATTTTTAAAATAAAAAAGCAACGTGACGTTGCATCCAGACAAGCACAACCTAGATCTTTATAATATTTTATTTATTTTATCGTAAAATTCTATGTTTACAGAATAAATTATTCATATTTTGCCGACATCCTTCCAGGTATAATTTCCTAGATAATAAAAAAAGAAGGCAGCTTTTGCTACCTCCTAAATAAATTAGAATTCTTTTCTAAATATATTTTGAGTTCTGTCTGGACCTACTGAGATCATAGTGATTTCACATCCAATTATTTCTTCCATTCTAGCTACATATTTTTTACAGTTTTCAGGTAATTCATCATATTCTCTCATACCTGTGATATCTTCAGACCATCCTGGTAATGTTTCATATACAGGTGTCGCTTTTTCAGTCATCTCGATAGCTGATGGTATAGTAGTCCATACCTTTCCATCTATCTCATACCCTACACATATGTTTAATTCATCCATTCCACTTAATACGTCGATCTTTGTTACTACTACATCTGTAAGACCATTTATCATTACAGCGTATTTACCTACTACACCATCTAACCATCCACATCTTCTTGGTCTTCCAGTAGTCGCACCAAATTCGCTTCCAACTGTTCTTAATTTTTCCCCTGTTTCATCATTTAATTCAGTAACGAAAGGACCTTCTCCTACTCTAGTAGTATATGCTTTCATAACACCGATTACTCTATCGATCTTAGAAGGGGCTACACCTACACCTGTAGTAACTCCACCAGAAGTTGGTGAACTAGAAGTTACATATGGATAAGTTCCATAGTTGATGTCTAGCATCATAGCTTGAGCTCCCTCAAACATTACTACTTTGTCATTATCTAATGCTTCGTTGATCTCAGGAACAAAATCAGCAATTCTATGCTTTAATTTTTCAGCATATTCAGTAAAGTCTGCCATGATTGTATCATAATCCATAGCTTCTGTATTATAAATTTTTGTAAATAATTCATTTTTCTCATCTAAGTTTATCTTTAATTTTCTTCCTAATGCTTCCATGTCTAATAAGTCTACTGCTCTTATTCCACATCTAGCTATCTTATCAGCATAACAAGGACCTATTCCTCTTTTTGTTGTTCCTATCTTATTTTCTCCTCTAGCTTCTTCCTTTACTATATCCAGTTGAACATGGTAAGGCATGATAAGATGAGCTCTATCAGAGATAAATAAGTGATCTACCTTAGCTCCTTTTTCCTCTAAAGTTGATAATTCGTGTAATAATACCTTTGGATCTACTACTACTCCTGGCCCGATTACACATTTTCCGTTTCCGTGTAACATTCCTGAAGGTAATAAGTGAAGGATAAATTTCTCTCCATTTACTACTACTGTATGTCCTGCATTGTTTCCACCTTGGAATCTAACTACATAATCTGCCTTATGTGCTAATACATCGATAATTTTTCCTTTACCTTCGTCTCCCCATTGTGTTCCTACTACTACATAACTTGCCATGATCCACCTCTTCTTAGATTTATTTTTAAACTCTTTCCATGTTACCGTTTTCCCTTCTTAAAGGAAAACTATAGCTAAATATATAAGCTTTAGTTTCTTTTACACAAGAGAAACTATAAGAAGGAAGAGTAATTTCTTGATTATTTTTTACCTAATTTCTTTATCTCTATATAATTGATATTCTTTTGATGTTTATATGTAAATAGACTCTCGAATTCAGTCATAATATTTTCATCTGCTAATGGACTGTTATGCAGGTCAGCAGTATGATATACCACTTCATACCCTTCTACTTCCGGCATAAATTCTAATACATCTGCATAGTATTTATCATGGTCAGTCTTAAAGAATAACCTTCCATCTTTCGCTAAGATTTGATCCAATAATGCAAATAACTTTGGTTGAAGAATTCTATTTTTTTCTCTTCCTTCCCAAGGGTCTGGGAAGTTGATGTACAATCCTGCCATCTCTTCATGACCTATAAAGTTAGTGATCTCTTCTCCACGTCTTTTTATAAATAATAAGTTATCTAATCCTAATTTTTCAGATCTTCTAGCTGAAAGAACCAGTCTTTTAAATCTTATCTCCAAAGCCATATGGTTTCTCTCTGGATATCTTACACACATATCATTTGCAAACATTCCGCTTCCAGAACCAATCTCTAAATAAATAGGATGTTCATTTTTAAAAAATTCATTCCATTTACCTTTATAAGAATCCATAACTTCCTTATCATACATAATATGATTTGGATGCTCTGCCAGCTTCACCATATATGGATTATAATGTTTTCTTTCGTAGTTGAAAAAGTGTTTCCACATATCTCCTACATTGTTATCATTTTTTATATTTGACATCTTGCCTCCATTTTTTATCAACAATTCTTTGATTATCTCTATGTTATATATATGTTTTTTTACTTATTTTTTAGTATTTTTGTTTCTGTCATTTTCAGTACATTTCAGTATACTAAAATTTCCATATTCTGTCAATATCACTCTTTAAAACTAAGGTAAAAATAATTTTCCCCACAGATATCTCTAATGAATACTTTATCGTACGGGTAATTCATGAATTACCTCTACAACATTTTGAAACCTGTCACGAATTACACGAATTAAAAGAAATTATTTCAACGCAGAGATTCTCTGAGGTGAGATAAGAGTTCCACAGAGTTATTCTCCGTGTCCAAAGTTTTTATCTTTTTTCTTGGTTTTAAGTGAAGTTTATAGTCGTTGAGCTTCAGCAATACTGTTTCTACAACAACAATCGTGTATTACAATGCAAAGACAAGATGGTTATAGCTTCGGTTTCTCTGTTTTGAGATTCATATTTAAAATTTATTCTAAAGTTAGAATTAATTTTGATACTCATGAAATCTCCATAAAAAGGAGGAGTTAAACCCTTCTTGGATACTTATTTCTTGCTCGCATTTTTATTTTATTCTAATATTATTAGAATAAATAAAATACTCGCGACATCCAAAGTACCTCGCTCCTTCAGGAGTGAAATAGTCTTTTTATCATGAACTCGTATTAAAGATGGAACCTTTATCTCAAAATTCTCAGCTTATGGAATAAGCAATAGATATTTTGGTGATGCCCCTTGCGGGTAGAACCTGTTTACCCTCTCTCGCCTTCGGCACTCTCCCCCTCTATAGTGGGAAAGAAATAACACATATTAATAATATATAACTTTAAATCCCGAAATTTATAACTATTCATCATCCATTATCTTTTCAAAAGTCAAATCCACTACATGACTGTTCTCTTCAAAAAACTTATCTATCCTATTTTCTATACCAACTTTATTCTCTCTTTCATCATTATCTCTAAGGTTTTTATTTTCTAATTCATAGTTCTTAACAGCCTGATAAAGACCTTCTACATCCTCTACCTGGGTACCTATCTTTCTAGCCACTACTTCCTTTGCAATACTTCTCACATTTTGGATAAAAGATCCAAAAATAGGCGGCTTTCTGTAAAATAATGGTTCTAGCAGACTATGTCCTCCTACATCTACCATGGTTCCTCCCACATATGCTATATCTGCAATGGCATATAATTTACGCAGTTCACCTATCTTATCTACAATTATTATATCTGTATCTCTTTTAGAGAATTCTTGAATTCCCTCTACACCTTCACTGCCTTCTTTTTTATAAATATCCGTCCACCTTTGATAATTATATTTTTCCAGCAACCTCTGGCATATATCTTCCGTTCTCTCTATATGTCTAGGTACTAAGATCAAAAGATAGTCATCCAATTTATCAAAAACTTCTAATAAATATTCCTCCTCATTATCCCTTGTACTTCCCGCTACCAGTATTTTTTTACCTTTTTCATTTATTTTTTCCCTTAAATCATCCAATTCTTTTTTTTCATATTCCGGCAGTTCAATATTAAACTTTAGATTTCCATAGTTAAAAACTCTAGCCTTAGGAGCTCCCAGAGATATTATCCTCTCTTTGTCCTGTTCAGTCTGCATGATAAATGTATCTATCTGAAAAAATATCCCTCTCAGTAAAGATTTTATTTTTGTATATGAACCTATACTCCTATCTGATATCCTTCCATTTATCAAAACTACCTCTGATTTTTTAGAACATAAGAGGATTAAGTTCGGCCATATCTCCGTCTCTATGATCACTAATTTTTTTAAAACTACCCTTTTCAAAATTTTCTTTATACAAAAATAATCATCTAAAGGAAAAAATAAAAGATCTACCCTGGTTTCATTTACATATTTTTTTCTCGCTGTTTCCATTCCGGTATCTGTCATCATAGTCAAAATGATTTTTTCCTGTGTTTCATCTAAAAATTTATTTATTATAGGTTCCGCTAGATTAACTTCTCCTACAGATGCACAATGGATCCATATGGTATCTTTCTTCTCTTCTATATCTATTTTTTGAAATATTCTTTTTTTTACAAATTTTCTTAATTTATTGGAAAATATCATTCCTATCCCCAAAGGAAGATATAATATTGTTCGTATCAAATTATATAAAATTATCCTCATCCCCTATATACGCTACACAAAATAATAAGTAAGGGCAATCCCCGAATTACCCTTTCATAAATCCTTTTTTTTCTTAAATTATAAAACTAAGAAAATATTAAAATCTATTGAACGCGAATCTCTGCCGAGATACACTGAAAAACTTTAATCTACACAGATCTAAAATATCTTTTTCCTGGTTTTAACCAAAAACAATCATCTGCGACCATCATAGCTTATGTCCGTGTATGCAGTAGCATCCGCGTTCTATGTCTTTTCTTTATTTCTTTGTTTAAAACTGAAGTTTATAGTCGTTCCACTTCAGCAGTACTGTTTCTATAATATGTACTTATTCTAACTCTTCCTTCTTATGGTCTCTCTCATACCAGAGAAACCAAAGTACTAATGATTTGCATTTTTTAATTTTGAAGGCGATATCACTTTTACAATGCTTACCTACCAAGAGCGATATACAAATTAAGTTCCACAACGAAGTGAGGACTGTAGCTCAAAAGCTCGCAGCTATTCTATATTCTACTTAAAAGCCATTTTCAAAATTTCTGCTTTTCTTTCCTCTATTTCTTTTTCAGATAAAAAGTAAATAGAGTCCGTTAAGGGTGACACCCTTAGAACTTACACTAAGCTCACAAAGGAAAATCTAGAGAGCACACTAAGAAAAATGTCACACTCTTTTTTTGCCATCAATTTACACTAATTAAAAAAATCCTGCTCTATCATAGGAATCTGATTTTCCTTTTAAACTTAATTTCTTTTTCTAGATGTTATCCTAGATATTTAGATTTTCAAAACCGAAGTTTATAGTCGTTCCACTTCAGCAGTACTGTTTCTACAATAACGATTGTGACTTACTCATTAAGACCTTTATAAATCTTCTTGATCCTCTTTGGTTCCGTTTCTCAGATCAAGCTGAGAAATGAACCCAGTTAAGGGCGGAACCCTTAGAACTTGACTTTAATTTCTATTCTTAACTAACAGTACACACTTCAATTAT
The DNA here is from genome assembly GCF_000426625.1 of Psychrilyobacter atlanticus DSM 19335. Classification (NCBI taxonomy): domain Bacteria; kingdom Fusobacteriati; phylum Fusobacteriota; class Fusobacteriia; order Fusobacteriales; family Fusobacteriaceae; genus Psychrilyobacter; species Psychrilyobacter atlanticus. The sequence continues at coordinate 730,430 of NZ_KE384547.1, read as the reverse complement.
AATTTTTTTATTTTTAACTGTTTTTTCTCTTTTCCCTTTACACTAACCAATACTATTCCTATAAATATCAGACTTCCTCCGCCAACTATAGCAGTACTGAATGGTTCTCCTAAAAATAAGATTCCACATATGGCAGCTACAAATATTCTACTAGAAGATATCAAACTACCCTCCAATGCTTTCACATATTTAAATCCATTGGTTACAGTATATTGTCCTAGGTATGAAAATACTCCCATTCCCAATAAAAGCATCCCTTCTCTAGAAGTCGGCACCTTAAATTGATGTCCAAATGGAATCAAGGTCATAATCATCCCTATACTCATCAGGTAAAATAAAATCGTACTAGAACTATCTGTTATCCGAGCTTTTCTTAGGGCTATTATCCCAATTGCTGCTACAAATCCCATAAATAATCCCAATCCATCTACCCAGCTGACAACTCCCAGAGCCAATCCGGATATCAGGAATATTCCTACAAAAGCTATGCCTACTCCTATAATGTTTTTTACTGTCCACCTTTCATCTTTTAATAAAAGAGGTCCAAATATCGTGACAAATATAGGGTATGTCAAATTATATATGTTTGCCTTGGTTGTAGTAGAATATTCTATCACCATGAAAAATAATAATATTGCTAAGGCTGTAAAAAAACCTCTACCCAATACCGCTTTTTTATTTACCATTTTAATTTTATATCCTGTTTTCATAAGACCGATATTTACCATTATAAATCCGATTAAAAATCTAAAAAATGTTACCTCTGTGCTGGGTATCCTACCATCCTTTGTTATCAACTTTACAAATAAAGTCATTATATAAAAAAACATTGTAGAAGCAAACACCATGGTATAACCCTTTACACTACTCTCTCTCTTTTTCATCTCTCCTCCAAATTCCTTTCGTTACCTTTTTTATTCTAATACTTCACTGATCGACACTAATTCTACACCTTCATCTTCTATATAATCCAACATTTCATATATAGCTTCTGCCGTTTCCTTTCTATAGTGACCAATCACTAATACTTTATCTCTTTCCACTGCTAATCTTACAGATACCTTTATAGCTTCCATAATGTCTTCCTTCTTATGGGAATTATCTATAAAATAAGATGTATAGTAAGTAGGAATATCCAATTCCTTAGCTATCTTATACCCCTCTCTCTTGCTGTTGGTATTAGAATCTATAAAAAACATCTCTTTCTTCTTTACATATGACAAAAGTGATCTCATTTTTTCCGGGTCATTTGTAAACCTAGATCCCATATGATTATTAAATCCCTTCACTGCTCCTAGATTCTCTATTGCACCATCAAATTTATCATAGATTTCTTTTTCAGTCATAGATGGTTTTATAAGTCCCACAGTCCTTCTATTCAAAATGTCATTGGACCCTTCCATAGGCATATGCAGGATAACTTCAAATCCTGCATCCTTTAATATTTTAGTTGCCTGGTTGGTCTTAGGCAGATATGGGATAGTCGCAAAACTCAAAGGCTTATCTATTTTTTTAAAATAAGTTGTAGTCTTTGTATTCATCCCTACATCATCTATTAATATGGCTAATTTAGGAGGAGTAAAATAATTTATCTCCAGGATCAATTTTTCATTTCCCTTAGAATCACTATAAATGATCTCCTTTTGATCCCCTTTTGAAACTTCCTTCATCTGTAAGGCACCGCTCTCTATGTCTAAGTTTACTCCTTTTTTCAGATCGAATGTATATTTTATTCCATCCTCTTCAATAGATTTTCCACTTATAATAGAATAATCATTCACTTCCTTTATTATTTTTTCTAAAGCCATATCTTCCTGTAACTTTATCTGTTTTTCATACTTATTCCCGCTATGCCATTTAAATAATACAGCTATTATCAGGATAGATATTATTCCTATTCCATATACAATCTTTTTATTTATCCCACTCACCCCTCCACAAATCAATTTCTTTCTCTTTTGACGCAGATTACACAAATCTAATTCTGATTAACACAGATTCTATAGATCTTTAAACCCCTTACACAAAGCTCACTAAGAAATAACAGATAATCTTTTAATAAAACCTTCTTTTTGTCACGAATTACACGAAGAATATACTCTCTTGCTGCAGCACTGAAGTCTTAGTTTTTCTTGGTTATAATCTTGTTTAATTTTGAAGTTATTCCTTTTTCTAGATGTTACTCTACTTCTCAGTATATATTTTACTCAGTCGTACAACAGGATAAGTTCCACAGTGAAATGAGGACTGTAGCTGAAAAAAGACGGATATTACCTTTGACTTACCGCTATAACATCAAATGGTTATAGCTTCTGCTTCCCACTTAAGGGAAGCCTAACGAGGAAGTGTTAATTTTTTTCCTCTGTTTCTTTTGCTGCATTTTTATTTTTTTCTAATGTTATTAGAGAAAAATAAAATATTCGCATATCTGAAATGAACCCGTATTAAAGAGGGACTCTTTAGAACTTTCTCTTTGATACCGATTATACAAATTTTTAAGATTAAATACCTTACACGAAGCTCACCAAGTAGTCGCTAGGGCTATCACCAAAGTATCTAAAGAGATCACTAAGAAATTCTTGTTTCCTCCGTGTAACTCTCTTTTCCCTCTGTGTATCTCCGTGTCCAAGATCTTTTATTATTTTTAATCTGCTTCTCTCTGCGTAATCTGCGACTAAATCTTTTAATTTTCAACTAGCTACTTTCAACTAATGTTTCTTCGTGTAATTCGTGACTAGTTTTTTTATCTCTTCTCTTGTTTTCATTTTTCCATTGTCAATTATTTTTTCTTTTCTACCAATTCCGATATAGCTCCTACCACTTCATCTATATTCATAAAGCTTGTATCTATCTCTACAGCATCTTCAGCTTTCTTTAATGGACTTTCCTTTCTATTAGAATCAAATTCATCCCGTCTAATGATCTCACTTAAAACGTCTTCAAAATTTTCATCTATTCCTTTGTTTTTAAAATCCAAAACTCTTCTCTTGGCTCTTTCCTCTGGTGATGCCACTAAAAATATTTTAAGATCTGCATTTGTAAATACCACAGTCCCTATGTCTCTTCCATCTAAGATAACATCCTTTCCTTCTGATATTTTTCTTTGAAGATCTACTAATTTTACCCTTACCTCTCTTATAGCAGCTACTTTAGATACTATTGCAGTGACCTCTGGAGTTCTTATTTCTAAACTCACATCATGTCCGTCCACATAAAACTTACCATCTTTCATATCGATATTTACTTTATCCAATAAGTTTACTACCTCTGCTATATCATCTAGATCTACTCCATCCCTTATAGATGTAAAAGCTATCATTCTATACATAGCCCCTGTATCTAAATAAGTTAATCTATATTTTTCTGCTACCATCTTTGATATTGTACTCTTTCCAGAACCCGCCGGACCATCTACTGCTACTATAAAACTCACTGTCTCACTCCTTTTAAAACTTTATATAAATTAACATAGTTCTCCCCCTTCCTTTGAGTTTTCCCCCTCATAGGGAGAAACCAAAGCAACATCCCCTTCGCCCGATTGACGAGTACGAAAAAATTATATTTAGTAAATATGATTTTTACGATGTCAAGGGAGAAGGTGCCCATAGGGCGGATAAGGGTAATTTTTTTAATATAATTTTTCCACACTTATATTTGTATTAGTATAGATACATATCTCCCCTGCTATTTGAAGACTTTCACAGACTATTTCATGAGGTTCTAGTTGTGTGTGCCTTTTCAATGCTTTGGCTGCTGAATAAGCATAGGTTCCTCCAGAACCAATAGCTGCAATATTATCATCTGTTTCCAATACATCTCCTGTTCCCGATAAAATCAGAAGATTTTTTTTATCTGCTACTATCAGCATTGCATCCAATTCACGTAAAGCCTTATCTGACCTCCACTCCTTGGCCAATTCTACTGAAGCTTTTTTTAAATTTCCACCGTATTCATCCAATTTATTTTCAAATTTATCGAATAATGCAAAAGCATCTGCTGCGGCTCCTGCAAATCCTGCTAATATTGAATCATTATAAAATTTTCTTATTTTTTTCGCTTTATTTTTAAATACGGTATCTCCAAAGGTTACCTGTCCGTCTCCGGCAATGGCTACTTTATCTCCGTCTTTTACCGCTAATATTGTAGTTGCTCTAAATTTCAATTAAACTCCTCCTTCCAAAATATTTTTTCATTTTACCTTTTCATCACTAAGAAAAGAGATAAAGAGTTCACTAAGAGAACCTTTTCTCTTTACCACCAATCTATAGAACGCGAATCTCTCACGAGATACACAGAAAATTCTTTAATTTACACGGATAATACTTTATTCTTGATTAACATCTTCCACTTTTGACACAAACTAAACTCTAATTTTTCTTTTGACTTTAAATTTCGAAGTTTATAGTCGTCCTACTTTTTTTAATTTTGAAGGTGACATTACTTTTACAATAAATATTCTACTAAGAGCGATATACAAATTAAGTTTTCTCAAGATTCTTAGATTATGTAATAATCTCTAGAAGTCTTGGGGATGCCCCTTGCGAGTACGCAACAAAGTGAGGACTGTAACTCGAAAGCTCGTAGCTATTCTATCTCTACTTAAAAGCCATTTTCAAAATTTCTGCTTTTCTTTCCTCTATTTCTTTTTCAGATAAAAAGAAACAGAGCCGTATTAAAGAGGGACTCTTTAGGAGTTTCTTTCACTGACTATATATATTAATTATTAATTCCCCTTCGAACTACTATCATATGCTCCTCATATATCCTTGTACTCTCCGGGCTGATATGTCCCATAAGTTCCTGTAAAAAATGAATATTCATCCCTTTTTCCAGGAGATACACTCCAAATGTATGCCTAAATGTATGGGGACTTATCTCTTTTTCTAACCCTGCTTTTTTGGCGTACCTGTCTATTATCCTACGGAGAGACCTGTCACTTAACCTTGTTCCACTTCCATTCACGAAGATAATATCAGGGTTATATTTATCACCATATTTCTCTTTTTTAGCAATTAAATAATCTTTTAAATACTTCTCTGCTGTTTGGCTAAAAAATACAGTCCGACTGCTGTTTCCCACTATCTTTATCTCTCGTTCTTCCAGATCCACTATATTTTCTCCCAATGACAGCAGTTCCCCTGCTCTTATCCCACTAGAATAAAGTAATTCTATAATAAGCCTGTCTCTGATTCCATTAGTTTTAGTAGTATCAATAACCGATCTCAATTTTTCCAATTCATCTTTTTTTAAAAGAGTCGGGAATTTATTTATAAAGGATGGATTATTCAAAAGTATTATCGGGTTTTTATCTATAACTTTATTTTCTTTTAAATATTTAAAAAAAGTTCTTAAAGTAGATAACTTTCTGCTTATTGATCTCTTAGTTATATTGATAGATCCTAAATAGAGTATAAAACCTCTTAAATTCAGCTCCTCTACTTCACCTATATTTTCAAGGAGTTCATGCCCTACAATAAATTCTATAAACTGTTCTAAATCTTTCTTATAGGATTTTATGGTATTTTCACTTTTTTGCTGCCCAAACTGTTCATAGTAGATAAATTCTTTTATCAATTTTTCCAAAATTACAACACCCCCTTTTGACCTTTTTCTAAACCTCTCCATAAAAACCTTTTTTTGTCACGAATTACACGAAGAATACCCTTTACTGCTACAGCACAGGAGTTTTTTATTTTTTTGACAAAGATTAGAACCTTATAATCTTTGTCGCAGATTACGCAGACTTACTCAGATTTTTCAAACCTTTTTTACCGCTAATGACGCTAATTTTCGCTAACCAAAAATCTTATTCTTTCTCTGTGTATTCTCTCTTTTTTCTTCTGTGTATCTCTGTGTCCAATTGTTTTTATTTTTTCTTGATTTTTTATCCCCTAACCTATCTTCGTGTACATTTGTGTAATTCGTGACTAGCTTTTTTATTTTAGTATTTTATTTCCTTTATCTTTTCCTTCATATACTCTACCGATCTTTCTCCTAGGGCTGTATTTCTATCCCTCTTATCCCTTACTCTTGGACCTTCCAATGCTCTTACAATTCCAAAATTTGGTCCCATAGGTTGAAATTCTTTCTTTCCTTCCTCTGTGATATAGTTAATTATCGACCCTGTAGAAGTCAGATCTTCCAATACAAATTCCTCTTCTCCTAACATATGGTGATATAAGTTTATAGCTGACATCATCCCTGTTGCCATAGCTGCTACATACCCCTCCCCTCCTGTTATTTGTCCAGCAAAGAAGATTTTTTCATTAGTTTTTAAATTCAAACCTTTATTTAATAATTTTGTAGAATCTATAAATGTGTTTCTATGCATCACACCATACCTTATGAAATCAGCATTTTCTAACCCTGGAATCATTTGGAATACTCTTTTTTGTTCTCCCCACTTCAAATTAGTTTGAAATCCTACTAAATTATATAATTTCCCATCTTTATCATCTTGTCTCAGCTGAACTACTGCATAGTCTTTTATTGTTTTGTGGGGATTTGTTAATCCCTTTGGTTTTAATGGCCCAAATAATAATGTTTTTTCTCCCCTGCTGGCCATTTTTTCCACTGGCATACATGCTTCAAAAACTTTTTCTTCTTCAAAAGTTTTAAGTGGTGATCTTTCAGCATTTATCAGTTCATGGTAGAAGTTCTCATATTCTTCTACAGTCATCCCACAGTTTATGTATTCTCCATCTCCCTTATCATATCTAGATTGGTAGTAAACTTTATCTTGATCTATAGATTCCAAAGTTACTATAGGAGCCACGGCATCATAGAAATATAAGTTAGTTCCCTTTGTTAATTTTAAAATCTCGTCTGTTATTCCTTCCGATGACAGAGGCCCACTGGCTATGATTACATATCTATCCTCTGGAATTTTTGTTAATTCCTCTCTGATTATTTCTATATTTTCCTCTGCTTCTAATCTTTCAGTTATCATCTCTGCAAATTCTTCACGACCTACTGCCAATGCCTGCCCTGCCGGCACACGAGTTTTGTCCGCTATCTCTACTAAAAGTGATCCCATCATACGAAGTTCTTCCTTCATTAATCCAGATGCATTAGATAATAAATTTGAACCAAATGAGTTACTACAAACTAATTCTCCAAATTTATCTCCAGTATGAACTTCTGTATTTTTTACTGGTCTCATTTCATATAATTTTACTTTTACCCCTCTTTTAGCCAATTGATATGCAGCTTCACTTCCTGCTAACCCTGCCCCTATTACTATTACTTCCTCTATCTTTTTCATATTATATTCCAACTCCTTATTCTCTTTCGCTTTTATTTTTCAATTTTTCATGATTTTTTACTCTTCATTATACTAAGTTTATCGGACTTTTAAAAGTTTTTTTCTATATAATTGCAAAAAAAGAAGAAATTGCCTTTACAGCAACCTCCTCCCATATAAATTGTTATTCAAAAACTTCTGTTGCGTTATCTACTTCCATCCCTAAAGCTATCCTCAAGGCTACCATACTTACTTCTAATTGCTCTAAATCTGGTTCTTTAGTTGTTATCTTTTGCAGACTAAGTCCTGGCACCGCAATCATCTTATACAATGGATTTTCTAGGTGCTTACTGCTGTATCTTTGGAATTCATAGGCTAATCCTGCTACCAATGGCATAAATACGATTCTTAAGACAGCTTTTAATCCAACCTTCATCCACATATTATCAGGCTGAGGGATGATAAAATCCAGACTTGAAAATACAATTATACTTATTAACATCACTATAAGTAAAAAACTCGTCCCACATCTAGGGTGTAGAGTTGTATATTTCACCGCACTTTCCTTGACTAAATCCTCACCATTTTCAAAGGCATAGATACATTTATGCTCAGCTCCGTGATATTCAAATACTCTCTTGATCTCCTTAGAAAAAGATATTGCCTTTATATATACAAGAAAAAATAATATTCTGAGTATCCCCTCAAAAATATTTGCATTCATCCTATTATCTTTAAACATAAAACTACTTAAAATCGAAGGTAGAACCATAAATAACCCCACTCCTAAAGCCAGAGCCGCTACTACAGTCATCATCAATTCCTTGTCTCCTAATTTTTCCTCCTCTTCTCCTGCCTCATTGGCAGAAAACGACAGTTCTTTGGTTCCCAAAATCAGAGTTTCAAACAGAATAGCTCCTCCCCTGATAAACGGAATCTTAGTCAAAAAATTCATAGATGGTTTTAATTTTGTTGTTTTATAAACTATTTCCCCTGTTGGTCTTCTCACAGCTGTAGCTAACGCTTTAGGTCCTTTCATCATAACCCCTTCTATTACAGCCTGTCCACCTACCGAAATCTTTTTTCTATCCATAATTATATTATTCCTCCTGATATTACTTAACACAAATTTAAATATTACTTTTAAATTTAATGCCTTTTTCTAGATGTTACCTAACTTCACAGTATCTTTTTTACGAGTTTCGTCGTACCCATCATGCCCATCAGGCACCCCTATAAGAAACGGGGACCCATGGTCTCACTCTATAACATTATTTAGAAAAAGTCTGCTTTTCTTTGGTTCATTTCTTTTTCAGATAAAAAGAAATGAACCCGTATTAAAGAGGGACTCTTTAGAAATTTTAATCTATGAGAATTCGGATCTCTCCGAGATGCATAGATAAAATCTTTTTTTTAGTTAAATCATACTTTTCTGAGTAATCCACGATTAAAGTTTTCATTTTAATTACTATCTATGATTAATAGATTCAATTTTATCATGAAAGGAGTTTTTTTTCAATTTTACACATACTCCAAGGTAACCGATTTTCCAAACTCTTTTAAGATTATTTCTAGTTCTGTAACCACTTTTAATTTAATATTAAAATCAATGGGGAAATCTGGATTTTGATGAGCAGGATTAACAGCTGTTCCTGCCACTATTTTTATGTGACTTGCATCAAATAGAAGTAACCTTCCCAGGATTCCTGCTCCATCGTTGCTGGTTACTTCTTTTCCTTCATAGATATATTCTTTTATATATTCTACAGTTTTATTCAGGGTCAGCAATCCTTCTGTTACTAAACCTACTCCTCTCATATAACCTACCGGTGGTAGATTATTTTCATAGCCATCCAAATCGATCTTAACCTCTTCTTTCCAAGCTTTGGATATTATATTAGCTGTAGTCCCCCCACTGAGAACTACAATTCCTTGACACTCCTCCACCCTCTTTACAAATTTTTCATCATCTTCTATGTTTTTAGGAGGTCCTGTAAATAAATTTAAATATTTCACAGGCTGAAATTTAATTGATAAAACTGTTGTGTCATCTCCCGGTTTATCGTTATATAGAGTTTTACAGACATCCAACAAACTATTAGTTATATCGGTTGCATATTTTTGCTTGGATATATCCCTCAAAAAATCATTTATATTTTCCCACTGCCAACCTAAATTAAGATACTCTCCTACCCCGGCATGAACCGCTCCGTCACTGACAACAGTCAATAAATCATCGGGACAAAATTTGAAATGACTTTCAAAAATTGTTTTACCCTTTATGATCCTTTCCTTTCTATCTATAGACACATCACAGCCATTTCTATAAAAAAATGTAGGAGGATTTTCATATTCAACCATATAGCAATCCCCGTTATTATTTAATTTTATAATTGTAAAAGTAGAGTATGCAAGTTTTCTCACCTTACACTCAGGGAGGGTATTTATTATCGTTTCCAAAGTTTCCTCTATACTAGAACCACCTTTTAACATGGTAATAGCTATCTTTGAAGTCAGAGTAGCTAAAATATTTGCCTTAACCCCGCTTCCAAGGCCGTCTGAAAGTACCAATAGACAACCATCCTCTGTTTTTGCAGTTTCCACCTTATCTCCACAGAGTTCCTCACCAAATTTATTTATACTTTTATATGAAGCATCTATATAATATTCCATTAAAGACTCTCCTCTTTGTTGAATACATCCTTTAATTTATTGAAGGCCACCTTGGATTCTGCTGTTGTTTCTCCCAATAAACTGGCTATTTCCTGAGCTATCCTCATTTGTTTTTCCACCACTGTCTGGGTTATCTCAAAAGTTTTTTCTTTCAACCCTCTTATCTCTTCCTTCCTCAGCTCATCACTGGTTATGTCAGTAAGCACTATTAATATCCCTTCTTTAGAATTCATAGATATAATACTCATCCTCATATAAAGTTCACCGTTCAGAAATGATTGTTTTTTCCAAATAATATTTTCCCCTTCTGAAGATACCTTATCTAATTTTTCCCTAGATATAAATTCCTCTATAGATCTCTTTTTAACTTCTTTTGGAGATATTCCAAAATACCTGCTAAAAGCCATATTACTTTCTATTATCTCATATTCATTGTTTAATATAAGGATAGCATTGGGTGAATTTTCAAATATTTCATTGGTAACTTTATCAGCACATTTTTTCATATAGTGAATACACATCTCCTTATGAGACATCCCTCTATATATAGATATAGCTTTTTGACGACAGGTATCATATCCACATCCACCGCAGTTCAATTCATCTTCTTTGCTATATTTTTCCAAAGTTCCTAAAATTTCTATTATTTCCTCTTCAGTAGGCATCTTTTCCTCAAATTTTTTATTATGGAAAGTAGCACTAAAATCTATCTCACAGATATGTTTATTCTTTTCTGCTTTTTTATCATTTTCATTTAAATATTTTTTCAGGGTCTGTACTCTGGAAAAAGTGGTTGAACAAGCATTTGACCCTCCAGGACCTCCAAGACAACTTTGTTTACAGACGCTTACTTCTACACAAGTCCCCGTGATAGTTCCTCTGGATAATTCATCAAAAAGTTCGATACACTCGTCTAATCCATCTACCCTTAATTGGGTCATTCCCTTTTCTTCAATACTCTCTCTAATACCTTCTAAGATACCCCCTACTACAGGATAACTACTACCGAAATTACTTCCAAACTTGTCTACTTCAATAGATTCTTGATTCTGATAATCTATCCCTTCATCCTTTAACCACTGGGAGACCTCATCAAAGGTTAATACTGCATCTATCGCCCCTATATGTTTTTCAGATAATGATTCACATTTCTTAGCTATACATGGTCCCAAAAAAACTGTTTTTTCCTTTGGATTCTCTTTTTTTAGCAGATACCCGTGGGAGATCATAGGAGATGTAAAAGGCATTAGATATGGTATCAATGCAGGATAGTATTTTTCTATTAGAAGAACCACCGACGGACAGCAAGTAGTTATGTAGATCCCCTGGTCACTGGTTGATATATATTTTTCATACAATTTTGAGGTGATGTCAGCCCCTACTGCTGTTTCCTCTATAAGATTAAATCCTAATTTTTTCAATCCCCATATAAATTCATTAGATTTTTCATAAAACCCCCTAAAAGATGGAGCTATGGAGATATTTACTTTTTCTTCACTCCTAAGTATTTTTTTCACATAATCGAGATCTGAATGGATATTCCTGGCATTTTGAGGACAACTGGAAAAACAATGTCCGCAGACAATACAATGATCTGAAACTATATGAGCCTGGTCATCCTCTATCTTTATGGCTTTTACCCGGCATGTTCGAACACATTTATAACAATTACTACAATTTGCTTCTGAAAAATTCATTATTTTCATAATACTCTCTCCTCTATGATATCTTTAAATTTTTTCTCTGCATTTTCTTTGGAAAATGAATAGATTTTTTCTTCGCCGTCTACAATAACAGAAACTCCTTCTGTACAATTATTCAAGCAAAAACAAGCTTTTAACTCTACTTCTTTTCCCAATCCCTCTTCCTCTATAATTTTTGTAATTATTTTTATAACATCATAAGAACCCTTTATGTGACAGGCACTCCCTACACAAACCTTTAAAATCATCTTCTCCCCCCTAATGGATTTTTAATCACTTATAAATACTAAAAAAATTCATTAAAAACCGTATATCTTAACAATAATAATTTTTGATATTTTCTCAATATTAATTACCGATTTCTTTAATTATCTTTTAATATAATATACCATATTATAATAGTTATTTCACAATTTTAAAGGGAGATATCCATCCATCAATTCCACTATATTCCTAGCTGACTTTATCAGCATTTAAAACTTTTGTTTCAACAACTTTAATAGATCCCCCTAAACTGATTCCTAAGTCACTAGAGGAGCTTTTTAACTTTGCTTCTATGTCAAAAAAGCGATTGACATATTATGATAGATATGATATTATGGTCTAGTTACGCGTAGGTGGGGTTATCAGCAACCTGTGCCTGGCGATTAAATTTATGGAGGTGTTACAATGTACGCAATAATCAAAACCGGTGGAAAACAGTACAAAGTTGCAGAAGGTGAAATATTAAGAGTAGAGAAATTAAATGCTGAAGTTAACGAAACTGTTGAAATGACAGAAGTTTTATTAGTATCTAACAACGGAGAAATGAAAGTAGGAACTCCTGTTGTAGAAAACGCAAAAGTGTTAGTAGAAGTATTATCACAAGGTAGAGCTAAAAAAGTTATTAACTTCAAATACAAACCTAAAAAGTCAACTCATAGAAGAAAAGGTCACAGACAATTATTCACTGAAATCAAAATTACTTCTATCCAAGGATAATGACAGAGATAACTCTCATTAGACAGGATGAAGAAATTGTAGAATTTTATGGATGGAATCATGCTGAATACGGCGAACACGGTAGTGATATCTTGTGTGCTGCAATCAGTGCGATTTTACAACAAGGAGCAGCTGGTATCTTAGAATATCTAAATATCCCTGCTACTTATTCAACTAATAATGAAACAGGATTTTTAAGGCTAGATCTTATCAATCCAGATGAAGAAAAGTTGGAAAAATTGGATATGACTATTCATAGTTATAATCAAATTGTTTTTAAAAACAAAAGGGAAATTAATGCAATCTTAGGAAGTATGGTAGTAATGCTAGACCAACTAAAAGAGCAATATCCCAAATATATGAAGATTTTCGAAGAGGAGGCTAATTAATGTTTAGAATTGAAATACAATTATTTGCTAAGAAAAAAGGACAAGGTTCTGTAAAGAACGGAAGAGACTCTAATCCTAATTACTTAGGTGTTAAAAAATATGATGGTGAGAAAGTAGTAGCTGGAAACATCGTTGTTAGACAAAGAGGAAACAAATTCCATGCTGGAACTAACATGGGGCAAGGTAAAGATCATACTTTATTTGCTTTAGTTGATGGATATGTTAAATTTGAAAGATTAGGTAAAACTAAGAAACAAGTTTCTATCTACTCTGAAAGAAAAAGTTTAGTATAAGCTTTTCAGATAAATCCCAGCATTTGCTGGGATTTATTTATTATATAGGAAAATTTATAAACTCTTCCCCTTTTAGCGGTTACTCTTTAAAAAAGAGCAACCTATAGTATAGATATATTAGAGGTGCTTTTATGAAGATTTTAAATAAAAAAACAACTAAAATAAGAAGAAAATTATTAAGAAAAACTTCTACCAAAACCGAAAAAATCCTATGGCAATTTTTAAGAGCTAAACGATTTAAAGGATTTAAATTTTTTAGACAATATGGAATAGGCGAATATATCGTTGATTTTTATTGTCCAAGATTAAGGTTAGTTATCGAGTTAGATGGTCAAATTCACTTTAATAAACCTCATAAAGAATATGACAAAATTAGAGATGAATTTATGCAAAGTCTTAATATTTTAGTTATTAGATTTAAAAATGAAGAAGTTATAGGCAATATTGACATAGTTTTTAAAAAATTAGAAATTATAATTTCTAATAAAAAACAGTAGGTATTAACTATAGTTTACTCTTTTGTAAAGAGCAAACGACAACAAGGAATGAGTTAGAAATAGGAGGAAAATATTTATGTTTATAGATGAGGCGATAATCACCGTCAAAGCCGGTAAAGGTGGAGATGGTGCAGCAACATTCAGAAGAGAAAAATATGTACAATTTGGTGGTCCTGATGGTGGAGACGGTGGAAACGGTGGAAGTATCGTATTCGTAGCCGATAACAACATCAACACCTTAGTAGATTTCAGATATAAGAGAGCATTTGTTGCAGAGAGTGGTACCAATGGTGCTAAAAAAAGAATGCATGGTAAAACAGGAGCTGACTTAATCATCAGAGTACCTGTAGGTACCATGGTAAGAGACTTTGAAAGTGGAGCTTTATTACTTGACCTAAATGAAAACGGTGAAGAAAGAGTTTTATTTTGTGGTGGAAAAGGTGGAGGAGGAAACATCCACTTTAAAAATGCAGTAAGAAGAGCTCCTAAAATGGCTGGAAAAGGTCGTAAAGGTAAGGAACTTAGAGTAAGATTAGAATTAAAATTATTAGCTGACGTAGCCTTAGTTGGATACCCAAGTGTAGGTAAATCAAGCTTCATCAATAAAGTTTCCGCTGCTAAATCAAAAGTTGCAAACTATCACTTTACTACTCTAGCTCCTAAATTAGGTGTTGTAAGAGTAGGAGACAATAGATCATTCTTAATGGCTGACATTCCTGGACTTATCGAAGGAGCCCATGAAGGTGTAGGACTAGGAGACAAGTTCCTAAAGCATATCGAAAGATGTAAGATGATCTACCATGTAGTAGATGTATCTGGTATGGAAGGTAGAACTCCTGAAGAAGATTTTGGAAAGATCAATAACGAATTAGAAAAATTCAGTAAAAGACTTGCAGGTAAAAAGCAAATAGTTTTAGCTAACAAGATGGACCTTTTATATGATATGGAAAGCTATGAAAACTTCAAAATACATATGGCTGCGAAAGGGATCGAAGTATTCCCTATATCTGTAATTCTTAATGACGGACTAAAAGAAGTTGTAAACAAAACTTGGTCGTTATTAGAAGAAATTCCTAGAGAAGATTTAGAAGAAGAAACAGACGTATTAGATATCCTAAAAGCTATCGAAGACGAGAAACCTGACTGGCATGTAGAAATAGATGAAGAAGGTACCTTCGTCGTTACTGGTAAGATTGTTGAAAATGTACTTAATACCTATGTCTTTAATGACGATGAAGCTATAGTAAGTTTCGTACATGTTCTTAAAAACTTAGGATTAGAAAATCAATTAATCAAAGCTGGAATCGAAGAATGGGATACAGTAAGAATTGAAAATGTAGAATTTGACTATATTGTTTAATTATAAATTAAATATTAAAAAGATCTGAGAGTTTTTCTCAGATCTTTTTTTACTCTTTAATGAAGTTTTCAACCCTGAACAACTATCTTTCTCTATCTCTTCTGTCATCTCTCCGTTTTTCCTGTTCTCTTTGATATCTTAAAAAGTCAATATTTTCAACCTTGGTAGAGCCATCTTCATAGGTGGTAACCATAATTTTATTATTCTCTTTATATTCTACAGAAACAACTTTTTTAGCAGGCTGAAAGTTACTGCATCCGATAAAAATTACCGACATCAATAATATTATTAAATATTTAAATACTTTCATGATATAACCTCCTTTGTAGCTACAATTATTAAAAAAATTAATGTAGATTAGGAGATTTACAGGGTCAAAAACTTCACTAAAAAGGGATTGATTACTCAATCCCTTTTACTATATTATATAAATATATCTAATATTTTATTAGAATGATGTACTGAACTTAACTCCTGCAGATACTTCTTCTTTATAAACTGACCCTTCATATCCACCTGTTGATGAATAAGTAACATATTTTGCATATGGAGTCACATTAACAGATCCTAATTTAGCTCTATATTGAACTTCTGGTGCAGCATATAAAGCTACATCATTTGCTTCACTTTGTAATAATGAATAAGCTTCTAATCCAAATTCAGTAATGAAGTATGTATTAGCTGCAATTTCTCTTTCATAAGCTACATATTGCTCAATTGATAATGCAAATTTATTGTCTTCATCAATATTCCCATTGAATATAGAGTTAGCATAAGAACCATTCTTCTTAGTTCCTGCGAAATCTAAATAGACATCTCCATACATTGACCATAAACCTTCAGTTCCCAAAGCTCTGTAGTTAGATATGTCTAACTCAAACGCTACAGTTTCACTTACATCATCATAGGCTACGATAGGACTGATATCCATAGCAAATCCATAATATGTAGTTGAAATCTTTGGATTGAAATCCCATCTTCTCTTTGTTTCACGATCTGTAGTATCTATAGCTTTACCAGTCGAATCATTTATTGTTGATGCTTTAGAAGTAAAGTTTTCCTTAGTGTCATAACCAAATGCCACACTTGGTACGAATGTCCACTCTTTACCCATCATATCAAATGTTCCACCTTGATAATCAAATCCAAAAGCAGTATCCCAACCTTCGCTTGTTTTATCCCAGTTCTTATTAAAGTTATAATCTCTATCTACATCATAGGTAAATCCTAATTTCCCCATGTTTAATTTACCTTTTGCCACTGTCCACTCTATCTTGTTAGGTGATTTTGCATAGTTACCATCAGAACTTTTTGCAGATCTTCCAGCTCCCATCCAAGATCTTACTTTTACTTCACCAGCATATGAACCACTGAATCCAGCTTCTCCAGTTTGTCTAGTAGCTAGTAACCCTTGAATTGCACTTGAATCCGTAATCGAGATAACTTCTGCAGCTTTTCCTGCTGATAAAGTTGGAGTTTCTCCTTCTACTGGTGTATGTGCTGCAAATGTTGTAGCTCCTAAAGCTAGGATTCCTGCTAGTAATAATAATTTTTTATTCATGTTCTTTTCCTCCTAAAATAATTTCAAATTTGTTTTCTTAACGTTCCTTTTAAATTTTTTCTGGTTGAAAATGTTTCTGTTTATCCTGGTATCAGTGTAGTTTAGTAATTATTAATAGTCAATAGCTACTATTTTTACGAACATTAAAAGAGAATTAATGTTCTGATATGTATTCAGCATAAATAATAAAAAACAGTAAATAAAAAACCTTCAACATTAAAAATTAATAATCTTTAATGTTGAAGGTTTTTATCTATTTGTTATAACTCTTATATTTTTTTAAGTATCAAACACCATTATAGATATATAATCTAAAGAGTGAAGTCTTTGACCCTCTACCTATCTAGTTTTAAAGCCCTCTTTCTCGTCTGTCACTTTTTTTATTTTCTCTCTCTTGTCTTTCTTTTATTTTTATAAAATCTAAATCTTCTACCCTGATAGATCCATCTTCATAGGTAGTAACCCTTATATTTTCTGTTGTTTTATCTTCTACTGAAACAATCTTTTTATAAGGCTCTAAATTGCCACAACTTATAAAAATTAATGATATTAATAATATCATTAAAAATTTTATTTTTTTCATAATATCCCCTCCATAGTTGGCTACGATTATCAGAAAAAATTTATTAATATTTTTCTAATGTAGATTAGGAGATCTATTAAACCTGTCAAAAACTTCACTCTTATTTAAAATAATAACATATATTCCCTATAAAAATAATATCTGCTGTTTTAAAAAAGTTAATTTATATAAAATAATTTTAATCTTTAAATTCGAAAACTGTATTGATAGCTTTTAAATTCTATTTTAAATAATAATAAAGTTTTAAACTTTATTGGAGGGATTAACTATTCAATCCCTCCAATTATAATTTATATTTTAAAATTTCATTTTCATGAACTTTATTATAATTTATATTTTTCTTGAAAAATATTCACTATAGTCTATGAAATTACATTGAGTAAGAAAGTCCTAAAGATACATAACCTTGTGCTCCAACGTTAGATGTATGAGTTTTAAAGTCATCCGATGTTAATAAACCAACTGTACCATACGTACTAAAGTTATTTGACACATTATGCTTTAATTTTATGAACGTCTCTGTATCTGCTAGAGTTGAATCAGTGTGTGTCATATTTTCCTGATGATTGTACTTAACAGGTGTTACACTGACTTCTGTATGAAAAGCTAGTGTAGTAGCTTCATCAACTGATGTATATAAGTTATAGTCATAGTATAAAGCTAGGAATAACGCTGATTCTGTAGCATCTCCATTACTAGTAGTTACAGTTCCGAAAAGTTCCACCTCTGTAGAGAAACCATACCCTAAAGTCCATCCCATATCTATATCATATGCGAATCTTTGAACATCATCAGAGTTATGAGCAATTACTACATCTCCCTCTTTAATGTCTCTTCCTTCAGTATATCTTGTGTATAAATATTCTATGTTTGCATCTGCATAATCTGCACCTATATAACTTGAGAAGTCAATATTTGGTCTATATGAATAAGTTCCTGCATTAGATCCTGCCTTATACATTCTTACCCTTTGGCTGAATCCTAATTCTGTATCCCCAATTTTACCATTGTTATAAGTCATGTCAAATCTGAAGTTATCGTCTGATTTTTGGTTTTTCCCTGGGTAATCCATATATGTTCTTGTTCTTAAAGCCACAGATACTTTATCGGTTAAGTTTAACCCAATTGCATTCTGTAATCTCATTTGTCTGTCATCTTTACCTTCAGTATCAGTATATCCTTTAATTTCTTGATTCCAGTAACCTGTGATATTTTCATTTGGCGACATTACGTCTTTAAATGTATCTAAAAAGTCTCTTGTTCCCTCTGCTGCGAATGTTGTAGCTCCTAATGCTAAGATTCCTGCTAGTAATAATATTTTCTTGTTCATGAATTTCCTCCCTAAAATAAATCAAAATTTGTTTTAAAACTTCTTCCCTAGTTTTCGGATCGACCGGTGCTCCCAGTAAATTCTTACTATCAGTTTAGGTCAGTAATCTCCAATAGTCAATAGCCTTTCAATTCCAATAGATTAAAAGAGAATTAATGTTCTAATATATCTTTAACAGAAACAATAATAATAAAGACTTTTAAAAAATTAAAATTAAGAATTAATAATTTTTAATATCATAATTCTGAATAAAAACGTTCTAAAACCCATTTGTTTTTTTATTTTCCGAACAAAAAGTAAGATTAAAAAGTATTAATCTAAGAGAAAATATAATTTAATCTTAAAGTAGCAACACAAAAATTATAAGAATACACATCATTTTGAAAAAAACATACATTATAATGAAATCTAAAGAAACATTATATAAAGATAATTAATCCCTTATATGGTTTTAATTTTTTCAAAACCTCCCCAGTGTAAATCTACACCAGTTATATGGTATAATCTAAGAAAAAATGGAGGTATTATAATATGAAAGGTATTGTTATCTTGGGTCCTACTGCTGTAGGAAAAACAAGTTTATCTATAAAATTAGCAAAAAAATTAAATACAGAGATAATCTCAGCTGATTCAGCTCAGGTGTACACTGGAATGGATATAGGTACAGCAAAGGTCGATTCAGAAGAAGCACAGGGAATTTTTCATCATATGATTGACATAGTAGAACCTATAAATAAATATAATGTAGGAGAGTTTCAAAGAAGAGCAAATATGATCTTGGGAAAATTTGAAAATGAGAAAAAAACACCTATATTGGTCGGTGGTACTGGTTTGTATATAAACTCGGTAACCAATGGTTTGGCAGAACTGCCCCAGTCAGATCCTGCACTTAGGGAGCAATTAGACAGTAAAAGTGCTGAGGAACTGTATGAAGAGTTGGAACGTATCGATCCTTGCGCAGCCAAAGATATCCATCCCAATAATAAACGCAGAGTAGGACGAGCTGTAGAAATATTCCATCTCACAGGAGAAAAATTTTCTGTGATCAGTAAAAGAAATATCAAAAGAAATAACTTTGATTTTATCAAGATAGGTTTAGAAAGAGACAGAAATAATCTATATGAAAGAATAAACTTGAGAGTTGATCTCATGGTTGAAGGAGGACTCATCGAGGAGGTTAAGAAACTCTATACTATATATGGGGAAAATTTGAGAAAGATCAATGTCATAGGGTATAGCGAAATTATAGATTATTTTAAAGGTGAAATAACTTTTGAAGAAGCCGTCTTTCAAATCAAACAAAATTCCCGTAGATATGCAAAAAGGCAGTTTACATGGTTTAAAAATGACCCAGATGTCATCTGGTTCGATGTAGAAGAGATGAGTGAAGAAGAAATTTTGGAAGAGGTACTAAAATTAATAAAAAAATAATCTGTAACCACTCCTTAATTCAAACTAATTTCTTTTCTCTAACTACCATACATTTTAATTTTATTAGAAAGAATTATTAATTATAACTACATTTAATTTCAATGTGAGAGACTCCTATTTTAGGGGTGAAAAAGATAGAGTTGATACTAGTTTGCTATAAATCAGAACTTTTAAATTAATATTGAAAAAAAACATATGAAAAAAGGTTATAAACCACACTAGTTGGTTGATATTTTATTTTTAGTGTGCTATCATTGTAATGATGATATTATAGGAGGAGAAGATGCTAAAAAAATTAAGTTTAACTCTGATTTTATTACTTCTACTAGGGTGCACAAATATGCCTTTTAAAAATAGTTCATTATCTCCAAAAGAGCAGTTATTAGAGCAAAAAATTAATAACTGGGAGTTAGATGAAGCTAAGGGCTTATTTTCTCAAATGAGTACAACTCTAGATCCTAAAAAATTAGATAAATATGAAAATTTAATATCGGAAAGAGAGCAAGGGGTTAAGGACCTCAAAAAACTAATAAACGTATTAAAGACAGCTTTTTCCAAAAATCAAATCTTTATTATTGAACGATACACTGACAGGGGAATAAAAAATAAAATAAAATTAAACGAACTAAAAAAGATGGATTTGAGTAACGGAAACATCTATACTACAGATCCAAAGTTTAATGAAAATTATGCTGAAATTTTAGCTCTTATTAATTTTTACGATGAAAGCCTCTATCTAGATATTGTATTTAATTTTAAAGATGGACAATGGAAAATAACAGACTTTAATGAAAGAGGGTGAAATATTGCAAGGCGAAGGAATCAAAATAATTGTTCCATCTTCTTTAAAAAATCTTTCTCTAATTAGAGCCCTTGTAAAAACATATTTAATTGCAGAATCTGTATCTAAAAAAGATATTCTTAGACTTCTGACTGTTATAGATGAACTAGCGACCAATGCAATCGAACATGGATACAACTATCATAATGGGGAGATCTCTCTCTTTATGATAAAGGAAGGTAACTTCGTAAAAATTACTGTAGAAGATTTTGGAGCTGGATTCAACAGATTAAAAGAAAGTAAGTCTGAAGGGGGCATGGGATTAAATATAGTTAGGGGTCTTGTAGACAATTTAGAGATTAAACCTAAGAAAGTTGGAACGAAGTTTGAAATATTAAAAGAAGTTGAGGAGGAAACAAAATAATGAACTCTAATTTTGAATTAATCGAAAAGGACATTAATGGAATAAAGGTAATTAAAATCACAGGTGAACTTGATGCTATGGTAGCTCCTAAGTTAAAAGAGAGACTAGCTAAGTTAGTTGAAAACGAAACTTATAACTTTATAATTAACTGTGAAGAGTTAAGCCACATCAATAGTTTGGCTATGGGGATTTTAAGAGGGAAATTAAGAGAAGTTAAAGGACATGATGGTGATATAAAACTATCAAACTTAAATGATCATATCAAAACAATTTTTGAAATGGTTGGGTTAGATGAGATATTTGAAATTTGTGCTACTGAAGAAGAGGCTTTAGCTAAATTTTAATTAATATCCCAAAATATTATATTTTTTTAAGAGGGGATTTACAATATGAATACAATTATTATGATAGCGGCAGTTATAGTTGCAGCAGGAATCTTTTCCTCTGTACTTTATAAAAAATCTGTTGTAGATAAAAAAATCGAAGATCTAAACAACCTTGAGAACAGTGTTGAGCAAGCAAAAGTTAAAGCTGAAAAAATCGAAAAAAGAGCTACTTTTGATGCTGAATCAAAGGCTAAAGAGATAACTATAAAAGCTAAAGAAACAGCATATAAGATTAAAGAAGATGCTGAAAAAGAAGTTAAATTAGCTAAAAATGAAATAAATCAAAAAGAAAATAGACTTATTAAAAGAGAGGAATCTTTAGACAGTAAGTTAGACAGAATTGAAGCAAAAACTGTAGAAATAAATAACTATGAAAAAAAATTAAACCTTAAAGAAGGCGAGATTGAAGAATTAAAACAAAAACAAGAGTTAGAATTAGAGAAAATCTCTGAATTATCTAAAGAGGATGCTAAAAACATCTTATTAGATAAGTTAAAAGATGATCTTACTCATGACTCAGCTGTTATGATCAGAAGTTTTGAACATAAATTAGAGGAAGAAAAAGACAGAATGACTCAAAGAATACTATCTACTGCTATTGGAAAAGCTTCAGCAGAATTCGTTTCTGATGCTACTGTATCTGTAGTACAATTGCCAAATGATGAGATGAAAGGTAGAATCATAGGACGTGAAGGTAGAAATATCAGAACTATTGAATCTTTAACTGGAGTAGATGTTATCATCGATGATACCCCAGAAGCTGTAGTTTTATCATGTTTTGATGGTGTAAAAAGAGAAATCGCTAGAAGCGCACTGGAAAAATTAGTAAATGACGGAAGAATTCATCCTACAAAAATTGAAGAAGCTATTAAAAAAGCGACTAAAGAAGTGGATAAAGGAATCCGTGAAGCTGGAGAACATGCACTATTTGAACTTGGTATTACAGGAGTTCATCCTGAAGTAACTAAAGTATTAGGTAGTCTGAAATTCAGAACTAGTTATGGACAAAATGTTTTAACTCATGCTATCGAAGTAGGTCATCTAGCTGCTACATTAGCTGCCGAAATCGGAGCAGATGTAAAATTAGCTAAAAGATCTGGTTTATTCCATGATATTGGTAAGGTATTAACTCATGAAACTGAAACTTCTCATGGATTATTAGGAGCTGAATTCTTAAGAAAATTCGGAGAAAAAGACCTAGTAGCAAATGGTGCTGAATCACATCATCATGAAGTAGAATTTAAATGTATCGAATCTGTTTTAGTCCAAGCAGCAGATGCTATATCAGCATCTAGACCTGGAGCAAGACGTGAAACATTAAATACATATATCAAAAGATTAGAAGAATTAGAAGCTATTGCGAGTTCTTTTGAGGGTGTAGATTCATCTTACGCTATCCAAGCTGGTAGAGAGATGAGAATCATCATAAACCCTGAAATCATAAGTGACGATAAGACAACTATCTTATCTCGTGACATAGCTAAAAAGATAGAAGAAACTATGCAGTATCCTGGTCAGATCAAAGTAACTGTAGTTAGAGAGACTAGATCTGTAGAATATGCAAAGTAAGTTTTAAAAAAGACAAAAATGAGCTGATCAGATCAGCTCATTTTTTATGGTAGAATTACAGTATAAATTTTATTGAAAATATGATATAATTATACATTGTAAAGCAAAAGATAATCTGAGAAAACAATAGAAATAAAATATTATATATAAAGAAAAGAGGGGTTAAATGAAAGTTTTAATAATAGGAGATGTTGTTGGTAAACCAGGTAGAAATATCTTAACTGACTATCTAGAGAGAAAAAAAAATGAATATGATCTAATCGTTGTCAATGGTGAAAATGCTGCTGCAGGATTTGGATTAACTGAAAAAATTGCTAAACAATTTTATGAAATCGGAGTAGATGCCATCACTTCCGGTAACCATATTTGGGATAAAAAAGAGATGGTAGAATATCTTAAAACCGATCATAAAATTTTAAGACCACTGAACTATCCAAAGGGCGTATCTGGAGTAGGTTGGAATATTTTTACAACTCCTGCTGGAGAAAAAGTAGGTGTTGTTTCATTACAAGGCAGAATCTTTATGCCGCCTATTGATTGTCCATTCCAAAGAATATCTGAAGTCTTAGACGAGATCAGAAAACATACAACAAATATTGTCGTAGATTTCCATGCTGAAGCTACATCTGAAAAGATGGCTATGGGAAGGTTCCTTGACGGTAAAGTTTCAGTAGTTTTAGGAACTCATACCCATATCCAAACTTCTGACAGTAGAGTTTTAGACGGCGGTACCGGTTATATTACAGATGTAGGGATGACTGGATCTCATGACGGGATAATAGGAATGACTGTAGACTCTGTTCTACCTAGATTTTTGACTTCTCTTCCAACTAAGTTCGCTATCTGTAATGACAATGTAAGAATCAATGGTATTGAGGTAGAATTAGATCAATATGGGAAATGCAGCGATATCAAGAGAGTCGACCTGTCTATCGAAGAGTTAGACTTTGCAGACTTTTTATAAGGAGTAATTTATGAATATATTAATTTCAAATGATGATGGGATCTATGCTGAAGGGATCAAAATTTTAGTTAATCACCTTAAAGATGCTGGACATACAACATATGTAGTTGCTCCTTTGGAGGAACAAAGTGGTACTGGACACGGAATTACTCTCCACCAACCCTTGAGAGTAAAGGAAGTTTATAGGGATGATCATCTGTTTGGTCACTCTGTATCTGGAAAACCTGCCGACACTATAAAGGTGGCATTGACCCACCTATACGATGAAAAAAATATTGACTTTGTAATCTCAGGTATAAATCGTGGGGCTAATCTAGGTACTGATCTATTCTATTCAGGTACTTTTGCTGCCGCCTCTGAAGGTACATTTTGGAGGAAAAATGCCATTGCTCTCTCCCTTATTGCAGATGGGAATGATCTATATTTCGAGAGTGCAGGAGTATTTGTTGCAGAGTATTTAAAAACAATAAAAGATCTAAAATTCCCTATAGGAACCCTTTTAAACATAAATGTTCCTAACCTTCCCATGGAAGAAATTAAAGGAATTAAATATACTAAACAGAGTAATAGAAAATTCCAAGAAAAATTAATAGAAAGGGAAGATACCCAAGGAAATAAATATTTTTGGTTAGGAGGACACCCTATAAAAGGTGACCATGTGGAAAACTCAGATTTAGAAGCTATTGAAAATGGCTATATATCTATCACACCTGTAAAATTAAATTTATACGACAATGAGTTAGAGGTACTACTTAAAGAAAACAGTAAAAAGGAGAAATATGAAATTAATAGAAGTTAGATTAATATTTGATGCCGATGAGCCTCAATATGTAAAAAAAGAAATAACCGATTTATTTTATGAATTTGGAGTTCAAGGACTTAAGATCGATGAACCGATGGAAAGAGATTCATTGGATTACTATAGAGATGAAAAGATATTTTTACAGAGAGACTATGCTGTATCGGCATATTTCCCTATAAATTTATACGTGGAGAAAAAAAAATCTCTTATTACAGAAACTTTTGAAGAAAAATTTGGTGAACGTGAAGATCTTATCTATTCATTAGATTTTTATGAATTAGATGAAGAAGATTATCAAAATTCTTGGAAAAAATATCTTTACCCTGAAAAAGTAAGTGAAAGATTTGTGGTAAAACCTACTTGGCGTGAATACGAAATCGAAGGAGACGAGATTGTAATCGAATTAGATCCTGGAAGGGCTTTTGGTACTGGTTCTCACCCGACTACTTCTCTTTGTATCAAACAGATGGAAGAATACATCTGTGAAGGTGACTCTGTTATAGATGTTGGTACTGGTTCTGGAATACTGATGGTTGCAGCTAATAAATTAGGGGCATCTGAGGTGTGGGGCGTTGATATCGACCCTCTAGCTGTAGAAGTAGCGAAAGAAAATTTAGAGTTAAATAAAGTCGATATGGATAGTATTAAACTGTTTAAAGGTGATTTGGTAAAAGTTGTAGAAGAGAAGAAATTTGATGTAGTAGTAGCTAACATCTTAGCCGATGTAATCTTACTCCTACTAAACGACATGTCTACAGTTGTAAAAAAAGGCGGTCTTATGATCCTTTCTGGAATTATCGAAGATAAAGCCGATGAGATAAAGAGAAGAATAATTTCATTGGGATACGAAGTTATTTCAGAGACAAAAGACAAAGAGTGGGTAAGTTTTACTGCCAAAGCGTAATGATAAATGGAGGTTTAAATTTTGAGTAATATAATAAAAAAATGTAACGGTTGTGGTATTGAACTACAAAGTGAAGATAAAAATAAACAAGGTTATGTACCTAAAGAGATGCTAAAAGGAAAGAAAAGTGCAACCTGCCAAAGATGTTTTAAGTTAACTAACTACGGAGATTTCATCCCTATGGAGATGACTGCTGAAGATTATAGAAAAGAGGTTCAGCGTTCTGCTAAAAGTGCTAAGATAGTCTTAGCTGTATTTGATATCATTGACTTTGAAGGATCATTTGATGACGAAATATTAGATATCTTAAGAGAAAAAGATTCTATTATAATCATCAATAAGATCGATCTAATTCCTGGAGGAAAACACGCCAGTGAGGTAGCTAACTGGGTAAAAGAAAGACTTTCAGAGGAAGGGATTGTTCCCCTAGATATAGCTATAGTCAGTGCTAAAAATACCTATGGTATCAACGGTATCATAAGAAAGATAAATCATTTCTGCCCACATGGTGCTAAAGTTATGGTAATGGGTACTACAAATGTTGGAAAATCAAGTATCATAAATAGATTATTAGGAGAGAAAAAAGCTACTATCTCTAAATATCCTGGTACTACACTTAAAGCTACTAAAAATGTAATACCTGATTCTAATATTACAATAATCGATACTCCTGGATTGATCCCTACTGGAAGAATATCTGACCTGGTATGCGAGAAATGTCATTTAGACATCGTTCCTTCTAAGGAGATTTCTAGAAAAACATTTAAAGTAAATGCTGATAAAATAATCTTAATCGGTGGATTAGTTAAGGTTAAAGTCCTAACTGACAATGAGATGAAGCCTATATTCAGTATATTTGCTGATAAAAATGTAACTTTCCACGATACAAAAGAAGAAAGAGTAGAAAAACTTATTACTGAGCATACAGGAACTTTAATAACTCCTCCATGTGAGAAATGTAAAGATGAGTTCTATGCTTTACCTACAAAAACTGAAATCTATGATCTAAATATAGAAGAGGAACTTGTATTTAAAGGACTTGGATGGATCTCTGTAAAGAGAGGACCATTAAAAGTAGAAATTACCCTTCCGGAAGCTGCAGAAGTAATTGTAAGAGATGCATTTATTCAACCGAAAAGACCAGTTAAATAAAAGCAACGTAACGTTGCATCCAGATAAATATAATTATATATTTCCTAGATAGGTAAAAAGCTGGAAGGGTCACCCTTCCAGCTTTTTATTTACAGCTATACCTAACCCTATAAAAAACCAAAAATATGGTGCTACCGATACTGCACTGTCATTAAACATACCAGCAGCCAGATAACCACTTATAGCTAGTGCTGTAGCTAAGCCCACAACTTCATAAAAACTATTAAACTCTCTATTTCTATAAATTTTTATAGATTGAATTATATAAGATCCAACAAAAACTACAAACCCTATAAAAAATAGATACCCCATATTGATAAGGATCTGTAAATATAGATTATGAGGTTTATCCACAATCATACTAGGATTTCCATAGGCTATTCTTTTTCCAAAATTATCTTCCTGAGGGAAGATTAAAGAATAAGTATCAGGTCCTCCTCCTAAAAATCCAGTCTGTTTTAATTTTGGAATAGTTCTAGACCATATATATATTCTTGAACTCCCCTTTGTCTCATAACCATCCATCCATTTAACTCTGTCAGCCATATAGATATCACTGAGTCTCCCCTGAAATCCAACGGTTTTAAAGCCATTATTTCTTAAAATTAAAGGATAGCTAAATTTATCATAAGTAATATTATAGTAATCTTCCTTTCTTTTCTCAATTTCAAATTTTTCATATCTATTATCAGTGAATTTATATCTATTGTCTACAAATTCAAAAGGAAGTAGTCTGCCCTCCTCATCTTTAAAACTTAACTGTTTATCTTTTGTGAGGATATTCAATGAAGCCTTATCTGTTGTGACCAGCAAATCATTGGGAGTATTTAGAACCATCTCCCTCATAGGGTTATATTTTGATAGTTCTGCATCATATAACTTTTTTCCTAGGGAATTTTCTGAAAAACTGTTCATAATCACACCTATAATTAGAGACGTAATTATGAGTAAGATAATTTTTTTTGATTTTTTAATGATTTTTTTCCTATAAAAGAAAAGAAAAAATACCAATGTAAATTGTCCTGCTAAAAATCCTGCTCTCGATCGACACCCCAGCCAATTTATATAGATCAAGATATAAAATAAATAAGATAAAATATTATATAACTTTCCCCTTACACTCAAAAAAGTCATTGCAGCAAAGAATAAAAACATAACCATCAATGAACCACCATAGTTTGGGTTAAAATAGGTAGAATAAATAATATATTTATCAAATTTAAAATTTAGAGTATCAGCTATTCCCCATAGACCTTTTGGTAAAATTAGATGTCTTCCAAAATCACTTTTAAACAAATCTAGTCCAAAAAATTGAAAGCTGCCTATGATTGAAATTATTATAATCCCTGCAAAAGCTGCTCCTACAAGTATTTTTATATCTTTTTTATTTCTTGCCAAGTTAATGGTCAAAAAAGTTATTATTAGATATGACAGCCATACAAAGATCCCCTCATACCTATCTCCGACCCCTTTTAAAACTATCGATGTAAAGGGGGAAAATACTGTAGATAAATTAGCCAATATTCCCATAAATATTAAAGGGATATAGTATTTTGTTTTTATAATTTCACCTTTTATAAAGAAAAGTATGAGTCCTATAGTCGAAAGGGATACAATCAAGACAGCCTTATAGTAGGAGAAAAAATCAAAGTTATTCTCTCCCAATGGATAAGCCATATAATCTAAACTTCCTATAGGAGTTGGTATAACCTTTAACCTTACTATTAGGGGCACCACTCCCAAGATAATCATCAACGGTAATAATTTTATTTTTTTTAACATTTTATTCCTCCCTAGTGACTAATTTCCTTTAAAAGTATACCTCTATTTAGTTAATATTTCCATCCACAATGTCGAACAGTTTATTTTTTTATGATTTTTCTATTAAAATGAGTAAATTAGAATTATTAAAACACCATAATCCTTTGCAAATTCCTTATTTTTATTATATAATTTCTTTAGATAAAACAAAATAAAATTAAATATATCAGGGGGAAAACATGATAAATGAAAAAAGAATCGTAGATAATTTTTTAGATATGGTTAAAATCCCATCACCATCTCTCAAAGAAAGAGCTATGGCTGATTGTGTAAAAGCTGAATTAGAGAAAATCGGTCTTGAAGTTACTGAAGATAACGCAGGTGAAAGTTGTAACGGTAATGCCGGTAATATCATTGGTGTCTTAAAAGCTAAAGGTTCTAATAAGAAGAAAATATTATTTAGTGCTCATATGGACACTGTTTTACCTTGTGATAAGATTACTCCAATCATAGAAAATGGAATCATTAAATCAGATGGTACCTCTGTTTTAGGGGGAGACGACAAAGCTGGTATTGCAGCTATCTTAGAGATGCTTAAACAACTAAAGGAAAATAACTTAGACCATCCTGAAATTATTGTTGTATTTTCTATTGCAGAAGAGATTGGTCTTTTCGGTGCTCGTGCAATGGATGTAGAAAAATATGCTCCTGATTTTGGAATCATCATCGACTCAGGTGGTAAACCTGGAACTGTTACTATACAGGCACCATTTGCAGCAAAAGGAAAGATTGAGATTATTGGTAAACCAGCTCATGCAGGTTTAGAACCTGAAAATGGGATAAATGCATTGGTAGTGGCATCTCATGCCATCACTAAACTAAGATTAGGAAGGGTAGATGAAAATACTACTTCTAATATTGGTGTAGTAACTGGAGGAGCAGCTGTAAATATTGTTATGCCTAGTGTATCTATGATGTATGAGGCTAGAAGTTTTGATGGTAAAGTTTTAGATGAGCTATTAGCTGAAACTAAAGCTATCTTCACTGAGACAGCGAAAGAGTTTGGGGCAGAATTTAAAGAAGCAATCGTAAAGGGGTATGACGGATTTAAAATCGAAGCAGGTAGTGAAATCTTAGAGATTTTAGAGGATGCTTGTAAAGGTATAAATATCGAATATAAACCTATGAAATCTGGTGGTGGAAGTGACACTAATATCTACAATGGAAAGGGAATACCTTCTGTTAATCTAGGTATAGGTATGAGTAAGGTACATACTAAAGAAGAATTTATTAAAATCGAAGATATGGTAGGATGTACAAAATTATTACTTTCTATTATAGATAAAATATAGATGAATTTTAAACAAAAAAAGACTAAACAAAAGTGGTGGTTATCTTTAATCATAGTTATTTTAATAACTGCCGCTTTTTCGCGGTCTGACTTTCTTATATCTAAAACTAATAACCTACTGCTTCCCCTTAAATTAAAAGTATATAAAACTACCAGTAATATTCAAAATTATTTCAATACTTTTTTTTACATCAAAGAGATCTCTAAAAAAAATGAAATTTTAGAATTAACCATAGAAAAACAAAAACATATTTCCTTTGAAAATAAAAACCTTTTAAAGGAAAATCAGCATCTAAGAGAATTACTTAAAATGAAGAAAAAAGTCAAATATAAAATTATCGTAGCACAAATTTCCTATATCGATGCACTAAACCCCTACGAAACTATATCAATTGATAAAGGCAAAAATGATAATATAAAACAAAATATGGCGGTTACTTCTACTCTCGGTGTAGTTGGAAGGATCAAAGAAGTCTTTGATGATCACTCCACTGTGGAATTAATCACTTCTAACCAAAGTTACACCAGTGCTACCAATGAAAATGGAGACACTCTCTCGATTTTAAGTGGCCAGGGAAATGAGATACTCAGTCTAGAATATGTTGTTACTGATTCAAATATCCAAGTAGGCGATAAAATATTTACCTCTGGTATCAGTGATATCTATAAAAAAAATCTTTTTTTAGGAGAGATTACATCTATCGACAATAATGACGAGATGTTTAAACAGATAACAGTAAAATTACCATATAATATATTTAATCTCAAAGATGTTATGGTTATAAAAAAAGAGAGGTGAGTCTATGAAAAAATTTATTCTTTATTTTTTTATATTTAGCTTGAGTTTATTCGCTAAAGATAAAAATGAATTTAATAAAATCAATACTTTTAAGGCTGTAATTACCGAAACCAGCCATTTGAATAATCGAACCAAAACAAAGGAATATGAGATCTTAGCCGATCTACCAGATAAACTTATAAAAAAAATGATTTCTCCTTCTATAAATAAGGGAGAAATTTATCTATATAATGGGTCTAATAAAACTATCTATTATCCACTTTTAGAGCAGACGATAGATCAAAAGATAAACGAAGATGAAAATTATACTTTAAAATTTATTCGGGATCTTAAATCATATGAGGGAGATGTAGATTTTAAGGTGATAAAATCTAATAACCAAATCCAAAAAATCATCTATAATGATGGAATAACTATAGAATTTGAATCTTTTTCAAAAATAAATGAGATTAATTTCCCAACACATGTTAGAATACTAGATAGAAATATTGAAATTTCAGAATTAATAATTAAAGATATTAAAATAAATATACCTATATCTAAAAAGGATTTTTCCCTCGATGAAATTATTAAAAACTGATGGCATAGTGATAAAAAAAGTGGATCACTCTGAAGCTGACCGAGCATTGACATTATTTACTAAAAATTTTGGTAAGATCAACATCAATATTAGTGGTATCAGAAAATCAAAAAAAAGACATCTCAATGGAGCTGATCTATTCGGGATATCTAACTTTATATTTTATAAGAAAGATGAACACTATATTTTGAGTTCTTTTGAATTGAATGAAACTTTTTTTAATCTCAGAAAAGATCTGGAAAAATTAAACATTTCTTTTCATATCTTAGAAATTTTAAACTCTATCTTAGTTGAAAATGAAACACGAACAGGTTTATACAAATTACTTTTGAATTCCTTTCGGTTTTTGGACAAAAATAATAAACCTACCAAGGATTATCTCCTTTTAGGTTATTTTTTAGCTCTCCTTATTAAAGAGGAAGGAATTATGTTCAATATAAAAGACGGCTTATATTTTAATATAGAAAATTCCATAATAGACAATATGCCGACCTCTAATAAATTAACTGAAATTCAAAAAATTATAACTATACACTTATTCGATGAAAAAATAAATGATATAATCTCTCTAGATCCATGTATAGATGATATTATAAATATAATTTTACTCTTGGAAGATTATATGAACTACCATTTAAATTTAAAAATAAATTTTAAAAAATATTTTTAGGAGGACCACATGAACATTGCAAAAATAACAGATTATATAACTTTGGATATGATTTCCCTTGATTTAAAAGCTAAAAATAAAAAAGAAGCTCTTTCGGAGTTATCTCAACTACTTGGAGCTTCAGATACTATCGACGACCCTAAAGTCATCGAATCAGCTCTTATTGAAAGAGAAAAATTAGGAAGTACCGGGATAGGAAAAGGTGTGGCAATTCCCCATGCTAAAACTGATTTTGCTAAAAAATTAACTATCGCCTTTGGAAGATGTAATGATGGACTTAACTTTGAATCTTTAGACGGTCAAGATGTTAAGCTGTTTTTTGTATTTGCTTCACCACTTAGTGACAGCATCGTATACCTTAAGATCTTAGCTAGGATTTCAAGATTAATCAGAGATGAAAATTTTAGAAACAAACTTCTAAGTGCAACGGACCCACAAGAAATTTTAAATATCATAAGTTCAGAAGAGGGGTAAACTATGGAATGTCCTTACTGTGGAGCTATGGATACTAAAGTTATTGATAGTAGACCTTATAGCACAGATAACTCTATAAAAAGAAGACGGGAATGTGTCGTTTGCTGTAAAAGATTTACTACTTACGAAAAAATAGAGCCTATTCCTATTTTTGTAATAAAAAAAAATAATATCAAGGAAGTCTTCAATAAAGACAAACTATTAAAAGGACTCGAAAGGGCTGTCATTAAAAGAAATGTCAACCTAGAAGCTTTGGAAAGGTTTGTAGGAGAAGTTGAAGACACTATCAGAAAAACTAATCACCTAGAGATAGAAAGTACTGAATTAGGTGAACTGGTTATGGAGAAACTAAAAAAATTAGATGAAATTGCATATATCCGATTCGCCTCTGTATATAAAGATTTTTCAGATGTAAAATCTTTTATCAAAGAAATTGAGGGGATGGTTGACAGTGATTAAAAATATAATCAGTGGTGCTTTTATTGGAATAGCTAACATTATTCCTGGAGTCTCTGGTGGAACTGTTGCTCTTCTTTTAGGGGTCTATGAAAAACTTACAGAGTCTGTAGGAGAATTTTTCACTGTTCCTAAAGAAAAAAAGATAGAATTTATTAAATTTTTATCACAAATATTTATAGGAGTTGTCATTGGACTACTTGTATTTGCAAAAGTGATCGGTTTTCTCTATACAAACTATAGAGAGAGCACCAGCTTTTTCTTCTTAGGACTGATAGTGGCATCTCTACCGTTGGTTTTGACCCATCGAGATAATAAAAAAATAAATAACCATGGAAAACTATGGTTTTTATTTGGATTACTTTTAATGATTGGTTTTACAATCCTTCAATCTTTCTATGGTGATGGTGAAACTTCTAGCAGCTTATATCGGTTGACAGCAGGATATAGCGTAAAATTAATCCTGGCTGGAGCTTTGGCTGGAGGAGCTATGGTTATTCCTGGAATCTCTGGATCCCTCCTACTGGTTATGCTGGGTGAATATTATAATATCCTAGGTTTTGTAAATAACAGGATGATACTGCCTGTTGCCTTAGTAGGTATCGGAGCTGTCATAGGTATTGTTGGCTTTGCTAGAATCATAGACAAACTTTTAAAATCTCATAGAGATAATACTTTGTATTTTATAATCGGGCTTATTGTAGCTTCCCTTGTGGAAATTTGGCCTGGGTTTACTTTGACTTTATCTAACGGAATTACAAATATTATAATTTTTGGTTTAGGAATATATATAGTTAAATTAATGAAAAAATTAGAAGGTAAGAAATAATGAAAAGAATTAATGGGTTTTTCATATTCATTGTCCTTGGAATATTAGGAATCTTTCTCTATATCCCAAGAATTTATCGTGGGTATCGAACACTGGATCATCTCCAGGACGAATTAAAAGCTACAACTATTCAATCTGAAAAGTTACACCGTGAAATGGATGACATAAGTCTACAATTAGATAATTTTAATAATCTTTATTATATAGAAAAATTTGCAAGGGATAAACTAGCCATGAAGAAAAAGAACGAAACTATCTATAGAGTTATATACGAGGAGGAACAAGATTAATGAAAAGAGAACTAGCTATCGAATTTGCAAGGGTAACTGAGGCTGCAGCATTGGCAGCACACAAATGGGTCGGTAGAGGTGACAAGGAAGCAGCTGACCAAGCAGCTGTTGACGCTATGAGAACTATGTTGAACAAGATCCATATCAATGGAGAAATAGTTATTGGTGAAGGTGAAATTGATGAAGCCCCTATGTTATACATCGGTGAAAAAGTTGGCCTAAGAAAAGATATGGATATCGCTGTAGATATCGCTGTAGATCCTGTAGAAGGAACTCGTATGACTGCCCAAGGTCAAGGAAATGCATTAGCAGTTATGGCTATCGGAAATAAAGACAGTTTTTTAAAAGCACCAGATATGTATATGGAAAAGTTAATTGTAGGACCTGATGCACGTGGAGCTATCGATCTTAATTTACCGCTTTTAGACAACGTAAATAACGTAGCTAAAGCTTTAAATAAATCTTTAGATGAATTAGTTATGGTTATCTTAGATAAGCCTAGACATCATAAGATCATCAAAGATCTTCAAAAAATGGGTGTTAGAATATTTGCTATCCCTGATGGAGATGTAGCTGGTTCTATACTAACTGCTATTATCGATTCTGACGCAGATATGTTATATGGAATCGGAGGAGCACCTGAAGGTGTTATCTCTGCTGCAGTTATCAAAGCTCTTGGTGGAGATATGCAGGCTAAATTAAAATTAAGAAGTGAAGTAAAAGGAATCTCTTTGGAAAATGATAAGATTTCTAACTTTGAAAAATCTAGATGTGAAGAGATGGGAATAGATATTTCTGATGTATTTACTATAGATGATTTAGTTAAAGATGACGAAGTTATCTTTGCTGCTACAGGGATTACCGACGGGGATCTTTTAACAGGAGTTACTAGAAAGAAAAATATAGCTAGAACTCAGACTCTATTAATTAGAGGAAAGACTAAAACTATCAGATATATCAATTCAGTTCATAACTTAGATTTTAAAGATGAAGAGTTAAAGAAACTTATAAAGTAAACTTTTTATAGAGTGTAGATAACTTCTACACTCTATATTAATATCTAAAAACATAAGGAGAAAAAATATGTTATTTTATGATGATTTTATTAAAAAATTAAACAACACAAATGTAGTATTAAAAGATAAGTATAAATATGGATTAAATTTCATGAAAAAAATAGTTTGGTTAGGAACAGGAATTCCTATAACTCTGATTGGAGGATTCCAACTTTGGGTCCTTAAAACCAATGGCGGTAATCCAATAGGTTATATTTTAGCTCTTTTGATGGTTTTATTTGGTCTATATAATTTAAAGATGTCATGTGCCTATAAAATAGAGATCGACGTAATCAATAAAAAATTAATTAACAAACAATTTACTATAGAATTAGACAAAGTAAAATTAGTTGAACTTCGTAAGATGGTAGCTCCTAAAAGCAAAAAATTAGAAGCTTGTTTGGATATCATCACCCACGATAAAAAACAAATTATCCTCCCCCTTATTATGAACAATAAGTTAGAATTCACATCTGTTATCAAGGAAATAGTTGCCGATAAATTTGTAATTATAAAGGATTAATTATGGATATTTGCAGATGTGTCTCAATCAATGAAACCAGGGTAGATAAAGCAAAACAAACACTAGAAGATCTTTCTTCTTTGGATCAGACTGCTAAATTTTTTAAAATTTTAGGAGATGGTACAAGATTTAAGATTATTACTATTCTTTTAGAGGGAGAGATGTGTGTATGTGATATTGCAACCACTCTAAATATGACCCATTCTTCTATCTCCCACCAGCTTAAGGTTTTAAGGGAAAATAGAGTTCTTAAAAATAGAAAAGATGGAAAAATAGTATACTATTCCCTAAATGACAATCATGTTAAAAATATAATTTTGCAGGGATTAGAACATCATAATCATTAAATTTTATCTTCGTCAAAACGTTGAGTTTTTGCACTAATTGTGCTAATATAGTATAAATTCAATGTAGAGGAGGAGCTAAGATGACTAAACCAAAAAATAAAATACTTAAATCTTACCTGCTTTTACTGGGAGGAAGTCTGATCCCTCTATTTATGTTTATCTCTTTCTTATATCAATTAAACGTATCTCAAAATATAGTGAAAATGAAATCTGAGAAAAAAATGATTTTAGATTTAATAAAAAAAGATATCGAAAGAGAATTTATTGACTATATAGATGACGTACAATTTTTATCTGAAACTCCCCAGCTGAGATCCCTTCTATATAGAAGGTCTAATCTAAAGGAGAATCATGATTATTTAAAAAGTTACCTTAAAATTAAAAATAAGTATTTTGCAGGTTATATAAAAAACAATAGAAATCATGTAATAATCGAGGAATACTATAACAACGAATATTTAAAATTTCCTGAAGAATTGATGATGAAAAATCCTAAAAAGATTACGTTTTCTAAATTAGGAGATTATAAAAATAATTTTATAGTCAATATTATGGCACCTATCTATGGAAAAGATAATGTTTCTTTAGGAACTATCTCTCTCTATGGTAGACAAACTTATATTGATAATATTTTAGAGAAATATAGATCCATAAATTTAATATCTAAAGGAGATTTTTATTGGTTTGGATTGGATGATAACAATAAAATCGATGAATCAAAAAAAACAGATATCTTAAAAAAAGGAGATCTCCTACCTCTTAATTCTAATAGCGGTTCTGTTCTCAATAAAGATATTTTATATACCTTTGATACCATAGATTTTAAGGAACTTCTACCTCAGTTAGGTTTTGGTGACAATACAAGCTCTACTTGGAGATTAGTTGTTAAAGTTCCTGAAACTGAGATAACTGCTATGAAAAAACATTTTTTAGACGGGTATAGACTGCTGAGTTTGTTTATTTTTTTCATGCTTTCCATTACTATATGGGTTATTTTAAAGGAAACAAATAAACGTAAATTTTATGAAAATAAATTAGAATTACAAAATCAAAAATTAATAGAAAATAATAGAACTAAAGATAAATTTATATCTATATTGGCTCATGATCTAAAAAGTCCATTTACTGGAATTACTGGGATTTTTAGTATTTTAACTAGAAAATATGATTCTTATGATGATGCAAAGAAGAAAAAATTAATCTATTCTATCAATGATTCTATACAGGGAATAAACGCACTCTTAATCAATTTATTAGAGTGGTCTAAGATACAGAGGGGACATGTGATACCCTCTCCTATGAAAGTTAAGATAAATGACCTCACTGCTTCGGCATATCAAATTTTAAAATTAAACTTAGAGTCTAAGAATATTAAATTTTCAAATAATATTTCAGATAAACATTTTATTTGGGCTGATAAAAACATGATAGATGCTGTTTTTCGTAATATTTTATCCAATGCCATAAAGTTCACTCCTAATTCTGGAAAGATTGAACTCTATAGTGAACGAAAAAATCAGTTTATCTATATATTTATTAAAGATAATGGGGTAGGAATGAATTTAGACATTCAGTCTAAGTTATTTAAACTAGACCAGCATTTGACAACTCTAGGAACAGAAAATGAAAAGGGTACCGGTTTAGGACTTATCATAACAAAGGAATTTATCCACCTTAACAGAGGAAGTTTAGGAGTAGATTCTATAAAAGATCAGGGAACGACTTTTATTATTAAACTCCCTGCATATAAAGAGATCTAAAAAAGCTCAATTGAATATAAATAATTTTAATAATCATGAATCGAAGGTTCTAAAGGTTTCGCCTTTAATACGAGTTCATTTCATTTTGGTGAGCAAAAGAAACGAACCAAAGAAAAGCTCACTTTTTCTAAATGATGTTATATAAGTGAAACCATGGATCCCCGTTTCTTAGTGGGGTGCCTGACGGGCATGGTAGGCGCGACGAAACTCGCAATATATCTACTGAGAAGTTAAGATAACATCTAGAAAAAGAATTGAATTCAAAGGATAAGTCAGATTTTAGTCTGCGTTGAGAGGCTTTAATAATCTTTTTTAATCTGTAACAAAAAAAGTTTAATCTTGTGGAAGGATTAATCCATGAATTACTCCTACTATAGACTAATTTAATTTAAGATAAAAAATAGAAAAAGAGGTAAAAAATGAAATATAATAAGATTAAAAATATAGATAAAGAAATATCTCTTTTGGGTTTTGGTTGTTGGGCTCTATCCAAACACGGATGGAAAGATGTTAACCAAGAGGAAGCTATTAAAACTCTGGAAAAGAGTATCGAACTAGGTATTAACTTTTTCGATACTGCACCAATCTATGGATTTGGGAAATCAGAGGAGATCCTAGGAGATGTTACAAAGAGTATTCGTAAAGATTTAGTTATAGCCAGTAAATTTGGTCTTAGATGGAATGAATGGGGACATGTCACTCATGATATATCCAGAGATTCAATTTTGTTTGAAATAGAAGCTACTCTAAAGCGTTTAAAGACCGACTATCTCGATCTCTACCAAGTTCACCACTTAGACAAGAAAACATCGTTAGAGACCGTATTTGAGACTCTCAACGAATTGAAAGAACAAAATATAATAAAAGGTGTAGGTGTATCTAATTTTAAACTGGAGGATCTGAAGCAGGCTTCCAATATATGCGATATCAGTAGCATTCAAAATCAGTATAATATGTTAC
The DNA here is from genome assembly GCF_000426625.1 of Psychrilyobacter atlanticus DSM 19335. Classification (NCBI taxonomy): domain Bacteria; kingdom Fusobacteriati; phylum Fusobacteriota; class Fusobacteriia; order Fusobacteriales; family Fusobacteriaceae; genus Psychrilyobacter; species Psychrilyobacter atlanticus. Next base: position 691,549 of record NZ_KE384547.1, on the reverse strand, counting down.
AAACTAATGATGAAAAGGATATTCTTCCTTTTTGTCAGAATAATGATATTGGATACATCTCTTACAGTACTCTAGCTCAAGGATTACTGTCAGAAAAAGTGAAAAAAGGATATAAATTTGCCAAGATGGATATTAGAAAATTCAATGATTTATTTCATGACAAGGAAACCTTTGATAGAATTGAAACCTTGAAATCTCCTAATAAACCTCTTATAGAGAGTGCTTTTGAGTATGTTATGAAACAAGAACCTCTAAAATCTATCCTAGTCAGCACTACAAAGGTTAAAAATTTAGAGGAAAATATAAGACTAATAAAAAAATTAAGCAATAGATAATAAAATAAAAAAGCAGAAATTAGAATTATCTAATCTCTGCTTTTTATTTTAACTCTTTTATTCTTATTTTTTCTCTAAAACTAGGGAAAAGAAAGCTAACTTACTCTGAACCTCCGTTTCTCTTAATCAAGAGAAACAATAAAAAGGAAGAGTTTAGACTATTTCTTTACAAACTTAGCCAATACACCGTTTACAAATTCATGTGATGTTGCATCTCCATAAATTTTAGCTAATTCAATAATCTCATTTAATACAATTTCAAAACCAGTTTCTTCGTACATCAATTCATATACACCAAATCTAAGTAATGATCTCTCTACATTTCCTACAGTTTCTAATGACCATTCATCCATCTTTTCAGCGATTTCTTGGTTTATAGTACCATAGTGTTTGTCTATTCCTGCTGCAAATTCTTTAATGAATTCCACTTCTGTTTTAGTCAAAGTAAGTTCTTCAACGTTGTTAGGAGTCTCTTCATCTTCTGATATTTCTACTCTTCTGTTCCCATCTTCTAAAAATTCTTCCAGTCTTTCTAATGGTGTTACCTTGTTCATGTCAGCTTCAAATAAAAGCTTGAATAACTCTTCTCTTGCGATCTTTCTACTCATAATTTTCCCTTCCTATTCTTCTTTTAATCTATTAATCAATATTTTTTTTAGCTTTTTAATATTTTCTTTATCTCCAAAGATAGACCCCAATAAAGTTGTCAACATAACTACTATCATAGGTATTATACCGTGGGTTATAAAGATATAACCAAAAGCAAATCCCATCAGTCCACCTATATACTTTTTACTATTTATTGCTAATTTTTCTATCAATTCCTCTAACATAATTAATCACCTCTTCCATTATTAGATTTATCTTTAATTAACTTAGTTACTCTAAGTTCAACTTCTGTTATACTCAAATCTAAATAACTTTCAATCCGATCTTTAATATCTTGCTGGATTAAATTAAGGTCATCCGAAAGGGACTGACTAGACATTATATCAATAGATACAAAAATTTTCAATTTTTTTCCATTAGTTTTATTTTTTACTTTTAAATTTCTAACTTTTGGATGCTCTCCTACCACTTCTTTTACTATATTATTTACAGAATTTGAAGATATTTTCAACATTCCATTAGGAGTTTTCATCCTTAATTCTTTTGGTCTTTCAAAAAGATTTATCAATTTTTCTACAAATAGTAGTAGATAAACAAGTGATACTCCTGCTACAGCACCTCTGGTTATTAGGCTGTTAAAATCCAATATCTCTAAGTATGCCGGAAACATCCCTATATATATCCCAAGTACAGCTAAGATGAATATTCCTATCCAAGCTATTCCAAAAATAAATTTCATAAACATATCCATTCCCCCAAATTTAAACCTTAAAAATATAAGAGGCGTATAACGCCTCTAGTCTAATATTACTTCTTCTTTTGAAATTTCTTTCACCTTAACATCTTGAATATAGACATTTACTTCTACAACTTTAAGACCAGTCAATTCTGTAATATTTTTAATTATATTTTCCTGTACATTAGTAGCTACTACTGGGATTGGAAAACCATACTCTACAACTATATGCACATCTACACTACACTCTTTTTCTCCTACTTCAACCTTTACTCCCTTAGTCATCTTATTGATACCTAAGATCTTGTTCACTTCATCAGTTACTCCACTTGTCATCTTGTAGATTCCATCCACTTCTATTGTTGCTTTTGCTGCTATTACCTTTACTACGTCATCAGCTATTTTAATGTTTCCTAATTCAGACATCTGTCCACCTCCAAAATTATCTTTCACTTATAAACAGTTACACTTATAGTATATCATTTTTTTTATCATTTCCTATATTTTTTATTAATATATACTAAATTAAATTTTAATTTCATTATTTCAAGGAAAAAGGAGGACTATATCCTCCTTTTAAATTTTTATCCTTTTAAATATTCAGGAAAATTTTTCTCTATAAAGTTAGTTGAATAATTTCCACTTTTAAACTCTTCATTTTCTAATACTTTTTCATGAAATTTAATAGTAGTTTCTACTCCTTCTATCTTATATTCTTCAAGTGCTCTCTTCATTCTGATGATAGCTTCCTCTCTATCTACACCATGAACTATTAATTTTCCAATCATAGAATCGTAGTATGGTGGTATGCTATACCCTTGGTATGAATGAGAATCTACTCTAACTCCTATTCCACCTGGAACAATGTATTTCTCCAATGTTCCTGCTGAAGGCATAAATCCATTTTCTGGATCCTCTGCATTTATTCTACATTCAATAGAATGTCCATGAAGTTCTATGTCTGATTGTTTCACATGTAACTCATGACCTGATGCCACGATTATTTGAGCTTTAATTATATCAAAACCAGTAATAGCTTCCGTAATAGTATGCTCAACTTGTACTCTTGTATTCATCTCCATAAAGAAGAAGTCATTATTTACATCCACTAAAAATTCTAAAGTTCCGACAGAGTCATAGTTTATAGCTTTAGCTAATTTTACAGCTGCTTCTCCCATCTTTACCCTTACATCTTCTGGTAAAGTAGCAGATGGTGCCTCCTCAACTAATTTTTGATGTCTTCTTTGAATAGAACAGTCTCTTTCTCCTAAATGAACTACATTTCCAAATTTATCTCCTACAATCTGAAACTCTATATGTCTTGGGTTTTCTACATATTTTTCTACATAACAATCTGGATTTCCAAATGCTGCATCGGCTTCATTCTGAGCTGCTCTAAAGTTTACTGCAAACTCTTCATCATCTCTAGCTATTCTCATACCTTTTCCACCACCACCGGCAGTGGCTTTTATCATTACCGGGTAACCTATCTTCTCATGAACTACCTTTCTAGCATCTTCCATCTTATGGATTATTCCAGTTCCATTAGTTAGAGGCACTCCATTTTCTACTGCCGTTGCACGAGCTGTAGCTTTATCTCCCATATTGTTGATACACTCTGGACTAGGCCCTATAAATACTATCCCATGTCTTTTACAGATTTTTGCAAAATCAGCATTTTCAGCTAAGAATCCATAACCTGGATGAATAGCTTCTGCTCCTGTAGCTTCTGCTGCTGCAATTATATTTGGTATTTTTAAGTATGATTCAGTACTCATTGCAGGTCCTATACAAATAGCTTCATCAGCTAAGGTTACATGTAAACTTTCCTTATCTGCTGCAGAGTATACAGCAACTGTCTTTATCTCTAATTCTTTTGCTGCTCTTATTATTCTAACTGCTATCTCTCCACGGTTAGCGATTAATATCTTCTTAAACATCTTTTTTCCTCCTAATTATTCTCCTATTTTAACCAATACTTTTCCGTATTCGGCAACCTCTCCATTTTTTACTAAAATTTCTTTTATTTCACCATCAAATTCACTTTTTATATCTGTTTTAATTCCTATTGCTTCTACATAACCAACTTTTTGACCTTTTTTTACAGCCATCCCTACTGTCATCATAGGTTTTTCATCTTTATTTATATAGTAAAATCTTCCTACACTTTCAGATATTATCTCTTTCACTTGTTCTGTTACAGCTACTTCTGCTGCTGCCTCTTCTATTTCTTCTACCTCTTCTATACTTCCTTCTAATACTAACTTAGGCTTCTTTATAAGAAGTTTAAAATCTTTTTCCTCTATAGATATCTCTGTAAGTTGTGACTCACCTATTACTTTTATTATCTCATTGATAGTATTCATATCGTTTTTCATCTTGCCTCCCCATAATCTCATTTAGTCGCTCTAAATTTTAACACATATAATATCTTCTTTCAAGAACTAAAATACACCTGTTATTTAATCTTCATTTTATCTATTCCTAAGAGTTCTCCTACCTGATGGATAAAATCTGAACTCGGTTCTACTTTATATTTTTCTCCCAACTCAACCACTCTGTTTCCATCTTTTTCTCTAAGTGCAATGTAGACCCTATGCTTTCCTTTGTGATCCAATAATATCTTTTTTAATTTAGGCAGTTTTATCTTGGTCTCTTCATCTACTAGTATATACACCTTAAAACTAGGTACTTCCACTATATCTTCTAAATATTTCAATTCTCTGATAACTATCTTTTTTTCTTCGTTTCCACCAAAAAAGTCTAATTGTACACTCCCCTCTAAGTATACAGCATTTCCCTCTACAAGATAGTTAGATAATCTGTCAAACTCATTGGGAAATACAGTACAACTAACGGTTCCAAAGTGATCTTCCAGAGTAAATACAGCCATCATCTGTTTATTTTTTTTAGTTATTATTTTTTTTATCCCGCTGATTATCCCACAAGTCCGTACATGATGTGGTCTATCGACTTTTAATTCCACTAATTTATCCAGTTCATATACATTTAACAGTTCATTATATTTATCCAATGGATGCCCAGTAAAATAAAATCCAAGGTATTCTTTCTCACCTTTTAAGATATTTTCTATCTTATATTCTTCCATTGTTCCCATGGTAAAACTCTCTATAGTGGCACGAGCTTCTCCAAATAAGTTCATCTGCTGGATCTCATCTTCCTTAGCTACACGAGCAGCATAGACCAAAGACTTTTCGATGCAACTATATTTTTCCCTTCTATTTCCTGGAAGACTATCCAATGTCCCTGATAATACTAGAGCTTCCAAGGCTTTTTTATTCATCCCTATCTTCTTAGTCCGAATAACAAAATCTTCAAAAGTTTTATACATTCCAAACTCATCTATATCTTTACTGAGTTTATCTATTATTCCTTCACCTAGGTTCTTTATAGCGGACATTCCAAACCTAATCTGCTCCCCATCCACTATAAATTTATTACTAACTTTATTTATATCGGGTAAACCTACATCTATCCCATGACTTTTAGCATCATCTATATAGATAGCCAGCTTATCATTATTACCCCGTTCAGAGGTCATAAGAGCTGCATAGTAATACTTTGGATAGTACTCCTTAAAGTATGCCGTCCAATAAGCTATAAGTCCATAAGCTGCCGAATGAGACTTATTGAACCCATATCCCGCAAACTTATCTATAAGATAGAATACATTTTCTGCTATCTTTTTTTCATAGCCATTTTTTATTGATCTTTCAATAAATATTAATCTATTTTCTTCCATAAGTTCTGCTATCTTTTTTCCCATAGCACGACGAAGTAGATCTGCTTCCCCTAAAGAATAATTTGCCATAATAGAAGCTATTTTCATTACCTGTTCCTGGTACAATATTACTCCATATGTTTCCTTTAACACCTCTTCCAGACTTTCATGGGGATATACAGCATCTTTCAATCCATTTTTTACACCTATATAGTCATCTACCATCCCAGACCCCAAAGGTCCCGGCCGATACAGAGCTAAAACTGCAATGACATCATCAAAACTATTGGGTTTTAATTTTTTTAATAACTTTCTTACACCTCTAGATTCCAATTGGAACACTCCTAGGGTATCTCCCCTTTGGAGTGCATCATATACCAGTGGAGCATCTAGTGGAACATCACTCAGTTCTATTTTCACACCTACTCCATCCTCTATATAATCTATAGTTCTTTGAAGTATAGTTAGATTTCGTAGTCCCAAGAAGTCCATTTTTAATAGACCTAAATCCTCTAATTCCTTCATCTGATATTGAGTGCAGACCTGCTCCCCTTTGGAATCCGAATATAATGGCACATCATTGGTCAGTGGATTTTTAGTTATCACTACTCCTGCAGCATGAACAGAAGCATGTCTCACCTTATTTTCCAACCCTCTAGATATGTCTATTATTTTTTTAGCCTCATCATCTGTGTCATAGGCCCTTTTAAATTCGCCTATATCGCGGATAGCTCTGTCTATTGTATAAAACTGCGGGATTAATTTGGCCAATTTATCGACCTTATAAAGAGGTATATTTAAAGCTCTTCCCACATCCCTTATGGCAGCTCTAGCCTTCATTGTTCCAAAGGTAATTATCTGAGCTACTCTATCTCTGCCATATTTTTTTCCTACATATTCTATAAGTTCATGCCGTCTTTCCTGGCAAATATCTATATCTATATCCGGCATAGAGATCCGTTCCGGATTCAGAAATCTTTCAAATATAAGGTTATACTTTATGGGATCTAACTCTGTTATCCCAAGGGTATAAGCGACCATACTACCAGCGGCCGATCCCCTTCCAGGACCTATAGGTATATTCTGTCTTTTAGCATAATCTATAAAATCCCAAACAACAACAAAATATTCTTCATACCCCATCTTACTTATAATTCCTAATTCGTATTCTACTCTTTCTATAGCCTTTTCCTCTATGCCGTTTGGATATCTTTTGTCCAAACCATCATAGACCAATTTTCTTAGATACTCATGAACATCTTTGAATTCTTCTCCGACTTCATATTCAGGAAATTTAAATTTACCAAACTCAATCTCTAGGTTACATTTTTCTGCTATCTTTACTGTATTTTCTAAAGCACCTTCATATTTCCCCAATTTTTCTACCAACTGTTCCCTACTTTTCATAAACAATTCATTGGTATGGATTCTCATCCTCTTCTCATCATCTATCTTGCTTCCTGTTTGTATACAGATTAGGACATCCTGTAACCCGTGCTGCCCATAATGGGCGTAGTGAACATCATTTGTTCCCACTACTTGTAGATCATGTTCCCTTGCTAATTTATATAATTTATCGTTAATTGGATATTGTTCTGGGATTCCATTATCCTGTAACTCTATATAGAAATCTTTCTTTCCAAATATATCTATATAGGAATCTATGACACTCCCTAACTCCTCAGCAGTTTTCTCATCTCTAATACCACGGGCTATCTCCCCCTGCATACAGGCTGATAATCCTATGAGTCCTTCACTATATTTTTTTAAAACAGTTTTATCTATCCTGGGTTTATAGTAGAATCCATCCAAATATCCTATGGAAGATAGTTTCATAAGATTTTTATAACCTATTTCATTTTTAGCTAAAAGTACCAGGTGATAGGTTGTTTTTTCCTTTTCCTTCATTGAACCCAAACTTATATAAGCTTCCATTCCAAGGATTGGCTTTATCCCTCTTTTTCGTGCTTTCTTATAAAATTCTATGGCACCAAACATATTTCCATGATCGGTAATTGCCACACTATCCATCTTTAGTTCCAGAGCACGATCTAGATACTCATCGATCTTTCCCACTCCATCTAGGAGGCTATATTCTGTATGTAGGTGTAAATGTACAAATTTGTTTTTCATAGTTCCCTCCCATTTTGCTGTTAGTAGTCATGATTTTTTACTATTTATTAAATTACTATTATTCACTATCTTTTATAATCTTATTTTAGCACATTTTTTATAGTGTTTCCTAAAAAACCTTATTTTTTATCAATAAAAAACCCTCCTACAAAACTAAATTACTTTAGATTGTAGGAGGTTGGTTGGTTGGTTATTTATCTATATATATTATTTTATCTTTCCTAAAATATCTCTTACTGCTAATATTCCCATTACTGCTGCAATATTTAATCCACTTCCATAACCTGAGCTATCTCCTACTGAGTAAAGACCCTTTACAGTAGTTTCCATATTTGAATCGATAGTCATCCTTGTACTTCTAAACTTGATCTCTGGAAAATATAATAATAGATCGTTAGATGCAAACCCAGGAGTTACCTTATCATGTACCTCTACAAATTCCATTATATTATCTAAAATTCTCTTTGGACAAGCCAGTGAAATATCTCCTGCTACGTAATCTTCCGTTGTAGGTTCTATATTCAATCTAGACATTCTCTCCTCTGTAGACCTTCTACCTGCTTTCAGATCTCCGTATGACTGACATAATACTTTCCCACCTGTCAGCATAGTTGACATCTTAGCGATAGAAGCTGCATATTCAAATGGTTGATTAAATGGCTCTGTAAATGATTTAGTACATAACAATGCTAAGTTTGTATTAGTTGATTTTTTATTTTTGTATGCATGACCATTAGCTAACATAATATTATCACTATGTTTTTCTACAGCTATAAACCCGCTAGGATTACTACAGAAAGTTCTCATCTTGTCATTATATTTTTTTGTATAAAATACCATCTTTGCTTCATAGAAGTTTTTGTTGACAGTTTTCATTACTACATCAGGGATCTCTACCCTTACACCGATATCTACCGATCCTGCACTATATCCTATCCCATGTTTTTGGCACATTTTCATCATTTGTTTAGCTCCACTTCTACCTAGAGCTGTTATGATTTTATCACTATAAAAAGTCTTTTCCCCTTCTTTAGTCTCAACAATTGCACCTTTTATCTCTCCATCTTCAATTATTAAATCTTTAAAATCTGAATTTGAGCTGAATTCTACACCTTTTTCTAAAAGAGTATTTATTAATTTAGAGTATAATTCTCTAGAACCATCGGTTCCCAAATGCATAGTAGGAGTATCTACTAATTGAATATCGTTTTCAATACATCTTCTCTTTATTAATTCCATCTCATCATTATAAACTAACCCTGTAGGTTCATCATCAAATCCAAAATCTTTGTAGATATCCGCAACATACTGAATAGTCTCATTTACTAAAGTTTTACTCGTTATAGTATGTACGTCTCCTCCTACTCTATAATCCATATTAAATTTTGAATCCGAATAAGCTCCTGCTCCACTCACACCATAAATGATCGCACAAGTAGGACATTTTACACATCTACCTAGCTTCTCTTTAGGACATACTCTTTTATCCAACATTTGACCCTTATCGATCACCATTATCTTAAGGTTTGGATTTTTATTGATAGCTTCGTATGCTCCAAAGACACTAGCTTGTCCACCACCAGCAAATATAATATCATATTTCATTTTATACCTCCTAAAAATTAAAAAAATCTAAGTATATACATTTATATTAGTATACACTTAGATTATGTTTTATGTTTTCAAAGTTGCAAGTATCTATCTCATATTTTAACATGAGATTATCTAAACCTATATAGTTTAAATCCAATACTTTGTTCTTCATTTATTTTTCTCCTAAACTTATCTTATTTTTTAAGCAGTGAATATTTTATCATTTTTTATACTTTTCTACAAGGATTTTTTTTAATTCAAGATATCTAAATATACAGATTATTCTAATCTATATAAATAAAAAATACTGAATACTATATTACTTTTTATTTATATACATAGGTCATATTTTTACCATTCTTTTTAGCAATATATAATGCTTTATCCGCGCAATCTATAAATTCTTTTTTTTCAATAAATCTCGTAGGGATAACACTAGAAACTCCTATACTGATAGTTACAAATCTAGAGGTATCTACCCCTTCATTGAGTATCTGTAACCCTTCTACATTTTTTCTTATTTCCTCTGCAATTAACTCCGCACCTTCAGAATCAGTTTCCGGCAGCAATACTATAAATTCCTCCCCACCTAATCGTGCAACTTCATCAGTTATTCTTCTCAGTGTTTTTTCAATTATTTTAGCAACATCTTTTAGACACTCATCTCCTTTAAGGTGACCATAGGTGTCATTAAAGTTTTTAAAATTATCTATGTCAATCATCAATGCTGAAAAAGATCCATTGCTTCTAATGGTTCTAGCCCACTCTAAGTTAAACATCTCCTCAAAGGCTCTTCTATTAAAAACACCTGTCAATTCATCAATTCTCACAAGATGATTAAGTTTTTTTTCTACTAATTCCAGTTGAGCTATCTTTTCCTCTAGTGCTCTTGTTTTTTCTTCAATTATTTTCGTCTGTTCATTGAGTTTAACAAATACCTTTACTTTGCTTTTTAAAATTTCATTACTTATTGGTTTATATAGATAATCAACTGCTCCTAATTCATAGCCTTTAAAAATATATTCTTCCTCTTTATTGATAGCTGTAATAAAAATAATTGGAATATCCTTTGTTTTATTATTAGCTCTCATCAATTCAGCAACCTCAAATCCATTCATTCCAGGCATCTGAACATCTAAAAGAACAATATCAATTTTTCTTTTTAATAATATTTTTAGAGCATCATTTCCATTAGAAGCAGTCAGTATATTTAAATTTTCACCTTCTAAGATCGCTTCCAATGAAATTAGGTTTGCCCTAGTATCATCTACAATAAGTATATTAGTGCTATAGTTACTCACAGTTGTTTCCTCCTAATTTTTTTATGTATCTATTAATCGAATTTAAGCTCATAAGTTTACATGTCGAAATATATTTTAACGCCGATCGTGGCATAATATCAAAATAGGCTTCTTTAGGATCTTGTACAATACATTCCCCGCCTAATTTTTTGATTTTTTCAAGTCCTAAAGCACCATCTGAATTAGCTCCAGTCAATATTATTCCCAAGAGATTATCTGTATATACCTCTGCTGCAGATTCAAAAAGTATGTCGATAGATGGCCTTGAATAATTAACTTTTTCTTCTACTGATAAAGAAAAAGTATAATCGTCTTCAATGGACAAGTGGTAATTTGAAGGAGCAAAATAAATAACACCATTTTTTATATCCTCTTTATCCTCAGCCTCTTTTATTGTCAGTCTATTCAAACCTTCATATATCTTTGAAAATCCATCTGTTCTTTCCTTAATATGGATCACAATAATTATAGGTAATTCTATGGTCGGCTCTATATCTTTTAGTACAATTTTCAACGCTTCTACCCCGCCTGCAGAAGTTCCTATTACGATAGCTTTATATTTCATATTAACACCCTATCTTCTTTTTGTAAATTTTTGTAGTGGCAGTAATACTTTCAAATTTTTCATTTACACTGGTAAATTTTAAGTTTTCTTTAGATCCGATACCAATCATCCCTCCTGGTATCAAACTTTCTTCAAACAGCTCTAGAACCTGATTTTGTAATTCTTTATTAAAGTATATCAATACATTTCTACAGATAACTAAATTAGCATCGATAAAACTTTTATCGATCACCAGATTATGTTCTAAAAATGTTACATTTTTCAATAGATCTTGATCAAATATAGCATGATCATATTTTGCAACATAATAGTCTGAAAAAGATTTTTTCCCTCCTGCTTCCTGATAGTTTTTTGTCCATTTTTTTACGTCTTCTATTGAATAAATCCCCTCTTTTGCTATATCCAATACCTTTTTATTTATATCTGTTGCATATATGTTTACCCTATTTAATAGTCCTTCTTCTTTTAATAAAATTGCCATAGAGATAACTTCTTCGCCGGTAGAACAACCGGCATGCCATATATTTATAGATGGATATGTTTTTAGAAGAGGGATTACATCTTCCCTCAAATCTTTAAAAAATTTAGGAAACCTAAACATCTCGGTTACATTTATAGATAGATCCAATAATATTTGTTTCAATACCTCTCTATCGTAAAGCATTTTTTCTGTTAATTGAGTTATAGTTTTTAAATTATCTAACTTAACTCTTCTTAAGATCCTTCTTTTTAAATGACTCTTTGTATAGTTTTTAAAATCATAACCATACTTTAAATAAATTGCTTCAATTAATAATTGTAACTCTATATTTTCTATTTCTAACAATTCTTTTTCATTCATAATTTATAACCAAACCCTGAGTAAAGACAATAATTTATTTTTATCAATTGGTTTAGAAAGATATTCATTGGCTCCAGCTTCAAGGCATGAATCTCTATCACCTTTCATAGCTTTTGCTGTCAAAGCAATAATAGATAGATCTTTAAATTCATTCATTTTTCTTATCTCTCTCATCGCTTCATATCCATCCATAACCGGCATCATAATATCCATTAAAACTAAATCTATTTTTTCCATATCCTTTAATTTTTCCAGTGCTTCAATTCCATCATTAGCTATTTCTACATCAATTCCATTCATCTCTAGAATACTAGATAATGCGAATACATTCCGCATATCATCATCTACAACTAATATTTTTTTATCTTTAAATATTTCATAGTCATTACTTGTAACAACATTTTTATGTTTTTTTACATTATGAACAAATAGTTTAATCTCATCTAATAATCTCTGACTCGATTTATCTCCTTTAATAATAATATTTTCTACTTTATTTCTTAATTTTTTTTCTTCATCCATACAAATTTCTTTACCAGTGTAAACTATTATTGGAATGTTTGAAAAATTACTATCTTCTTTCAGCCTTTCTATAAATTCAAAATCATTATAATCTAATAATCCTAAATCCAATATCAATAGATCTATATTATTTTCAGTCAGAATTTCTAATGCATCTTCTCCCGATGTACTAGACAAGATTTCAATATCTTTATAGTCATGTTTTATTAGTTCTGTAAGTGCATCATTCTGTATCTTATCATCTTCAACCACTAATATCTTATCGATTTTATATCCATTTAATTCTGCCCCTTCTAATATATTTTCAATTTGAGTTTTACTTACAGGTTTTTTTAAAAACTCTACATCTTTTTCAAACATACTTTTTTCATAATCTCCGCCACTAATAATATTAACCGGAATATTCATTGTTCTTTTATTATTCTTCAACCTCTCCAGTACTTCTAATCCGTCAATTTTGGGGAGTCCTATATCCAATATAACTCCTGTAGGCATATAATAATCAGCAAGATATAATCCCACTTCTCCAGTTTCAGCAACAATCACTTTAAAGTTTTTTGCCCTGCTAATATCCATTATGACCTTTGCAAAATTTGGGTCATCATCAATAATTAATAATACTTTATCGTTATTATCGATATCATGTCTGTCGTCTAATACATATGGAATCTCAAAAGGTTTTTTAAATAGTTTTTCTCCCACTTCCTTATTCAGCTCTTCTATCAATTCATCAGATACCTTCTTTACAACATTTGTTTTTTCTTTTTCAAAATGAAAAGTATCATATGTCACAGGTAAAGTTAAAGTAAATTTACTCCCGATATCTTTAGTACTTTCAACCTCTAATGTTCCACCTAATAACTCGGCATATTCCATAGAAATTGAAAGTCCCAATCCTGTCCCTCCAAATTCTCTGCTTATAGTCCCATCCTCTTGCTGGAAAGCATCGAAAATACTTTTAATTTTATCATCTGAAATTCCAATTCCAGTATCATTTATTTCAAATTTAATTTTATTATCACATTCCCTGATATTTAAATTAACACTTCCTTGTTTTGTAAATTTAAAAGCATTAGATATTAAATTTTTAATAATTTGTTTAACTTTAACTTCATCAGTCATTACATTTCCAGGTAATTCTTTTGAAACATTAATTAAAAATTCAAGGTTCTTTCTAATGGATATCTGTTCGAACATTCCAAACATTTCACTTTTAAAATCTTCAATATCCATCTTTGAGATATTAACTTCCATTTTTCCGGCTTCAACCTTGGACAGATCTAAAATATCATTGATTAATTTTAACAGATCACTTCCTGACGTATTAATAGTTTTTGCAAATTCCCTCTGTTTTTCAGTTAAATTTGAATTTTTTTCACCTAATAGTTCCGAAAGTATCAATATACTATTTAAAGGTGTTCTAAGCTCATGGCTCATATTCGCAAGGAATTCAGATTTATATTTATTTGATAAAACCAAGTCTTTGGCTTTTTTTTCTAACTCTTTCTGACTAATATTAAGTTCATTATTTTTATTTTCCAGCTCTTTTTTTTGTATCTCAAGCATCTCTGTATTCTCTTCTAACTCTTCATTTATAACCCTTAATTCTTCCTGCTGACTTTCTAACTCTGCCTGAGAGTCTTTTAATACAACTGATTGTGTTTCTAATTCCTCATTTGTAACCCTTAGTTCTTCTTGCTGTACCTGGAGTTTTTCAGCATATTCATTTGCAGCCGCTAATAACTTTTCTACAGTTTCAAAATTTAAAATATTATTAATAGCAATTCCTATACTTATTTGAGCTAATTCTAAAAATTCAATTACAAGATCGGAAAATTCCAATGTCGAAGCTATTTCTAACACTGCTACAACTTTATTTTGATAGTTACACGGTATAACTATAATATTAGCAGGAGAAGTGCTCCCTACCCCTGAGTTTATTGATATATAATCTTTTGGAAGGTCTGAAACTACTATTATCTCTTTTTCTAAAGCTGCCTGTCCTACTAAACCTTCTCCAAATTTAAAATCATCAGGTAATCCTTTTCTCTTTTTAAATGCGTAACTTGCAGCTAATTCATATTGTTTTTCATCAGATTTTTCATTCAGTAAATATAATACTCCTACCTGTCCATCGATCTTTTTAGTAATAAAAGAAATTAACTGGCTGAGTAAATTTTGTAAATCATGAGTTGTCTGAGAGATGTGATTGATATCCATCTGTCCTTTCCGGATCCAATCTCTGCGTTTTCTTTCATCTAAATTTTCTTTCAACTTATTGATGAGCGAGGCATACCCAGTTGATAACTCAACGAATTCAGTGGATGAATTCTTTTCAATATCCAAATTTACATCTAATTTATTTAAATCGAAATCTCTCATTTTTTTTACAAAATCAATGATCGGTGAAGTAATTTTATTAATTGCAATCCATAATAACCCCAATGTTACAATCAATATTATTATTCCAACTGCGATACTTCTATATGTTGTTTTCACAGTTTTATTTGTCAATACTTTTAAATCAGTAAAAAAATATATATACCAATTGGTTCTCACCTGAGGGATCTCTATCTTTGAAACCACCTCATACCTATCTTTATTTTCCCTTGAAATTAATTTTTTTAACTTTAGTTCATCAATAATAGGAGTTATCTCTAATCCAATTTTATAAATGTTATTCCCGTTTAAACTAGAATTAAAATTATTAAAGATCATATTCCCTTTATCATCAACTAATGCAATACTCTCATTTGGATTAACAAATCCAGATATCAACTTTTCAAAATATTGCATTGAAACATCTATCCCTACAACTCCTAGAAATTTATTTTTTTCATATAGAGGCTTCGCTATTGTAAATACCAATTTTTCTTCACCATTTTCGATAAATTTATAGGGTTGTGAGATAATTGTCACCCCTGCTTTTTTTGCTTCCAAATAAAAATCATAATTCAAAATATTATTGATATTATTGATATCAACTTTTCCCGCTTCTTTTATAAGATATGAAATATACTGCCCGTTTTCAGCATACTTATCATTGTTGATATAATCTGAATCTCTTCCATCAAATGCATTGGGCTCCATTACGATATTATAACCAATTATATTAGGTTGTTTAAGTATACTTTGTTCTATATTTTTTTCAAATTTTTCTCTTTTATTGTAAATCTCATCATTATTTCTGATTGACATTAAAATATCAGAAAATTCACGATTTATCTCTGTCATTTGATAAATTTTTTGTTGGATCTTTAGAGTATTTATACTGGCATCCCCCTCTAATCTAACTATTCCTCCTTCAAATTCTAAGTCTCTACTATTCTTATATGAGTGTGCGATCATTATCGTTCCTACAAAAAATATTATACTAAAGGCCCATATAAAACTTTTTCTTTTTACAGATCTATGTTTTTCCACTTGAAATTTCCTCCTAATTTTTATTATATATATATCTCTCTCTAGTTATTAAAATAAAAAAATGGGGGTTCCCCATTTTTTTTATTTTAGATTTTTTTAGTATACTCATCTTTATCTAATTTTTTTATTACTTCATCTAATTCTTCTGGTTTACCATAATAATACCCTTGAAAAATTTCTACTCCCATCTCCTTTAACATATTTATCTCTTCTATAGTCTCTGTTCCTTCCACTATCACTTCTAAACCTAAGCTCTTACCTAATTCTATGATAGTTTTTATAATCTTCATATTTTCAGTACATTCAAACATATTTATTACAAATGAACGGTCAATTTTTAAGGTAGTTATCGGCAGCTTCGACAGGTAAGAAAGGGAAGAATACCCTGTACCAAAATCATCTATAAAAAAATTGATCCCTATTTTTTTTAAATTTTCCATCTTTTCAATAGATTTATCGATATCGTCTATAAATGCTCCTTCGGTAAGTTCAAAATTAATACCTTTTAAAGTCCCATGCTTAGTTATAATCTCCTCTGAAAAATATTTTTTATTAAAATGTATTGGAGATATATTTAATGATACAGAAGTTTTTAATCTCACTATATCTTTTTTTACCTGCTCTATTAGAAAATAAGTCAAATCTATAATCAAGGAGGATTTTTCAGCTATTGGTATAAATATCCCTGGAGATATATTACCTTTTTCAGGGTGATCCCACCTCATAAGTGCTTCAAACTCAACCTTTTTAGTATTTAAATTCACTTTAGGTTGATAATATATTTTAAACTCTTTTTTTTCTATTCCTTTTTTTATATCATTCCCTAAAAGATAAAATGCACCATCTCCATGTTTTTTTTCAAAATCAAGCTGATCAAATAAAGTCTTCATAGCAGTTTTTATCGATAGATCTCTCTTATATTCCTTAAAAACTTTACAAATAAATATTTTATATTCATTCCCCTTAATTTCATTGAATTTTTCTATATTTTCTAAAAACCTTTTTTCTAATTTTATTATTTCTCCCGAATCAACTGACCCTTCAATAACCACTAAAAATTGATCTCCATTTAATCTTATAATTTTATCACTACTTCTAAATGTTTCTTTCAATATAGAAACCAAAGAAATTATTGCCTTATCCCCTATTTCCATACCAAATTCATTATTAATATAAGTTAAATCAACTATATCAAACAATCCAAAATATATCTTTTTATTGATTTTATTGGCGTTATTATAATTTATTAATTCATTCAATTTTTCCATACCTTTTTCTCTTTTTAATACCCCTGTAAGATTATCAAAATTAGATTTTATATAGAGTTCTTCGGTAATTTTTTCTTTTTGGCTGAGTATTCTCCTTGTAGTAGAGATCAATAAAAGAACTAGCAGTATTATTAAAACACCATTTAATATTATATAGGTAAATTTTTCTAAAATTCTTAAATTTAAATTTTTCATCTTTATATCTGCACCGGCAATATATTTTCTTCCGTCTTTAGATTCTAACACAAGATATACAGATCTAAATCCTCCACCTTTATCTGTACTATCTATATAATGAATACTTTTGTTTTTCAATACATCGATAGTTTCCTTTATAGAATCATCTTCCAAATCTTGAAAATTTATCCAGTAAAGTTCCGTTGAATCCTTATCTCTTACTTTGTCGATATATTCCTCAACGTCTCCTCCAACTGCTGTATAAGTAGGCATGCCTTTTTCATCTACTATAGTATATAGGTAGTCAACCTTATTTGCTCTTGACATCTCATTCAAAATCTCTGTCGTTTTTAATGCTTCTTCATCGGTATGGGAGTTTTTATCCATATTTTTAAATGTATAATCATTTCCTAAATAATACGGTATATTTTTTGCTGCTCTATAAAGGTTAGAATTTATTTCCTGTAGCTCCTTATCTCTCAAATATGAATACCCTAAGTACCCATAGATAAATATCCCTATTGTCAGTAGTATAAATATTTTCACATTCTGCTTAACCTTCATTTATTCTCCTCGATTTAAATTATTTATTAAATAATCATGTTTACGGCCATTGGTTATTACACCTGTATTTTTTTCTTACTATTAAATATATATTTTATTTGTAAGTTTTGCAAATTAAAATTCCATTTATTAAAAGAAATTAATTTGTTTTTCAATTTTTTCATTCTATTTTTACACAAATATTCCTTTATTTACACTTTTTTTGTTCTATGGTATATTTAATTATAAAATAAAAGGGGTTTTTTATTATGAATTATAATGTTGAAAAATTACATCTAACAAATATAGAAGAAGTAAGTGAAATTAGGTCTTTTCTATCTACATTTCAATTAGATTACGAAAAAGATATCGATTATACCGTTGTTATCAGAGATAACAATAAAATTATTGCTACCTGTTCAAAAGCTAAAGATGTTTTAAAAGGATTTGCTGTAAATCATTCGGTCCAAGGGGAAGGAATTACTAATCTTCTCATTACAGCTATCCAGGATAGACTCTTTCAAGAGGGGATCTTCCATTCATTTATCTTTACAAAACCCATCTATGAAACTACCTTTAAGTCCTTTGGTTATAAGGTCATAGCCAGTGTAGAAGAGGTTTCATTATTAGAATATGGATTTAATGATATCCATAAAAGTTTGGCTACTATGAAAAAATTATATGGTGTAGATAGTTCTATTCCTAAAACAGCACTTGTTATGAATTGTAACCCCTTCACTCTGGGACATCGATATCTCATTGAAGAAGCCAGCTTAAAATCAGAACAAGTTCTTGTCTTTATAGTTGAAGAGGATAAATCACTTTTCCCATTTGTAGACAGATACCACATGGTAAAAAATGGAGTGGCAGATTTAAAAAATGTCACAGTTATTCCTGGCGGAAAATATATAATCTCCTCTGCTACTTTCCCGGCATATTTCTTAAGGGAAGAAACCAAAGTTTTAAGTGCATATACAAAATTAGATGCTACTGTTTTTTCAAAATATTTTTGTAAACAATTTAATATAACTAAAAGGATGCTTGGAGAGGAGCCCTATTGTCCTGTCACAAAAAATTATAATGAAGCATTAGTAAGTGTACTAGAAAATCATGGTGTAGAAGTAGAGGTTATCCCCAGAAAGTGGATAGCTACACCTGAAAATTATATAAGTGCTTCTAAAGTACGAAATCTTATAAAAAAAGAGGGCAGAGAAGCTTTGGATAAGCTTTCGGAATTTATTCCAACGATAACACTAAATTATTTAAGATCAGAGGAGGGTAAGGAAGTAATTAAGAAAATTATAAATTCTAATACTCCCCATTAACTATTATGATAAATCCAATGGATATTTTAGATGCTAGAGAAAATCGGGCTTATTTGCAAGAGGAATTAATTAAAAAGTTTAATCTACCCCTCCTTGTAATCCGAGCTAACTACCCAGGAATAGATAAAAATAATAAAACAACTAAGTATATTATAGAAGTAATGTATGAGACAATCTTATCCAGGGTTTCTCCCATTAATATAAAAAAAATCGATTCCTTTGAAGGGAATGTTTACCTTTTAAGTATCGACACTTCTCCTTCTCAGTTAAAAAAAATGACAGTAGATATAGAAACTAATCATCCTTTGGGAAGATTGGTAGATATCGATATATTAGATCTGAATAACCATACTTTGAGTCGGACTGATCTCGGATTTCCTCCGAGAAAGTGCTTTATTTGTTCCGCTCCTGCCCATAATTGTGTAAGAAGTCGAAAACATAGTTTAGAGGATATTTTGAAATATATAGAAATTAAAGTTTCAGATTATAAAAATTTAGCTTTAAATTATACAGATAAACACAATAAAAAAGCAACGTGACGTTGCATCCAAACAGGCACAATCTAGCTCTTTATAGCCTATTATTTATTCAATAAATTTATAATTTGCTAGATAATAAAAAACAAACATGATGTTACATCCAATTAGCCATAATAAAAGGAGTTAAAAATGTATAACGACATAATATTTAAATTAGGTGAATTTGCCACTGAAGCTATGATCTACGAAGTTTCCTGCTTTCCCTCCTTTGGTTTAGTTTCCCCTGTATCTTCTGGAAGTCATACAGATATGGATTATTTTACCTTTATAGATAGTACTACTGCCCTAAACAGATATTTTTTAGAGATGGCTTATGCCGGATATTCTAACGACCCTATTAACAAAATTTTTGCCCATGCCAGAAAAATTGGTGAAAAAGCTGAGAAGGCTATGTTTGCTAAAACTAATGGTGTTAATACCCATAAGGGGATGATCTTTGTTTTGGGTTTAGGGATAACTGCCAGCAGCAAAATTTTATATGATGGTAGAGATTTTAATGAAATCTCTAAGCTGATAAAAAGTATGACCGCTGGTATAGTAGAAAGTGAGCTTAAAAACCTCAGTACTAAAACCAGCCTTACTCATGGAGAAAAAATTTTTTTAGAGTATGGCATTAGCGGGGTTCGTGGAGAAGCAGAGATGGGATTTCCAATAGTCTTTAACTATGCCTTAGATCTCTATGATTCTACCAAAGAATTGGGACAAAATAATCGTTTAGTTCAGGCACTTTTAGGAATTATGAGCCAATGTAAAGATACTACCATACTTCACAGGCATGACTACGATACCCTTTTAAATTTACAAAAAAACTCTGAAATTTTAATAAATTTGGGTGGATTTAATAATTCAGATAATATTTATGAAATTAATAATTTAAATTATCACAATGAAAAAAATGGTATTAGTCCCGGAGGATGCGCAGATCTATTGGCTTTAACCGTTTTTATCAGTAAATTAAAAGAATCTTTTTTTTCTTAAATAAAAATAAATAAATTTAAGTTGCAATTATTAAAAAATTTTAATATAATACCTTTAAGAAATAAATATTCTTTCCCTAGTAATAATCTTATTTCTTGTTTGGCTCACACAATATTTTTCTTCCCTAGTAAAATTATTGTAATATGGTGAGACCAAAATAAAAAACCATACTGAAAAGTATGGTTTTTTTATTACCTAGAAAATTTTAATTTTTATTAATTGAATTTAACGTCACATTGTCTATTTTTTAAAATTCTTGATTAAAAAAATCAAATATTATATAATTATTTATAATCTAAATACCTTATTTTTACATCTAAAGTAAAAAAGGTTTTAAAAGGAGAAATATAAATGAAACAATTTAGTAGACAGTCCCTCCTTATTGGAGAGGAAAACACACACAAATTAATAAATTCTTCGGTAATTGTCTTCGGATTAGGTGGCGTAGGAGGATTCACTATAGAATCACTGAGTCGTGCAGGTATCGGAACTATAACTTTAGTTGACTTTGATACTGTGGATATCACTAATTTAAACAGACAAATTATAGCTACACACAGCTCTATCGGAGAAGAAAAAACAAAGTTATTTAAAGATCGTATCTTGGATATAAACCCTAATGCTGTAGTTAATATCCATAATCTAAGGGTTACACCTGAAAATGCCAAAACTTTATTTGATCATATAAAATATGATTATATTGTAGATGCCATAGATACTGTTTCTGCTAAATTAGCTTTAATTGAGATTAGTAAAGATAGAAATATCCCTATAATCTCCTCCATGGGATTTGGAAATAAATTGGATCCTACAACTATACAGATTGCAGACATCAGCAAAACCAGTGTATGTCCTTTGGCTCGTACTATAAGACAGGAGCTAAAAAAAAGAAGGATAAAAAAAGTTAAAACAGTTTTTTCTACAGAGATTGCTATAAAACCTAAAAACCTAGATGGTTCTAGGGAAAAAGCTGTCAATGTAGGAAGTGTCTCCTTTGTCCCTTCAGTAGCAGGGCTTGTTATAGCCGGAGAAGTAATTAAAGATCTAATAAAAAGTTAAATAGGAGTTGATATAGATGAAAAAAATAGGATTATTTTATGGAACTACCGGTGGAAGAACTACTGGTGTAGTTGATGAATTTGATTTTAATCTGAGAGATGAGGTTGAAATATTTGATGTAGCCAACGGGATTGAAAAAATAAAAGAATTTGAAAATCTAATCTTAGTTACACCTAGTTACGGATTTGGTGAATTAGAAGCTCACTGGGAAGCTGTTATAGAAAATTTTAAAAAAATTGATCTTAGTGGTAAAACTTTAGCTCTCGTAGGTTTAGGAAGCCAGACTACATTTGGAGAATCCTTTGTAGGAGCTTTAGAGATTTTATATAAGATCATCATTAAAAATGGCGGGAAGATTATTGGATTAACTTCTACAGATGGATATCATTTTGAAGAATGTGAAGCTATCATTGAAGGTAAATTTATGGGGTTAGTTTTAGACGAAGAAAATCAAGATGACATGACTCCTGACAGGATCTATGACTGGCTTGAAGTTATTAAAAAAGAATTTAACTAAAAAATTAATTTAGGAGGGTGAAGCCCTCCTTTTTTTTTTACTCTAAACCTTATCTTAAAATACAGATAGTTTTTATTGACAAATTAAGATTATGAAGTTATAATAGTTATATATAAATAAAGATAACTAGGAGGAGTTTTTATGAAAGTTTCATCAAGGAAGAATAAATGGGTATTTGAGTTTGATACTATCTCTATTGTATGTGGTATTACTAAGGTTAACAATACATACACAATATTATTCGAGTTGAATGATAAGATTATAAAAATAAATACCAATGACTTGGATAAAACATTTTTATCTTTAGAAAGATCATTTAATTCCAACACTATCTTAAATTACAGATAATTTATAGAAATAATTTTATAGATTTTCGGCGACTACAAGTCGCCTTTTTTTATTTCAAATTTATGATATAATATAAGGAATATAAAACTGTCAATTTTAAAAAGACTAAAACAATTATTGAATAATTTAATTTGAAAGGAAATTTATGAAAGTATCAATACTAGGGAGCGGAAGTTCTGGAAACTCTATTTTTATCGAGATAAACAATGTTAAAATTTTAATCGATGCTGGATTTAGCGGGAAAAAAATAAAAGAAAAATTAGAAGTTATAGAAGAAGATATCAATGATATTCAGGCTCTCCTCATAACCCATGAACATGGAGATCATGTTTTAGGAGCCGGGATTATATCCAGGAAATATAATCTGCCTATCTAT
Organism: Psychrilyobacter atlanticus DSM 19335; assembly: GCF_000426625.1. Classification (NCBI taxonomy): domain Bacteria; kingdom Fusobacteriati; phylum Fusobacteriota; class Fusobacteriia; order Fusobacteriales; family Fusobacteriaceae; genus Psychrilyobacter; species Psychrilyobacter atlanticus. The sequence goes on along the minus strand of NZ_KE384547.1, from coordinate 668,619 downwards.
ATAACCGAGGAAAGCTACGATGCCTGTAAGCATAAATTAGGAAAGATAGACCCTTCTAATCTAAATTTTATAGAGGGAAAATTTTATTTAGAGACTGTAGCAATAACTCCATTTGATGTTATGCATGACGCTGAGAGAACTATTGGCTTTTCAGTAGAATATATGGGAAAAAAACTTACTTTGGCTACTGACATAGGACATATTACCAATATTGTTCGGGAGCAGTTTAAAGGCTCTCAAATTGCTATCATTGAGTGTAACTACGATTATAACATGCTTATGAATTGTGACTACCCTTGGGATCTAAAGTCACGTGTAAAAGGAAGAAATGGTCACCTCTGCAATGAGGATACTGCAAAATTTTTGACTGAACTATACCATGAAGACTTAGAAAAAGTTTATTTAGTTCATGTGAGCAATGACAGTAACTGCTATGACCTCGCTTATAATACTGTGGAATTTGAATTGATAAAAAATGATATAAATATCGACCTTGAGATTGTAAGACAAAATACTGTTACACCTATATATAAATTAAAAAAATAATCTCTTAGTGAGTAAGACACGATCGTCATTGTAGAAACAGTACTGCTGAAGTATAACGACTATAAACTTCGATTTTTATAATCTAGAAAAAAAGTCTAAACTTAGTCTACGATATTTTTTATTTGGCAAAAAAAGAAAAGATAGGAGGTAAATATGAAAATTAATAATTTATGGGAAGAACTCAATTTTGAGATAAATACCTGTAAGATTTTTAAGAAAAGTGAAAAAGACAGTAAAGTATTATTAGGAGGGGGGAATAGAAATTCCAACCTTTTATTTATAGGAGATGACCCTAATCTTTTTGAGGATGAAAACCTAAGGGTAGCTCCTAACAGCAGCGGTGCATTCTTTAAAAACCTATATGAATTGGTCGACCTGTCACCTGAGGAATTTTATCTTACCAATATTGTAAAGTGCAATTTAAGGTTAAAGGATCTTTCTGAGGAAGAGAAAAAGATCTATGCAGATGTTTTAGATATGCAGATTGCCCTTTTAAATCCTAAAGTAATCATTACCCTTGGACAAGAGGTCAGCCGATTTTTACTGAGAGATGATACATTAAAGATTTCTGAAATTCGTGGGAAAACTTACGATTGGGATGGAGGAATCAAAGTAAACCCTACCTATGATCCTAATTTTTTAATCAGAAATAGTGATAAGAAAAAGGGCAGTCCCAAGTGGCTGACTTGGAAGGATATGGAGGAAATAAAAAAAACTCAAGGATAATCTTGAGTTTTTTTATTAACTATCCTTTTTTCTCTGCCTTATTTTTCATCTCTACCGTTCCTTCTTTCTCTTTTTTATTTGTTTTTTCTTCCAACTCCTTCAGATATTTTTCTGCACTTATTTTTTTTACAGTAATAAGTTTTTCTCCTAGCTTAAATTCATCATATTCTTTTTCTCCTTCTTTCCCTTCCCTGTTCTTTATTTTAACCCTATAATAAAATTCTACCTTCATCTTATTGGCATCCTTTGAAATTTTATTTAACTCTACAACAGAATCAAGGTAATTTTCTCTCATTGCCTTTCCCACCAATAAATCTTCAGTTTTTAATTTTTTCATATCCTTATAATAAGTTATTTTATAAACTACATCCAAGGCTGTTGTTCCTATATTTGTAATTTTAGATACTAAATATGTTTTTTTCTTATCGGTAACAAGTTGAAAAGTATCGAAATTTCCACCATATTCTAGTTTACCTCTATAACCATATACTGTAGAAACCAATATATGTACTACTTCTAGATCAACGCCTACCTTTTCTTCATCTTTTTCAGTATTATCATATTTTTTTACCGGCACCTCCTCAAATACCAGATGACTTCTATATTCCCCTTCTACCAGACCCTTTGGTGGTCTGGCAGCCATCCTAATTACTTTTTTACTGTTGGGTTTGAGATAAACGATTTTAGGGTATACAATTACCCAATCACCCATGTAGAGATCCTTTGTTTTTTGATCTTCCGGTCTCCTTGAATAGATTTTTATTTTTTTTAACTTTTTAGTACCATTCTTCAGATAAATTTTTTGAGTTGCCTGTCTATCCAAGCTCAATTCCTGAATTTGAGGCGCTACCTCAAAGTTAGCATATAACCCTGAAAACAAGAATAAATATATAATCATTTTTTTTATCATAATCCCACCTAATCCTTTTCATAAGAGATGACTTTAAAGTTGTAATCCTCATAATAACTTCCATATTTATCTAATTTAATTTTTAATTTTTTAGATTTTTCCTCGAAATTTAATTGCCCTTCTCCCCTGTAATCCATTTCTAAAATATATTCACCTGGAAGAACCTTCTCTAGCATAAAAAATCCCTCTGGCTCCAACCTTTTTTCCATTACTACTTTTCCATCTAAAGTCTTCAGTTGAACATAGAGCTGGGATATTATAGGAAAATATTTTACTCCGTCCACTGTATCACCCCGGAATTCTAAATCTCCCATTATAACTGAAATTACTTGAATCGGAATATCCATATGTCCGCCGGTTGCCGGATATAATTTAATATGTTTTTTCTCATTGGCCGGTTCTAACATAGGATCTAATGTCTCTATATTAACCTCAAAATCCTCCACTTCATAGGAACTAATATCATCTATAAAATATAATCCGTCTGTTCCGGTTATTCCTTTTTTCCTTCCAACCTTTACCTCTACTCCTTCTAACAGAGCTTCTCCCTCATCATGTTTTCCATTATTATTATCATCCATAAATACCTTTCCTTCCATCCAGGACCTGTCTGGAGATGGATTAGAATTACTTGTAAATGGCTTTTCTAAAATAATAGTTTTTTCCATGTCTACTCCTATATTATGGTTTGTTTCCTCTTCATCATGTATTAAGTCAGCTACAATTTCTATCCAGCTATATACTTTATATCTAGCTTCTAACCCTGCTTCATATTCATCTTTAGAATTGTATTTTAGAAAGATTCCTCCCCTAAACTTCTTATTCTCTGCCGTTTTCAGGGCTACCTTTAACTTTGTTTCCTCCTCAAAATCTTGAAAATCAGAATCTATTTGAAAGATGAAATTCAAGTTGGTATCATAGATCTCAATGTTACTGTTGGAATAATTATAATACGCTCTACTGGTTCCATATTCTTCTGAAAAAGGATATGAAACTCCTAATTCATGGGATACCCTGTTTTTATTTTGATATATTCCCGCACTACCATATTCCTCTATAAATCCAAATCTATCGATATTATCATACCTCAAATTATATCCTAAATAATTATTTATAACCCCTCTCCAATCAGCGATATACCTGTTTTGATAACTTTCTAAAAAAGCTGTAAAATCATTATACATATACCCTTCTAGAGATAATACATTCCCTCCAAACCTTTGCCTTACCTTCCCTATATGAGAGTATCTATTTTCGTCATTCTCATGTTCTATGTCGTAAATTTCTGAAAATTCAAAATATGTGGGATATTTTACTGCACCAGTTGTATAATATAAATCTAATCCTATTAATTCAGTTGGAAAATTATAATTGTCACTTCCTACCCTCTTCTCCGTGAGATTATTTATATAATCAAAACCCATGGTTAAATTATTGGTTAATCCATAAGAAGCTTGAATATTCCCCTCTATAGGTTTTTCTTCTATATCAATTACCTCTTCTTCTTCATTCATATCCCTATGGGTACCTATTAAAAGACCATAATCTACCTTGCCTTTTTTTAGGATCTTATTTGCACTCATCATAGAAATTTGTTTTACTTCTATAGAACCATCAAAATTATATATTTTTATGGTGTATATATCACTATAACCCTGAATATTAATATTTTCAAATACATAGGACCCATCTTCTCCTACCCTGGCAAAATCATATAATGAACCATTTCTATATAACTCTACATTTGAATTATATGGTGCAAATCCCCTGATAGAAGTCTGCCCTACCTCTATATTCCCGGCACCATTCCAATCTTGAATAGCTATTCCTGTTAACCTTTTCGATCCTAAAAATTCATAGGTCTGCATATTGGCATCTCCTACAATTATACTTTTATCACCTAGAATCTCATTATATCTTAAAGCTGTATACCCAAAATAAGCATCCGGATGAATAAATCCTGTAGTAGAAAAATCTCCATAAAGCAGATGGGTTTCATATCTTGCTGAGAAAGTTCCTTCCTCATCTTCAACATTAAAATTACTATATCTTGGCCGGAGCACTCCCGGCGTAAATAATTTTCTCTCCTGAGAATATACATCCCTCTCATCTATATCTTCCTCCCCATCAGCACCTAATCCTTTGAGTCTTTCTTCCTGCTCCAGGTAGATCTCATAGGGAGTTTTAAACTTAGTTTTAATTTTCATTAGATAAGTCTCTGTATTCCACTCATAACTCGCTAATTTAAATATCTGGGATAGATCATTTCCCCTTATATATACATCATTTTCCCCAGTAATATATTTAGTATCCCCATAATAAAACTTATAATCCGCTTCCCCCATTCGACCATAAATCATTTTTTTTCCTCTGTCTATTTTCATACCTCTGGCCATGGTTAAAGCAAATAAATTCATCACACCTACATAGGGTTCCTCTAGAGAATAATCCATATATATGGGAAAAAATGAGTATTTAATTTTTTTATTTACATTTATTTCTATATATCCTTCCTCATAACTTCCTTTAAATTCCTCTCCAAAGGAGATCACAGATAGGAATAATAAAAATATAACTATAAATTTTTTTCCCATTCTATTCCCCTCCTTTAAGAATTAAATTTATGATAAGAATTAATAAATTATAAATTTTAATCATAACTTTCTAGTTAACATACCTAACTTTTATAGATAAATTATCTGTTAAAGTTTTATATCCTTGTATATTGTTTAATTCTAATTTTATATCTAATCTGAATTTTCCCCTTCCACTGCCATCTAACTTTATCACTTTCTCCTTGGGTCTAATAGTCATCTTATTCCCATCAAAATCATAAATTTCAGGAACTATAATTTCTACAACTCCCCCGGATTTTCCATCTATATAGACTCCTACACCGGTCAGTGAAACACTTCTGTCACCTTCGACTACTGTTCCAAAATTAAGTGGATCTACACTGGAAATCTCCAATGCAAAAGTAAAACTCATCATCAAAAAAAATATCAAAATTAATTTTTTCATTTTATACACCTCCAAAAATAATATCTATAATATTCATTTATAAGATACTCGACATTTTTTTATTTTCCTTTAAATTTTATCAAATATTCTATTTGTTCTTAGATTTTAATAACTTTAGTTCTTTTTCTCCTACATATAAATAAGCAGGCTAAAAGCCCGCTTATTTAATCTAACTATTGTGTTCTATTGATATCTAGCTTCGGCAAGTATAAGACCTAATTTGTAACCAGCACTAATTTTTGTTAAGTCAAGATATAAATCTACTTCTATTTCTTTTTGACCACCATATAAATATACACCTTGAGTAGCAGTCATAGCTCCGCCACCTAAACCAACAGTTTTAACAGGGAAGAATCCATTATGACCTTTAATAGTAGCTTTTGAATTACCAGGTTTAACGTCATCAAATAATTGACCAACAAATTTAAATGTAACTTCTGCAGGTCCTTCACCTTTAATTCTAAAACCAATGTCACCTATTTCCATTTTATCTCCTCTAACTGCTTCAGTGTATAATAAGTCTATTTCAGATTCAATTTTAATAGGTTCTAATACTTTAACTTTAACTAAAGTAAGAGTATGATCTTCCCAACCTCTACCTTTGTCTCTGAATATATTAGCAGCTTTAGCTTTATGTACTTGATTATCATTAGTAGTAATATCTTGCATGTAGTTTATATCTCCTGAATCATTGTTAGCTTCAAGAGTAATAAAACCAGGATACATACTGTCAATAATTCCAACGTTCATAGAGAATCCTTCAGATACTGCAAATGCAGTTGTTCCTACAGCTAATATGGCAGCAATCAATAATAATTTTTTCATCTTTCCCACCTCCGAAATTAAAAAGACAATAAGCTTTTAACTTCAGCATTTCCATTGATGTTCTCTTGCTTTACATATAAATTGTTCCCTATCTATAGTAAAAAATCTAACGCTTAACTCCTCTCTTATTCACTTTGATTATCAAAGTAATTGTTTTCTTTAGTTGGTCGAAGTGAATATCTAGATAATGATATTCAAAAAAAATTTAAACTTTTTCAAAAAAAAATGACCTTCTATTGAAAGTCATATTCTTTGCTATATATTCAATGCTTTTAAAATGTCTTTTACACTTCCCTCTGAAACCTTGTAACAAACTTTTTTACCATTTTTCCTAGAACATACTATCCCAGAATTTCTGAGGTGTGCCAAGTGCTGGGAAGCACTGGACTGGGAGACATTTAGGAGCTCTTCTAAATTTCCTACACAAATTTCATCTCTAAGTGTTAACTCTCTCAAAATTCCTAATCTTATTGGATTAGACATCATTTTAAGCAATAAGGTTGCTTTTTCTATAGTCATCTTTCCCTCCCCTAAATAATTCCATTCCTCGTTAAATTTTCCTTTTCTTCACCAATAGTAGTCATTCCTGAATGGCCATTATATACCTTTGTATCAGCAGGCAGAGTGTCACATAGTTTTTTCAAGCTGGCAAATAAACTCTTTCCATCACTGGTTGGCAGGTCATATCTTCCATAACTTCCCTTAAACATAGTATCTCCTACAACAACTATCCCTGATTCCTCATGGTAAAAACATTTCCCACCCTGAGTATGTCCTGGAGTATCTATTACTACAAACTCATCTATCGTATCTCCATCCTTTACTGTTTTGTAACTATCTTCATATTTAAAATCTATTTTAGCCAGATAATCTGAAAGACTCAGAGCAGAATCTGTAAAAAATCCCTTCTCTTCCTCTCCTATATATACCTCTATATTAGGATAGATCTCTTTTAATTTTAATAATCCCGCGATATGATCATAGTGACCATGGGTAAAAATTACTTTTTTTAAAGTTAAACTATTTTCCTCTATAAATTTTTCTAATTCCGATAAGTTGGCTCCACCACAATCAAATAAAACAGCTTCTTTATCCTTCCAGACTAAAAATCCATTTGTCGGCATCATTCCAAGTTTAAACTCTTTTATATTCATCTTTTATCTCCTACTTTCATCAATAAATTTAATTTTTTTACATTATACACCTTAATAAAATGACCGTCTACAATATAATTATATTTGAATACTTGTAACAACATTAACATATTTCTTATTAAATTACAATCAATTCCATAAACCTTTGTGAATTTTATATCTTTCGTATATAAAAAGGAATGAACCAAAAAGTTCATTCCTCTTATTACTTTAGCAAACTATAAAAATTAAGATTATATTTAAGTAAATGTAACGTTATATTGCTCTTTATACATTGAATAAGAATTCCATTAGGTCTCCATCTTTTACAATGTACTCTTTTCCTTCAAGTCTAAGTGATCCTGCTTCCTGAGAACCCTTCCAACCATTATTTTTAACAAATTCATCATATCCTACTACTTTAGCTCTAATAAATCCTTTTTCAAAATCAGTGTGGATCTCTCCAGCTGCTTTAGGAGCAGTGTCTCCTACCTTTATAGTCCATGCTCTAACTTCTTTTACACCTGCCGTAAAATAAGTTTGAAGACCTAATAATTTATATCCACCACGGATAAGTCTGTTTAATCCAGGTTCAGTTACTCCTAGTTCCTCTAAAAACATCTCTCTATCTTCCTCTTCCATCTCCTGCAATTCAGATTCAACCTGAGCTGATACGATTACAACCTCTGCATCTAGATCTTTTACATATTCAATTACCTTCTCTACATATTCATTTCCTGTAGCAAGATCACTGTCAGATACATTAGCAGCAAACATCATAGGCTTTACTGTTAATAACTGATATCCCTTTATAGTTTCTAACTCTTCTAAAGTTAATTTCAACGTATTTAATAACTTAGAATCTTCCAAGTGAGTTTTACATTTTTCCAATACAGGAACCAATGCCATAGCTTCCTTGTTTTTAGCTCTGACCAATTTACCCTGCTTTTCTATACCTCTCTCTACAGCATCTAAATCCGCCAGGATAAGTTCAGCATTTATTACTTCGATATCTCTTATAGGATCTACAGACCCGTCTACATGAACTACATTTTCATCCTCAAAACATCTTACAACCTGACAGATTGCCTGGGTATTTTTGATATGTGTTAAGAATTTATTTCCTAACCCTTCTCCACCGGCTGCACCCTTTACTAATCCTGCGATATCTGTAAATTCTACTGTAGCATGTTGTACCCTTTGAGGATTTATTATCTTAGATAGTTCCTCTAATCTGCTGTCAGGTACTGTTACCATCCCTACATTTGGTTCTATGGTACAAAAAGGATAATTTGCTGCTTCTGCCGCTCCTGCCTTTGTTATTGCATTAAATAATGTTGATTTACCTACATTTGGTAGTCCAACGATTCCTATTCCAATCATCTTTCTTTTGCCTCCTAAAATTTTTTTTATTGCTTAGAAATTTATAAAATTGTGTAATAAATTAAGTTTTAAAATTTAAATTATTCCTAAGTGAATGCAGTTTAACACTGCTTTTTTACCATTAATTTTATCATTTATAACAAGTAATTACAAGGTAATCTCTGAAAGTTACATTTTTTAAATCTCAATTTTATCTCCAAAATTTACTTTTTATATCTTATAATTTTTCAAGTAATAAAAAAACAATGTAACGTTGTATCCAAACAGGCACAATTCAGATTTTTATAATTTTTTATTTATTTCATAAATTTTATCTCAAGGCTCTTAGATTGTATAACAATCTTTATCTCAAAGTTCTTAATTTACATCGTAAATTTCTAGATACTTTGGTGATACCCTTTATCGAGCAGAGATCTTGATGATGCCCTTACAGATATAATTTTCTAAATAACAAAAAACCTATAAACATAGATGCTTTTTTAGACATCTGTATTTATAGGTTTCAGTTTAAAATAATTTATTTTAATAGATCGATTAAGCTGTTACTTCTACTTCTTCTGCTTCTTCTACAACTAAACTGTTTAACTTCTTGTCCAGTCCCCAAAGGATAATTCCGGCGAAGATAGCAATTGCTGCAATAACAAGATATGCCTTTGCAAAGTCAAACTTTAGCGTATACGCATATAAGTAACCATATGATTTACCTGCAAAGAACACTGCTAATACCCAGATACTCATCATACCAGTTAATAATCTTGGTGGTGAGAATTTTGCGATAAATGAATTCCCAAGTGGAGAAAATACCATTTCACCTGTTGATAGTACAACACCCATTGCAATTATCCAGGCGATAGGAGCAAGGTTATTTCCTCTTGAAATGTCAGCCAGTGCAAATATCACATAGGATAATCCCATAAGCATCATACCTAAAGCTGTTTTCTTGAACATGCTTAAGTCTCCCTTAGGTCTCTTAGCTAATGTAGACCATACTTTACCTAAAACTGGTCCTAATGCTATACACATAAATGCATTCAATGAATCAAACCAAGCTGTAGGGATTGTAAAGTTTCCAATCATCCAGTTTGCAGCTCCGTTGTCTCCACCCCAATAGTAATAAACAGGCATATATGCTAAATACCATAGTACCCAGAAGATAATTGAGAAGATCGACACTAAAACAATAGCACCAATTCTTTTCTTTTCAATTGTAGTTAAAGGAACTTTTTCTTCCTTTACTTCAGCTTTTTTCTCCTCTTTATTCTCAGCAATCTTAAATGGCTTTTTACCTGTATCTCCTAAAAATCTCCATCCATAGATGAAGAATGCTGCATTAACAAACATCACTATTGCAATAACTAAAAAACAGAAAGAATACCCTTTAAATCCTACAAGCAAACCGATAATAGTTGTCCCCAGGAAAGCACCAACATTAACAAATGAATATTGAGTAGAAAATGCACCGTCTAATTCTCCGGGATCATCGAATAGTCTACCAGTTATAGCATTTGTTTGGCACTTAAATAACCCTGTACCTAAAGATAATAAGATAATCATCAAGTTAACCATCCCGGTACTATTAGCCTGCCATCCCACTAAGTAACCTGCTCCCATGAGTAGCATACCGATAGGCACAAGGTATCTGGCACCAAATACTTTATCTGAAAGATATCCCCCGATTATTGGTGCTAAATAAGTGAATGCTACCAAGTTGGCTGTCATCTTTGCTGCATCCCCTGGCTCAATTCCTAATCCACCATCTGCTATCTTAGCAACTAAGAATACTGCGATTAACCATTTAGCTGAATAAAACGAAAACCTTTCCAATACGAAAGCCATTGAACATACATAAAATCCAAATGGTTTTTTTCCTGCTTTTTCCATCTTCTTTCCCCCCGATTAAAAAAAATTGATATTGCTTTTGTATTTATAAAAAATCAAGTTATTATCTTTAAATTGTGATAAATAACAATGACTTTAAATACCATAACTATATATTATTAATTATTCAAACAACTTTTATCTTTGTGAAAGATTAAGCAATTAGTAATCGATAAATAATTTAAAAGTATCATTTTTATATTAAAAAAAATTAATTTTCTTTTCTTTTTTATCGCTTTAGTTTTAAAACAGTTCTATATTTCAGCACATTTGTTGAATTTCGTATCAAAAGTTCGAAGTTTGTTTCTTTTCTTTTTATAATGTACTACATAGTAACACATTTCCTTTAATCGAAACAACTTTTTTTTAATTTTTCAAAGATTTATTTAATATAGCAATTGACATTTGAAGATAATAGTATTATAAATATACTAAATTAATCAAAAACTTAGAATTTTATAAATTATAATTTTAAATTTGATATGAATTTATCATTTCTAAAATAACATCTATAAAGTATTTATAATTCAAAAATTGTGATTTTTTTTACAATCAATTAAATAAAATTAATTTTTTATCTATATAAAAAAAAGTTTATTGCAAAAAAAAATCTTATCAACAACTCTTTAATAATTAACTATGGAGGCACTCATTATGAAAATTACCGAAGGTTATATGCCGTATTTAGAATACAAAACTTATTATCGTATAGTAGGAGAATGTAAAGGTGATAAAAAGCCACTGGTTTTATTACATGGCGGACCTGGATCAACTCATAACTATTTTGAGATCCTTGATAAAGTAGCAGAAGATGGCCGGGCAGTTATCATGTACGATCAATTGGGCTGCGGACTATCTGCCACGCCTTCTCGTCCCGATCTATGGAATGCCCAAACGTGGATCGATGAATTGATCCAACTGCGTAAACACTTAGCTTTAGATGAAATTCATCTCTTAGGCCAATCCTGGGGGGGAATGCAGGCGATCCAATATGCTTGTGAGTACAAACCTAAAGGAATCAAAAGTTATATACTATCCAGCACTTTACCATCTGCTTCCATATGGGAAAAAGAACAGCGTAGAAGAGTTGCATACCTTCCAAAAGACATGCAGGAAGCTATAGCTCAGGCTGAAAAAACTAACGATTATTCCTCGAAAGAATACCAAAAAGCAGAGGCCGAATTCATGGTTCGTCATTGCGCAGGTGAAATAACAGCTGATTCCCCAGAGTGTTTGAGACGTCCAAAAGTTTCCGGAACAGAAGCGTATATAACTGCATGGGGTCAAAATGAGTTTTGTCCCTCTGGAACTCTTAAAAACTTTGATTTCACAAAAAAAATTGAAGATATAGAAGAACCTTGTCTAATTACTAGTGGTTTACTCGATCTCTGTTCTCCTCTTGTTGCCAAAACAATGTATGATAAAATTCCCAACTCAGAGTGGGAGTTATTTGAATACAGTCGTCATATGCCATTTGTAGAAGAAAACAATAAATATATAGAAATTCTCAATAGATGGCTGAACAAGAATGACTAAAAAATAAACAACAGTATAAATAAAAAAGGAGAGTTATTTTGATAAACAACTCTCTTTTTTTTAGATTTTTTAATTTAAAATTTTAATATCTCCTAAAAAATAAAAAGGCTTCCAGTTAGAAAGCCTAAATATAATTTATTTTTTTCTATAACTGAGGGCTTCCATAATATGGGATAATTCTATATTTTCACTTCCCTCTAAATCAGCAATTGTCCTCCCCACCTTGAGTACCTTATCATAACTCCTACCAGAGAGCCCAAATACGTCTATGGAATCGATCAACACTTTTTTACTCCTATCATCTAATTTACAGTGTGTTTTTATCTCCTTAGGAGTCATATTTCCATTAATTTTTGAATTTCCAAATCTTTTCCACTGTATTTTTCTTGCTTTTTCAACCCTTCCCCTTATCCTTATAGAACTTTCTCCCTCCTTGTAGGAGGACAGTTCTGAGCTCGATAATTTTTTTATCTCTAAATACAGATCTATCCTATCCAACAGGGGTCCTGAAATTTTATGCTGATATCTATTTATCTGAAATGGGCTGCAGGTGCACCTATTTTCAAATAAGTTTCCACATGGACATGGATTAGAAGCCATTATAAGGACCATATCTGCCGGCATCTCTACCCTATATTCTGCCCTGGTTATAGATACTTTTTTATCCTCCAGGGGCTGTCTCAATGTTTCTAAAACTAGTCTTGGAAATTCTGTAACTTCATCTAAAAACAAAACACCATTATGGGCCAGACTTATTTCACCGGCTTTTGGAACTCTCCCTCCTCCTACAATGGAAACCATGGAACTGCTATGGTGGGGACTTCTAAATGGTCTTCTATTTATTATAGGCATATCTTTTGTCAGGAGTCCTGTACTACTGTATATCTTGGTTGATTCGATTATTTCATCCTCATTCATAATAGGTAATATAGTAGGCAATCGTTTTGCTAACATTGATTTTCCGGCTCCTGGAGTTCCTATCATATAAAAATTATGACCCCCTGCTGCTGCTATCTCTATACACCTTTTCGCTTGAACCTGTCCCTTTACCTCCTTAAAATCCACTAAATAATCGTTCTCTTCCTTCCTAGACTCCACTTTTGGTGATTCTATTTCTATCTTATCGTTTAAAAATTCAACTACCTGAACCAGGTTATCCACCGGTATTATCTCCACCCCCTTTATAACACTGGCTTCCAAATAGTTCTCCCTAGGCAGAATTATTCCTGAGACACCGTTTTCTTTAGCACAGATAACCGAATTTATAGCTCCGTCAATCTTTCTGATATTACCATTTAAAGAGAGTTCTCCTAATACTATATATTTCTCTAACTTTTTATTTTCCACCTCTCCTAAACTAGCTAATATACCTATAGCTATAGAAAGATCAAAGGAAGCTCCTTCCTTTCTGATACCAGCAGGTGAAAGATTTATTACTATCCTCCTTGCAGGTATTTCATACCCGCTATTTTTAACCGCAGCTCTGACCCTTTCCTTACTTTCAGAGATAGCTACATCTGCTAACCCTACTATATTAAAGCTGGGTAGTCCAGCCATTATATCAGCTTCTACCTCTAATATATATGATTCTATACCTATATAACTGGAACTGAGTACCTTTGAAACCATAAAACCACCCCTAATTAATTTTCTCTATATTCTATAAACATATTCAAATGTTTTTGTTTTTTCCTATAAGAGAGAATTAATTTCATTTATTATAATTATTAAAAGATGGATGAGAGAATAATATTAGAAGAGAGCATTATCTAAAATTTTCATTTAAAACGTGGTTTAAAAATTCATGGTACGATGATTTAAAATCACTACCTAACCCTAAATTTTGAATAAATGATGTCCCATAGAAACCACTAATAATGATATTAATCAATGCTGTTTCTTTATTAGCGTCTAATTTTTTTTCCCTTAACCCTTTTTGGATCAGTCTGGTAAGTGATGTCTCTCTATATCCTTTTTTATAAGCCTCTTCATTATAAATATAGAGTTCATAATCACTAATGATCACAGGATCATAAAGCTTTACTTTAATAAAAAACTCCATTAGAGTATTCATAATTTGTTGTCCAGCTGGATGTCCACTTACATGATCAAAAATACCATAGATAACCTTTGACCCTACTAATCCTTCTATATCTAGTTTAAATGATAGGTCGTATTGCCATAGTTTGATGAAGTACTCTATGACCTGTTCTTTTGATTGAAAGTAATTAAAAAAAGTGACTTTCGAAATACCTATTGTTTTACAGATATCTTCTATTTTTATTAGGTGTAGATCAGATATTTCCATTGCATCTAAAAATCCATTCATGATTTCCATTTTTTGTATAACTCTTTTGTGTTCCCTCTTTCCAATTTTCATATTAATCATCTACATACACCTTCTTAAACTTTTTTTTATCTTTAAAATTATTAATAGACAAAGTATAGTCATAACAACTGTAGTTGATAACGCTTTACATACACTAAAAAAACTAGCTACTTTTATCATCCAAGGTTTTACAGTGTTACTCAACAAATAATAGATACTCATATTCTCTAAATAATCAAAAGTCATAACTAGAAAAGCTAGCCATCTAACTACCTTTATTTTTCCCATTTTAAATGTTAGTTTTGATAATGTTAAAAAACAAAACATACTTATAGCAAATGGGTATATAAAATCTAAAGGTAGTTGCACATATTTATAATATTGAATAGTTTCCTTTGTCAATGTATCGAGTATACTATAGCCCTCATTTACAGAGTAACCCATCGGTCTTAAATCAAAAATTTCTATCCCATTCATCCCATTTCTAATAGTAGGTATAGTCACTAATATCATTATTATATAGGTAACTATTGCTCCTACAAAGGATAACATTATCCATTTATTTTTTTCTAAAAATCTCTTTATACTCATACTCTTCCCCCTTTTAGTCTATTAATATATCTTAACTCAAGTAAATAAAAATGTCAAATTAATTAACTCGAGTTAATTATTTTATAGTTTAAACTATTATTTAATGTGATCTTTCCTCTATAAAACACCTGATTTTGTGGTAAACTTCTAACAAGGGTTATCAAAGGGAGGAGTATATTATGATCATAGAAAAAATACAAGTTGGAAAGATCAAAGTTCCACTGATTACACCGTTTAAAACAGCACTTCGAACGGTGGAAAGTGTAGAAGATATAGTTATAATTATAGAAACTGATACAGGAAATAGTGGATTTGGGGAAGCTCCTCCAACTGCTGTTATTACAGGTGATACCCACGATTCTATAATCGGAGCCGTAACTTTAATAGGAAAACAATTAATAGGGAAAAATATTGAAGGTTTTAATGACCTGATAGACATTGTACAGAAGACAATACTTAAAAATACCAGTGCAAAGGCAGCTCTAGAGATAGCCCTCTATGACCTGTTTGCACAATCTATGAATAAACCTCTATATAAAGTCCTAGGAGGAGGTCTTAACCATTTGAAAACCGATCTAACCATCAGTGTAGACAGCGTTGAAAAGATGGTAGCCGACAGCCTCAAAGCTGTAGAAAATGGCTTTGATGAGTTAAAGATCAAGGTGGGTAAAAATATTGAAGAAGATATTTATAGGATAAAATCTATCTATGAAGCAGTAGGATCCGATATAAAATTGCGGTTAGATGCAAATCAGGGATGGAGTGCAAAGGAATCAATCTATGCCATCAAGAAAATCGAGGAATATGGGATTGTCTTGGATTTTGTAGAACAACCTGTAAAAGCTGACGATATCCATGGAATGATAAAGGTTACATCTGAGGTCTTATCCCCAATTTTGGCAGATGAATCTATCTTTTCACCTAAAGACGCAATAGAAGTAATCATTCGAGAAGCTGCTGATATTATCAATATTAAATTGATGAAAACTGGTGGAATATCAAATGCTTTAAAAATAATTAATATCTGTGAGATCTATAATATTCCATGTATGATCGGATGTATGTTAGAAGCAGGAATAAGTGTTACAGCGGCAGCTCATTTGGCAGCAGCAAAGAGTTCTATTATAACCCGGATAGATTTAGACGGTCCGGCTCTCTGCAGTGAAAATCCATTAGATGGAGGGATTCTCATGGATGGACCTGAGATAACCTTATCCAATGAACCTGGTTTAGGAATAAAAAATATCACTGGATTTGAGCTCATAAAAGATATAAAATAACAATCGACTTTAAAAGTCGTTATTTTCATGGTAAAATTCTTTGAAACAAAATCATATATATAGAAGGAGTTATTACAATGGATGGAAGAAATAGAAGTGACATAAAACCTGGTATAGAGGTAGCAATCGTTTTAAAAAATGATCAGAGAAGTGGTAAATTAACTTACGGAACAGTACAGGATCTTCTGACTAACAGTAAGTTTCACCCTCATGGGATAAAGGTAAGGCTTACAGATGGACAAGTTGGAAGGGTAAAAGAAATTATAGTAAAATAAACAAAAAGCCTCCTTCATTTAGATAATTCTAAGTGGAGGAGCCTTTTTTTAACTTAATTTTTAAAATTTTAGTTTTTATTTTTTTATTCTAACCTCTCTAGGCCTTCCCAATACCAAGATTATAAAGTTCACCAAGAATGAAAAAATAATTATGAGATTTCCTGGTACTCCTCCAGTTAATTTACCATAGAGAGCTAAACCTCCACCCAATAAAATCCCTGATACAGCATAATTTTTTTTACACCTGTACCCTAAAATCCCTGCCAAACACGGTACTATAAAAGCTCCTGAATAGACCGCTAGAGCAAGTAGCAGTGTGGATAATATAAAGGTAAACTTCAATGCCACCAGTATAGAAAATCCACCGAAAATAAGAATAAATACTCTGGTTAATTTTATAGCTTGTTCCTCCCTTAAATCCTTCATAAAGATCTGGGCAAAAGTAGAGGAAGCAGTAAGTAAGGTAGTATCCGCTGAGGAAATAACTGCCGACAATAATCCGAAGTAAAGTAAGATTACTATTGGCTGTGGCAATACTCTGTCTGCTAAAAACATCAGTACAGATCCCTTTACTATATCTACCCCGTAATTTGAACTCACATAAACTCCTATCCCTGCTAAAATAAATCCTAGTGGAATTAAAATTACAATGGATAATTTTATAGCCTGTTTAGCCGTTTTTTCATCCCTGGCACAAAATATCCTAGAATAGATATCCGGTCCCACTAAAAAAGTAGATGAGTAGGTTAGAATCATAATAAAAAGATCTAAATAACCAAATTTTTCATTGATCAGTCCCACCCCGACTATATCTCCTCCACCTTTTAAGATATAGGTAAAACAAAGAATAACTCCGGCTATTATAAATAAAAACTGGATAAAATCTGTTTTTATAATGGATAATTGACCCCCTAAAAATGTATAGGCAATAAATACCAGACCACTTATAATAACTGCAGTAGAGTAGTTCATATCCACAAATATAGAGATTATCTTAGCTGAACCCATTATCTGAGCTGCGACTATGCCTATCCATGCAATAGGGATGATAATAGATGAAAGAACCTTTACCTCATTCCCGTAAAACTCTCCCATTAGTTCCGGTAAATTATAACTCTTATATTTTTTTAACCTGTCTACCAAGGGTAGGAGACCTAAAAGACCTAAAGCTGCACAGAGCATAAACCAAGAGCCAGCCCATCCATTGGCATAGGAAAAATTAACGCTTCCTATAATCGCTGAACTTCCTAATACTGTAGCCAAGAGACTTCCCGCAATTTCTTTCACACCAGCATCTTTTCCAGCTATAAAATAGTCTTTTGATCCCTTAATTTTTTTGTAAGAACTATATCCTATAAAGATAACTAAGAAAAAATATAAACTTAAAATCACCTGATTCATTTGACCACTCCTAAAAATTATAATATAGATATTATATCATATTCTTTAAAGTAAAAATCCCTCCTAAAATTAGGAGGGATTTTTACTTTTTTTATGCTTCTACTTCTACTTTTTCCTTTTCTATCTTTTCAATTGAAAATCCTGTATATCCATAAATTATAGCTATAATTGGATTTATTAAGTTTAAGAAACAATACGGAACATAAGTCCATGGTGCCAGCCCTAAAGTAGCTATCATGTACGCCCCACATGTGTTCCAAGGAATTAATGGTGATGTCAGTGTTCCTGCATCCTCTAATGATCTCGAAAGATTTTTAGGATGTAAACCTTTCTCTGTATATGCATCCTTAAACATTCTTCCTGGTACAACTATTGAAAGATATTGATCTCCCGCTATTGAGTTTACAAAAATCGGTGTCAATATAGTTACTAAGATTAAGTTTCCAGTAGAGTGTGCCACAGATAAAATCTTCATTGCTAAAGTTGCTAACATTTGTGTTTTTTCCATTATTCCACCTAAGATCATAGCACAAAGAATCAATGAAACAGTCCACATCATAGAGTCTAATCCCCCTCTATTTAATAGATCGTCTACCATTGGTAATCCCGATTCAGCTGAATAACCATAGTGTAAAGTTGAGAATACCGATCCTAATGATGCTCCCTGGAAGACCATTGCTGCTATTCCACCTAGGATAGCTCCACCGAATAATCCAGGTATTGCAGGAACTTTCATTATTACTGCCCCGATAACAATAACTGGTACTAATAATAGTAACGGGCTAATATTAAAGTTTCCAT
The DNA here is from genome assembly GCF_000426625.1 of Psychrilyobacter atlanticus DSM 19335. Taxonomy (NCBI): domain Bacteria; kingdom Fusobacteriati; phylum Fusobacteriota; class Fusobacteriia; order Fusobacteriales; family Fusobacteriaceae; genus Psychrilyobacter; species Psychrilyobacter atlanticus. The sequence goes on along the minus strand of NZ_KE384547.1, from coordinate 649,984 downwards.
TTAGAGTAGTTAATATTCCATCAATCATCCCTGTGTTCAACGCAGCCCCTGTATATTTACTTCCAATAAATCCGAATAAAATTATAGAGATAATGAAACTAGGTACTGTTGTATATAACATATGCTTAATATGCTCAAATAATGTAGCTCCTGCCATTGCTGGTGCTAAATTTGTTGTATCTGATAATGGTGATAATTTATCCCCCATATATGCTCCGGAAATAATCGCACCGGCTACTATATTTCTAGGTATTCCAAGTCCCTCTCCTACACCAATAAGTGCTATACCTACTGTTGCTGCTGTTGTCCATGATGAACCTGTCGCTACCGATACAATAGCACATATGATAACTGTTGCCGGTAAAAATATTCCAGGTGACAATATCTTTAATCCATAAAATATCATAGTTGGTACTACACCAGATTGAATCCAAGTTCCTACTACCATTCCGATTATCATAAGAATTATGATTGCACCTAAAGCCATCTTGATAGTTTCAACCATTCCTGCTTCTATCTCATTCCATGTGTAATTTAAACCAAATATAGCTACTCCAGCTGCAAAAAATGCCGATACTAAGATAGGTATGTGCACGTCAATATGTGCAATTTGAATTGCATAAAATAAACTTCCTATTAAAAATAACAACGGTATCAGTGCGTACATAAATGTCGTTTCCTTTTTCATCTTACTCCCCATAATCAATTCCCTCCTGTTTTTTTTATAAGTAACAAAAAAGAGCTATCGATAACACTACCAATAACTCCAACAATAAAACTTAAATAAGGTCTATGCTCAAAATCATTTAATAGCACATCACCAATTTTATATGGTGACAGTCTTATGGGTATTCTCCATAATCCCAATACAAAGAATCCTGACTTTCTTCTTCGCATTTCGGCAAATTTACCTTTCATTTTAGGGTCAAAGCTTGTCATAACTAGCCTAAAATTACTCTTTAATATTTGCAACCTCTATCTAAATTTTTCTTTTCTGAGAGTTATTCTATAATAATTTATTAACTTTGTCAAATTTAATCAAATACCTTTTTTACATAAGGTGATGTTGTTAACTGTAAAAGAGACCCATAATCCAGCTTAAATTCCACTATATCTCCTACCTTGTATTCCTTTTTTGAATCAGTTACATCCAACACCAAATGATCACTGCTGGCACCTAATATTATTAACTTTTCATCCATCGGTTCTAAATTAGACTGGTCTACATCTTGTTTTCCGATAGCTAAAATAGCCCTTTTTCTCTTTCCTCTGTCTACAAATACAGGTTTTTCTCCAAAAGCATTGAGCCCAATTTCCCCAACTGGATAAGATTGTTTTTCCTTTAACTCTATTATTTCTACCTCTAATTTTACACTGTCATAGAAACAGCCTTCGAGATCTTTTCCATAAGCCGTTTCTCGACCAAAGATAAGTGATTCCCCCAGCCTTAAGTTATTTATTTTAGGAGGCATGTTGTTTTTCCACAATAGATCCAAACTACTAGAATTCCCCCCTGATATAATATTTAGCTTTAAATTATATTTTTCCTCTATTAAATCCGAAACTTTTTCTAATTCCCCTAAATTATCGAAACTGGGAATAATACCTCCGTAACACGTTAAATTCACACCTATTCCCTCTAATTTAATATTTTTCATAGAATTTATTTGTTCCATATACCTCTCTACATCTTCTGGTAGGATCCCCTCTCGAAGATCTCCTAATTCAAGCATCAGGATGATTCTATGGACTCTATATTGTTTGCCGGCCTCTTCATTTAAAAGAGCTATAGTAGATATTTCACTGTTTAAACTTATATCTACGTGTTTTATCACCTCTTTTATCTGAGATCTCATTGGCAGACGAATCATTATCTTGGGAACGTCCAGGTTTTCATATTTTTTTAAATTTTCCACCCTGGAATCTCCTAAATATCTTACTCCTCCCTCTACCAATACCTTAGCTATCTCTATACTCCCTGAAAAAACCTTGGTTACTCCCACTACATCTATCTGGGATTCCTTGCATTTTTTTGTCAAAAATTTTACATTTTCTCCGATCTTACTTAGATCTACTACTACTCTTGGGTATTCAGTCATAAAGTTTCCACCTCCTCTATTTTTAAACTTTTTTTCAGCAATCTAACTGCTGATTCTTTATTATATTTTGAAAGGACTCCCAAAGAAGCCATAATATAATCATTATCTATCAATATTTTTGCCTCTGGCGTAGGTAGGAGTTTATCTCCCTTATTACTCATGGCTATTTTTTTTAAGATCTCTATCCTGTTAGGTATACGGGTTAATGCTCCTCCAGTCCCTATTATCCATTTAATACTGGTCAGATCTTTACCTTCAGCCAAAGTTTTTTTAGTTTCACCAAAGAGGTGTCTATATCCACCGGCATGTCGATGAACCGACATAATCACTGCTTTTTCTGTCAAGATCTCCACTGTCTTTATCTCCATTTCACTTTTAGGAATAGGTGGGAAATTCAAAAGATGCTCTGTCAATTCCTCTTCCTCTACAGATAACTCCTTAGCTAAGTTTTTTTCCCCGACTATCTCAACTATATTCCTCATATTTACATAGACCCCTAAATCACCCTCTACAGTTCTTTTGGCTACAGGTTCTGGAGAGATTAAAATACTCGTTATCTCCTCACTGCCATCAGTTACCGAGTGGATATCTGTAGTCGCTCCTCCCACATCTATAGTAACCAAATCTCCTATAACTTCTTTTAAGATCTTAGAGGATTCCATTACAGCTCCCGGGGTAGGTACTATAGGCCCGCTCACTACATCTCTTACCTTTTCCATCCCTGGAGCATGGATTATATGCTCTTCAAAAACATCTTGAATTACACGTCTTACAGGCTCTACATTTAATCGATCTATCTTGGGATATACATTTTCCACTATTTTTAAAAGTTTTTCTTTCCCATAGTCCTCAAATATTAATTTTATCTCCTCACAATTTTGGATATTTCCTGCATAGATTATAGGTATATCCAAATCAAGTTTAGCTAGAAGTTCTGCATTATATAGAGCTGTATCCCGCTCACCATAATCCACTCCTCCAGCGAGTAAAATTATATTAGGTCTTATTTTTTCTATCTCCTTTAAATCTGTTCTTCTCAGTTTTCCCGATGTTACCATATGAATATTTGCTCCTGCTCCAAGGGCTGCTTCCTTTGCCGCTTTAGCTGTCATATCATATACCAATCCATGAACAGTCATCTTCAAGCCCCCTGCTGCACTACTTGTAGCTAAAAACTCATCATATTCCAACTCTTTAATTCCCAGTTTTTCCTCCAAATCATATGTAGCATCCATAAGACCTAGATTCACATCCCCTTGATCTACCGTGGTAGGAGCCTGCCCCTGCCCTATAAACTTTGGGTTTTCTCCATTTAAATTTCCAAAGGCATTGACAACTGTTGTAGTACTTCCTATCTCTGCTACCAAAACATCTATTTTCATATCTCTGCTCCTCTACCCTCTTTCTTTTATGATATATTCATGGAATATCAAATTAAATGTATTAAATACTCAACTTAAAATGGGAACCTCAAAGAAAGAAACCCAGGCAGTAATCCTTACCTTAAAACTACTGCCACAGGCCCCCTCCTATGAAGGGTAAAACATATATTTAGAAAAGTAATTCTATTTTTCCATCATCTCTTTCTTTCTTTTTACCAGGAATGAAGCTACATTTACTCCCCTGTCATTTTTTGAGAACCCTTCATCCATCCCATTTTTTCTAGCTATTTCAGGAGTTACCTGAGTACCACCAGCACAGATGATTATCTTATCTCTGATACCTTTCTCAATGGCTAATTCATGTAATTTTTTCATATTCTTATAGTGAACATCATCATGGGAGATGATTGTAGAGGCTAACACTACATCTGCATTTAGTTCTACAGCTGCATCAATTAGTTTCTCACAAGGTACAGAAGTTCCTAAATATTCAACTTCCATTCCAAATTTTTCCACTCCTCCATGTTTTATATCTATAACTTCACGGAGTCCAACTGAATGCTCATCCTCTCCTACAGTTCCTGCCACTATCTTCATATCATATTTTTCTACTAATCCTCTAATCTCATCATCTGTCATAACTTCAGGTTCAGGTGGGATTACTAAACTATCTATATCTAGATCAAATTCAACCTTTCCTTTGACCTGAATCCTAGTTCCCTCACTTATATGCATAACTTCAGAATGAATTACCTCTGGATTTGCTAAATTCATCTTTTTAGCAAATTCAACGGCTGCAAATTCTGCTATTCTTTGACTTGTAGGCAGGAATAACTCTATCTGCACAGTACCGTCAGCTAGCCATTCTACCTCTGGTTTGATCTTAGATGTAGATCTATATTCCTCATTTTCTGCCATCCTTACATTTACGTTATCTACATCGTCTAATTCATCGATATATACTATCTTATCTGGATCTTCAAATGTAGATCCACCAATTAGATCAGCTGGGTTTTTAGCTCCATATTGATCTATATTATTATTCCCAAAATGGCCTGTTACAGGTGCCATATAGTCTTCATCTCTTGCAAATACTCTTCCAGCTCCTACTCCGCCATCTTTTTTTCTACCTATTCCATCACCATTTTTTTCAGGATAATTACCAGAATCTACAAAGAATCCCTTCTCTACAGCTTCAAAATATCCACCTGTTTCCATCATCTCTTCTAGATATAGTACAGCTCTTTCTTTTAATTCTCTTACCATTTTTGGAAGGTATCCGTCTTTTCTTACTTCTACCATCTCGAGTAATCCATCTAGTCCTACTAAAGTTTGCTTAGCTGTATCACAGGCCTCTATATTATACACGTGCCAAGGTACATTTCTACCTTCATCAGGTGTGATTGTAGACTGAATATCTGCACTTGTCAATCTAGAGATCATCATATTCATTACATGAGTTACTGTAGCTTCTCTAGACGATGAAGTGATATATTTTGTATTCATCTGAGCTCTCATCTTATACTCTGTAAATAGATCTCTCAGAGCTACTGCATATGGCAGGTCAAATTTCATAGATGGTGCCGGTGCTGCTGTAGGAGGCACTGTAGAAAGACATATATTCTCTTTCTTTATCCCTGATTTGTAAGAAAATATAGAATTTAATCCATGCTGAACCATAAGTTCCGGCATTACTTTCCATGCATCTCTAGCAGTTGCATTGGCATTATGTGCTCCATCTATTTGAGCCATCTCAGCCCAACCCATTATTTTTTTTGATTCTGCTGCATCTATAAATGATCTTACCATATTTATATTTCTATAGAGTACATTGTATTGAGGATCCTGATGGGCTCCGTTTACTCCCTCTTCTGCAAACATTACTGCTACGTCAGGTCCTGCTACTCCTGATACATATGAATGATAATTTATTGGTCTTCCTACCTCTTCCTCTATCAAATCACAAGCTTTTCTCTGTGCTCTTATTTGTTTTCTGGTAATAGGTACTCCTCCAATCCCTTGTGGTGTCCCCTCTATCAGACCATCAAAATGTGATTGTCCAGCTGTTCTAATTACCATAAGGTGATCCGCCCCATGCCATGCTGCCATCCTCATCCTTCTGATATCATCTTCAAATCTTCCTGATGCGATCTCTGTTGTGATTACTTCTGCAGGTTGCGGGTCTAAATTATCAAAATATCTAGCTGCTGGGATTCCAATAGAATTTTTTAATGGTTCTGAGCAGTCAGTAAATTCAAATGCTCCCATCTTTAAATTTTCTACCTTCTTTCTCCAAGTCCAGCCTCTTCTCTTGGGTCTATAGTTTTCAAGATCATTTAATATTTCTCTTATGTCCATTTTTTCAGTTGGTATTAATTTTTTCATTATTTTTTACCTCCCTTAAAGATTTCCATAAGGGTATCCCAGTGGTTTCCCTCTATCATCTCTTCCCCTGCCTGCCGAATAGAGATATTTTTTTCCTCTGATATTTTATATACTAAGTGACCTACACCCTTTCCTATAAGTCCTCTATCTATTGCTCCGTCTACCAAAGGCTTAGCTTCTATGCTTGAAAACCCCATTCTGAGAAGTACTGATCTCTCAATTGATGGTGTAGTATGGGTTTTAGCCAGGTCTAACATTGGGTCCACTAATTTTTCTGCTAACTCCCAAAATTTATTTTTTAACTCTTCATCTGTTAAATTATGCAGATGTTTTCTTCTTGTGGAGAAATCATCTTCTCTTTTTAAATATCCTTTCATCTTATCCCCCCTAATTGCTATGGTTAAACTATAAAGATAGCCATCTAAACTACCTCTATTACATCTATTATTTTAGATTTAATTTATCTTTTTTTCTATTAATTGGAGCAATTCATCTACATATTCAGAAGTTTCTGACTCTTTTTCATATATTGGATTATATTCCACTATATCTATAGATGTTACAGATGCCGTATCTATCATCTCCGATATCAAGATCTTCCCCATTTCACGGCTGAGTCCTCCTACAACAGGTGTCCCAACAGCTGTAATCTCTGCAGGATCTATCCCATCCAGGTCAAAACTGATATGTAGGTTTCTACCTTTAAAAAATTCTTTTACCTCACCTAATGCTTTTTCAAATCCCATCTCTGCTATCATCTTCCAGGTATAATTTTTAATCCCTAATTCATCGATCAATTTTTGTTCCCTTTCATCTATATCTCTGGTTCCAAATAAGATTACGTCTTCTTTCTTTACCTTAGTTCCATTATAAAAACAATCTATCAATTTAGAATGTCCGTGTCCTACAGAGGTAGCTAACGGCATCCCATGTATATGCCCCGACCCACTTATCTCAGGGGTATTCATGTCTCCATGAGCATCCATCCATAATATACCAATCTCTTTTTCCTTAGCCACCCCAGCTATACTTCCTATAGCTATAGCGTGATCTCCTCCCAGACTAATGGGAAAATTCCCATCTTTTAATGTCTTATTTACCTTTACTGCTAAATCTTCACAGGTTTTTGCTACTGTATTCAGGTATTTAGCTCCCTTTATGGAAAAATCTTCTTCCTGTCTCTCTACCTCTAAAACTTCTATCTTATCTTTATATTTTGGATATTTATCTATAAAGTTATTTATACTAAATTCTAAACCACACCTGTTGGCTCCGAAATTTAATGGTACCCCTATTATTTTTGTTTTCAAAATATTCAGCTCCTTAATTTTTTTATTTATTGTCATTTTGGTCTCAAGAGCAATATAATTGAGTTCGTCAGCAGTAAATTCACTGCTATCAGAATTTTCTTTATCTTCTTCTTTTACATAGTTTTTATTTTAATCTTCCTTTTACTTCTTCTACTGTTAAGTTTGTCTCAAGGGCAATATAGCTCAGTTCTTCATCAGTAAATTGTCTGCTGTCAGATTTTTTGTTAACCATATTTTTTATATACGATTTTCTTATCTTATCCATATCTAAATCAATAGCTTTTATCATTTTTGGGTGTTCCGGTAATATTATACTCTTCCCAGGAACTTCATCTCTTGGGTTACCAAAATGTAGATCTATTCCATTATCCCTTGCAAAGGATAACTGTGGTTGAATATGCTTCCCAGCACCTGTATATTCTGTTTCCTGTACTACTATTATCTGATCTTTATCCATCTCTTGGGCTATGGAAAAAGCTGCTGCCAGAGATGTATTTCCTGCTGGACCTCTTTCTAGTCCCTCTAACTGAGCCAGAGATTCTGTCATATAAAATACTTCTCCCTGAGTTATCGTTACATATCGATCCATATATCTAAGGGGTCTCGCTGCCGACCTAGGAACATCTGATCTGTCTGGATTAGTTGTAAATGGTATTCCAAATCCAGTATGTCCAGTTGTAAATGATTTCTTATTAAAATCACTGTCCGATGCCATGTGCAGTCCCTTTAAATTTACACTTGCTCCTACTACTTTTATACCTTTTGCCCCTGCTTTTATAATCCCACGAGCAGTTCCTGTAAGGTTCCCTCCTCCTGCATTGGTACATACCACTACATCAGGTTGTTTACCGGTTTTTTCAACTATCTGCTCCACTAACTCTGAACCTAAAGTCTCAACCCCTGCAATACCAAAAGGTGTATAAAGGGAAGCATTAAAGTATCCTGTTTCTTCCAACAAATTTAAGAATGAATAAAATAGTTCAGGCCCTACAGTCAATTGAACTACCTCAGCTCCATATGCCTCACACTTTCTGGCTTTTTCTACAATTTCAGGCTGGCCTTTTCCATTACTGTCATAGCACTCTTGTACTATTATACATTTTAATCCCAACATCGCTGCCTGAGATGCTACTGCCGCTCCATAGTTTCCAGAAGTTGCAGCAATAACTCCTTTATATCCCAGCTTTTTGGCATGATATACTGCTGTAGCAGCACGTCTAGCCTTAAAACTTCCAGAGGGATTAGATGCCTCATCTTTTAAGAAAATTCTGGCTCCTTTTCCAGCTGGAGCTATTTTTCTGGCTAAATCAGTTAAATTTCTAAGTTCATATATAGGAGTATTTCCTACTCCAGTTTCACCTTGTATTTTTTTTATCTCTTCCAATGAATATCCAGCTTCTCTCATCATCGCTTCATAGTCAAATTCTATACCTTCCTTCTCAAAGGTATTATAGTCTATTCCTACAGCTTTTTTCATTATCTCTGTCTTTCTAGACATCACAGCATTATAACTTCTATCCATTATTTCCCCTCCCCGCAAAAAAGTAGTTCCTTCAGGGTTTTTCCTATCTGTAAAATTTCAGGTACATGGTTTCCATAGTTGTGTTCATGATTAGGGTGGATTTCCACCAATTTCCCACTAACTTTTCTTCCCACTATTGTTTCTATTTCTGCCACTTCTCCTACCCTAGTATCTTCCAATAAAAATCCCTTTATCCACATCTCCAATGGAACTTTTTTAGTATCCTCTGGTATTTGAGGGGCTCTGTCTTTTGGCTCTAATACTATGTTATAGACCATTACCCAGTCACCTTTTTTAGCAATCATCACTATCCCTCCCAATCACATTTTACAAAATCAGATTAAAAACATTAACTCCTTTATTTTAGTTTAATTTTTTAATCTGGGTCAAAATTATAATCTCTTGAACTTAATTTTTAACTAATTAAGTTCTACCTCTATCATATCTCTGTAATCTCCTACTATACATCTAGGGATAGGCAGATCAATCATTGTTTTTAATCCAGGTCTAGAATTTATAATTTGCGGTATCATATTGATACACATTGCGATAGTTCCTATACCACCATCTATCTCAGGAGTTATTGCCATATTAACATTAGGAGTTCCAGTCAATGTGATATAGTCACCTGTTTCCACTCCTCCTAATTGTGGTTCTATTTGTTGCGGATGAACCATCTCTACTTTCTTCTCTCCATCTACATATCCATCTCCTAACATCGAGCATCCAGCTACATATCCTGCATCCACTTTGATATACTGTGTTTCACGAGGAACGTCTGTAACTATAGGAGCCATAGATGTCTTTAACGGCCCATCTAATGTCCATCCTACTGCATCTGTCATCATATTTACAGATTCTTCAAATCCAACATGTCCTGCCAAAGTCCCTGCCTTATCCTGCTCTATAAAATCACTCTTGCTAAGCCCTACTCCCTGCTCTTCCATAACTGCATGACCAAATGGAGATAAACTATTTATTCTCTCTGATTTTATGTGTGTTAGGTCTGTCATAGCCCCTGTTAATGTTAATACCAATAGGTCCATCATAAGTCCTGGATTTATTCCTGTTCCCAATATGGATACACCGTTTTCTTTAGCTATTCTATCTAATTCCAAAGCCTCTTTCGGGCTCTGTGCCTTTGGATAAGACATCTCTTCTGCTGTAGATATTACGTTTATCTTTTTTTCTAAAACTAACTTTAATCTAGGAAATGCTTTTTTTACAAATGAATCTGTGGCACATAGACACACATCACAAGACTTTTCTTTCAATACCTCATCTATGTTTCCATTTATATAAACCGGAGTTCTATCCCCCTTATTTAAACCTAAAACTTCATGCATCTCTCTGTCTACCCTGTCTGGATGAAGGTCACATACACCTACAATCTCTATCCCTTTTTTATTTAGGAGTGCCTTAGCCATCCCACTTCCCATTGCTCCAAATCCCCATATTGCTACCTTAATGTTTCTCATTTTTTACCCCCCTTAGCGCCTGTGGCGAAAATTAAAAATTTAAGTTTATTTTATCTAATACCTCATCCTTTATCTCTACAATTTTCTTATCTTTTTTATACACTCTAGGAACTCTTTTACTTACATTACATAAAACTTCATAACTTATCGTCCCCAATATATTTGCTATCTCCTCTGGAGTTACTCTATTATGCTCATCTTCTCCAAATAAGATAACTTCATCTCCTCCATCTACATCTAAACCTGTAATATCTACCACAAATTTATCCATACAGATGGCACCAGCTACTCTCGCTACTGCATTTTTACCCTTGATGATCACTCTTCCTTTATTACTAAGTCCACGGCTGTATCCATCTGCATATCCGATAGGTATTAGTCCTGTTCGGGATTGTCTGTTTACCGTATATGTAAGTCCATAACTTATTGATTCTCCTTTTTCCAGTGTTCTTATATGGTAGATCTTACTGTGCAGAGACATCACCTGTTTCAGATCTATTACCTTATCTTTCTCCTGTACTTCCGATGGATAATGTCCATACATGAGGAGTCCTGCCCTTACCATATCGTAGTTAAATTCTGGCAGATCTAATATAGCTGCACTATTTGACACATGTTTTATAGGTATTTCTACTCCTAATTTTTTTAATTCCTCTATTATATACTTAAATTCCTCTACCTGTTTTAACGTATACCATTTATCTGATTCATCAGCCACTGCAAAATGGGTGTATACTCCCTCTAAATACAGATTATCCATCTCACTTATCTCTTTTATTACTTCTACAGTCCTATATTTTATAGGTAATCCTACCCTATGCATCCCAGTATCTACATTTATATGTACTGCAATTTTTTTCCCGTGTTGTCTGGCTAATTCATCCAATACTTTAGCTTGTCTGAGGGAGTATATTGTAGGAGTGATATCCCATTTAATTACTTCCTCTAAGTTGGCATCTGGAGTATATCCCAGTAATATAATCTGTATATCCTTATCTTTGTTCCTTACCTCTATAGCTTCCGACAATACTGCCACTGCAAATTTATTTATATTCTCTGCTTTTAATGTATCTATCACTCCCAAAGCTCCATGGCCATATGCATCAGCTTTTATTACTGCCATAACCTCGGTTCCTGGTTTTATATGTTTTTTTATCTCTCTCATATTGTGCCCTAAACTATCTAAATTAACCTCTACCCAAACAGGTCTTTTAACATTTAATTCCATTTTTTTACTTCACACTCCTAATATCTTTTTAACGCATATATTTTATATCTTTTTTTCATCATACTCATAATATATTAAACGCAGGAACATAACAATTTTTTTATTTAAAATAAATGTCATAAAAAAAGGCCTCTCAATCTATCACTATTAAATTTATATGTATTATTCATCAATTGAATATATCTTTCACTTTTATATTAATATATTATTCGCCTAAATCCAAACTTTTTGTCTAAAAATTAATCATTTAAGTATATTTTAATATACCAATAACACCAAAACATATATTATATATATATAACATATAGGTCTAACTTAGAAATTTCTTATTTTCTAGACAAAATAAAAATTTCACCATTCAAAAAATGAATGACTCCTCATTTTTTTATTTTTTAAAAAAAATAAGGTTATAGACTCAATTTGTCTATAACCTTATTGCTCTTATAATACTAAATATTTTTTTATATCTTCAGCTAATTTTTCTAAATCTGCCTCTTCTACTTCTACGATCTTTTCATTCATAACTATTTGAATTTTTTTCTTTCCCTTAGCTTGAGAGTATCTTGAAAATAAATTTTGAGCTAAAGTAATCTGGTCTTCAGTCAGATCTCCATATCCTACGATAGCAGGTCCCGGAGTTCCTGCTCCTGCAATATAAAGACTTCCATATTTTTTATATTCAGAAAGTTTGAAATTATCATCCTTTTCCCTTCCGACAAATAAGTATTTACCGCTCTCTACTCTAAAGAATCTTCCTCTTTTTGCTAAGTGAAATAAGAACGAATATTTATCTTCTAAAAACCCATCACCCTCTAAAGTTCTTAACCTTTTAGAATAATTCGGTTCTGTCAACATACATCCTCCACCAGGAGTTGGATATTCTACAATTCCCCACTCTTCTACTAATTCAAGTTGAGCTTTTCTACTTCTTCCGTTAATATCCATCAGTTGTTCTCTATCTATCCATCCTAATTCCTCTGGTTTTGTAATAGGTAATAATTTAGCACATAGCGGCCTTACTATTAACTCTCCTAAATCTACACCAGATAATTTTTTAACTCTATTCAATGAACTAAAGTTTTGTGACATCGGTCTCTGTCCTAAAACCTCTCCAGAAATCAAAAAACTAGCTCCATATTTTTCTAATAATTCTCCTGCTTTTTCAAACATAAGAGCGTGACAATCGATACATGGATTCATATTTTTTCCTCTTCCACTTGGAGGATTTTTAACCAATTCTGTATGAATCTCACTAAAATCTACATATTCTAATTTTACTCCTAATTGTTTAGCCATATTATCCGCTTTCTCGTTTTTCCCACCGAAAAAATGAGATACGAAATTAAGTGCTATAACTTCTATCCCTTGCTTTTGTACTAACTTAATAGCTAGACTACTGTCTAACCCACCCGAAAAAAGTGCCAATGCTTTCATTTTTGTTCCACCGTCCTTTTAAAATGCTCAAGGAGTTTTATCCCCTCTAAATAAATTGTTTTTTTACTTTATTAGTAATAAAACATTATACCATTTTTTTCTTTATCCACCAAATAATTAAACCTGTAGTTACTATTTCTGCAAATGGCAGAGTTAACCAAACTCCCTCTATCCCATAGAATTTAGCCATTGGATATAGAATTATTAAAGTTACTCCAAGTCCTCTCAAAAACATTATAGAGATTGAAACTTTTGTCTGCTCCACAGCCTGGAAATAAGTTCCCATAAATAAATTGAACCCCATAAAAATTATAGCTATAAAAAATAACGGGAATCCATTTGTTGCTACCTCTGTAAGTTCCTTATTTTCATTAACAAACAAACTTACCAATTCTACCCTATAAAAAACAACTCCTATATATATCAATATCCCCAGACAAAATGAAGTTGTCGCTCCTATTTTCAATATCTCATTTAAACGGCTTTTTAAATTACTCCCATAATTTATACTTATGATCGGCTGAGATGCTTGAGATATACCTAAATATAAAAGATAGATCATCCAATTTATATTAAGTATGATAGCGTAGGCAGAAACTCCTATAGATCCACTGGTTTTAAATAATATTCCATTCAATAAAAAAATTACTACTCCTCCAAATGCATCTGTTATAAAACTCGGAAATCCTATTTTTATTATCCTCTTTAATATTTTAATATTAAACCCATCCTTTATTATCCCCAATGTATTTTTAGAGCTAATAAAGTGAGTTGCCAAAACCAGAGTATAAGTTAGTTGAGCTATTCCTGTAGCTGTAGCTGCACCTAGCATCCCCCATTTAAATATAAATATGAATATATAATCTAAAACAATATTCGTTACTCCGCAAATCATCATCCCTACCATGGCCAAATTTGGGTTATTGTCATTTCTGATAAATATGTTCATGGCATTAGGTATCAAATAAAAACATGTAAACAGTGATATCACATTTAAATATGACCATACCATATCATAAATTTCTTCGGTAGCCCCTAATCCAGTTACTATATCTTTCAAAAAAAACTGCTGTATTATTGTCAATATAACACTTAATCCTACAGCTAGTAATAATGCATTGGTAAAAGCTATTTTTAAACTATCTTTTTTTCCACGACCTAACTCTATTGCTCCTACAGTAGCTCCCCCCATACCTAACAGTAACCCTATAGATGAATACAGAGTAAACATAGGTACTGCCGTGGTCAGAGCTGCCAATCCTAAACTTCCCATACCACGACCTATAAATAAAGTATCTATAAAAATTAATATCCCTACAGACAATGTCCCTGCCACCGATGGCAGCAGATATTTTAGAAATAATTTTAGTATAGGATCTTTCCTTAAGTCCATTTCTATGCCTCCTAAAACAATATTTTAATTAGTTTTTATTATTTTCAATATGTTATAACATGGTCCTATACCATATGCAACCTTTTTTAACTTTTCTCTCATATTTTTAAATAAAAAAAGATTCTAACTCATTAGACGTTAGAATCTTTTTTTCTATCCAAATATTTCGTTATTTTCATCTTCTACATAGGATTTTATTCCATCTGGCACAGATACATATACCTTTTTACTCACAGTTATAAACCTGGCTTTTTTAACTTCCATGGCTCCGCTTAAAAAATCTAACATCCTCTGAGCTGATTCATTGCTTAAACTCTCTAAATTTACTGTTACAATCTTTTCTTTGTTTATATAATTAGCAATTTTTTTACACTCTTCAAAGTTAATAGGACTGACAAAAATAGTTTGATAATCACTTATATTTTCACTGTTTTTATATACATTACTCTTTAAACTCGGTGTAGCTGTAGGCGAAGATGGAACTGATAACTCCTCTTCCTCTTTTTCTTCCCCATCCATTTCAACCATTATATCATCTTCAGTTTCATTTAATTCTTCTGCCCCTTCAAAACCTAATACCTGTTTAAAATTTTTAAATAATTCCATAATTTCTCCTCCTACTTGAATATCTTACTTCCAACTCTAAGTATTGTTGCTCCCTCTGAAAGGGCTATCTTATAATCATTTGTCATTCCCATAGAAAGCTCTATCAGGCTACCATTAAAATGTGTTTCATTTAATTCTTCTTTCAGTTTTTTTAGGTCTGAAAAAACCTTCCTTACCACTTTTTCTTCTTCAGTAAAAGGTGCCATAGTCATAAGACCACAGATTTCTATATTTTCAAATTTTAAAAGATCTGGCAATTCCTCATATAGTCTTTCTATTGAATACCCCTCTTTACTTTCCTCTTTGGATATATTTACCTCTAACAATACTTTTATCCTTCTATTATTTTGTTTAGCTCTCTTATCGATCTCCTTGGCAAGTGAGATTTTATTAACAGAATGGATCATTTCAATATAGGGTGCAATATATTTCACTTTATTTTTTTGTAAATTACCAATAAAATGCCACTTTATATCTCCAGCTTCTAAATCTTCTAAAATATTTCTTTTTTCTTCCAAAGCCTGTACCCTATTTTCTCCTACAACTGTACAGCCTGCCTTCACTACCTCTAAAACACCACAAGCATCTACATATTTTGTAGTAGGCAGTAATGTTACCTTCGCTGGATTAGGTGAGTATTTTTCTATCTGATTTTTCAATTCCAAAATTTTTTCTTTTATTCCCATTAATCCCCCTCTATTCCATGATCTCTACAAAGACATCATTTGCAAACATAAGCCCTTTAGGTGTCAGTTTATATCTGCCTTCCTCATTTTTTAAGTATCCTTTTCTACACAGTCCCTTTATTTTTTCAAAGTAAAGATTATCTTCTGCCTCTATACCTTCATTTAGGAGACGGAGTCCTAAAATATAATAATTTTCTATCCTATCTTTCTCACTGACCTCTTCTTCTTCCATTAAAGGTTTTTCAGTGTTATCTATCTTTTTATAATAATCAGACAGTTCTATCTCATTTTTATATCTAATTCCTTTATAATATCCAGAAGCTCCCAGTCCAGCTCCTATATATTCTACATTTTTCCAATATTTACTGTTGTGTCTTCCCTCATATCCTTTTTTTGCAAAATTAGATATCTCATAATGAAGATATCCTATTTTTTTAAGCCTGTCTATTATTAATTCATACATCTTGGCTTCCAAGGAGTTGTCCAGAGGATTCAATTTTCCGCTGTCCAAAAGATCCATAAACTTTGTCCCTTCCTCCCAAATTAAGGAATATATAGATATATGCTCTGGAGATATTCTTTCAACTATATCTAAGTCTTCTTCCAATTCCTCAATAGTCTGATTAGGTGTAGCAAAGATGAGATCGATACTAAGATTTTCAAACCCTACTTTTCTAGCCTCGTTATAGGTTTTTAAAGCTATCTCCTTACTATGAATTCGTCCTAAAACTTTTAATTTTTCATCATTAAAACTTTGTATCCCGATACTCAGCCTATTGATTCCTATTTTCTTGAACCCTTCTAATTTTTGCATATCCACTGTTTGTGGATTTACTTCTAGAGTGATCTCAGCCCCTCTATTTATAGATAGTTCACCTAAGATCTTTTCGATCTCTTCTACTTCTAATAGAGATGGTGTTCCCCCTCCAAAATAAACTGTATCATATTTTAAGCTCGGATATAATCTTATCTCCTCTATCAATTTTTCTACATATTCACTCCTATCTGCCTTACTTTTTTCCTCACATGAAAATGAAAGAAAATCACAATACCCGCATTTTTTTACACAAAATGGAATATGAATGTATATAGCATCACACATAACTTTTTCATCCCTTCTATTACTTAATTAATTTTTGATTTTTGATTTTTAAAATACCTTATAAAATTCTATACCTTTTAAATATAAGTTAATTATAACAAAAAAATCAACTTATTAGAAACCATTTTATAAATAAAAAAAAGCAACGTGACGTTGCAGGTATAATTTACTAGACTATAAAAAAACCTAGGAAAACTCCTAGGTTTTAAAAAGTTATTTTAATTTTATTGAACCATCAATTATACCTTGCTTAATCTCTTCTAATTTTTGTATTTTTTCTTCACCGATAACATCTCTAGTATACTCAAATTTAGATGTTCCTACACCGTTATTAGCTATACCAAATCTATTTACTCCAGCTTTAAAAATGCCTTCTTTAACATCTTTTATTGTTGCAAAAACTGCCTGGTCTACATTTTTTGTCATAGAAGTAAGTACTGTTCCCGGAGCTACATAGTCTTGATCTGAATCTACACCAATTGCATAGATCCCCATTGCCTTGGCTCCTTCGATTACTCCAGTTCCTGTTCCACCAGCTGCATGGAAAATTACGTCTGCACCTTGATTATATTCTGCAATTGCATTTTCTTTTCCTCTAACTGGATCGTTAAAAGGATTTGGTCCAGTAGTATATAACGTTTGTATTTTAATATCAGGGTTAATATATTTCGCCCCTTGCACATATCCTCTTTGAAAATTTTTAACTATAGGTACTTCCATTCCACCAACAAACCCAATTGTATCCGTCTTTGTCATCATAGCTGCTAAAGCTCCTACTAAGAATGATCCTTCATCCTCTGCAAATAATAATGAAGTTACATTAGGTGCTTCTATAACTCCTTCTATCATAGCAAATTTAACATTTGGAAATTCTTTTGCTACTGCTTCTAGTGAATCTGTCATTAAGAATCCTACACCTACTACTAAATCATAGTTGTTTTCAGCAAACTCTCTTAAGAACTGTGTATCTTCCGCTGGAGAAGCTGGCTCGACATATTTAAATTTAATCCCTAATTTTTCCTCTGCCATAGTAAGTCCTCTGTAAGCTGAATCATTGAATGACTTATCTCCTAATCCACCTGTAGATAAAACGATTCCAACATTAAGAGATTTTTCTGCCTTAACGTCTTTTGTTTCCTCTGTTTTCCCTCCACATGCAGTTAAAAGTATAGTAAAAACTACCGTAAGTAATATAAATATTTTTTTCATTTTTCCTCCTGTTAAATATTATTCTGAGATTTATAGTATCATATTTTTTTAGCCTCTTCAATAATTAAAATAAAACATATTCACAAATTTTAATATTAAAAGTCTTTCAATCTATAATAAAACAATTTAACAGACCCTATCTAAATAATCAGGTTATTTTTTTAAATTATTTTTAACAATGAAACTATCCATTATTTATTCGATATATTTTTGAGGATTTAACTATAAAATTTAAACAAAAAAAAACCTAGGAAAGCTCCTAGGTTTTAAAAAATTATTTTAATTTGATTGAACCATCAATTATACCTTGCTTAATTTCTTCTAATTTTTGTATATTTTTCTCACCGATAATATCTTTAGTATACTCAAGTTTAGATATTCCTACACCATTGTTAGCTACACCAAATCTATTTACTCCAGTTTTAAAAGTTCCTTCTTTAACATCTTTTACTGTTGCAAAAACTGCTTGGTCTACATTTTTAATCATAGAAGTAAGTACTGTTCCTGGTGCTACGTAGTCTTGATCTGAGTCTACACCGATTGCATAGATTCCCATTGCTTTAGCTCCTTCAATTACTCCAGTTCCTGTTCCACCAGCTGCATGGAAAATTACGTCTGCACCTTGGTTATATTCTGCAATTGCATTTTCTTTTCCTCTAACTGGATCGTTAAAAGGATTTGGTCCAGATGTATATAAAGTAGTTACTTTGATATCAGGATTTATATATTTTGCCCCTTGAACATATCCACTTTCAAATTTTTGAATTAAAGGTACTTCCATTCCACCAACAAATCCAACTGTATCTGTCTTTGTCATCATAGCTGCTAAAGCTCCTACTAAGAATGATCCTTCATCTTCTGCAAATACTAATGAAGTTACATTAGGTGCGTCAATTACTTCGTCTATAATAGCAAACTTAACATTTGGATGTTCTTTTGCTACCGTTTCTACTGAATCTTTCATTAAGAATCCTACACCTACTACTAAATCGTAGTTATTTTCAGCAAATTCTCTTAAAAATTGCATATCTTCCGATGGAGAAGCTGGTTCTACATATTTAAATTTAATCCCTAATTCTTCCTCTGCCATAGTAAGTCCTCTGTAAGCCGAGTCATTGAATGACTTGTCTCCTAATCCACCTGTAGATAAAACGATTCCAACATTAAGAGGTGTTTCAGCCTTAACTTCTTTTGTTTCCTCTGTTTTCCCTCCACATGCAGTTAAAAGCATAGCAAAAACCACTGTGAGTAATATAAATATTTTTTTCATCTCTTCCTCCCGTTAAATATGATTCTAATTTATAATAACACATTTTTTTGCCGTATTCAACAATAAAATGAAAAAACGTGTTCATAAATTTCACTATTCAAACTCTTTCGATTCACAATAGAATGATTACAATTTTATAGTTTTAATATTAATGTTGTCACCTTATCCCCTTTTTAAATGACCTTCAGACAATATAGGAGATCTAATCTAAATAATTTTTCCCCCTTTTAAAGGTTATATAATATTTTATACTCTAGAAATTTATAGTTTTGATTTTTTCTCCATATGGATGTATAATAACACCCCTGCTCTACTTAAAAAACAGTTTTTTCGAAAAAAAAAGGAGTTAATTTATAAAATTAACTCCTAAAAATATTTATTTTAATTTAGACATCTCTGCTGCTACATCAATTTTACCTGATATGATATCTGCTTTTATCTCTTCTATTCTTTTTAATTTATCTTCACTAATTTGATCTTTAGTGTATTGAAGATCTGTTATTCCTACACCATCATTAGCTAGATTAAAGTCCTTTTGACCTGCTGTAAATCCTTTTTCCTTTGTCTCTTTGATTATAGCGAATACTGCTTTATCAACTTTTTTAAGCATAGAAGTAAGTACAGTTCCTGGTACTACTCCATCTTGATTAGAGTCTACACCTACTCCGTATACACCTCTTTCTTTAGCTGCTTCAAATACTCCCATTCCTGATCCTGCTGCTGCATGGTATACAACATCTGCTTTACTATCGATCATAGATAAAGCCATTTCTTTTCCACGAGCTGGGTCGTTAAATGGACTGTTTCCACCAACATATGCTTCAAATGTAGTTATTTCAGGATTGATGTATTTTGCTCCTGCCATAAATCCATCTCCAAATCTTTTGATAAGTGGTACTTCCATTCCACCTATAAATCCTATTGTATCTGTTTTTGTCATCATTCCTGCTAATGCTCCTGCAACAAATGATCCTTCTGGTTCGTTAAATGTAGCTGATATTACATTAGGCATATCGATAGGTTCATCTACCATTAAGAAATGTACTGCTGGATATTCCTCTGCTACTTTAACTATAGAATCTCTCATTTGGAATCCTATACCAACTATTAAATCGTAATCTGCTTCTGCAAACTGTCTTAAAAACGTATCAAATTCAGATACATTTGCTGGTTCTACATATTTTATTTTTACTCCTAATTTTTCTTCTGCTTCTTTAAGACCTGCATAAGCTGAGTCATTAAATGATTTATCTCCTAATCCACCTGTAGATAATACTAATCCTACTTTTAAAGCCCCGTTATCCTCTACTTTTTCTTCCTTTGGTCCGCCACATGCTGTTAACAATAATGCCATAATAACCATTATAAGTGTTATCATTTTTTTCATCTCTTCACCACTCCTTTTATAAACTTTCAGTATTATACACTAATATCAAACCAATAAACAGGACCTATGTCCCTATATCACTTTTTATTAAATGATAAAAAAAAAGGATTAGCTATATACTAATCCTTAACTCTCGCCTATCTAACTTTATCTACTATGATAATCTCTTTTCCCATAGCATTTAATAGATTTTGCACAAATTTTAATCTAGGATCAATAGCTCCTATTTCAAATCTACCTACTGCTGAAGTATGTTTTCCTAACTTTTCTCCTAACTCTCTTTGTGTAACTCCATTTTCCCTACGGTATGTTCTACATTCTTCAATCAATCTATCTCTTAAGTTCATTATATTCCTCCCAATCATTTCACTAAGATCTTTTAAAGTGATTATAATCTCCCTTTTAATTAAAAATTTCATTAATTTTGGAGGTCACTAAAAAAATGCATTAGCTTCACTCATAATAACATATAAGTCAAGAAAAATCAATGGTTTTCCTATTTTTTTCATAAAAAAATTAAGTAGCACTTAATTTTTAATTCATTTCTCCATCTTCCTCCACCTGTTTTTCTGGATAAAGATAATAAAAAACAAAGGAAATTCCAAAGGAAATTGCTGAAAATATAGTGGTTGCATACACTCCACTTCTCTCTACTCCCTGTGGTTTTGAGGTCATAGCATCTATTAAACTTCCAGATCCAGCCACTAATAAGATTGGCAGGGTAGCTATAGATACTAAAAATGCCATCTTAAGGAAAAAACCTTGAATACCAAAACATATCCCTTCGACCTGGGTTCCGCTCTCCTTGGTTATACGTGTTCCTATCTCACTGAGCATTGCCGGCGGATAGATAAACGCTGCACCTGCAACTGGTATTCCAATCAATCCAAATAATGCAAACCCATATTTAACTGGTACTCCCCGACCAAGATAGTTCAATAATAGTGATGTAATTATCAGAATAAGTAATGAGATCAGCATAGGTTTTTTATATCCTATTTTTTTGCACAGCCTGTTTGTCGGGTAGAAAAATAATGCTGACATTCCAAATAATACAGCTGAAGCCACAGTTATAGCTTCCTTTCCTAATCCCATAACATCCTCTACAAAGTAGTTCATAGTTCCACGAAGTGTATTAAATCCTACAAAGAAAAATAGCAGTCCAAGCAGATAGTAGATAAAAGATCTATCCTCAAATATTATCTTAATTGAATTTTTTAAAGATTCTGTAGATTTTCTTCCATGGGATAATTTCTTCTCTGGCACACCAAATATAGTTATGAGAGCCGGCAGGACAGAAAATAAAGCTAACACAATAACCATTCCTCTGACACCTTTCTGGGTATCTCCTCCACCGATTACTTTTATCAAAACTCCCGGTAAGATCATTGCCAGTGCAGTATATAAAAGTCTGAATACAGATTGCCAGGTAGATAAATTAAGTCTCTCTTCCTTGGTGTTTCCGATCTCTGGAATCATGGCGTTATATGGAGCTCCTACTATGGTATAGAATACAAAGAACACAGACCCTGTGCACATCAAATATATAAACGTTATCCAATCATTCCCCAATATTGGATAGAAAAACGCTATGGTAGATAGTGCCAAGGGTACTGCCCCTGCTGCTATAAACGGTATCCTTCTACCCCATTTGGTATCTACTCTGTCTGACCAAAATCCCACCAAGGGATCTGAGATCATATCTACAGATCTCGATACAATTAATGCTAAAGATATCAAGATTGGTGCCATTATCGGTGTCAACCCTGAATTTTCAGGGGGCAGATAATAATACAGCACCCACTGGGCAAATATCTGGTCAACTATGGCATAGCTGACTCCGATCCCATAAAATATCTGGTATTTTAAACTTAATTTTGTCTGTTCCAATTTTTTCCTCCTCATCATGTTTCTAAGAAACCTTACAGGCAATTAATGATCACCCGTGCATAATAAATCTTTTAAATTTCATCCCTTAATCATTTTTAATAATTATAGGAAACTTCCTCTCCTCATAGGGATTGATTATTCCATATATCCTGTCACATTTTATCTCAAAATTCAGGAGTTCCCTCTCCCTTTCATCTAAGATCAGACTGACATTTTTTAATCCCGATAGGGGCTTTATCCTCAATGTCTCTTTTTTTTCCTTGAGATATCTGCTCCCTTTTTCTGAAAATCCCAATATTTTCACATATGTAATTCCAGCCTTGGTTTCATCTATTAATTTTTTATCTATCTTCAGAAGAATATGAGTCAGTACCCTCTGGATCCTTCCATTGGTATATCTTTTGGTCATCAGGTTTTTATAAAAATCATGAAAATCTGCATATTTTACTGCCATTTCAAAAATCCGATTATCTAAACCTATCTCCATATCTGCAATAAACTTAAGCTCATCGTAGTTATTTAAAATTTCATACCTCAACAGGGGATAAAAATTCTCTAAATACGTAGGATCGCCTAAAAGCTCGAAACTTTCTGCCGGCATCACTCTTTTTATCTCGCTTGCCCTGCCCTCCTTCACCATCTCCCTTATGGAAGTAGCACTGGTAATCTCATCTATTATTTCTTTGTCATGATATCCTACAGCCTTTCTCTCTATGAGTCTGGCTTCCATGGATGAATCTAATTTTCTAATGGCTTTGATATATTCCACTCCCAATATATCATTGGGTTTCAAGATCCCTTTTTCTCCTAGAAGTTCCTCTATAACAGAGTTTATAGCATTGGGATAGGATATTCCCTCCTCCATCTTTCCCTTTATCTTTTCATCTACAAGTTCTTTTTCATCTATCTGCAGATAAGCAATTTTTTTTAATTTTTCTAGATCTGAAGATTCAGAGCCAAAAACTAAATTTTCTACCCCTAATTTATCCAAAATATCTACAGCTCCATGGGAAAATATCTCCGCTGCCTGATTAGAATAAAATATAGGTAGTTCTACTACCAAATCTACCCCATTTTTAAGAGCCATATGAGCTCTAGTCCATTTATCATATATGGCAGGTTCCCCCCTCTGTAAAAAATTCCCACTCATAACTGCTATAACCAGATCGCCATTTTTTTTAGCTTCCATTAAATGGAGTTTATGTCCATTATGAAATGGATTATACTCCACTACTATTCCTGTTGCTCTCATCCTTCTCTCCTTTTTTGCCTAGATAACCGCAAAACTATCCTTATATAAATCCAATTTATATTATTTAAACTTTTACTTTATAATCTCAATTTTTTTGACTTTAATTTCTTATCCATTACCACTATTATACATAATTTTTTTATATTCTTATATATATTTTAAAAGTATTGAAGATATTTGTTATCTATATTATAATAACTTGGTTACCTAATAATATTTTTTAGGTGCAAAATAAATTTTATTTTAAGAGGGGTTGAGTTGTATGGACGATTGTATACGCAGGATGGATGTGATGAAAAAAATGTAAATCAAAAGGAGGAGTATATGTGAAAAATGTACTATTAGAGTTAATAAGAGAAAAAAAGTTTAACAAACTTAAGGAAGAATTGATCAAATTAAACCCAGTTACCATTAGTGAGATCATTAGTGAGGTACCTACTAGAGAACAAATCATAATCTATAGGCTGCTACCAAAGGAACTGGCAGTAAGATCGTTTTCCTATTTAGAATCCGAGGAGCAGTTAACACTGATAACTTCATTTTCTAAAGGAGAAACAACAGAATTAATAGATGAATTATTCTTTGATGACTTGATAGACTTAATCGAAGAGATGCCAGCCAATATTGTAACCAAGATATTACAGGTATCTACCGTTGAAGACAGAAAAAAGATAAACCAGTTTTTAAGTTACCCAGAAGAATCAGCTGGTAGCCTCATGACCACTGAATACCTTTCTTTAAAAGAAGATATGAGTATCAGTGAAGCACTAAAACATATTAGAAGTGTCGGAAAAAATTCAGAGAGTATCTATACTGCTTATATTACCGATAAATCTAAAAAACTCTTAGGAGTTTTATCCCTGAGATCGATTATCTTATCTGATCCAGATCAAAAAATATCAGATATATATAAATCCGATGATATAGTTACTGTAAATACTCTAGATGACCAAGAGATCATCGCGGATAAATTTAAAAAATACGATCTTATCTCCATTCCAGTTGTAGACTTAGAGGGAAGTTTAACCGGTATAATCACCATAGATGATATTGTGGAAGTTATCGAGGAAGAAAATACCGAAGATATGCAGAAAATGGCTGCTATCAACCCCCTTACAGATAAATATATGGATGTAAATTCCCTTGATATGGCAAAGAAAAGGATCCCATGGCTCCTTATCCTTATGATTTCCGCATCTTTTACCTCTGGAGTAATCGGGAAATATGAGCATACTTTAGCTCTCCTCCCTATACTAAATGGATTCATCCCTTTATTGATGGATACAGCAGGGAATTCCGGTGCTCAGACATCTACCCTTGTGATCAGAGAACTCTCTCTAGGGAACATCAGTTTAGGAGACTGGTTTAAGATAATGGTAAAAGAATTTAAAGTCAGTTTTATTGTAGCTTTTATTCTATCTATTATTAATTTTTTAAGATTATATTATTTAGAGATTACTCTTTTTGGAAGGGCAAATAAGTTAGAGATTGCATTTGTAGTTTCAGCAACTCTATTTTTTACCGTTGTCTTAGCAAAATTAGTAGGAGCTATTCTTCCCCTTGGGGCACAAAAATTAAAATTCGACCCTGCTCTTATGGCCGGGCCATTAATTACAACAATTGTAGACGTACTAGCATTGGTTGTTTATTTTCACCTAATTACCACTTTTATGCCTGTATAAGAAGGAGGATATAATGTTAATAGCATTTGATATCGGAAACACACACATTGTCACTGGAGTCCTAGATGACAAAGGAAATTTAATCACTAGTTTTAGGATTGCTACAAAGGATAATATCACAGAAGATGAACTTTTTTCATACTTAAAAAACATTACTGATTTCAACGAGATCAAATTAACTAATGTATGTGGAGTTATCGTGTCTTCTGTAGTCCCTGGACTTATCAGAATCTGTGATTATCTGGCAAAAAAATATTTTAACCTGTCTCCATTAATTATAAATTTAGATCTTCAACTGCCTTTTAGTTTCGCAGAAGGATTAAACAACTCCGGATTCGGAGCTGACAGAATAATAGATATAGTACAGGGATTAAAGTTACATCCAAACAAAGATCTTGTTGTCTTTGATTTTGGAACTGCTACTACCTATGAGATCCTCATAGATAATGTTTATGTAGGAGGAGGAATCCTACCGGGAATAAATATGTCTATAAATTCCCTCTTTGGAAACACAGCTCAGCTGCCCAAGGTAAAATTTGAGAATCCCCATACTATAGCTGGAAAAAATACAGTTGAACAGATTCAAGCTGGAATTTTTTATGGATATACAGGACAGATCAAAGAGATTATCAGAAAGATAAAGGAGATCTACCCAGATACCTATGTTATTGCCACTGGTGGTTTAGGACAGATCATCAGTAAGGAAGTTGACTCCATAGATGAGTATCTTCCAAATCTAAGCATTGAAGGAATGTATTCCATCTGGCTGGAAAATAAATAGAAAACTTAAAACTCCCTCTCCTAAATTAGGAGAGGGAGTTTTTTTTACAAACTAATATTACTTTTTTTCTCTCCTAATTTAGGAGAGAAAAATAAGAAAAAAGTGAGGTTATTAAATTTCAAAAACTTTTCCTGTATTAAATTCCTCGATCTGGCTTCCCAATATTTCTTTTAATACACTAAATCCTTTTTTCCCTGTACAATGTCCTGTATAAATATGAGGTATTTTTCTCAACTTTTCTCCTATATTTATAACTCTTTCTCTCGGTTCAGCCAATTTTTTGGTTATATTATTCTGGAGATGAAACCCTCCTACCAATCCCTCTATCTTCTTATATGGATATCTCTCTTCCACACTCTTTACCATATTTAATATTCCACCATGGGAACATCCTGTAAATACTATCAATTTATCTTTTTTTTCCTCTACCCTCATGATCAACTCATGGGAAAAATCATCTAAAGTATAGCTTCCTCCACTCTTTTTATAGAGGTGGGTGTTCCCTTTGAGAGGAGCTCCCTCATGATGGGTATTCATCATAAAACTTATATTTTCATCTAATTTAAATTCTTTCTCTATAAAAATAAACCTGTCTATATTTTCTTGTAAAAGTTCTTTTTTTATCCCTATATACTTATAAAATCCCAACCTTTTTGAATAGACCTCTCCTTTGGCTCCCCTGCTGACTATTATCTTAGCAGTTTTATTAATTTCTAAAAAAATTTCTAATCCCCCTATATGATCGTAATGGGCATGGGACAACACCAAATAATCAACCTCACTTATGTCTACCCCTATGATCTCGGCATTTCTATAAAATAAATCATCCTTTCCAGTATCAAACAGTATCTTTTTATCCAACACCTCTATATAGAGACTTAATCCATGTTGTGATTCCAAATTCTTATATAGTTCTTTTTGACCACTGCATATATTATTTTCAACCAATGTAGTTATTTTCATATCTGCCTCCTTTTTTTATATAATTTTAACAAGGAAATATTATTTTTTAAAGGTATAATATTAAAAAGATGGATCCAATTAAAAAAATTCAATATAATTATACATTCAACAAGAGGTTCCGAGGAGGGGAGATTTTATGTCCGATAAAAGAATTATAGATAGCGAGGAGTTACTTCGATTAATTAAGAATAACTCTAGAAAAAATGAAAATGAGGAAGGCGACTTAGATTACGATATATTTGTCGGCTTTGACGACGGCACCTACGAAGGAATCGAAGTTGATACCAGTTATCATATTCTCGTTAGGAATGAATTTTTATTTGTTTCTCAGGTAAAAGAATTTTTAGAAATATGGGATGGAGGAAATCTAGAAAAAGAGGGAGAAAATGCTACTTGGTTTATCTCTGATTATTTCTCTGATGGAAATATATATGAATTAGAAGATATCGAGAGGGTCTTTAAAGAATATATTGTAGAAGGAGATCAATTTATTGTGGTGAAAAATCACTATGAGCTTTTCAAAAACATGATTAAAAATCCAGGAAAAAGTCTTGTGGTAGAATGGAGCAGATAACTTAAATTATTTATCCCAAATAGAACCGTAATGCTGTATCCAATTAATCACAATTAAAAAATTTATATCTTTTAATTTTTAAATTAATTTATAACTAAAAAAAGTAGTCCTAGGACTACTTTTTTCTTATAAATTAATTATCCTGCTGCGATAGCTTCTACTGGACATGATCCTGCACATGCTGAACAATCGATACAAGCATCTGAGATTTCATATTTTCCATCTGTGTCAGCTGAAATTGCTGCTACTGGACAAGTTCCTTCACATGCTCCACATCCGATACAAGCGTCTTTATCAATAATATACATAAGTGTTACCTCCTAAAAATTTAATCTAACTTACCCATAATATACTCTATATGTTTCTATATGTCAATAATTTTTTTCTTCTCTAACCCTTGTTTTTACTACGTTTATTTGGTTATCAAACTATATATAAACCTTTTGTTTCCCTATTGAAATTTAATTTGCGGATAACATATTTTTTTTATTTGTCAATTCAAAAAAATAAGGACAGCTTAAGTATAAAATTATACTCAAGCTGTCCTTGTTTTTAGACATATTTTTATTTTATTTTACACTTAGTTTTACAAGTTTTAGCACTAGCACATCCACCACATTTGGATTCGCCTTTAAACGATTTAAGTAAACTTCTCAAAGAGTAATATGAGATACCTATTAATATTAAACTTAAAAATATAGTTTTCATAAGTTCACGCTCCTTTCTAACTCTCTCTGATTCTCTCTCTTTCTATAAAGAGAGAGACAATTTTATTAACCCTCGCTTTAATCACATTTTAAATTAGATTTAATTTATATCTAGTTTAAATATTCGTGAATCGAGAGGAAAGGGAGAGTTCTAAATAAATAATCTTCCTATTTGATAGATCAATGTAGAGGCAACATATGGTACTAATACCAAGAATCCTGTTACGAACCACATAAATTTATTCCCAAATTCTTGCTTTATAGCTGCTAATGTTACTACACAAGGTACTACCAATAAGATAAATACCATAAATGAGTATGCTTTTAATGGTCCTTCTTTGTCTCCGGCCCATAAATTTGCTACTGCTCCTACAACTCCGACTCCTTCTTCCTCTACAGTCTCTGCATCTGGTGCTTCAAATAATCCACCTACAGCACTTATATTTACTACTCCTAAGAATGAGTCCTTTAATGCAAATCCTAAACCTTTTACCTGTTCTACTACATCTTCTGTAAAAGTAGTAACTTCTTCAGTTTCTTCTTCAGTTTCTTTTAGAGGTAACACTTGAGCCATAAATCCTACTACAACTTCCTTAGCTGCTATACTTGGTACAACTGCTGCTACCGCTTCCCATCTGTCTCCAAAACCTGTCGGCTTCATAATCGGTGCCACTGTCTTTCCAAACTTTGCCATATATGAGTTTTCTGTATCTCCATGATTTGGGAAATAAGTTAATGCCCATAAGATTATTAACACACCCATAATTACTGTTGTAGCTTTCTTTAAATACGATCCGGTTCTTGTGAACGCTGATCTAGTTATCATCTTAATACTCGGTACTCTGTATGGTGGCAATTCTATCAATAATGCTCTGTCATCTGTTTTAAAATATTCATGTTTTCTAAAAGTTAATCCCACTATCATAGCTACAAAAATCCCTAAGAAATATAAACTCATTACTATCATCCCAGCAGTCTTACCAAAGAAAGCTGCAGTAAATAATCCATATACCGGTAATCTTGCTCCACAAGACATAAATGGTGCCATTAGAGCAGTTAACCTTCTGGATTTTTCATCTTCTAAAGTTCTAGTAGCGTAGATGGCAGGTACTGTACACCCAAACCCTAATACCATTGGTACAAATGCTTTTCCATTTAATCCCATAGTTCTCATGATCTTATCCATTAAAAATGCTACTCTAGACATATATCCACTTTCCTCTAATATAGCCAGGAAGAAATATAAAAATAACATCAATGGAACAAATACTAATACTCCTCCAACTCCTGCAATTAATCCATCCAATACAAATGAATTTAACCAATCAGGTGTTCCCTCTACTAAAATTCCTGCATATTTCCCAATAAATCCATTTATAAACCCATCTAACCAGTCCTGTAATGGAGCTGCACCGTTAAATACCACTCCCATAAGACCTGCAATTAATATTAAAAATATAGGCAATCCCAAAATTTTATTAAGTAAGATCTTGTCTACTTTATCTGTAAAATCTAATCTTGATTTTAATGATGTCTTCAATGTATGGAGAAGAATCCCCTTTACAGCTCCATATCTACTCTCTGCAAATATAGTTTCTACGTCTTCATCAAATTTATCTTCTATCCTTTTTTTAGATTCCTCTACTAGATCTAGTCTATTTATTCCATATCCTTTTAACTTTCCTAAGAAATGGTTGTCACCTTCTAATAATTTTATAGTTATAAAATCCATAGAATATTTTTTCATTACAGGGATAAATTCATCACTAGTTCTGACAAACTCTTCTACTTTTTTCATCTCTGTTTCTAAAAATTTATCAATTCTTAATTCATATTTAGAATGTGCCTGCTCCTTATGTTCCTCTGCTACTTTTAGAGATTTTTCTAATAATTCTTTTATTCCTCTATTTTTTAATGCACTTGTTGGAACAGCTTCCATTCCTATGTGTTCTTCAAAATGCTTTAAATCTAATTTATAGTTTAGTTTCTCAAATTCATCTATAAAGTTCAATGCCATGATCATAGGTTTCCCTAATTCTTTTAACAGCATAGTCAGATATAAATTTCTGTCTAAATTTGTTGAATCTACTACGTTTATTACTACATCTGGATTCTCGTCTATGATATAATCACGAGTAATTTTTTCCTCCAAAGTATAAGGACTAAGAGAATAAACTCCCGGCAGATCTACTAATTTAATAGTTTGCCCCTTATATTCAAACTGTGCTTCTTTTTTTTCTACTGTAACTCCCGGCCAGTTCCCTACCTTTAAAGACGAACCTGCTATTTCATTTATTAATGCTGATTTTCCTACATTTGGATTTCCTGCAAACGCAATTTTTATCATTTCTTATCTCCCCTATTATGGCCTTTAGCCGAATTGTAATTTATTTAATTTCTACAACATTTTTTATTTCTATATGATCTGCATCTTCTTTTCTGATCGCTATTCCTGTACCTTTTATTAAAAACTGCTGTGGGTCTCCTAATGGAGCATTTCTTTCTAACTTAATAACTTCACCAGATGTTATTCCCATATCTGTTAACCTTTTTTTTAATTCTCCTAATTTTCCTATCTTTACAATTATGGCTTTTTCCCCTCTGTTCAATTCTGTTAACTTCATCATGCCCTCCAGTTATATTACTTATTTAAACCTATTGTCTTATATTATATTTTGATTATCAAACCAATTTGTCAAAAAAATACGCAGACTATATCTCGTCTACGATAATTTTACTCGCTAACCCGAATCCTACTGCATATTTTGAAGTTTTTGTTTTAAGGATTATATTCCCTCTACAACTTCCTTCAGAGACACAAAGACACTCTCCTATACAAAGTCCTCTGTCTAATAGTTTTCCCTTTGCCCTATCTCCACCTAATATTTCAACAATTTTTAATGTTCTATCTGATGCAGCAAATGTTATTGGACAAGCCATGAGATCCCTCCTAGTAGTCATTCTAAAATTAATGATTTACTTCTATAATAGAGTCTACCAACTTATCAAACATTTGTCAAGAATAAACTTTGACAATAAAAGTATTTTTATTTCTATATAATTTTTTTAAATTTTTTGATTTTTTATCATAGATATATGATAGGATAACCTTGAGGTTATACTAAAAAATTATAACTAATCAAAAGTTATACAAATTTACACAAACAAAATAATATAGTCATTATAAATAATATTTTTGTTGAAAAACCGGTGTTGATTTGTAAAAAAAGTAGGAGGGGCATTATGTTTAGTAAAGAAACTTATATTGAAAGAAGAAAAAAATTAAAGAAAGAGATGAAATCAGGTCTTATTCTAATTGCTGGAAATAGTGAAGCTAGTATGGACTATTTGGATAATACATACGAGTTCAAACAAGACAGTAGTTTTAGGTATTATTTTGGCATCGATCGGGCTGATATGTTTGGTATTATAGATTTAGATAGCGATAAAGATTATATCTTCGGATATGACTATACCATTTCTGACATAATCTGGATGGGATCTCAAGATTCTTTAAAAAATGAAGCTCTTAATTTTGGAGTAGAAAATACAGGATCATATGAAGACCTAAAGGTATTTTTAGAAAATAACAGAAATCTAAAAGTACATTATCACCCTCAATACAGAGGTGAAAATCTTATAACTTTAGGAGGCCTTTTAAATAAAACTCCAGAAGAGATCAAAAATGAAAGTTCTGAAGAACTCTGTTATGCTATAGCTAACCAGAGAAATTATAAATCTCCCGAGGAGATTGAAAAGATAGAAGCAGCAGTTAATGTTACCCGTGCTATGCACTTGAAGGCTATGCAGACTGCAAAGGCTGGGATGAAGGAATACGAAGTTACAGCTAATATTCAAGAAATAATGTTAGGCAATCACTGCACCAATAGTTTTCCTACTATATGCTCAACTAACGGACAAACTCTCCATAACCACTATCATGGAAACACCCTAGAGAATGGAAGGATGCTCCTCATCGACTGCGGAGCAAAATCAGCTTCAGGTTATTGCGGAGATATGACTACTACTTTTCCTGTAGACGAAAAGTTTACTCCTAAACAAGCTGTAATCTACAACATATTGATAGATGCATATGATCATGCCGAATCTATATTAAAAGCAGGAATTACATATAAGGAAGTTCATTTAGCTACTTGTTTTAAAATTGCAGAAGGACTAAAATCTCTAGGACTTATTACAGGAGATCTGAATGAAGTAGTTAAAAATGGTGTCCATGCACTGTTTATGCCTCATGGATTGGGTCATATGATGGGAATGGATGTACATGATATGGAAAATTTTGGAGAAGTTATTGTAGGATATAATGGAGAAGCAAAATCAACTCAATTTGGATTGTCTTCACTTAGAATGGGAAGAGTCTTAGAAGATGGATTTGTTTTCACAGTAGAACCAGGAATATACTTTATCCCTGAACTTATCAAAAAATGGAAAGATGAAGGTATTAATTCTGAATTTTTAAATTTTGATAAAATTGATGAGTATTTAAACTTTGGTGGTATGAGATATGAAGGTGACTATGTTATTGAAAATGGTAAATCTCGTAGATTAGGATTAAAGATGCCTAAAACTATTGAGGAAGTAGAAGCCGAAAGAGCAAAAGCTTATTCAAATAAATAAATCAAAAAAAATCAACCCCGACTATAGTTGGGGTTGAACTTTTTTTAATTAATCATTGATAGTTAATTAAAAATTCTTTTATTTGAATCAAATATCTCTACAGCCACTGTTCTTCCTAAGCTATCATATTTTATTAATTTTTCTTTTTTATTATTTTTATCGTGGTAAAAATCACGCCATCTTCTGACAGAACCATCTGATTTATAGTCGGTTCTTCTTAGAATTTTTACGCCACCCTTACTCTCATCGGTGTATTTACTTTCACTTTTTAATTTACCATCTAAATCTACCTCTATTCTAGATACCAAATTCCCCGAAGAGTTATAGATATATCTCCCCTCTCCTACTATCTTATCACCTTTATAAACCAATTCCTTTAAAGGCTTATCATCTTGATTATATTCCACTACTTTTGTTCCCTTTGACACCTTATCTTCCCCGCTAAAGTGAGGTATTCCTTTTTTAACATTTTCAGAGTATTCAAACTTAGAGATCATCTTCCCCTTATCGTGAGTTATTATATAGTATTTATTCACACGATCATCTGAGGTAAACCACTTTTTATCGGCCCCAATTCCATTTACTCTCATTATAATATATTTATTTTCATCTACAATATGTTTAGCATCATACCCTATGAATTTATTTACACCATTTATTGTTAAAAAATACCTAGATGAAACTTCTGAATCTTTTATATAAATCTTGTTTGTCAAGGGCAGTGCAGAAGCTCCTGCCACGATATCCATACTATCTTCAGGCCCTTTAAAAGCAAAAGACAATGCAACTACTGCTATTGCTACAACTCCTATAATTTTCTTATTCATATTGCCTCCTTTATTTACTAAGTTAATCATTAATGCATACAGTTTAGTCGTTTGTTATTATTTTGTCAACATCATCTCTAAAGTTTAAGCAAAGCTTATCTAACGAACAATTATCTTAATTATTTTCTAATAAACCCATTCAACTAATAATAAAAAATAAAACCAAAAGCGAACCAGATTTATTCTGATCCGCTGGGATTTCTGCTATTTTATTTTTTAAAATAAGATTATTTTTATTTTAATACAGATAAATTATTTATTTTCAATTTAATTTTATCTACCTCTTTTACTTCCATCTTACCATAGGTTACATACCTTGATTTAGATGGATAATATCTCTCCCTGCCTCTGCCAAGTTTATCTCGATCAACTATGAGATCTGTGGTATAGGAGGTTAGTCTCTTACCTAAAGTATCTATAAATATAATCTCTACATTGAGTTTCTCGATCACTCCTCCACTGCTATTATATACCCTGTATCTGATATCCAAAGTATTTTCCCTTTCTTTATAGGATACTACCTCTACCTTGATACCTTTTTTTATAGCTCTAGGTTTAAAGTTTTTTTCATTTTTAAGAGGTACAGCAAATATTATGGCAGCCATCAATAAAAAAATTAATTTTTTCATAAATCCCTCCCTAAAATATAATCTGATCTAATTCTTCCGAACCTATAAAATCATATGGAAAGACCATAAATCCCCCATCACTGTCTAAGTCCAAATCATACCCAAGTTCTTTAGCAGTGATATAATATATATACCACACATACTTAGAGCAATAAAAACTATTGGTATTTTTTCTTCCGCTTATAAAGTATCCTTTATCGGTATGTTTTTTCAAATTTTCCTCAAACAACTCTTTGAACTTTTCATCAAAATGTTTATACCTGAGTACCATAACCTCCCTTTCTTCATATAACCATGAATATGTATCGATCTCATAATATCCCACTCCTAATTTTGGGTAATCACCTATGGTATCTTTTTTCACCACCATAGCCGCATGTCCATACCACCCAAGAGGGTCCTTTGCCATCTTACTCTTTACTATAATATCTCCTACCTGTAATTTTTCCGTTCTATACCTTACCCTTTTTATATCCTGCCATTCCCTTTCCACAGGTATACTGGCACAAGATGTAAAAACAAGTAAAAAACAAAATAAAATAAAGGTTTTAATAAATTTATTTTTTCTTAAAGTATATGAATGCTCCATTTCTGCCACTTAGATCCCCGTCCCTTCTGTAAGAATGAAATTCATCCCTATAAGTACAACTATTAGAAATTATTATATTTTCTTCTCTTATTCCCAGTCTCAACAATATCTGTTTATTAAATTCTATATTATCGTAATAGTATCTATCTGATTTTATGGCAAATACCAACCTTGTCATCTCCTTGCCATATCGCCTGTAATAAGCCTCAAAGAACTCATCACCCACTGGGTAGCTATCAACAGATATTCCTATTCCCAGTCCGATTATAATATCTTCTGCCAAAGATCCATATTCAGAGTTCATCTTTTCTATCATATTTTTTTGTATCCCGTCAAAGGCTCCCTTCCATCCTGCATGGCAGAGTCCTATCACCTGATTTTTCTTGTCATAGGCATATATGGGCAGACAGTCTGCATACTGGGTAAATAAAACCAACTCTTTATTTTTAGTTATAAATCCATCAGTATCCAGATAGATATCTTTTGCCTTATCTCCTACTACTGCTATATTTACAGAGTGGGTCTGCCCTGCAAAAACTATAGTTTTATCCTCTATATCCAAAAGTTTTTTTATCCTATTTTTAGATACCGGATCCTGCTTTATTATCCTGCTATCCATTAAATCTTTAGTGGTATAGATTGCTCCTATTCCTAAATTGTCAAATTCCTCTATCTCATAGTATTTATCTTTTTTTATAAACATAAGTCTCTCCTCTGACCTCACCGGTCCTGTCGGACACCCTCCCCTAAATTATGGGAGGGAAATCTTTATTTACTAAGAAAGAGATCCCATAGGAATCTCTTTCTTTTAATTTTTTATTAAAGTATTCTTCTCCACTTCTCCTCTCCTAGTCTAGGAGAGGAGTCAGAGGTGAGGTCTACATTCTATCTACTGTTTTCATTCCTAATAATCCTAATCCCTCTTTTAGAGTTTTAGCTGTTCTATCTGCAATCAATAATCTAGAGTATAAAATCTTATCCTCTTGATTTAATATTGGACAAGCATTATAGAACGTATTAAATTTCTTAGCTAGATCAAATAAATAATCTGTGATTAAGTTTGGCTTATATGTTGTAGAAGCTTTTAATACCGCTGCTGGGAATTGATTCATATGCAGTGTCAATGCTTTTTCTGCTTTTTCTATGAATTTAACTTCAGCATTTTCATCTAAGTTTTTAGAAGCTTCTGCTCCTTTTCTAAGGATAGACTGAATTCTTGCATATGTATATTGTAAATAAGGTCCTGTGTTTCCTTCAAAACTTAAGATTTTATCCCATTCAAATATTATTGCACTCTGTCTATTTTGAGAAAGGTCAGCATATTTAACTGCTCCAGTTCCAACTACTTCTGCAATTATTTCTTTTTCTTCTGTAGACAGTGTAGGATTTTTTTCCTCTACAACTTCTAATGCTCTTCTTTTAGCTTCATCTAAAAGTTCTTCTAATTTGATTACATTTCCCTTTCTAGAAGAGAATATACCGTCAGCAAATCTCATTATTCCAAACCAGATATGCTTCTTTTCAATATCCCAATCCATCATCTCAGTTATTGCGAAGAATTGCTTAAAGTGATCCTGTTGTCTTTCATCAGTTACATAAACCAATTTATTTACATCATAGTTTTCTTTTCTGAATTTAACTGTAGCTATATCTGAAGTTGCATATAAGTATGCCCCGTCTCCTTTTTGTACTAAACATGGATTTAATTTTGTTTCCTCAGGGAAAAATACAACTTGGGCTCCTTCAGATTCCACAGCTATCTTCTTTTCCTTTAATTCCTCTATAACTCCTGGCATTATGTCATGGTAGTGAGATTCTCCGAAATATGTATCAAATTCAATATCCAACCTCTTGTATACCTTATTGTATTCATCTAACGATACCTTTATAAACTCCTTCCAAAGTTTATAATTTTCTTCGTCACCTTCATGTAATTTTTTTAACTCCAATCTTGCCTGATCATCTAATTCCTTGTTATGCTCTGACTCCACAGCAAACTTTACATATACCCTCTCTAATTCATCAATAGGAGCTGCCTTATACGCATCCTGATCCAGCCAGTTTCTATATCCAATGATTAATTTTCCAAACTGAGTTCCCCAGTCACCGATATGGTTATCTGCTACTGTGTTATATCCTAAGTGGTTATATATTCTCTTGATAGAATCACCTATGATAGTAGATCTAAGATGACCTATGTGCATTCTTTTGGCAATATTAGGAGAAGAGTAATCTATAATTACATCTCCATGGGTATCTAAAAATGAAAAATCATATTTTTCAGTAGTCATACTATTTATTCTTTTTCCTAAATATTCTTCCTTTAAATATATGTTAATGAATCCAGGTCCTGCGATCTCTAACTTTTCAATGATCTCATTTTCAAAGAATCCCTCTAATAATTTAGTAGCTATGGCTCTTGGATTATTTCCTATTATTTTAGAATTCGTCATAGCAAAATTTGTTTGGAAATCTCCAAATTTATCATTTGTAGCTGGCTGGATATCAACTTCCCTTAGCCCTTCTACCCCTTCAAATGAATTTTCTACCATCTGATTAAATATACCTGCTATCTCTTTTTCAATAAGTAACATATTTTCAACTCCTATTTCTTCCAATTTTATAATTTATTTACTTTATATTTTAACATATTTAATTAGAATTTTGGATTTTTTTTAGTCATATATTTTTTGCCATGGATTTTTAAAATTTATTATCCTATCTACTTTTTATAAAAAAAATTAACTGCTAAAACATAGAACGCAGATTAAATCTAATTAAGAGCTATAATTTTCGCAGATCAAAAATTTCCTTTTTTCTTTTTTGCCACCAATCTACACAAATTAAATCGTTTTACTGTTAAAGCACAGAAGTTTTAAAGACCTTATTTTTGACACAGGGGTTCACTGAGGGGTTATACGAGCATTAAAAACATTTATAACTAGGAAAAATTTAAAATTTATTATTAGAGATTTACCGAGATTTCTCAGTATACTCCATTTTTCTCTGAATATCTCTGGGTCCAAGTTTTTTTATATTCTTTTTCTAGATGTTACCCTACTTCGCAGTAGATATTCTACTAAGTCGTACAACAGAATAAGTTTTCTCAAGATTCTTAGATTATGTAATAATCTCTAGAAGTCTTGGGGATGCCCCTTGCGAGTACGCAGTGTAACGAGGACTGTAGCTATAAAAAGACGTACATTACCTCTGACTTACTAATATAACATCATTTAGAAAAAGTCTGCTTTTCTTTCCTCTATTTCGATTCACGAATATTAAATTTGTTTATACTCAATAAAAAAATTTAAATGTGACACATAAAAAGCAAATAGAGCCGTATCAAAGACGGAAACTTTGGAACCTTGTTTACCCTCTCTCGCCTTCGGCACTCTCCCCCTCCATAGTGGGAAAGAAATAAAATATATTCATAATATATAACTTTTAACCGTAGCTTATAGTCGTTCCAATCCCACTGTAATAATCAAAAAAGAATATAGAGGATAGATTTTAATCTATCCTCTATATTCTTTTTTCTATCCTTTACGCCATCTCTTCTGAAACCTTAAACTCTTCCACTGCATGCACTCTGTTATATTTCTTATAGAAAACTACTATAAGCATAAGTGAAGCAATTATATATATCGTTCCTGTAACATAATAAGCCATTGCATATCCTCCTGGTCTAGAGAATAAAAATTTCATTCCCAATCCACCAGCTATAAATTGAGCCGACCCTTGAATTATAAATATTATTGAACTATAAGCTGGTCTCATCTCTTTAGATACAAACTCCATAGGTAAACTTTGTTGTACCGGTTGAGAAGCATTCATAAATCCTGATCTTAAAAATAATGCCATTCCAATAGCTATTACCTTATAGGCTCCAAACATAGCACCATTTGCTATTACCAGCATAAATGGTATTGATACAAGGGCTAAACCTCCTAAAGCTCCTACCCTTCCAATTCTCTTTACTATCCAAGGTGATACTGCTACAAATATTACCATTGCAAAGTACTGGTATGAAATAAGTGAAGAAGTTGTAGCTCTATCTATTCCCATTCTACTTAAATAAATTGGGAAATATGGTGTTACTAGAGCCGCTCCTAATCTGATCAAGAATCCAAAGGCCAAGAAGAAGATAACATATTTATTAGCAAAATCTTTCCAGTTTGTTTTTACTTTTGTTTTCCCTACATCTGCTGTTACTTTTGTATAATCCTTTTTTTCTTCCTTTAAGATAAAGATAGGAATCATACTAATCAGTGCTACTCCTATAAAGATTAGGAGTACATCACTATGAGCTCCTATATATTGAGTCAATTGCTCAGGACTAAAATTCTTAATATCCTCTGTAAGTTTACTCCCCTCTTCATATGAAAGACCTAATCTAGAAGAAAATCTAGTTGCAATTAATCTTCCACCAACCCAGGTTCCTATTACCATACCTAAAATGTTTGTCCAGATTGTTGTAGAAAAAACCTTTTGTCTCTCTTCATCTGTAGTATAGCAACTTAAAAATGGAGGAAGTATAGCGTCAAACATACATACTCCTATCATCACAAGTCCTGCACATATAAATACAATAGAAACATTATGTATCTTAGTTATCATAAGTATTCCTGCACTTATAATAATTGGTCCTGTAAGAAGGATTTTTTTATATCCAACTTTAGGTATAAAAAATAACAATCCTGCTCCTCCAACAAACCCAATACCCATTATTATAGACATACTAGCCGCTACAGCTTTAGTGCTTTCCGACGCATCTAAAAAAGTTACCATAGTATCCAGTGCTACTCCTGCTAAGATCCCCATAAAAGCGTAAATAACAATAAATAACCACGTGTTCAGTTTTTTTCTCTTTCTCTCCTCCATTTTCTTCCCCCTTGTTAAATTTATTAAAAGTAATTACTTTTTTCACTTATTGACCTAAAAAAAACAAACTTGTACTCTTTCGAATTACTTTATCCGTCTTTATAACAGTATTATATAACATTTTGATAAAATGTCAACAACAAATTAAGTTTTTTTTAAGATTTTTAAGAAAAATACTATATTACCTTTCTCAACGTCAATAGTACCAATAAAAACTATGATAACAATAAATACCAAAAAAAAGTACAAAAATAGATTTTCTCTATTTTTTGTACTTTTTTTAAAATATTTTTGTCACATATTCCTTAGAGTCTTTAAAGTTAACAGGTATAAGGATTATATCTGATAAGAACTCTGATTTCCACTGATAATATACAAATATTAATTTTTATCATACTTAAAGATAAAAATTAAATGTATAACCCTAACCCTTACACGAAGCTCACTAAGAATTCTTTTTTTGAGCCTGACTTTAATCTGACTAAGCCATGACTTCTTTTGCCACTGATCTACACTACTCTTTAAACATCTTACTGTCATAGCACAGAAGTTTTCTTATTTTTGTCACAGGTTACACAGAGGTTATATGATGGGTATATGTGTGTACCAAGATTTAGATCTGTGATTACTAGAGTTTCTTTCGTGTATGTAGATATTCGCGTTCCTATTTGACCCTCTCTCGTCTATCGCCACTCTCTCCCTCATAGGGAGAAAGAAGAAAATCTCTAATTTTCATAAATTTTATTCCCTCTTGGTTTTAACTAAAAATAAATATCCGTGGTTATCAAAGTTTACTCTGTGTATGTGATAACATCAGTGTTCCAATTCTTTAAAATTAGCATTCATTGGCGTCATTCGTGGTTAATTTCTTTTTTACACAGAGATTTTTCTTCGTGTAATTCGTGACTGGCTCTTCAAAAAAAAAGAGTATAGATAATCTATACTCTTTTACTTTATTTATTATACATCTCCTCATAGTATTTGGCATAGTCACCACTGACTACATCATTTACCCATTCTTGATTATCTAAATACCACTTGATAGTTTTTTCTATTCCTACAACAAATGGAGTCTCTGGATAAAAACCTAATTCCTTTACAGTCTTAGTGGGATCGATAGCGTATCTGGCATCATGCCCCAATCTGTCCTGTACATAAGTTATCAGATCATAATTAATATTACTAATATCCGTTTTTACTATATTTTTATATTCATCTTTAATTTTTCTGCTGTCACCTGTCACTTCATCACTAGTCACTAGTCTTTTTATCGTATCAATGGTCATCTTCACAATATTAATATTAGTTTCTTCATTGAATCCACCGATGTTATATGCCTCACCAAGTTTCCCGCCATCTATTACCATATCTATGCCCTTACAGTGGTCCTCTACGTAGAGCCAGTCTCTGACCTGTTTCCCATCTCCATATACCGGAAGTTTTTTCCCTTCCAATATATTTTTAATTATAAGTGGAATTAATTTTTCAGGGAAATGGTAAGGGCCGTAGTTGTTAGAACACCTTGTTACATTTACTGGAAAGTGATAAGTTTCATCATAAGCTCTTACCAGCATATCGGCACCTGTTTTAGAAGTAGCATAGGGTGATCTAGGATCTAGAGGAGTACTTTCAGTAAAGAACTTACTCCCAAAAACTTTAGGCATAGCTTCTCTGCCTTTAAGAACTTCTTTTATCCCATCACTGGTTACATCTAATTGTTGACCTTCCGGGAATTCTCTTTCCAAACTTCCATAAACTTCATCAGTACTTACCTGCAAGAATTTTTTTCCATCCTTATAGATCGGATATCCAAATTCATCCTTTCCGACAGTCCAGTGTTGTTTGGCTATATCCATCAAAGTCTGGGTTCCCAGGATATTCGTTTTTAAAAATATCCCAGGATCTTCGATAGACCTGTCTACATGAGATTCTGCTGCAAAATTTACTACAAAGTCAATATCATTATTCATGAAAATATTTTCAACTAACTCTTTGTTGCAGATATCTCCTTTAACAAAGGTTACCCTTTTATCCTTTATCTCTTCACTGATAGTTCCTAGGTTTCCTGCATAGGTTAAAGCATCTAAAACTATATATTTATTACTATCATTTTGCTTTAATTTGTATTTTAAAAAATTGGCACCTATAAATCCAGCGGCACCTGTTATTAAATATGTTTTCATGGTTAAGTTCTCCTTTTTATAAAAATATGTTTATAATTTCTATCTCTATATTATACCATAAAAAAAAAAGGTGAATACCTTCCTTAAATAAAACTTATCGCACATGGATAAAACTTGATAACAACTAGGATTATCACTAACATTATAGGAATATTAATTTTTTCTATACCTAATAAAAAAATTAAATGTATAAAACCTAAACCTTTACACTAAGCTCACTAAGATTTTTTTCTTTTGCTACTAATTAAACTTTTTTTGTCGCATAACTGAAACTTAGAATTATGAATATAACTCTGTAGTTGAAGCATGAGGGTGCTATGAAATTACAGTGTGTATTCCTGTAGGGAGTATCCAAAAAAGTTTCTAAATAAAATATTGGTTAGAGATTCTTAATGAGCTTAAAAATCCAGGGGTTAAGGATATCCTGATAATGTGCGCAGATAGACTATCTAGAATAAAAGAAAGCATCTCAGTGACATTTTCAGAAATAGAGTATCAAAGATGTATTGTTCATCAAGTTTAAATATGTATCGTATAAAGATAGAAAAGAATATGCGAAAGATCTCAAAGCAATATATACCACTCCTTCTAAAGAAAGAGTTATAAATTAATGGTTGCAATTACAGATAAATGAAATAAATCTTACACTAATTCTATGAAAAGCTGGAATAGAGAACTTAAACACTACTTATAAGCGCCTAAATCATCAAAGAAGTATTTTCTCTTCAGATACTACTCTACTTAAAGCATTGCGCCTGGTAACTCAAATAGCTACTAAAAAATGGGCTTCTCCTCTTAGAAATTGGGGAAAGTTTGTGGTCAATTATTAATAATATATGCTGATACAACCCCAGAATAAAGTAAAAAATATGCCAAGAAACCATTTTTTAAAGGCTTGCTTGACATACTAAAA
Source organism: Psychrilyobacter atlanticus DSM 19335 (assembly GCF_000426625.1). Lineage (NCBI taxonomy): Bacteria > Fusobacteriati > Fusobacteriota > Fusobacteriia > Fusobacteriales > Fusobacteriaceae > Psychrilyobacter > Psychrilyobacter atlanticus. The sequence goes on along the minus strand of NZ_KE384547.1, from coordinate 606,984 downwards.
TTTTAAACTTGTACTTGAATTAATGAAAACTCATAAATTTTTATGGTATTAAGAAATTATCATAGGAAGTATTTCTCTATTTGCAGACTTTTCTGGACCTCCTCCACAAAACAGTAATTTTCACTTTAATTTTCCTAATATTTCTATTTTTTTTCGCCTATTATTGTGACACGGTTGCCAATTACTATTCGGTATCATATAATTTTTACCATAACACTCTTTTAGATGTTCATCTGAATTTCTAGGGATTAAAACGTCTAAACCTTTAAATTTAATTTTTTCTAAAGAAAATTTTGTTAGTTTAAGTTCATTCGTTATTAATCCTCCTTTTTGCTTTATTGTTTCATTAAAACTCATATTTTTTTCTGCTTCAAATACATACCCTATAAAGTTTTCTTCTGATTCTAAGAAATAAAATATATCTAAAAAAACTCCATTTAAACTGTATGTTTCTTCCATTACCTTATCCTTTAAAGCTATCCTCCTAACTCTTTTAAACCCATTCGCTAATAATTTTTCACCAATTTTTTCTATCTTATTAGCTTCATATTTCATTCCAAAATCCAAATCATAATCATGCTTTATGAAGTCATTTTCTCTTACTGCCCCTAATAATGTCCCATACTCAAACCAAAGTTGAAAGTTACTTTCTTTCATAATTTCATATATTTTTTTTAAGACATCTTCAGAATTTTTATGAAATCTTGCTGATTTATATTTTAATAAAGGCTTTCTAAATATTTTTTTTATTAAATTAAATAACCCCAATTTACTTATAATATCCTTTATATACTCCATATTATTCTCCTCTTATCCCTTATAATTCATATTGAGAATTTTTAGGGAAAATTTTATCTAGCTCTTCTGTAATGTTCTTTTTTATTAAGTCATATTCTTTAAGGTTAGGATCATCATTTATACATACAAATCTATATTTTTTCAACCCCTCTATGCATTGATCCGCTACTTCTTTTGAAGATACATTATAAGTTTTAAAATCCTTTTCATAATGTGGATTAAATTCTCCCTTTACAAGGTGCCAATATCTATAAATATATTGTGTCAAATCTGTTTTACTTCTAAACTTTTGAGAACTTGTTAGCAATATCTCACCTTTGTATTCTTTAAAAACTTCCTCCAATGTTCTTTTTAAATATGGCTGAGGATGGTGATAGTGTTCAAAGTGATAATATTTTGAAACTATATTAGAGATTTTGTTTTTTAGTATATTTTTAAAGCCATACTCTTTAAAAACATACTTTTCTTTGTTCTGTTCCACTTGTTCTTTCTTATTAAAAAACTTATTGATTAGATCTATATTATTATTAATTGCATCAACCCATAAAGAATTTGAAATAAATTTTTTATAGAGCTTCCCTCTTCTAGGAACCCCTTGGAGTAGAAAGTCTACTGGTAAATTATTTTTAAAAAACCTTTCTTGAGAAGTTTTCTTTAAAATTAACATATCATCATTAAAATATATAAACTTGTCAGCAAGATCTTTAATTCCTAGAAAGTTTAATTCAATAGCACTTGAATTAAACACTGGTAGGTGTTTCTTCTCATAAAACATTTCTTTATGTGTTACAAAATTAATTTGGGGATGATTTACATTTAACCACTCTGGTTTATGACCTGAAGTAACAAAATGTATCTTCCTTACCCATGGAATACATTTATCGATCCCTCTAAAAACATACTTCAAGGTTCCAAAATCTCTAAATCTTGATTTACTATTTGAGGTATCTATTTTTTGAGGGCTATATTTTAAAAATTCTCTATACCACTTAGGGTCATTCCCATCAACCCATATTATTATCACATCAATTTCTTCATTCATTTGTTCCCTCCAAACTTTTACTTTATTATAAATTCATTTATTTTAATATTATTATTAAATACCATTATTATATTGTAATAACATTTTTTTATCCAACTCTCTAAAATACTTTCCCGCATCATGTATAATGTCAATGAAAATAAAATTATTGATACTAATAAATAAAAAATCATATATTCATATTTACATTTAGTTTTTTTATTCTCTATTAAATACTCATCAACCATGACTAAAACAGTTAATATTCTTGGTAGAAACGAAAATCTAAAAAATAAATTATTAACCACGTGAAATATACTTCCAAATACCCATAACCCCTTTGCATATGGTCTTAGTTTAGATTTTCCTTTAAATAAAAATAAATATAATAAATTAAAATATCCTACTAAATTATATGTATAACTATAAATCTTTGCATTTATTGCCTTCTCATATCCTATTCCATAGCTACCTAATGTATACGTATAGATCGATCGATCAAATTTTGAAGGAATAGGTAAAAATTGTAGTAAAGTATATAATAGTTTAGGAGTTAATAAATAAAATAAAGGTGAGATACAGAATAACACATCGATCATTTTTTTTATTTTTTTATTTCCTAAAAATGAGCATAAAAAAACATATACTATTGATGAATAATGAGTCGTAAAAGCAAAAATAGAAATTATTATAGCTTTATTTTTTTTATTTTCATACACTCTTATATAGATAGAATATAAAATAATTCCTAACGACAATGGCATTCGAACTTTTGTTATTATATCTCTTGGTATCAAATTCGTAAAGAGTAATAAAAATAAAAACAGAAACTCAATTATTTTAATTTTAGATTTAGATTTAACTTCAACTAATTTATTAAATATTTTAAAACTACTTCCATAAATTACTATTAATGCTAAAAACGGCATTAATTCTTTACTAAACCAAAATCGATTTTTTAAATAGATTGTTAGAGGTAGAAAAAAATCTTTTCTATTAAAAATGTCTACCCATTGATCTATTATTAGAGTTTCATACTCAATATAAATTCTACTTAAATCGTCAAATGTTGTAGGAATATACAGATATGCTAAAATTCCTAATGAAAATATGAATTTTTTTTTTATTTCTTTATTCACTAAGCTTTCTAAAAATATTAATGGGAAAAATAACAGTGGACATAAAATAGTCCCTAGGATTAAAATAACTTCTTCTATTTTTATTCTCATTTATACACCTTCATTTTATATTTAATTTAATTTTTCCTATTTTTTTATTTAATGTCTTTCTATTTTGTTTTTTAGCTTCATAATTATCATCAGGTTTTATATATCCTGAACCATAATGTTCCTCTAAGTGTTGCTCTGCATTTGAGGGAATATAACATTGGACCCCTTTAAAGTTAATTTTTTCCAATTCGAACAAGGAAAATGTTAACTCTCTGACAATTAATCCTCCTAATTTTTTTTCTGTCTCGTCCCAAGTTAAATTATCTTTTCTTGTAAAACCGTGTGTCAAATATTTACCTTCATGCTCTCTATAAAAAAATATATCAAAATCGACACCTTTATATCTATATGTTTCTTCTGCCCCATACTTTCCATTGTCTATTTCTAGATCAGCAACTTTTTTAAATCCTTGATTTTCTAAAGCTATTTGTAACTCTTCCCCTTTATTAGATAATAAAGTAGAAACATCGATATCTAAATCATGGGAAATAAAGTCTTTTTCTCTTACATAACCCAGTAACGTTCCATAATCTAACCAACATTTTAATCCCACTTCATCAAATGCATTGTATAATTTTCTAAGGATTTCTTCACCATTTTTTTTGAAATTTTTATTTAAATTATTTTCAAAACATTTAGAAAATAATACTAAATATATTTTTTTCCCTAAATTTGATATTCCTAATTTAAAACATATTTTTTTAAATTTACTTTTTAATTCAATTAGCATATTATCTCCTTTTAAATTTTCTATTAATTATCTTTATTATTTCTAAAAACGATTTATCTTTTGCCATTAATAATCCTATAGTATATATCACTATACAAACTATAATCGAAAAAATTATTGTTAATATATATTGAAATGAAAATTGTTTTATAAAGTAAATAGTTGGTATAAAAGCAAAACTTATAACTACATATGTTCTTATTGCTTTATATCTATTTAAACTTATTTTTAGCTTTTTAATTATATAAGAATAATATAAAGATATACAAAATATTTCAGCTATTATTGTTGTTAAAATAGCCGTTGAAGAATTTAAATTTTCAAACCTTATTAAACTGAATTTTAAAATTACATTTAATATCCCTGAGATTACCAAAAACTTAAATATTATTTTTTCTTTTTTATGCAAAAATAATATTTGACCATTTAGTATTCCTGCCGCTCCTGCAACTACAAGCCTAAATCCAAAATATTTAATTGACAAATCCGCTTCCAAATATTGAGTTCCTCCAAAGAATAATATTATTTCCTTGCTCAATCCTATTATACCTATAGACATCGGTATTACTAATAATGATAAAAATTCAATTAATTTATTTAGTAACTTATAATATTTTTCTTTTTCATTTGCTAAATAATATGAAAGCCTAGGCACACTTACTGATACCATTGTCATTACTATTGTATAGCTTATCCCCATAACTTTTTGTCCTATTGAATAATATGCAACTTCATTTTTAGTAGAATAAAACCCTAACATTATTTTATCAAATTGTGTATACAATACATTTGCATTAATCATTAAAACTATTACTAGCAATAATTTAAAGTGATACTTTAAATTAGAGATTTTCACATCTTTAACTCTATAAGAAATATTATTTTTAAATATATATATATAACTAACTATATAATTTAACATTTCATTGATAACTATTAAACTTAAATATAATTGCTTAGAATTTTTATCTTTTATTAATAAAACTATAAGAATTATGTAGATTAATCTTATTATGATAGTTTTTATAGCTATAAATTTAAAGTTTTCATATGCTCTATTCACCCATTCTATATTGAATAAATTAGAAATTATTAATCCACCTAAAATTAAAAATAACCCATAGGTTTCTTTCTCTCTAAATTGTATATATACATATACATAATAGGTTGCTGTGCATAATAATGTCATTAGTATTTTAATAGAATAAATCTCTGAAAATACTAAATTACTTTGTTTTTTATTATCTTTCACTTTACTTAATTCTCTTAACCCATAAGTTAATGTTCCAAATGTTGCTATTATTAAAAAATATTTTGCTAATGAATAAGTAAATTCTACTTCTCCTATACTTTCAGGACCTAATTTTTTAAAAATAAATGGAGTTATTAAAATAGGAACTACCAAGTTCATTATATTTAACAACATGCTATATATAAAATTTTTTGTAATACTCTTTTTCATAATTTGTCCTTTTGCTTATTTTTTATGATTTTAATTATTAAAAATTCATCTCTATTTTGACAGCTTTAAAATCTTTTAATAAAATTTTCTTTTTTATAAAATGATACTTTTTTATAAAAAACACCCCTATAGTCAGAGCCATATAAATATATTAAAATTTTGTCTGTAGTCGGACCTAATACTTCTACATTGTAAAATTTATATTTTTTCAGAGGAAAAATATTAGTTTATTTAAAGATATGCTTTTCTTGATATCTTTCAAAGTATCTTATGTCATCTTCTTCACACCATGTTTCTAAATGTAAAGTTTTTTTAACCTAATTATATTTCTAATATTTCATACAAATTTGTAGCACAGTAAACGAGAGTATTTTCTCTCAAAAATGAATATTTGTAATTTGAACTTTTTGGATCAGAAGAGTACTTCTTCTGATCCTTATTACATTTTGAATTCTTATAATTTTATAAATAGATATCTCAAAATACTATAGATTTTTAAAATCTCTGCCATTAAACCAAGTTTTCTAAATAATTTTATTACAATTTTCTCCATATTTTTCATTTAGATACTTAATTAACTCTTCTTTTGTTTTAATACCTGAATTTTGTGGATACAATCCCTCTTTATTATTGGGATTTATCTTATTGTTAATTAAATATTCTTTTCCCATATTATCTTGTGCCCAATTAACAACATTATTTATGTTTAGACTATCTACACACCTTAAAATTCTACTATAATTCTAAACATAATATTCTTCATTATAATCTGCGATATCTATATATACTCCTTTTTTCTCTATTAAAGCTTTCTTATATATCAGTTTAGCTACAGCTATATCATCTATTGCCATTCCTATATTATAAGCAATTATTTTTTCTGCATCGCTTTCTCTCCCTTTTTTATATCCTGCTACTACTTCTCCTAGTTCTGCAGTCAAGTTTGGAATAAAATGTTTTGTATGTCCATAATCGTCTGTATAAACTTTATCAAAATAAGGATCACATTCTTGCCATCCTCTTGCATGAATAGGAATAGCTAACACTCCATCTTGTAGCCATTCCTTTTTCACAAAGGGTTTACCTGCATAAGTAACACTAGTTATTACTACCTTACTAGCTTTTATAACAGACTCTAAATCTTCGTAAACATTAAATTCAAAATCATAGCCTTCAAATCTCTTCATAAATCTATTGTGAGCATCTTTATATGCTAGGATATTAATTTTCTTTAAATCAGGAAAAATTTCTTTTATACAAATTAAAGAAGCCATAGCTGTATTTCCTAATCCAATTATAGATATAGAATCAAAGCCTTTTTGGGCTAATTTCTCCATAGTTATAGCTGCTATAGCACCTGTTCTTATTGAAGTCAACCATGTCGCATCCATAATTGAAAGTAGCTTCCCTGTCTTCTCATCATTTAGTAATAGTGTACCAAATATTCCTGGAGTATTTTCACTTTTATCAAATCTTTCTATTAACTTTAACCCTAAATATTCATCTTTTATTCCACCTGGCATAGCTGTATAAAATTGTCCTTCTCGAGGTCTTAAAGTGATTTTAGGCTCTAAATAAACCTCATTATTTGCATGCTTTACTACTGTGCTTTTAATCTCATCTATTATATTTTTTATAGACAATTTCATTTCTTTTATATCACTATAACTTAAAACTAAAGATTTATTTTTATCTTTCACTTTTAAATTCAACCCCTTTTAGTTTTTCTAAAAGATAATCATTATCACTTTTATCCCTTACAGCTAACCTGATATATTTTTCCCCTTCAATTCCTATCTTTCCCGTTAAATCTTTTATATATAGATCGTCATCATTCAATAATTTAGTTGCAAGTTGCGTTGCTGTAAAATCATTAGTTAATTCACACAAGAAATAATTAGCTTTTGATGGAACTACATTTAAAAAACTTATATTTTGTAATTCGCCATAAAATCTATCTCTCTCATTCGCAATTTGGTGACAAGCCTTTAAATATACTTTTGAATACTTCCCAAATATTTGCAAAAAATACTCTCCAAATGAGTTAATATTCCAAATAGATACTTCTTTTTTTACCTTATCCATTATATTTTTATTAGCTGTTGCCAGTATTCCCAGCCTTGATCCAGGTACTCCATAGCTTTTACTGATACTTTTAATAACTATTAAATTTTTATACCTATTCATTAATTCATTATCAATAGCTGAGTACATCTCCTCTTTCCCTGCAAAATCTACAAATGATTCATCTAGAATTAAGTATTGACCTGTTTCTTCAAAAGAGTCTAAGATTTTAATGATATCTTCTTTTCTTAAAAAGTGTCCACTTGGATTATCTGGATTTATAAGGATTAATGCTTTTATTGTTTTAGAAAACTCGATTAATTCATCAGAAGAATATTTAAATTCATTATTTTTAGGTATAAACTGTTCCACTCTATCGTAGCCTATCCTTTCAGGATATTCATTAAATGTAGGGAATATAACTCCAAATTTCCCTTCGATCTCATTAGTTATTATTTTTATCAATTCTGCGGCTCCATTTCCTACAATTATATTTTTAGGATTACAAGCAAACATCTTTCCTGCTAATAAATTTTGAACCCCTTGACCAGAAGGATACTCAGATAATAATGTATCAAAGTTATATTTAAATTCATCTAACATCTCTTTGTTAGGAAAATAAGGATTTACTAAATAACAAAAATCTTTTACTCTTGGAAATCTCCAGTAACCTCCATATCTTTTTTGAAATTTCTCTAATTTTTCTTCTCCCTTGGCAAATATAGCACCAGCTATATCTAAATCTTGAGCATCATCAATCTCGTACCATTTTTCTTCAGTTAATATGTGTGCTTTAAAATCTACTTCTGTCAACTGGGATATTACTCTTAAAACTTGCTCATAATATTCATTATTTCCTAAGGTTTTTATATATGCTTCCAAAAATGGAACATACGTATTTTCAGAAAACTCTTTGGAAAACTTATAAATATTTACAGTTTTATAATACTCTTTTGTTGCTGCCCAATCAAAGTTTACTCCTGGAATAAAACTTACAATTTCTCGCTTTTTATTTAACACTGTTACAGTTCCGTCCATCCATCTTTCAAATTTTGATACAACAGCACTATTTTTGTCGTTACTTTCAATTAAATCCCTTAATATTTTCTCGTCGAATATTAAATCACTTTCAATTAATATTGTGTCATCTTCAATTAGCTTATCTTTTGCAAGCCACAATGAATAGATATTATTTGTTTTATTATAGACATCATTTTCAACATATTCTATTTCCATTTCTTTATAGTTTGACCCCAGGTACTTCTTTACATTCTCACCTTTATATCCTATAACCATAATTGTTTTTCTAACGCCGCAGTTATATAATTTTTCTAAAGCTAGATCTATTAATCTATTTCCATTAACTTCTACCATACACTTAGTGTTATCGTTAGTATATTCACCCAGTCTATTTCCCATTCCTGCTGCTAATATCAGTCCTTGCATTATTCTTCACCCTCTTTGTATTTATGAATTATTATTCCTGATGCTATTTTAGGTTCAAACCATGTAGATTTTGGAGGCATTATCTTATTTTGGTCAGCTATTTGAAAAAACTCTTCTTTTCCTGTAGGGTAAAGAAAAAATGCAACTCCATTTTCTTTATCTGCTTCTTTCACTAATTTCTCTTTGTGCCCTAAACCACCAAAAAACTTTATTCTTTTATCTCTTGTTGGATTTTTTATATCAAATATTGGATCTAATACATAATTTTGAAGTATTGATACATCTAATTTCTCTTCTACTTCTTTTAAGCTTTCTCTTATACCTTTTCTTAAGTTAAATAAATTCCAAGTTTTATTCACATATATTACAAAATCATTCTTAGATCTACATAAAATTTCTGATTTTGATGTTTTTATCAACTCAAAATCCTTTTCAATCTCTTCAAAAATATCGTCTAAGTTTCTCCCATTAAAATCGACTACTAATCTATTATAATCCAATACTTCTATTTGATCTTCTGAAAAAACTACTGCCAGAAAATTACTATCTACACTATATTTGCTTTTCGAATAAGATCTATGATGTCCGTCAGCTATATAAAATGTCTCTATTTTTTTAAATTCTTTTTGAATTTGCTCTATTTCCTCTTTTTTAGAGATTTTCCATATTTTTTTCTCTATATTCCCCATTATCACTGTATGAATTAAGTTAGAATCCTTTGAATATCTGAATAATAGTTCATCTATTTTACCTTGTTTCTTAAATGTTAAAAATACAGGTGCTGTTTCACTATTAAAGTTTTTCAAATTTTTTACCATATCTGTAATTTTTTCATCTCTTGTTAATTCATGGGTTTTTATATTACCATTTAAATAGTCTCTGACAAGAACCTTCCCAAGAATCCCTCTATATTCTTTTTTAGTTATTAAATCTCCATACGAATATATATAGTAACTATCTTCAAGATCTTTGACTAAAAAATCATTATAATAAATATCTTTTTCTCTATCTAAAAGTTCTATATGATCTGACATTTTTCCATTTACAGTTCCTAATCTAACTAATTTCTCTTTTTCTAATATTTTCAGTTTATTCAAAGAACTATGATTTAAATGAACTAACTTATTAAGATTCTCATTTTTTAATCTATACCCCTTAAATGGTTTAAGCTTTGGCATACTCCACCTCAATTTTTTATTTGATTTTAATATATTATTATTTACTTTTCGTTATATCCTAATACATTTACCTCAATAACTCTAAATAAATTATTTTCCTTATTCTATTTGGAACTATTTTCCCTAAATTCCTTATTATTATATTTCTAATATACTCACTTAGATTAATTAAATTTATTTTAAAAAATTCTTTTTGTAAACTACACTCAGCTCTTACATATTTCCAACCACCACGTCTTTCATACGTTTCTATTGATGATCTAAAATATAATAACACATCTCCTAAATTTTCTATTTTACTATTATTCATATACATTCTAGCCCATAAATAATAGTCTTCAAATAAATTTATTTCTTTATAACTCCCTACAGCTAAAACTTCTGATTTTCTAAATACTACAGTTGGATGATTTATCGGATTCCTAAATTTTATATATTTATCTATATTTTTAATTGGTGCTTTTTTTTCTGCCAATATATTATCTTTAGTTCCTTCAAATTCCAATAAAGAGCTTCCGAGCACTCCCAATTCTTTATTTTTGCTTATATAAGGGATTTGCTTTTCAAACCTTTCAGGAAAAGCTATATCATCAGTATCCATTCTAGCCACTATCTCATATGAGCATTTTTTTAAACCTATATTTAATGCATTTCCTAACCCCATATTTTTTTTTAAAGATACAATTTTTAAAATCCCTTTATATTTTTCTTTATATTTATTTATTAATTCGTAAAGTTCCTTTGTAAGAGGGCCGTCTTGAACTAATACTATCTCATTTGGTTTTAATATTTGTTCTGTATAGATGCTTTCCAAAGCTAACTTCATATATTCAGCTTTTTCATTTTTATATACCGACATCAAAACTGAAAATTTTTCCATATTTCCTCCATTCTTTTATACATTTTTTGTACGTCTTGTGAAGGCAGACTACCTTCCTCTTCCAAACAACACCGTCTTCACCGTTTTAAAAAATATCCCTAAATCTAGAACAAAGTTTTGATATTTTATATAGTAAAGATCAAACTCCAGCTTTCTCAGCGAATCTTCTACAGTAGCCCCATAGGGATACATTACCTGTGCCCATCCTGTTAATCCAGGTTGTACACTATGTCTCAAATTATAAAACGGGATTGTTTTTTCCAGCTCCTCCACATAAACTACACTTTCTGGTCTTGGTCCTACAAAAGACATATCTCCTCGAAATACATTTAACAACTGTGGTAACTCATCTAATCTAGTTTTCCTTAAAAAATTACCTAATTTCGTAACCCTAGGATCTCCTATAGTTGTCCAACTTTCCTTTTCCGGATCAAAACCTACCGCTGCCCAGTGTTCCTTAGTTATCATACTTCGAAGCTTATACATCTTAAAAGGTTCGTTCCCTAATCCTACCCTCATCTGACAAAATAATAGGGGCCCAGACTCTTTTTTATCTATTAGCCCTATTATCTTTAACAAGATAGCAGTTATCACCATTATTGGAAAAGCTGGGATAGCTATTAAAGTTGCTACTACTATATCAAATAATCTTTTAACCCTTCTTTGAAGACTGTTATGAAGGATGTTAAAACCAACACTATAAATCAACCATTTTTCATCGATCTTAGTAACATCAATTTTCCCCTCGGTTTCTTCATTAAACTGCCAGTAGGTCTGTATCTTTATCCCTTTTAATTTAAGATCCAACAGTAAATTTTGGTAATCTCTTAGAATAGATTTTTCTGTTATTATTATCATATCTATTTTTTTTTCAAAGACAATTTCTTTTAAATTCTCTATATTTTCACTACAGCACTTTCCTACATAAACATACCTATCAGATTTAACAATACTTTTTTTTATTTTATTAGTTAGTTTATTTTCTCCCGTCAAAAGAACATTTATTCTACTTTTATTTAAACTCGCCAATAAACATTTAACTAAATTCGCTACTATTATCATCACAATAAATACAGTGAATTCTTTTTTACTTCCTGTAAAAACATAGTTTATTCCACCTAAAATAAAATTTATTGCTACTGAATATACTATATCTTTTTTTGTGATCTTCCCATTACTAAAATCTAAGTAACCTACAAGATAATAGGATAACCCCATAATTAAAAACATAATATAAAAAGCTAAATTATCTGATCTATGAAATACTCTGAATAACTTATAATAAGTTAGATATATAATTGTAAAAAATATAATTCTTGTAAGTGTGTTTTTATTATGTCTCATTTCTCTCCTTTTTACTATCTTTTCTAATCTACCCAAGTAGATCTTTATCTCAACACTTCATTAAAAAGTGAAATATTTCCTATATATTTTACCATATTTTTACCACATTTAATAGCAAACAGGAATCTTCGCTCCTCACAGACATCCGTGATTATTGTAGTTCTTTCCGTGTATGCGGAGTATCCGTGTTCTATTCCCTTTGAATTCAAAGATACATTGATAAAACCTGATTAATAGCTAGGACCTTTACTGATTAAAACTTAAAATCCAAACTTTCGTCACAAATTACACGAATAATATACAAGTAGTAAATTATCCTATCGCTATTCCACAGAAGTCTTTTTCTTTTTGACACAGAGTTTCTCTGAGATAACACGAGAGGTTCACAGAGATTTTTTTCGTATTAATTTGTGTCATTCGTGACTATTTCTTTCTCTGTGTTCTCTTTTTTTCCCTCACTGTATCTCCGTGTCCAAGATTTATTTTTTCTTGGTTATAATCCGCATTTCTCTGCGTAATCTGCGACAAAAAAGTATCTCTCTTTAGTTCTTCAAATCTATATTTGCAAAGAACTCCTTCATAAAGGCTAAAAAGATCCCTAAGAACAACCCCAATATAAGCCCTATAGCTACTATCATCTTAGCTTTACTTTTCTCTTCTATTTTATAGATAGATGATATTTTCTCAACCTGTTGATCTAAGTTCTTATTTTCTTTTACCCCTTTTATTCCTATAGCTTGCTCATAATACTTACTATATAATTCCTTATTACTATTCATTTCTTGGATCAAGGTCGGATTGGTAATTGTCAAAATAGACATCACATTCTGGTTTTCCAATATTGAAACCGATTGATTCTTTATTATCTCTGCTATCTTCTTTTCATCACCTTTAACTCTTTCACCATATAGATCTCTTTTCTGTAAAACTAAAGACTCTTCCTCTGCTATTGCATCTTTTATAAGTGTTACTTTTTTTAGATTTATAATACTTAGGTACAACCCGACCATTTTTTTACTGAGCACCTCATCTTTTATTGTTGTATTCAATGTATAGTATTTAATTTTTTTATTTTCTGTTATTCCCTTCAATTCAATGGAATCATTTAAAAATTTTCTTCTCTCATCTGAAGTAGTTTTTTCATTTTTCATTTTCTCCAAATAATATTCATTAAAATCCTCATTAGCATAAAATTTATCTACCATACCATCATCTAACAACATCTCTTCCACATTAAAACTTTTTATTTTTAACTGTGCTTTCTTTCCATAGTAACTATCAGCTAAAGTTTTCAATATAAAATTCTGTCCAAATCTATTTATCTTATTAGATCTAATATACAGAGCACCTCCTATACTAAAAGCTGTAATTATTATAGTCGTTAATAATATTAATCCCTTATTTTTTATCAATATCTTCAGCAGATCTACTAAGTTTATCTCATCCTCATAACCTCTTCCTTCCTGCTTTAAAATTTCTTTACTCATCTCTCTCCTCCAATCAATCTTTTCCTTCCATTATATCATAATTTCAATAGATTCTATCTTATATTTTACCTTTTATAAACAAAAAATCAAAGTTTAATATTATACGGTTTAATCGTATAACCATACTATCATAAAACACTGCTTTTTTTAAGTTATTTTTAAGTTATATGTGTTTTATCCCCTCCAATAGATCTATAGGTGCACAGATTACAAACCCAATCTCATCACTAAGATCACAAAGGGTAGGTCAGAAAGCACACTAAGAAATCTTTTTTTCTTGGTTTTAACCAAAAACAATAAAATCCTGTTTATTCATAGCTTCTATCCGTGTATGTAATAACATCCGCGTGCTATCTTTTTCTCTTTTTTTAGGAACACAGAGTTTCTCTGAGATAAGATGAGAGTTTCACAGAGATTTTTTTCGTATCAATTTGTGTCATTCGCGACCATTTCTTTTTCCGTGCTCTCTTTTCCCTCTGTATATCTCCGTGTCCAAGGTTAGGTCTTTGATCACTGTGTATGAATTTATAGATTTTACCCTTTGAACGCCTAATCTCTATCGAGATACACTAAAAATTTCTAATTTACACAGGTCTTAAAGCTTCTATTTCTTGGTTAGAACCTGCTGCCTTTACCACTGACTAGGTTCTGACTTTGAAATCTTGAGTACATTCCTTTTTCTAGATGTGATCCTACTTCTCAAAATATCTCTTGCGAGTTTCGTCGAACCCTCCATGCCCGTCAGGCACCCCACTAAGAAATGGGTATCCATGGTCTCACTTATTAACATTATTTAGAAAAAGTGAGCTTTTTCTCAAAATTCTTAGATTATGTAATAATCTCTAGATATTTTGGTGATGACCCTTGCGGTTACTTTCTCGTTTCAATTCATGAGTATTAAATTTGTTTATACTCAATAAAGAAATAAATTTAAATGTGACTCACGAAAAGAAACATAGCCGTATCAAAGGCGGAAACTTTGGATTTTTCTTTTTATCGTAGATTACAGAGATTATATTTTTTCTGTTTAATTCCCAACTAAAACATATCTATAATTATTTTTCTAAAAAAAAGAACCCTTTCGGGTTCTTTTTAAATTTTATAAAATAAAATTAGTTTTTCTTTGATTCTTCAAACTTAGCCCAGATTCCAGCTTTAGTTAATAAAGATTTAACAGTTCTCGTAGGTTGAGCTCCGTTTCCTAATAATCTTAAGATTTCTTCCTCTTTTAATACTACTTTAGAATCTTCTAATGGATAGTAGTTACCTAAGTAAGCTATTGCCTTTCCATCTCTTTTTTGTAATGCTTCCATTGCTACTACTCTGTAAACAGGTCTCTTCTTGCTTCCTAATCTAGTTAATCTAATCTTTAACATAATTATTTCTCCTTTTCTCATTTTAATTTATTTAATAATTTATTATAATTTGTGTTTTAAAACGGTAATTTGAACCCTTTACCCATCTTAGGCATTCCAGGCATCCCTTTACCACCGCTGAACATCTTCATCATACCCTTCATTTGTTCAAATTGCTTTAACATCTTATTTATGTCATGAACTTGGGTAGCAGATCCTCTAGCTATTCTTTTCTTTCTACTGGCATTTATAACTTTTGGTTTTCTTCTTTCTTCTACAGTCATAGACTGAATAATTGCTTCTGTTTTTTTCATCTCTTTTTCAGCTGGTGCTAGATCTCCTAGATCTCCTACTCCTGGTAACATCTTCAAGATATTTCCAATAGGTCCCATTTTCTTTATATTTTGTAATTGCTTTAGAAAATCTTCTAAATCAAATTCTTGCTTTCTTAATTTTTCTTCTAGTAACTTAGCTTCATCTTCATCTATGGCACCTTGAGCTCTTTCAACCAAGGAAACCACATCTCCCATTCCTAGGATTCTAGATACTAATCTTTCAGGATGAAATAATTCGATATCCTCTAGCTTTTCTCCTACACCAATAAATTTAATCGGCTTTCCAACTACTGCTTTGATTGATAGCGCAGATCCACCTCTGGTGTCTCCATCTAACTTTGTTAATACTACACCATCTATACTTAAAGTTTCGTTGAAACTGCTTGCTAAATTAACTGCATCTTGACCAATCATTGCATCTACTACTAATAGTATTTCTTGAGGTCTGACTTTTTTTCTTATCTGATTTAACTCTTCCATAAGACCTTCATCTATATGGAGTCTTCCTGCTGTATCCAGGATTATATAAGTTGCTTCTTCGGCTCTGGCTTTTTTTACACCAGCTTGACAAATACCTACAGCGTCTTTACTTCCTTCTTCGTAATATACAGGTACACCAATCTGGTCTCCTAAAACTTGAAGTTGTTTCATAGCTGCCGGTCTATATACGTCTGCCCCTACTAAAAACGGTTTCTCTCCATTTTTTTTCAAATATTTTGCTAACTTAGCTGCAAAGGTAGTTTTACCTGCTCCCTGCAATCCAGCTAACATGATTATTGTCGGACCTCTGTGAGCCTTAGTTAATCTCGCATTTGTCCCACCTAATAGTTCTGTTAATTCATCATTTACGATTTTTATAAATTGCTGTCCAGGATTGATACCACTAAGTGTATTTTCTCCTACAGCTTTTTCCTTTATTTTATTTACAAAGTCCTTTACTACACGGTAGTTAACATCAGCTTCTAATAATGACAACCTTACTTCTTTTAAGGCAGCCTTTATATTATCCTCTGTTAATTTTCCATGTCCCCTTACCTTTTTAAATATTCCTTGGAATTTATTTCCTAAATTATCTAACATAGAACACCTCTTATATATCAAAACTTGCTATTAAGCTGTCTAACTTTGCTTCACTATAATTTGCCTTTAGTTCTTTCAAACTCTGTCTTATTTCTTTTTCTCTCTTTAGGAACCCTATTTTTTCTTCATACCCTTTCAGAATTTTAATTCCCCTCTTGATGTTATCATAGACTGCTTGTCTGCTGATACCGTGAGATTTTGCAATCTCAGAAAGAGAATAATCATCTTCAAAGTGCTCTTCCATATAGGTTCTCTGTTTATCACTTAAAAGGTTCCCGTAGTAACCTAAAAGTATCGAAATTTCTAAAAATTCATTTAATTCCATAATTTACCCCTGTATTATAATATATCTCCACCATTATGTCAAGTGTTTTTTCTTTACATTAAAAGTATTATATCAAATTTTCACTTCCATCTCAACTTTTAATTTTTTGATAAAACTAGATTATCACTTTTTTGCCACCAATTTACACAAATCTATAGAACTTTACTGCCACAACATAGGAGCCTTGGTAAATAATATCTTTGACACAGACTAAAATCTGACTTTGAATTTGACTCCTAATCCATAGAACGCGAATCTCTATCGAAATACACAGAAAACTCTCTAATTTTCACAGATTGAGAAAGCCCCTCAACACAGAGACGCAGAGAACACTGAGATTCCCAGAGTTTTTTGTCGCAGATTTGAAAAATTTTACTGCCATAACAAAGAAGTTTTATTTTTTGACACAGATTTCTATGGATTAAAAACCTAAGATATACGACTATAAAAATTAAATGTATCACAGATAAAAGCTTTTTTGGGGTTAGAACCAGAGGTTATTGCTTCGTCTTTCATGTTTAGTCAACATTTATAAATTAATATTCAATAAGTTTAATTTTAATACTCGTTGAAAACACACTAACGAGGAAGCTTAAGAATCTTTTGACTTTAAATCGAAGTTTATAGTCGTTGCGCTTCAGCCCGCTGTTTCTACAATGACGATCGTGTCTTACAATGCAAAGACCATTATAAACCTTCTTGAACTTTTTCGTTAATTTTTCTTTCAAGAGAAAAAGTAACTCGTATCAAAGACGGAAACTTTGGAACTTTTTTTGTCACAGATTTTATTTTTTTAAGTTTATCTGTGACCAAAAGTTTTTTCTTAGCTTTAACCAAAACTAAAAGAGGATTTGAAAAAATTTCAAATCCTCTTTTAATCTATTTCAATTTATGCTTCCTTCAATACCGATTCTTTTGCCGATTCCTCTATTATCATCTTTTCCACGATTATAGCACAAGAAGCATCTCCTAATACATTTGTAGAAGTTCTCATCATATCAAACAATCTATCTACCCCAAAGATAAGTGGTAGTGCTGTTACTGGAATTCCTGCTGCTACCAATACTGCTACTACCAATAATGCAGGTCCTGGAACCCCTGCTGTTCCAATTGCTCCCAATACAGAAGTTAAAATTATTGCCGTATACTGAGCCATTCCCAATTCTACCCCAAACATTTGAGCAAAGAATACCGCTGTCAACGCATATAACATAGCATTTCCATTCATATTAATTGTAGCTCCTAACGGTAATACAAATGACGTCACCTCTTGCTTTACACCCAATTCTTCGCATTCCTGTTTATTTATAGGCAACGTAGCCATTGAAGAAGCTGAAGCAAATGCTAATATCTGAGTTTCCTTCATTCCTTTTAAGAAAGTCAGTGGGTTCATCCCGCCTAACACTTTTACCAACATAGGGATCACGATAAAATGAATTATTCCCAATGTTCCACTGAAAACAGCTAATAATTTAAGAACTAATACCATTATATCCATACCGAATAACGCAATTGAATTAGTCATCAATCCAAAAACTCCTAATGGTGCAATGACCAATACTTTTTTTATCATCCATATCATCCCATCATTTACAGTATCCAAAATATCCGTTACTGGTTTTTGCTTTTTCTCATCCATTGTAGATAGCGCTATTCCGAAGAATAGTGCAAAGAATAATATCTGCAAGATATTTCCACTCACCAATGATTCAAATGGGTTTCCAGGGATAATTCCTTGGATTGTATCCCAAAACCCGGCTACATTGGAATTTTCTGCATATGTAGTAGCATCTGTCATCAGTGAAGCCGGAACCTTTACACCTAAACCTGGCTTAAAGATATTCCCTGCCAATAACCCTAATACAACAGATATTGCTGATGTACCTAAATAATAAACTATTGTAAATACTCCAACTTTCCCTGCTGATTTAGTTTTCCCCAATGCCGCTGCCCCAGAAATAATACTAAAAAATACCAAAGGTATAACCAGCATCTTGATCAAGCTAATAAAAATATTTCCTAATGGTGCAAAGATCACACCTTTTTCTCCTAAAAATGCTCCTGCTAGGATACCTAGAACCATCGCTATCAATATCATTGTACTGTTACTTATTTTTTTCATCTTTTCATCCCCTTTAATCAATAAAACATTTATTCTTATGCGATATACTTTAATCCAGTTAAAAATTATAATATGATTATACTAATTTTTCACAATTATTTAAAATATCTAAATAATATTGTATTTATATGAAAAACAAATAAATGAATTGAAGAGAGTTAGTGAGAAATTATTTTTTGCCACCAATTTACACTAATTTCAAAAACTCTCACTACTACAGCACATAAGCCTTCTTTACCATTAATTAAATAGAACACGAACCTCTACGAGGTACACAGAAAATCGATAATCTCCACAGATCACCCTATTTTTTCTTAATTTTAACTAAAAATTAAAATCCTGCTTTTTCATAGCTTCTATCCGTGGACGCAAAGTTCTATGTTTTCGCTAGAAAACTAATAGCTACTTTGGTGATGCCCATATCGGGTAGTGTATTTATACATTCGCGTTCTATGCTTTTTCGTGTTAATTCGTGACTAAGTCTTTCTCCGTGTTCTCTTTTTTTCCTCAGTGTATCTCCGTGTCAAATTTTTTAAATGTTTATTTGTATCCTTGGCATTATTCGCGGTTAGATTCTTGTTTATTTTTTTCTTTTCCTCTTGGTGAACTCTGTGTCAAATTCTTTTATTTTCCTCTATATTCAAAAGGTCTCAATATGATATAATAAAAAGGCAATATGACGTTACATTTAAATTAAATTCAACTATAAAAAACATGTTAAATTGGGGGGTCAAAATGACATTAAATAAAATACTTAAAATAGCTTCCTATGCAGGAAAAATGATCTTAGAAAACGGAGGGGAGACTTATAGAGCCGAGGATGCAGTAACTCGAATCTCTGAACTCCATAATGCTACAGCCGATTGTTTTGCTACCTTGAGTGGTATTATAGTATCGGTTACAAAAGATGATGTAACTCTCTCAAATGTTATCCGTATAAGATCCAGAACAGTTAACTTGGAGAAGGTGCATCAAATAAACGATCTTGCTAGAGATGCAGATAGCTACAACTGTAATGAATTCATGGAAAAATTAAAGGCAGTAGATAAGATTCCCAGATATTCTATGCTCCTTAATTTTATCTTTTACTGCACAACCGCTGCTTCTTTCGCTTTAATTTTTGGAGGGAATGCTCAAGATTTTCTGGGAACACTTCCTATCGGAGGAGCTATATACCTACTTTCTTACTCTTTTAGTAAGTATGAATTAAATGGAATATTTGTAAACACATTAGGAGGAGCCCTCAGCGCTTTTATGGCTCACTACCTCCATATAATCCATATAATTGATAACACTGACAAAGCCGTCATAGGTTCCCTGATGCTATTAGTTCCAGGACTTGCATTGACCAACGGGATCAGAGATATTATCGCAGGAGATTATATGACAGGAATGGCTCGTGGAGCAGAAGCTCTCCTCGTAGCCACTTCTTTAGCTGTAGGAACAGGTGTTGCTATAAGTTATCTTATGACAGGAGGTACTTTTTAGATGTTTATACAAAGTTTAGTAGCTATTTTAGCAACTTTGGGATTCGGTATTATCTTTAATATTCGGGGGAAAAATTTATTTTTTTCTGCCCTAGTAGGAGGTGTAAGTTGGTTCACTTACTTACTTTGTGTTAAACACAACACCTCTTTGATGTTTTCTTACTTTGCACCATCTGTTGTTTTAACTCTATGCTCGGAAATCCTAGCCAGATTTTTAAAAACTCCGGTTACATCGATTCTAATCAGTGGATTGATACCGTTAGTTCCTGGAAGTGGTATATATTACACTATGTTTTACATGCTAGAAAAAGATATGGAAAAGGCTGTTTTTAAAGGTGTCGAAACTATGTTTGCAGCAGGAGCTCTTTCTTTTGGGATAGTAGTTGTTTCATCCCTTGTAAGAATTCTTAAGACCGGACAAAAAAATAGACATTCAAGAAACATGTCTTAAATTAAAGTTAAGAGGAGCTTTTTTATGAAGCTCCTTTTTTCAAATATGCAAAGTTAGAAACTATTTTGCCACTAACTATCAATTGTTTTTATCATTCGTTTAATTAGCGTCATTCGCGGTTAAATTCTTATTTAGATTTTACCTCTTTTTAAGTTCATAGGTACACAGATCAAGTCTGATAACAACTAGGATCTTCACTGATTTAAAAGCTTCTTTTTGCCACCGATCAGCACTAATCTACAGAATATACTGCCACAGCACAGGAGTCTTTCTTTTCTTTTCTTGGTTTTTAAATCTAAAGTGAAGTTTATAGTCGTTCCGCTTCAACCCACTGTTCCTACAATGACGATCGTGACTTACTTAACCAAGACAATTAGAAACTTCTTGAACTTTTACGTCTCATTTTCTTTCACAGAGAAAAGAGACCCGTATTAAAGATGGAATCTTTAGATCCTTCTTTTTTTGACACTGATTTTTAAAACCTAATTCCTTACACGAAGCTCACCAAGGATAAGCCAGAGAGCTCACTAAGAAATCATTTTTTTCTTCGTGTAACTTTCTTTTCATTCGGGTTAATTAGTGTAATTCGTGACTAGATTTTTATCTTTTCATTTTCAATTTTCAATTGTACATTTTTTATCATCAATTGTTTTTCTCATTCGTCTAATTAGCGTCATTCGCGGTTAATTTCTTTTTGACACAGATTTCTATGGATTAAAAATCAAAGATATACGATTATCAAAATTAAATGTACTCTAAAATTTAATTTTAAATGTATCACAGATTAAATTCTTGCAACGCAGAGTCACGGAGCGCACTGAGGTTCACAGAGTTTTCTCAGTGTAACTCCGTGATCTCTTTTCTTAGTGATAAAATTTATTTTCTTAATTTTTTTCACTTAGCTTTTTTACTGGATTTATTATATACTAGAATTCAAGACAACAATCTAATTTTAAACAACATGACGTTGCGTCCAGACATAAAAATTAGAAATAATATAACAACAAATCAAAGTTTAGAAGGAGATATAGATGTTACAAGTTACTATGGATAAAATAACTAAGTACTATGGTTCGAATTTAATATTAGACGATATATCACTTAGAATAATAGAAGGTGAAAAAATTGGTTTGATCGGCAAAAATGGAAGCGGTAAATCAACTATCTTTAAAATAATCTCTAAAATAGAAGATTACAGCAGTGGGAACCTGACCTTACAAAAAAATCTTAAAATCGGGTATTTAGTACAAGATTTCACCAGTTTTTTAAATAGTGATGTCAATGAAGTTCTATACAGTGGATTCGACAACCTTTTGACTTTAGAAAGAAAAATTAACAATTCTTTAAAACTGATCGAAGACCACACTTCTCCTACCTATAATGAGGATCTCATAAATTATGGTAAATTACAGGAGGAATTTGAATCTCAAGGCGGTTACGAGATAGATGAAAAAATTAAAAAAATTAAATTAGGGTTAAAAATTCCTGACAAATTTTTGAAAAAAAAGATTAGTGAACTTAGTGGTGGGGAAAAAAATAGAGTTTTTCTTGCTAAAGCTTTGGTAGATGAACCAGATCTATTGCTATTGGACGAACCCACAAACCATCTGGACCTCAGTTCTATAAAATGGTTGGAAGAATTTGTTAAAGGATATAAAAAAAGTATTTTCTTAATCTCCCATGACAGGTATTTTTTAGATAATACTATCGATAAAATTTACGAATTAAATCATAAAGGTGCTGAGATATTCAACGGGAACTATAGTTACTACGTTGTAGAAAAAGAAAGGAGATATCTCAAAGAATTAGAAATATTCTTAGCTCAGGAGAAAAAAATCAAACAGATGGAAGATGCTATTAGAAGATTTAGACACTGGGGTAGTAATGGTGATAACGAATCTATGTTTATCAAAGCTGAAAACATGAGAAAACGTATAGAAAAAATGGAAAAAATAGATAAACCAAAAATAGAAAAAAACATTTCATTTGATTTTGACAGCCAGGGGAGAAGTGGTAAAAGAGTTATTAAAATAGAAAAAATTTCTAAGAGAATAAATGACAAATTACTATTTAAAAATATCTCTTTAGATTTGTATCTAGGTGAAAAATTGGGTATCATAGGTTCTAACGGCAGCGGTAAATCTACACTTTTAAAGATGATCCTAGATGAAGCCGATGGTATTACTCTCGGAACCAACCTAAAGGTTGCTTATCTCGACCAAAACCTCACATTTACAGACTACCAAGCTACTCTAATCGATGTTTTTAGAAATGAAAGTATTGTCAAAGAATCTGAACTTCATAGATGTTTAGCAAAATTCCACTTCTATAATGAAGATTTAAATAAAAAAATAGAATCCCTCAGTGGAGGAGAAAAAGCCAGGTTAAAATTAGCTATCATGATAAACAATGGATTCAATCTTCTTATCCTAGACGAACCCACTAATCATTTGGATCTGCATTTTAAAGAAATTTTAGAAGAAACACTGGCTTCATTTAACGGAACTCTTCTATTTATTTCCCACGATAGATACTTTTTAAATAAAATCGCAAATAGGATTGTGGAATTAAAGGATCAAACTTTGTATGATTATCCTGGTAATTTTAATTATTACTTAGATCAGACTTCAGAAGCAATCGTAGAAGTTATAAAAAAAGTTAAAGTAGATACCAGAGTCAGGGATAATCAAAAACAAAAAAATGATGAGCGTAGACTGAAAAAATTAAAAGACCTTGAAACAAAACTTTTAAAAACCCTGGATAATTTAGAGACCGATATCTCTTTAAATCAAGATGATTATACAAAATTAGGTAATTTAATCGAAGAAAAAGAAAAAAATGAGATAGATTATGAAAATTTACTGGAAGAAATGTTTGAATTAGAAGAGCTTTTATCTTAAAAGCTCTTCTTTTTTTAATATCTAAAGTCAAAAACTTTTTTTGTATTTCATAGGTACACGGATCAGGTCTGATAATAGCTAGGATTTTCACTGATTTATAACCTTTTCTTTTTTGTCACGAATTACAACATCCTACTGCTACAACACAGGAGCTATTTTTTGTCACGAATTACACAGATAAAAAACCTAAACCCTTACACGAAGTTCACAAGGAAAGGCTAAATAATTCACTAAGAAATCTTTTTCTTGGTTTTAAGCTATTTTTTTTGACTTTATTCCTTTTTCTGGATGTTACCATACTTCTCAGCAGATATCTTGCGAGTTTCGTCGTGCCCATTATGCCCATCAGGCACCTCACTAAGAAACGGGGATCCATGGTCTCACTTTATAACATTATTTAGAAAAAGTCTGCTTTTCTTTCCTCTATTTCTTTTTCAGATAAAAAGAACATAGAGCCGTATCAAAGGCGGAAACTTTGGACCTTTCCTTTTTGTCACGAAGGTATACGATGGATATATGAGTATTAATTTTGTTCATACTAATGAAAAAAATTAAATATATAAGTTTCTTTATCAGTCAATAAAGAAATTTAAATGTATCACGAATTTTTTTAACCTAATTCCTTACTCGAAGCTCACAAAGAATAACTGGAGAGGTCACTAAGAAATCTTTTTCTCTTGGTTAAATAATCCTCCACTTTCTGCGTAATCTGCGACTAAATTTTTTTCGTATCCATATGTGCAATTCGTGACTAGTTTTTTTATATAAAAAAAAGCGATAGAATAAATCTATCGCTTAACTTTCAAATAAAGAAATTATACAGTTTCGATGTTTGAAGCTTGAGGACCTTTAGCACCTTCAGTGATTTCGAAAGTTACTTCTTCCCCTTCTTTTAAAGTTTTGAATCCTTCTTTGTTGATTTGAGAGAAATGTGCGAAGTAGTCGTTTCCATCTTCAGCTTGGATAAATCCAAATCCTTTATCGTCATTAAACCATTTAACTGTTCCTTTTAACATGTGTGTTACCTCCGTAAAATTTTAATACAGTAAAGCTTTCTCAAAATCCATTTAACTTCAATCCCAGAAGGGCTTCTTACTCAATGAAACTTTTGTTAACTTCCTGTTACTTCTTATATAATACTACGACCTTTAGATTTTGTCAAGTATTTTTACTTTTTATACTAAAAATAAATTATATTTATTGATATCGTGTCCGTTTAAATAGGCCCTTACATGGAGTCCATCATCTAAATATTTATGCTCTACAACCTTGGTATTCTCCAATATATAGTTGGCCATAGATCCTCTTTCAAATGGAATAATCAAGTTTACAACTCTATAATCCTTCATGATTTTTTCCTCAATTCCAGAGATCAACTGATCTAGTCCATCACCATTTAAAGCAGATATCGGTATTGTTGTTTCTAGGGGATCAATAATTTCTAAAAGTTTTTCCGGATCTAATCGATCTTTTTTATTTTGAACTATTATATATGGAATTTCTTGTGCTCCTAACTCCTTTACTACGTTTTTAGTAACTTTTAATTGGTGTTCATACTCCTCATTGGATACATCTACCACATATAAAAGTAGATCTGCATCTTTTACCTCTTCTAATGTTGACATAAAAGCATCCACCAGAGTATGGGGTAATTTACTCACAAACCCAACTGTATCCGTCAATATAAACTCTAGATTATCTTTTAATTTTACTTTTCTGTGAAATGGATCCAATGTAGCAAATAACATGTCTGCAACTGGTGATTCATGTTTACTCTTGAGTGGGTTATTCACCCTTAAGAAAGTATTCATCAAAGTTGATTTCCCTGCATTTGTATATCCAATTAGAGCAACTGTCTGGAGATGACTCTTTCTTCTTTTATTTTTTTGTACTTCCCTTTGTTTTTTTAAACCCTCTATCGATCTTTCTACATCCCTTATCCTCTTATCGATAGTTCTCCTATCTAACTCTAACTTCTTTTCTCCCAGTCCTCTAGATCCTATTCCTCCGGCTTGTTTTGATAGCTGGCTACTCCCTCCTACAATCCTAGGTTTTTCATATCTCAATCTGGCTAATTCAACCTGTAGTTTACCTTCCTTACTCTTAGCTCTGTTAGCGAATATATCCAGGATCAAACTGGTTCTATCTATTATCTCCATATCCAATATGCTCTCTAGATTTCTTATCTGTATCCCCGAAAGTTCATCGTCTACAAGGAGGATATCAGCACCATACCTAGCCGCCAAAGCCCTTATTTCCTCTATTTTTCCACTTCCTAAATAAGTCCCAGACTCTATTCTATTCTTTCTCTGGCTTATTGTATAAACAGTTTCTATTCCTGCAGCATGAGATAATTCCTTTAACTCTGATAATGAATCCTCTAAAGATACATTACTTTTTCTAGCAAAAACCTCTATTCCTACAACTATAGCCTTTCCAATCACACTATCTATAAAACCTTTTACTTTTCCTGGTCTTCCCATAAATCTCTCCTTTATCTAATCTTCTATTATTTTTTTTAATTCTTCGTACTCTTCCTTGGTTATCTCTCCTTTAACTAATCTCATCTTCAATCTTTCTAAAGGTGTTTCTGATTTTTCAAGAAATTCTCCTTTTTTTCCCTTCATAAACCTATAGACTAAGTATAACAATATTAGAGGGAAAATAAAACCCGCAACTCCTCGAAATAACATAAAGACCCAATAAATCCCCCCCGATAATCCATTCATCGTCTCATGATTCATCATATGACTCCCCACGTTTATACCTCCTTGGATACTTTTTTCAGTGTAAACCAAAATTTTACACCATTTTTTATATTTTCTACACCAAATTCTGATCCATGCCTTTCTAAGATCCCATTAACTATAGTGAGCCCAAGACCTGTCCCGCCATACTTTTTATTCCTAGATTTCTCCACTCTGTAGAACGCCTTCCAAATATTTTCTAACTTATCTTCCGGGATAGAAGATCCTGTATTTATTACCTCTACCCTTGCTTTATCTTCTATAGTTTCTAAATTAACTCTGAGTTCACCGCCATTTTCTACATAGGACACTCCATTACTCAAAAGATTATTTACAACCTGTCTTATCTTAAAATTGTCCCCCAAAGCTATCATATCTTCCTCTAAATTTAATATTAAACTTACATTTTTCTCTACGAGATCTATCTTATATTTAGAACTCTCTTCCCTTAACAGGTCGAATAAATCTAGTTTATCTATCTCTATATCCACTATTTTTTCCTCTAACTTTATAAGTTTTATTAATTCATTCAAAAGGGTGCTTATATTGTCTCCCTCAGACATAATAGTCTTCAGATATTCCTTTCCTTCCTCCTTATTTTCAACCAAATCATAGAGAAGCATCTCAGCATGGGTATTTATTACCGTTACAGGAGTCTTTATCTCATGGGTTACACTGGCAATAAACTCCTTTCTGAGTTCATCTATCTTCCTTCTCTTTTCTACTTCATCTTTAAGTTTCATGTTGGATAGTTTTAGCTGCCCTATATTTTTTTCCAGTTCAGAGGAGAGAAAGTTTATATTATCTCCTAATTCTTCCAGTTCATCCCCGCTTTTTATATTGGCCCTATAGGAAAAATCCATATTCACCATCCTTCTTATGATAGAATTTAAAGCTATTATAGGCCGTGTAATATGAAGGGAAAATATATATACAAAAAAAAGTGACCCTATCAATATGGCTATTCCTTCATAGATATAAAATTCATTTACTATTCCTACTGTACTCTGTATAGAATCCATGGATATCCTTAGAATTATAAACTGTCCTGTCGGAAGTAATTTATAATATTCTAAATGATCCATTCCCCTGTGTTTGCTTAGCCTGTTCCCCTCATTGTTTTCATCTAATTGATATCTCGCTATACGCCTGGGGCTTACCCTATCCATCATATTTATTGTAATATTATATTTTTGTGCATAGGTGTCGAGCTCTTCCTCTGTAGGGACTCCCTCAGAGATCAGTTCACGTACTTTTTTTATCTGAGCTATCCTCCTATTAGAGTAAAAATCTTCCAAATAGTTATTATTTATGTAGATCCCACCAACTATCACTAAAGATACAAGGGCTAAAGAAAATATAAACACCTTATGAGTCAGTTTTAATTTCATCTTTTATCCACCTCAAATTTATAACCTACCCCTCTTACAGTAGTTATATGTTCAGCACCAATTTTTTTTCTCAAGGTTTTTATATGGGTATCTACAGTTCTATAATCTCCATCGTAAGCAAAATCCCATACATCAGATAATATTTTTTCCCTATTCAAGGCTATTCCACTATTTAATATTAAATAATTCAAGAGCTCAAATTCCTTAGGAGATATATTCGTGTTCTTCCCTTTTATATACACCTTATGATTGTTTAAGTCGATATCTAAGACACCATACCTTTTCCTTCCACCTATTAAGTTAAGTAGTTTTTTTACCCTTGTGATTAATATTTTCAAACTAAACGGTTTCTTTAGATAATCGTTTGCTCCTACTTCTAGCCCTTCTACTTCATCGTCCTCTTGAGATTTTGCTGTAAGCATTAGGATTGGAAGACTAGATTCTTCCCTGATCATCTTCAGTACTTCAATACCGCTTATTTTCGGCAGCATCCAGTCCAATACAATTAAATCTACTTTCTCTCTGTAGAATATATCCATAGCTTCTGCTCCATCGCTAGCTTCTAAAACCTCAAATTCATTTATTTCCAAGATTTTCTTTATTACTTTTCTTATATTCTCCTCATCCTCTACAACAAGTATTTTCATAATTTCCTCCTAAAAATCCATTTGTTTTTATTATCCTCTATTATTATGAAATTAATGTGAAGACTATCTTTACACCTGCCTCCCCTGCCGTCCAAAGAGATTCTATATTCTTTATCAAAAATCTATAAAAATGAGGATCTGTATAGGAAGCAACCCCTAAAAATAAAAATAAAAAAGATCCTGTAGGTCTTATTAATTTGCCTTCTTTTCTCCGATTTAATCCAAGTAATAAAAGTCCTAAAATTAAAAATAAGATCGTTTCTTCTATGGAGCTGCTAAGTCTTATTCCTACCATAAGTGAGATCAAAGTAAATAAAACAAAGAGGACTATACTCCCCCATTTTTTTATCTTTCTATTTAAGATTGGAACGTGCAAAAGTGCACTCCCTTTCCACCCTTTAGGAAATAGGTCATAGAGAAAATGTATTCCCATTCCTATGGAAAACCCCATTATAAAATACCTAAATCCAATCTCTTGCTCTCCTCCAAAACCTAAAAATCCACCCTGTTTTTTCATATATATATATACAAAAAAAGCTATAATTAATGGGCTGTGAGTCAATATGGATCTGTGTTTTAATTTTAATTTAAAATCCCAGTCAGGATATTTTATTCCTATGAATACGGAGAATAACCCCAATACTAAACCTATTGTATCTATCGTTGTAAAATCTAAATTCTGCATCTTTCCTACCTTTTATTCTTTTATTTTTGACACAGTGCTTTACAGAGATCAAAGAAAAACATCCAGAGAAAAGCTCTCTATGAAGTTCCTATTCTAATTCTATTCAACTCTATGCCTAAGTTTTAATTTTTCGTTATTCATTTCAAATTATAATTTATTAGCTACTAATTGTATTCTATAATTTTTTCATAGACTCTGTATCTTTCCTCCCCTAATATCTCCATCATCTCAATATTAGAATAGATCACATCATTTTTTTCTATATAAGTTTCTATTTTTTTTATTTCTTTTTTAGTAAACCCATAATATTTTAATACCTTAGTAGAAGCTGAATTTATCTTTAATTTATTTAAAGTTCCCCCATCTCTTACCTCTATATTTTTAGATAACTTTTCTACAGTTTTATCCCCTATACCGGCTATCCTTGAGAGATCTTTTAATTTATCTACCCTTCCTATTATTTCTTTATATTCAAATATTTTTTTAGCAATACTAAGACTTATTCCTACTTTTAAATAATCTTCTAATTCAGCATGATTTATATTTAATTTTCCCATTTCATCACTACTGCTAAAAATCATCTCTTTTTTTAATTTTATACTCTTTTTTTCAGGTCTTGTCTTGTTGTAAATAAAACTCGTCATCAATATTACTGTAATTATAATGATTAACTTAATATTCTGATTCATCCTACCCACCTCTCACATATAAAATAAAACCTTTTCTTCTACTATGAATTACACTATTTTTTTAGACACCAATTTTATCTTCCTAATGGCATTATAAAAATATTGTTAAAGTTAGTATGAATAAAAGATTTTAAAAAATACTCGACTGTCTGAGTATCACGAGTTTCGATTTTTTCAATCTTTTAAAATACAAAATAAATATTTTTATTAGCCACTGATTTTCTTTGGATCTTTTTCTTGGATCAAGCCAAGAAATGATCTCGTATCAAAGACGAAAACTTTGGATCTTTTTTACTTCGTCTGAACCCATAAAGTAATCAAAATCTTCTATTTAAATAACTCCAATTTTTTAGGTAACCTTTCCTTCATTTGCCTCACATAGGCGATAGGCTCTTTGGGACTTACGATTCTTTTTATCTTATCTACTGTAAGGCTTTCAGCTACTACAGATTTAGTAATTGCTCCTCCTCCTAATCCAAGGGTCGATTGATTCTCCTCTATCATCTCAATATTAAATATCGATTCTGTTCCCTCTATAGCAAACCCCATATTTTCTCCCCACTCAAGGCTATTTTTCTGCCTGTACATATAGTAAGGTTTCATATTTTTACTTTCTGTAACCTCATATAATTTTTTCTCTATTTTCTCATAGTCAAGAGGTATAGACGTCTGAACATCTTTAAACAAAACAGAAGCTTTTTTTAATGCAAGCACATGAGTTGTCAAATTTTCAGCAGGGTATTTTTTCAATTCCTCCAGAGTATATAAAATATCCTCTGTAGTCTCTCCTGGAAGTCCCAATATCAAATCCATATTAATTATAAGACCTATTTTTTTAGCATAATTAAACATCTCATCAAATTTGTCCCTATCCAAAGGACGATTTAACTTTTCTAAAGTTCCCAGATTAAACGTCTGAGGATTCAAACTAATTCTCTCCACTCCGTAAGATTTCATTATATCTAATTTTTTAAAGGTAAGTGTATCGACCCTTCCAGCTTCTAGGGTGAATTCCTTTAAATCAGTTAAGTTTATATTACCTTTTATCGCTTTCAATACCCTTTCCATATCAATCTCTGTTAATATACTAGGTGTTCCTCCTCCAATATAGAGAGATTCAATTTTATTAGAAGTTCCCTTTAAAAATTCCCCTGTAAGACTTATTTCCTCTAAAAGAGTATCTACAAATTCATCATAGTATTTACCTATTTTTCCCTTCATTTCATAGGAAGCAAAGGAGCAGTATCTGCACTTTGTGGGACAATAAGGAATTCCGATATACATATTTATATGATCTCTATTGAGAAACTCCATCTCTTTTTTAACTACATCTATGAGTAATTTTACTTTTTTAGGAGTCACTAGATATAGCTCGCACAAGAGTTTTTCAATCTCCTCATAGGTGTATGAAAGGTTGAAAAATCTTCTCACTAATTTTGTAGGTCTTACACCGATAAGACCACCCCATGGATATTTTTTATCCATCAATTTTAAAAGCCCTACCTTAGACATGACTATCCTCTGGTCCTCAAACCTATCTAGATGATTTTCATACGAAAATACAACTTTCTTGCCTGCTGCCTCTAATTCTAATTCTAAGAATTCATCACATTTTTTTTCCATAATAGTTATTTTTTCATCTACCAATTCTGGTATAAGAACACGAATAAATTCCTTCAAATTATTTTTTTTTATCTCAAAATTTAATTTAATATTTTCCATTTTTTTACTTTCCTCTCCTAAATATCATACTCTTTTATAATATTCTATTATTATATTCTTCTCTGGTTATGATCCCTTTATCGAATAGTTCTTCCAAAGATTTTTCCATTGTTACCATCCCAAATCTAGCTCCTGTTTGTAGGGCAGACGGTATCTGATGAATTTTTCCTTCCCTTATAAGGTTTCCTACAGCTGGTGTCCCAACCAATATCTCTAAAGCTACTCTTCGACCAGTTCCATCTTTTAGTGGAACCAACTGCTGAGCTATTACTCCCCTTAAAGAAGTGGAAAGCTGAGATCTGATCTGTCCCTGTCTCTCTTTCGGGAACACATCTATTATTCTATCTATTGTTTTAGCCGCACTATTTGTATGAAGAGTTCCAAAAACTAGATGACCTGTCTCAGCTGCCGTTATTGCAGCCTCTACAGTTTCTAAATCTCTCATCTCTCCTACAAGAATTACATCTGGATCTTGTCTGAGGATATATTTTAATGCTGTTTTAAATGAAGCCGTATCCGACCTGATCTCCCTCTGTTCTACCACACTTTTCTTGTGGGGATGCAGGTATTCTATAGGATCTTCTATCGTAATTATGTGATGTGCTTTTTCACCATTAATCTTATCTATCATAGCTGCCAAAGTAGTTGATTTACCACTACCTGTAGGTCCTGTTACCAACACTAATCCATTTTTATACTCTGTAAATTGTTTTAGGGTTCCTGGTAATTTTAACTGTTCGAAGGAAGGAATTTCCGTATTCAAAACTCTGACAGTTATCCCGATTGTTCCCCTCTGCATATGGATATTTACTCTGTACCTTCCAAGACCTGATACTCCAAAAGCAAAATCATATTCATGGTGTTCTTTAAACTCTATATATTGATCTTCTGACAGAATCGTTTTAGCTAGATCCTCTAAATTTCGAGGAACCATCTTATCAAAATCACCTGTGTCTAACAGTTCTCCGTTTATTCTTATCATAGGTGGTCTACCTACTACAAAATGAACATCTGACCCTCCAACTTCTTTAGCTTTCTCTAAAACTTTTCTTAATTCCATAAAATCTCCCCTGTTTTATTTGATTATATATTGTTCGTAAAATTCAGCGTTATCCTCTGCCAAGCCTATAAAAACAGCATTATTTTTTAAAATTATTTTTCTTGATCCCTCATTGTCAGAAGCACAGGAAACTCTTATCTCTCTTAGCCCTAGTTCTTTAGCTTTTTCTATTCCCAGGTATAATATATTAGTTCCATATCCTAAAAATCTTTTTTTAGGAGGTATATCATAACCTACATTTCCATGAACAGGTATAATCTCATGCCTTATCTTTATCATCCCTCTAATTTCTTTCTCTTTTTCATCTACAAGCCAATATTCAGTCGTAGCAACATCGCCTTCAGGCAGATTTCTTCCGTTTCTTATTTCCTCTAACCTTTTTAAATAACCGTCAAAATTATTCATTGCATCCATATATGAATAATACAGAAGTTCATCTTCTTTCTGATAATCAAGTATTATCTCTTTAAATTGTTTTTCAAGTTTTTTTACAGGTAATATTAATTTTATACCTATCACCCCCTAAATTTTATTTTAATCCTTTTAAAACCACTAATATTATAAATCAAACAACTTAGCCACCAATCAACACTAATACTCACTAATTAGAGAAAATCCTCTATACTCTAAGTAGTGCATTCATCTGCGTAATTTGCGGTTCAATTTTTTAAATTGATGAATATTGGTATCTAAATAAATATCTATTATTAACTGTAATTAAAAACAAGGAACAAAATTCCTTGTTTTCATCATTAAAACACTATTCTTTTTATTCTATAGTTCTTCAAAATATCCTTTAAATTTATAGGTATGGATTTTCTTTAGCCAAATGATTTTGAACGTAATCCTTTACTCCCTCTTCTAAAGTATGGAATTTTTCTGTATAACCAACTGACTTTAATTTTTTCATCTCTGCACAAGTATAATATTGGTATCTTCCTCTAAGGTCTTCCGGCATAGGTACATAGTCTATAACTTTAGATTCCTCCAATGAATAGTCATCTGCACCTGCTCTTATTGCATTTAACGCAAGATCTTTAAAGCTTCTGGCGATTCCAGTTCCTATATTATAGATTCCTGATTTATCCTCACTCTCTATAAAGAACTTTAATACCTTTACTACATCTTTTATATAAACGAAGTCCCTTAACTGACCTCCATCTTCATATTCAGCCTTATGAGATTTAAATAATTTTACAAGTCCATCTTTTTTATATTGGTTGAATGCGTGAAATACCATAGATGCCATTCTGTCTTTATGGTATTCCTGAGGTCCATATACATTAAAAAACTTTATTCCAACCCATTGTTTAGGAGTTTCCTCCTGCTTAAATGCCCAGTCATCAAAGAATTTTTTAGAGTATCCATATTTATTCAATGGTTTTAATTTTTTTAATTCCTCTGGAGTTACATCATCATCATAACCTAACTCTCCTAACCCATAAGTAGCAGCAGAAGAAGCATAGATATAATTAATATCTCTTTTTGTACAAAATTTCCATAATTTTTTTGTATATTCATAGTTATTATCCATCAAAAAATCCATATCTGCTTCAGTAGTTGCAGAACATGCACCCATATGGACTACCGCTGTTATTTTTGCTGCATTTTCCTGAACAGCCAGCCAGTCAAATAGATCGTTTTTGTGGACCCAGTCATAATAATCTCTATCCCTTATATTTAACCACTTATCTTCTTTTTCTAATTCTCCAGATAAGATAATATCATTTCTCCCGCCTTCATTTAATTCCCAAGTTAGTGCACTGGCAATAAACCCGCATGCTCCTGTTATTAATATCATATTCCTAAACCTCCAATTATTTTAGTTTTAGATTTTTTTATAACCTAATTTTAACATAATTATATGTGGATGAGCAAGAAAACTCCTTTATTTTCAACCTAATTTTAAAAAATATAATTTTTTAAAAAAGCACCATTTAATCTTTCTTTATCCTCTGTACAATTGTAGAAAAAGTGATCATTAATAGAAAAGACATTAGAAGTATTGAATGTTTGACACAGTATATTTAATATGCTAGTATTACTTAAAGATGTTTATAATCAACATAATTTAGGAGGGGTTTTAATGAGTAAAGTTATATATACCGATGAAACTAGTTTCGATACAGTTATCCAAGATGGGATTGTTTTAGTTGATTTTTATGCTGACTGGTGTGGTCCTTGCAAGATGTTAGCTCCAATTTTAGATGAATTATCTGAAGAAGTTAGTGCTAAGATCGTTAAAGTGAATGTAGATGATAACCCAGGATTATCTCAAAAATATGGTGTTAGAAGTATACCTACTATGATAGCTTTTAAAAATGGAGAAGCTGTCGATCAAATAATCGGATTAGTTCAAAAAAGTGCTTTAAGTGAAAAATTAAATTCATATTAAGAGTGAGGGTCTTCGGACCCTTTTTTTTATCCTAAAAAATCAGTCCAAGCTAATTTTATTAAGGATTTAAAAGATTATAGACTTTTAAATTGAAATTTAGTTTCTTACATTTGAAATTGTAAAAAACTATGCTATAATTTAATAATTATAATAGGAAAATTTTGCTTGAAACTAGGGGAGACATGATGATATGAAAAATTCAAACTCAAAAACCCTTGCTATCCTCCTATTTTGTGTTGTTCAAATATCCTTTGGTGCAAAAGAACCGGGATTTGGAAATGACCTAAATAAGGCGGCCTCAGCAGGGCTTTTTTCAACTGTAAACGATATAAGTAAAGTTAATTCCTCCAGTGATGGAGCTGCGATCTCTAGCGAAAGCTTAGTTATCGATACAAAGAACGATACCTTAACAGCTGATGGTGGGGTAAAATTTAAGTACCAAGGCTTAAAACTACAAGCCTTTGGTTTCAAAAGAGATAAGGACTCAAATATAGTTACGGCTACTGGAGATGTCAGAATAGAGATGGGAGATGGTTCTAATCAGGCCAGAATTGATTCCCAAAAAACTCTCCTTTCATTGGACAGTAGTACCTTAAAATACTATGACAGCATTTCCTATATGGAAGTAGGTGCTGTAACAGGTGCCGAAGCTCCTAACGATAGGATATACTTTGGTGGAGAAGTAGGAGAATATAATGAAGAAGCATTCACCCTGAAAAATGCCTGGTTTACTACTGATTTTAG
Organism: Psychrilyobacter atlanticus DSM 19335; assembly: GCF_000426625.1. Classification (NCBI taxonomy): domain Bacteria; kingdom Fusobacteriati; phylum Fusobacteriota; class Fusobacteriia; order Fusobacteriales; family Fusobacteriaceae; genus Psychrilyobacter; species Psychrilyobacter atlanticus. The sequence goes on along the minus strand of NZ_KE384547.1, from coordinate 571,210 downwards.
CATCTTAGAAACTGGGGATTATAAAAAGGGCGGATATTATCTTGAGACTAAAAAATTAAAGATAGTCCCAGATAATAAGGCTGAATTTCAAGATATAGACCTATATATAAGTGGTCATAAGGTAGGCTGGTTCCCTTGGTATGCAGTCAATATAAGACAAGGTTCCAAAGTACCTCTTTTCCCTGTCTGGGGAGATAAAACCGATTATGGATTTCACATATCCAGTGGTGTAAACTACGGAGATAATAACAGTAAATACTTTAAAGGTGGTATAGCTCCTAAGTTCGCTGATCAATTAGGGTTACTAGTTGGAAGATTTGAAAACTGGTATGATCTAGGAGATTATGGAAAAGGTCTAGTTACTGCTGATGACCTATTGGTAGTAAAAAAAGACAGTTCTGTCGATGACAGGTGGGATCTAGCTGCCAATCATGAATATAAAAATGATAACGGTTATTTAAAATTAGGACTTCAAAGTACAACTGTAAATAAGATAAGTGCTTTAGAAGATTATAGAGACGATTTAGAAAGAGATGGTTACTATGATGACAAAGAAAGAAACGATGGGGAATCCATTAATTTTATCACCTTGGATTCTGAATTTAAAAATATAGGTGAAAGAAATGATATTACCCTTCACTCTAAAGTTAAGATGTTAGCTGGAGGAGAAGATGCATACAGACAATTAGTTGATGACCGAATGGATGACGCCTCTTTTGGTTCTCAGCTAGACCATAAACTATATACTGATCTTGGTTTTACTAAAGATAACGACGATTATATGATTTCTGCCTACTATGACTACCTAAAAGATTTGGATCCTGGTTCTACATCTAAGGAAGACGATAATCAGTCTAGACGTGAAAATTTTGGATTTGCATTCAACCTAAAGGAAGCTAAGATAGATTTTGCCTACGACCATGAAAGCGGGGATAAACTGAGAAAACTCAGATCCTGGGAGCGTAGTCCTGACTTAGAGGACATCACAAAACTTCAGGGTGGAAGTATAAACTATGTTCCTTGGTCTGTATATGAATACGATAAAGATGACAGCGATAAGATCAAATTACACCTTGGAGAATACGATCTCGGCAGCAGCGGAGCAACCTATAAGGTGAAGTTTGACAGTCTCAGGTCTGAAAAGGAATTAAATTTAGACAATGATCCCTTCAGAGAAGCAAGTGGTTCAAATAATCCTGATTTCAACAAAAGAGATCAGCAATATAACAAGGAAGAGAATATTATCTACAGTAAAAGTAGTGAAGATAAGGTTGCTACTGAATTTTTCTATGAACAATATAGGTTAGAACTTACCTTCGGAAAGACCAAAGACGAGTTTTGGGACAGAGAAGGAATATATAATTATAATGAGGTAGCAGAAAATGATGCCTATAATATCTATATCAATGAATCGGATTTTGCTCAAATCGAGCTGGAAGACAAAAGACTTAACTTAGGTTACCTAGGTGAAGTGGGATTGAAGTATAATCTAAGATATGATAGTTATACCAAAGGGTATGATTCCTATACTGGTGATAACAGCGGGGGAGACTCATCTCTACGGCATCAGATGGATTTCAATCATAAAGTTACCATCTTAGATAATACCAACAACCATTTTAGAGATATAGACCTCAAATTAAACAACGAATTCCATTATTTTGGTCAGCTTTACTCCTACGATAATGGAAGCCGTAATGGTGACTCTACATATAATGGACAAGTTAGGTTGAAAAATAAGGATAGCGTAAATGAATTCAAAGATAAGGTTACATTAGATCTTGGAAATACTACAACTATCTATACTGCTGGTTATAAACAGAGTAATGACGGCTTTGACAGAGGTGTAAAAAGAGGAGACCTCTTTACCAACAACATAGACTTTTTAGTCAATGATGAGAAAAAGTTAAATTTATACTATGATTTGGACAAAAGATACACCCGTGGAGAACTTACGCCTAGTGGCTATGCCTTTGATGATGAATATAATGACCTTACCAGCAATAAATTTGGTGGTAGTTACTATATAAATGAAAATTATAGGTTCTATTATGGTCATGAAAAAATTGATTATACCCTAATGGAATCTCAAAATATTCCTAGTACCGATCCAAATTATAATTATGACGCAAATGAAAAGGTATCGGAAAGTACATATGGAATTGAGATCAAAGATGACCTGGATGTGTACAACCTTACCTATACCCATGCCTCCGATGAAAGAATAGACAATAACTCAGAAACTTTTAATGTTAAAAACGACATCATCGGTGCCAGTTATCTAAATGGAGGAGAGGTGGAACACTTCTATCGTGCTACCTATGGTATCTATAAGTATGGGCCGTCAAAAGATTTAAAGAATTTTTCTTCAGATCAGGTTTCATTCAGATATGAATACAGGGATAAAAGGTTTACCGATGAGGAGCTTAGAAGTTATGCTGCAGCTGAGTATAACAAAGAAAAATTAGAGATCACTCCTGCCGAGATAAGTCGGGTAAAACAAATTTTAAATGAGAGAAATGATAACCAATTGGACTTTAGCCTTAATTCTATAATGTTTGAGGAGATGAATCGTCCAGAATATAAAAAATACTTCACCCTTTCCCTTATGGCAAAGGTACACCGTGAAGCCTACAGCCAAAGTAATGACTTCTTCGGAAGTTTAAAGGAATTAGAGGGAGATGTTTACGGTTCCTATAAAAGATTTGGTCTGGGATATACATATCGTGAAGAAGCTAATTTTAACAACAACTACGATAGAAACCTTACCAAACAGGAACACGAATTCAGAATGCGAGCCGGTATAGGAAAACCCAGCCAGGGATGGAACATAAAATTATCCTATAAAACTGAACTTAACGATGAAGATGAATATGGTGTTTATCTTGGGAAAGAAATGGGATACTATGAATGGTCTGTGGGATACACCAAAGATTACGACAGAAATACAGGATCATATGATGATCGTTTAGCTGTTCAATTTACTCTCCTTACATTCCCAACAAATCCTCTCTTCGGAATCGGATACAAGGATAAAGATGGAAGTATGACTCCTAACTTATGGCTTGGTAGTGGAGTAGAAGTAGATGAACCAAAGAAATAATACACCTTTTGACATATTGAACAAAATATGTTAGAATTTCCAGATAATAATAATATTTCAGTAGGAGCTTAGACTATGAGATTACTTACCACCACAACGGATACTTTTATTTAGGATTTGTAAATATACAGATCTTATTTCCTTTGTAAAAATATAAGTTTTGTATCTGTCTGGAATGAAAAAATATTTAACCCATCTAGATATGATCTAGGTGGGTTCTTTTTTTAGAAAAAAATTAAATTATATAAAAAAATTGAGGAGTGATGTAAAGATGATTAAGATAACTTTACCAAGCGGGGATATCAAAGAATTTGATGCTCCAGTAAACATGTTTCAAATTGCCAAAAGTATAAGTAACTCACTAGCTAAAAATGCTGTAGCAGCAAAGGTCGATGGAAAATTAGTAGATATGACTACAATGGCTTCAGAAGACGCTGCTGTAGAACTTATCATGCCTAACAGTGAAGAGGGAATAGAGATAATTAGACATTCCACTGCACATCTTATGGCTCAAGCTGTAATCAGACTTTTCCCTGAAACTAAAGTAGCTATAGGGCCGTCTATAGAATACGGATTCTACTACGACTTCGACCCTAAAGAACAATTTACAGAGGAAGACTTAGCTAAAATTGAAGCTGAGATGAAAAAACTAGTTAAGGAAGACATTAAGATAACTAAAGAAAATATCTCTAAAGAAGATGCAATAGCAAAGTTTAAAGAAGCAGGAGAGGACTACAAAGTAGAGATCATTACTGATATTGCAGTAGGAGCTCTTACTCTATATTCTCAAGGTGAATTTACAGACCTATGTCTTGGACCTCATGTACCTTCTACTAGATATTTAAAATCATTTAAACTTATGTCAGTAGCTGGAGCTTACTGGAGAGGAGATTCTTCTAACAAGATGTTACAAAGAATCTATGGTATAGCTTTTGATTCAGATAAAGCATTAAAACTACACCTAAAATTCTTAGAAGAAGCTGAAAAAAGAGATCATAGAAAATTAGGTAAAGAGTTAGACCTATTCTTCATGAGTGAATATGGTCCAGGATTCCCATTCTGGTTACCAAAAGGAATGGAATTAAGAAATGTATTAGAAGACCTTTGGAAATCAGAGCATAGAAATGCCGGATATCAAGAAGTTAGAACTCCTATCATGCTTAATAAAGAGTTATGGGAAACTTCTGGCCACTGGTTTAACTATAAAGAAAACATGTATCTTTCTGAGATAGATAAACATGAATTTGCTATAAAACCTATGAACTGTCCTGGAAGTGTTTTAGTATACAAACACGGATTACATTCTTATAAGGATTTCCCTATTAGAATGGGTGAATTAGGTATCGTACATAGACATGAATTCTCTGGTGCATTACACGGATTATTCAGAGTTAGAAACTTCACACAGGACGACGCTCATATCTTTATGACTCCAGACCAAATTGAAGAAGAGATCATAGGAGTTATCAACTTGATCGACAAATTCTACAATAAATTATTTGGATTCGAATACCATATCGAACTATCTACTAAACCTGAAAAGGCTATTGGATCCGACGATATATGGGATAAAGCTGAATCAGCACTAGAAGGAGCTATGAAAAAAATTGGATTAGATTATAAATTAAATCCAGGAGATGGAGCATTTTATGGTCCTAAGTTAGACTTCAAAATCAAAGATTGTTTAGGTAGAGAATGGCAATGTGGAACTATCCAACTTGACTTTAATCTTCCAGAAAGATTTGATATGAACTATATTGGAGAAGATGGAGAAAAGCATAGACCAGTTATGGTCCATAGAGTAGTTTATGGTTCAGTTGAAAGATTTATCGGAATCTTAATCGAACATTTTGCAGGTGCATTCCCATTATGGTTAGCTCCTACACAAATAAAATTACTTACTCTAAATGATGAAGTAGTTCCATATGCTAAGGAAGTTATGGCTGAATTAGCTAAAGTTGGGATCAGATGTGAGTTAGATGACAGAGCAGAAAAAATAGGATATAAGATCAGAGAAGCTAATGGTAAATTCAAGATTCCTGTTCAATTAATCTTAGGAAAATCTGAAGCTGAAGCTAATGAAGTAAATGTAAGAAGATTTGGTTCAAAAGATCAAGAAACTATGAAATTAAACGACTTTATTTCTATGATCGTAGAGGAAGCTAAAGTAAAATTTGATAACTAATATATAATATAAAAGCTAGAAAATCTATGATTTTCTAGCTTTTTTTATTATCTAAATTTCATAAAACTTTTTTTATCTAACTCATAAACTTTTATTTTCTGTAAACTTTTCAAAGTTTTTATTGATATTTCTTCAATTTTTGTATGTTTCATATTGTTATTTATCATTACTCTTCCTGAATTTGGATTTTCAACTATGTGCCTGGCACTTAGTTTTTCAAACCCTACCTCATTAAAAAGGTAATCCATCATTAGATTTAAAGCATTTGTCATTATTTTTTTATCCCAAAATTTTGATCCTAAACAATACCCTATTTCTCCTACTTTCTCATCTAAATCCTGCTTTACTAAATCAATACTTCCCACTACTTCATCGTCTATCTCTATTGCCCATCTGTATCCTGTATCACTATATTCAGTTATCCACGATGTCAGAAGTTCTTTTGTTAATTTAATATCTTTATGGGGATCCCATGTTATATATTCTGTTACTTTTTCATCATTACAATAATTTTTAAACATACCATATTCATCACCTAACTTAAATTTCCTTAAAATAAAATTTTCATGTATTAAAGTTTTAGTTCCTAAATTTTTCATTTCCCCTCCCCCTTTTCTTTTTCAAGAGTATATAACATTTTATAAAAAAAAGCTAATTCCTATTATAGAAATTAGCTTTTTTTTATTATCTATTTTTCCCATTCAGCTGTCATTTTTAATCTTTTTATCCCTTTTTTTATGGATCTGGCTTTAAACATACTGATTCCTCTTATCTCCATCAATTCCTCTTCTGTCAATTCCAATATTTTAGATAAGATTTCATATTTACCAATTATTTTCTCAGTATCTTTTTTTGTGATTCTTGTTATCTTATTTAAGATTCTGTACCCTTTGGTATCTAATTCCATATCAAAGGTAGCCGCTGACCTACCGTATCCTAGTGCCCCTGCTATATTTTCTGATTCTAGAAGTTCCAGATCTCCTAGCCCAAGCAGTCTTTCCTTTACTTCTGCTGCTCCAAATTCATCATCCCCTGGATTTATATAATCTCTGATGAAGTTTTCTTCCTCTTTTAGAACTCCCTTAAATAGTTCCTCCAATTGAATCTCTAAAAATTTTCCCTCTGACCCTAATTCTATTATCGAATGTTCCACTTCTACCCTTATTCTTACCAGCATCTCAAACCTTTGAAGAACGGTCACAACCTCTGAAAGTGTTACCATCCCGTCAAATTCTAAAAGAGTTATATTTTGCAATGCTCTATCAAGCACATGTTTATACCTCTCAAAAGTTTTCATTGCCTGACTGGCCTCAATCATTATATCAGCCAGGTTTTTTACCTTATATCTAAAATCTCCCTTATAGAGGGTAATCCGATTTCTTCTTTCTGAGATGGCTATAACTAAATTATCTGTCTGCCTGGCTACCCTTTGAGCAGTTCTATGTCTAGTCCCACTCTCATTGGTTTTAAATGATTTATCCGGCTGTAAATGTACGTTGGCATATTTAATCTTCCCAGCACTACCGTCTAAAATAATGGCTCCATCCATCTTGGATAACTCATGAAGTCTTTGAGGGGTAAATCTGCAGTTTAATTCAAATCCACCATCTATCAGATCGCCTAAAGTATCATTGGCATCCAAAACTACTAAAGCACCGGTTCCGGCATCTAAAATATTGTCTAACCCTTCTCTAAATACTGTTCCAGGGGTTACCTGAGAAAATACTTTCTTTAAATTCTGCTCCATAATCACCTCATCCTCTCTGCAAGTTCTGCTAAATTTTTTAAATATATCATCTTTAAATTATAACTATTATGTTCAATTTCTTTCTTATTAGAATGAGGCAGATACACACCTGAAAAACCAAGTTTTTCCAACTCTTTCAGCCTCTTATCTACAAAGGATACCTTTCTTATTTCTCCACGCAAACCAAGTTCTCCCAGAGCTGCTATTTTTTGACTAACCTCTATCCCTTTAGTTATAGAGATCATTGCCATTACTACTCCTAAATCTGCTGCCCCATCATAGATCTTTATTCCCCCTGGAATATTTACAAAAACATCCTTGGAGGATAAGTTTAACCCTATTTTTTTTTCCATAACAGCGTTGAGTATTTGTATTCTATTTCTGTCAAACCCCTGTACTACCCTCTTTGGAATTCCAAAGGGTGATTCATTCACTAAAGTCTGAACCTCCAATAAAAATATCTTAGTCCCTTCTAATACTGGCACCACTATACTTCCAACATTTTTTTCATCTCGTTCACTGAGAAAAAATTCCGAAGGATTTTTTACTTCTACCATTCCTTTTTCTTCCATATTAAATATTCCAAGTTCATTGGTCGATCCAAATCTATTTTTTAGACTTCGTAAAATCCTATAAAATAGTCCCTCTTCTCCCTCAAACTGCAATACTGAATCTACCATATGCTCCAATAGTTTAGGTCCTGCTACCTTTCCATCTTTGGTGATATGTCCTACTAAAAAGAAAGATATATCATGGGTTTTTGCCAGTTCCACTATCTTTAAGGTACATTCTCTTATCTGAGTTGTAGTTCCTGGGATAGAATCAAAGTTTGAGCTGTATAAAGTCTGAATGGAATCTACCACTACCACCTTAGGTTTCTTCCTAATAACATAATCATAGATAGATTCCATCTCTGTCTCCGACATGATAGATATATTGTTTCCAGATAAACCCAACCTGTCTCCCCTATGTTTTACCTGAGATGGTGATTCCTCACCAGATATATATAGTACCTCTCCATACTGTGAATACTGATCTACCGCTTGCAGAAGCAGGGTCGATTTTCCTATTCCTGGGTTACCTGTCAAAAGAACTACAGCTCCCTTTACAAGACCTCCCCCCAGTACCCTGTCAAACTCATTAAATTTTGTAGTATATCTATAGTTTTTTTCCACTTCTACATCTTTAAAATTAACAACCTTGGTATTTTTAATTTTCTTTTTTACACTGCTTTTAGTAGAAGCACTACTCACTTCTTCCTCTAATGTTCCCCAACTATCACATTCTGGGCATTTCCCCAGCCATTTAGAAGATTCATAGCCACAGTCTGAGCAGATATATATAGTTTTTAATTTAGCCATGAACCCACCCCCTTTATTCTTAATATTTTATAATTATCAAAATCAAGTATAAACCTCTAAAAAATCACTCTACTGAGATCCATCTTTTATCTTTTTTGCTCTTTCTTTTACATCAGCTACTATCTCCGGCGAAATAAATTCATCTATCTTTCCGCCATGGAGTGCTACTTCCCTTACCAGGCTGGCACTGAGGTATAAACTTTCCCTTGATCCAGGTAAGAATATTGTTTCCACCTGATTATCTGAAAGAGATTTATTTGTAAGAGCCAGTTGGAGTTCATATTCATAATCCGAAACTGCCCGTAACCCTCTCACTACAATATTAGCCTTATTTTGTAAAACAAAATCTACCAACAATCCATCAAAAGTCTTTACTTCTATATTATCAAATTCCGATAAACATTTTTCAACCAATGCTTTTCTTTCCTCTAAATTGAACCAATATTTTTTATTGTGGCTGTTCAAAATTCCCACTATCAATTTATTTGAAAACTTACTGGCACGCTTTATAATATCCAAATGTCCCTTAGTTATAGGGTCAAAACTTCCTGCACATACTGCTACTATTTTTTTCATCTTACATCTCCATTACTATCTCATAGTCATTATTGTTTTTTTCTTCATTTTTCTTATTTTTTTTCAGGATAAATTCCTTTTTACGTAATTTTAAATAGCCTTTTATAAATTCAATATAAGCCTCACAAATGAAGTTGTATAACTCCACACTTGTTGTCAGTTTTATCAATTTAATATCGCTATCTTCTGCTATTTCCCTTATCTCTCTCATTATATCTAGGATTATACTCTCTTTCGATTTCACTGTTCCTGTTCCGTCACAGCATGGACAAGGTTTTTGGTAGTACTTAGCCAGGGGGCTCCCCTGTCTTTTTCTTGTCATCTCTACTAAACCAAGGTCTGTAAAATGAATGATATTATTTTTTATCCTATCCTTTTTCAAACTTTCTTCCAGTACTTCCACTACTTTCAGCTTGTCCTTCTCAACCTTCATATCTATAAAATCTATGATAATAATACCACTCAAATTTCTCAGTCTCAGCTGTATTGCAATCTCTCTTGCCGCTTCGATATTAGTTTCCACTACAGTATCTTCTAGGTTCATTACCCCTGTATTTCTACCTGTATTTACATCTATACTTATGAGAGCTTCTGTCTTTTGGATGATCAAGTATCCCCCGCAATCCAGCCATACCTTTTCATTTAAAGCAGTCTCCAATCCCCTAGTTACATTGTAGTGATCAAATATATGAAGGGAACTTTGAAATAATTTTACCTTGGTTTTAAATGTATTGTCCGAAAAGGCCTTAACATAGTCTACTATCTCCCAGTACTTCTCCTCATCATCTATTATTAATTCGTCTATCTGATTGGAAAAGACATCCCTTACAGTTCTTGTGACCATATCATTATCCTGGTATAGAACCTCTCCTACCTTACTTTTTTTAAACCTATTTTCTATATTTTTCCATTTTTTTACTAAATATTCAACCTCTTTTTCAAAATGAAGATTATTTTTATCTTTAGCTGCAGTCCTTATAATAACACCCATCTCTTTGGGTTTTATATTATCTATAAGGGTTTCTAACCTCTCTCTCTCTTGGGTATCCTTTATCTTTTGAGAGATAGCAATATGACTATCATTTGGCATCAATACTAGATATTTCCCCGGTATAGTGTAATGAGTAGTTACACGGGCACCCTTGTCACCTCTAGGTTCCTTCACTATCTGAACTATTATTTCATCTCCTACACTCAAGATGTCTTCTATAGGTCTATTGCTGTTTTCTACACCATTCAGGTATTTTTCCTCAAATTCACGCAGATCCCGGACATGCAAAAAAGCATTTTTTTCTAAGCCAATATCCAAAAATGCTGATTCCATTCCAGGTAATACATTAGCTACTCTAGCCTTATATATATTCCCATTTATTCGATTTTGTTCGTTCCTTTGTATAAAAAATTCTGTAAGTTTTTCCCCTTCTACAAGAGCTGCTCTCTCCTCAAAATCACTTATACTTATTATTATTTGATTCATAATATACCACTCTCTAAAATTTTATTTAAGATTTCTTCCCTAGTATATTCTATCCTATTTACTACTACTTTTTCCAGCGATAAACTATTATCAATCTTTATAGTCATCTTCTTTCCAAAAAACAACTTATTCTTTTTTTTCATCCCCACTATTTTAGAGATATTTTTTTCATGGGTAACTATATCCAAAGTTTCTGTATTTAAAGACCTTAAAAATCTCCCATAGATCTCTGTTTCAATAGTTTCTTTAAAAGCTGGGTGAAAAGGTCCTGCTTTAATTACTCCCTCTTCACATAGATCATCAGAAGGTTGTAATCCCACTCTGATTATATTTATATTATTCAGTTCAAATAAAATCATGATCGGTAACACTCTGACAATAGATTCTTCTAGCTCCATAGGGCTATATTCCTTATCATAATACATTTTTTCCAACTTCGTATTATTTATAACCAATGTCGGATATATCCTAACCATATCTGGTTTTATCTTCACTACCTTTTTTGCTGTATCGAGATCTATCTCATTAGTAGATCCAGGCAATCCAGGCATTACTTGTATTCCTAATTTAAAACCATAATTTTTTATTAAAGTAGATGCCGCTTCTACTATATCAGATTTATAACCTCTTTCTGACTTAGCCAAGACCTCATCATCTAGAGACTGGACTCCTAATTCTATAGTTGTAACACCATATTTCAAAAGGAGGTCCAATATCTTTTCATTAATATAATCAGGTCTTGTAGATAATCTAATCCCATCTACAAGGCCTCTATCGATATATGGTTTAACTGTAGCTAAATAGCCTTCCTGTATCCTCTTGTCAATTCCTGTAAAGGTTCCACCAAAAAAAGCTACTTCTTTTTCTGAATCTTTTGGTAGAATCTCTAAATATTCTTCTATTATTTCCTCAATATCAGAACATGTGACATCAGTTTCCCTGCCATTTATTTTTACTTGATTACAAAATACACAGGTATGGGGACATCCAAAATGACTAATAAATATCGGAATATTATAATGTTTCAATGTATTTTATTCCCAAACTGTCACAGGCATGTTTCGCGGCTTTCTGCTCTGCTGTTTTTTTATTTCTTCCCTCTCCTGAACCCACTAATTTTTTATTCATAAATACACCTATCTTAAAAAATTTAGCATGATCTGGCCCATCTTCACCTATAAGTTCATAGGTAGGTACTTCCTTATATTTTCTTTGGCTGTATTCTTGTAGTGCTGTTTTAAAATCTATCAACTCATCATTTTCATAGATATGCTCTATCTCATAAACTAGGTGAGATAACCCGTATTTTCTAGCTGTCTCTAAATCTGAATCTAGATAGATAGCTCCTAATACCGACTCAAATACATCTCCTAAAATTGAAGATCTATCTCTTCCACCAGTAACTTCCTCTCCCTTGCTTAGGAATAGGTATTTACCTAATTTTAATTTTCTTGATATTTTTGCCAATACCGGTTCACTTACTACCATTGATTTTAATTTAGCTAAGTCACCCTCTGAGGATTCTTTAAAATTTTTATATAAATATTCAGTAACGACAAGATCTAGAACTGCGTCTCCTAACAGTTCTAGTCTCTCGTTGCTTATTTTTTTATATTCCTTATTTTCATTTCCATAAGATCTATGAAGTAAGGCATGTTTTAAAAGTTTTTCATCCTTAAAAGTGTGACCTAGAATTTTTTCTAATTCCAAGTATTTTTTCATTTTCCCACCCTTAGTATATTATTTTTAGTTCTCGTATTTTTTCATAACTATTACTGCGTTATGTCCACCAAATCCTAATGATGTAGACATTCCTACTCTTATTTCCTTGTTTCTAGCTTCGTTTGGAACGTAATCTAAATCACATTCTTCATCTGGATTCTCATAGTTGATAGTTGGAGGCATTATTCCTTCATCTATTCCTAATGCTAATATTACACCTTCAATTCCACCTGCTGCTCCAAGTGCATGACCTGTAGACCCCTTAGTAGATGATACTGCTAATTCTTTAGCATGATCTCCAAAAACAGTCTTTATAGCTGCTGTTTCCAATCTGTCATTAGCTGGTGTAGAAGTTCCATGTGCGTTGATGTAGTCAACTGTATTCTTATCTATATTTCCTTGCTTTAAAGCCATCTCAATAGCTCTTGCTGCTCCCTCTCCACCTGGTCCAGGGGAAGTGATATGATGTGCGTCACAAGTTTCTCCATATCCTACCATCTCGGCATATATCTTTGCTCCACGGGCTTTAGCCTGCTCTAATTCTTCTAAGATTAAGATTCCTGACCCCTCTCCCATTACAAATCCATCTCTATCCACGTTAAATGGTCTAGATGCTTTTAAAGGTTCATCGTTTCTAGTAGATAATGCTTTCATGTTAGCAAAACCTGTGATTGCAAATTCTGTGATACAAGCTTCAGTTCCACCAGCTATCATAGTATCCACTTTTCCATATTTTATCATCTCAAAAGCGTCTCCGATTGAGTGAGTTCCAGCAGCACATGCTGTTACTATAGTTTTATTCGGTCCCTTAGCACCAGTATATATCCCTACATTTCCAGAAGCCATATTAGCTATCATTGCAGGTATTGTAAATGGTGATACTCTTCTAGCACCTTTGTTTAATAAAGTTTTATGTTGGTTTTCAAAAACTTCCATTCCACCAATTCCAGAACTAACAATAGTTCCTACAGAAGTTGCATTTTCTTCAGTTATCTCAAACTTCGCATCTTCTAAAGCCATCTTAGCTGCTGCTATGGCAAATTGTGTATTTCTAGCTAATTTCTTAACTTCTTTTTTTTCGATCCCAAAATCTGTAGGATTGAAGTCAGTTACTTCTCCTGCTATCTTTACCGATGTATTTTCAGTATCAAAACTCTCTATTCTCTTTATTCCGCACTCTCCAGCTTTTATTTTAGCCCAAGATTTTTCTACCCCTGTTCCTAGTGCAGTTATCATTCCTACCCCAGTAATTACAACTCTTCTCATTTCTTCACCTCATAATATTTAAGTTTTTTAAATAACTACCTCTAAATTGTAGCTTCCTACCAATTGTTGATTTTCTATTATCACATCTAATCTACAGACAGTTTTTTAAATAAAGAGCAACATAATGCTGCCTCTAGTTAACTATAAATTTTAATTTTATAACTTCTTAAAAATAAAAAATAATAGGGGATATAACTCCCCTATCTATAATCTTTTATTTAGTCGCTTCTACGAAGTTAACTACGTCTTGAACAGTTTTGATCTTTTCAGCATCTGCATCAGGAATTTCGATATCGAATTCTTCTTCGAATGCCATGATTAATTCAACTGTATCTAATGAATCTGCTCCTAAATCGTCGATGAAGTTCGCCTCTAAAGTTACTTGATCCGCGTCTACACCTAATTGATCTACTATTACTTCTTTAATTTTATCTAACATAATTTTTCCTCCTTGAATTTTAAGTTTACTATATATAATAATAACAAATTTTATACATTTTTTCAACCTTTAAAAGGTTTTATTGCATTATCATTCCACCGTTTACACTTAGGGTTTGACCTGTTATGTATGATGATAAATCCGATGCTAAAAATAACACTGCGTTAGCTACATCTGCTGGAGTTCCCATTGTTTCTAAAGGAACATTTCTCATCATCATTTCTTTAGCTTCCGGGCTTAAAACATCAGTCATTTCTGATTGAATATATCCTGGAGCTATAGCGTTTACTCTTACACTTCTTTTCGCAGCTTCTCTCGCTAAAGATTTAGTCATTCCAATTAATCCTGCTTTTGAAGCCGAGTAGTTCACTTGACCTGCGTTACCCATAAGTCCTACTACTGAAGCCATGTTGATTATGCTTCCTGTTCTTTGTTTAGTCATTGTTCTATAAAATGCTTGAGTCGTGTTGAAAGCACCCTTTAAGTTGATATCAATAACTAGATCAAAATCAATTTCCTTCATTCTCATGAATAATCCATCTCTTGTGATTCCGGCATTGTTTACCAATACATCCACTCTTCCAAATTTTTCCATTGTAGCTTTAGCTAATGCTACACAACTTTCAGAATTTGTAACATTACTTTCAACAAATAATGTTTCTACATTGTATTTTTCAGCTATTTCTTTAGCTGTAGCTTCTCCTGCTTCCACTAATATATCTGTAATTACGATATTGGCTCCTGCTTCTGCTAATTTTTCAGCAACAGATTTACCTATCCCTCTACTTGATCCAGTAATTACCGCAACTTTACCTTTTAAATTAATCATTCTACAAATACCTCCTCAATTGTTTTTCTAACTAATCTTTTCAATACTTTCTAGAAACAACTCTAGTACCCCTTAATTATAAAGGTTTTATATTGATTCGACATTCACCACTTCTAAAGTTTTATCTATCTTTCTAACTAATCCTTTCAATACTTTTCCAGGACCAATCTCGTAGAATTTAGTTACTCCAGTGTCTCTTAATTTTTCAATTATTTCAACCCATCTTACAGGACCAAAAGTTTGGTGGTATAATTCTTCCTTTATTTTTTCAGCATCTTTTAAAAACTCTACTCCTGTATTAGATAATACTTCAATATTTCCTTCTTTAAAGTTAAATTTATCAAAGTCAGCTTTTAATTTATCTCCTGCAGGTTTCATGAGTGATGAATGGAATGGTCCAGATACAGCTAATACCATAGCTCTTCTAGCACCTGCTTCCTTTAATTCTTCACACGCTGTATCAATAGCATCTTTTGATCCTGCTATTACAGTCTGCTTAGGCTCATTGTAGTTTACAGCTTCTACTATTCCATCTATATTTTTACAGATTTCCTCAATCTTAGCTGATTCCAGTCCTATGATAGCTGCCATAGTTCCATCTACTTCTCCTGAAACTTCATTCATAATCTCCCCTCTAAGGGCAGTTAATCTTACTGTATCAAAAGTAGATAATACGTTAGCAGCTCCTAAGGCTGAATATTCACCCAATGAATGTCCTGCCACGTAGTCTGCTTCTATTCCACTGTCCTTTAATAACTTAGTCAATACCAATGACATAGTTACTATGGCAGGTTGTGTATATTTTGTTTGTTTTAATTTCTCCTCAGGTCCATTAAACATAGTTTCTTTTAGATCTAATTCTAAGCTCTCAAAAATTTCATCGAAATATTTTTTAGCCATCTCATTTGTTTCGTATAATTCTTTACCCATTCCAACATATTGTGTTCCTTGTCCTGGATATATAAACGCTATTTTCGACATAATCCCTCCTCTATTCATAACACCTGTAATTTATATCATATAACACCTGTTATGTCAAATTTTGTATGATTAATAAGCCCATTTCATAACACATGATGCATACGTTAATCCAGCTCCAAAGCCTACTAATGCTATATTATCACCTTTTTTAATCATTCCTTTTTCCACTGCTTCTCCCAATGCTAAACCAACAGAAGCCGCTGAAGTATTTCCGTATTTATCTAAATTAATCACAAACTTTTCCGCTGGAAACCCTAACCTTTTTGCTGCTGAATTTATAATTCTCATATTAGCTTGATGAGGTACAATCAATTCTAATTCATCTATATTTATACCTGTGTTTGCCAATACTTTTTCCACTGCCCCAGGCATTGCTTTTACAGCAAATTTAAAAACTTCCGGCCCTTTCATCTTAAGGTAGTGAGATCTATTATCTACTGTTTCATGAGTTGAAGGAGTTCTAGATCCACCTGCTGGGATAACCAATACATCATCCAAGTCTCCGTCAGCACCTAGGTGAGAACCTATGATCCCATAGTCTTCTTCTACCTCTCCTAACACTGCTGCTGCTGCTCCATCGCCAAACAACACACAGGTATTTCTGTCTTCCCAATCTAAAATCCTAGAGAATACTTCTGCACCTATTACCAACACTTTTTTATACATACCAGTAGCTATAAAGTTTCCTCCAGCTTCTAATCCATATACAAAACCACTACAAGCCGCACCTAAATCAAAAGCTGCTGCATGGTGTGCACCTAATCTTTTTTGTAATATAGCCGATACAGACGGAGTAAAATAGTCCGGTGTCATCGTAGCCACCACTATTAGATCTAAGTCTTCCGCTTTTGTATTAGATGACTCCAAAGCCTTTACCGCTGCATTATAGGCAAGATCTGAGGTAGCTTCATTTTCCGCAGCTATCCTTCTCTCTTTTATACCTGTCATTTTTTGTATCCACGCATCTGAAGTATCTACTATTTTTTCCAAATCAAAATTTGTCATTATCTTTTCAGGGACATAGGTTCCTATTCCCAATATTCCAAAACTTTTAATAGTTTTCATTTTTTCCTCCAATTACCTTTTTTAAACTTTCTATAAAGTTGTTTTCTGCAAATTTATTCCCAACTAAGATAGCATTTTTTATAGCTTTTGAATCTGAGTTCCCATGCGCCTTTATAGATATCCCATTAAGTCCCATGAATAATGCTCCTCCATATTCCGATGAATCAGATTGTTTCTTCATCTCTTTGAATACAGAACTCATAAGTAATGCTCCTATTTTTGCCAAAAGACTTTTATGCACACCGTCTTTTATGATATTTTTCATAAAATGAACCGTTCCCTCTGCTGTCTTTAGAACTATATTTCCTGTAAATCCATCTGTTACCACTACATCTACAGTTCCGTTGGTCATCTCACGAGTTTCTATATTCCCGCAAAAATTTATATTTTTGTTTTCTTTCAATAGGTAGAATGCAGATTTAGTAAGTTCATTTCCCTTACCATCTTCCTCTCCTATATTAAGTAATCCAACTCTAGGACTTTCTATATTCAATAATACCTTAGCATATTCGTTTGCCATAGTGGCAAATTGATCCAGGTACTCCGGCTTACAATCAGCGTTTGCTCCTGCATCAAGCAGTACTATATGTTTATTATCGTTTGCCGGGAATACCGTTGTTATAGCAGGTCTCAGAACCCCTTTAATCCTCTTTAACTTCAATTGACTTGCAGTCATAAGAGCCCCTGTGTTTCCAGCTGATATACAAGCTGTTGCTTCCCCATTTTTTACCATCTCTAAAGCCACATTCATAGATGCATCTTTTTTAGCTCTTACAGCTACTGTAGGAGATGTCTTTTCATCCATTTCTATTACTTCTGTCGCGTTCTTTATCTTTATTCTATCCTCATCATAACTATACTTTAATAGTTCCTGTTTTATAAGTTCTTCCTTCCCTACAAGGATCACACGGATATTTTTATTTTCACCGATAGCTTCCACTGCACCCTTTACTGTTTCTAAGGGAGCATAGTCACCACCCATAGCGTCTAATGCTATTTTCAATATTCTCACCCCTTTTCTTACTTCTAACTCTATCCTACCATATTTTTTCATTTTTTTTCCCTTGTTTTTTCGCTTTATCATTTATTTTTATATAAAAAAAAGGTAAGAATACTCTTACCTTTTTTCTCAAAGATTATTCAGCTTCGTTAGTTAAAACTTGCTTACCTTTGTAACTTCCACATTCTAAACATACTCTGTGAGGTCTCTTTGGAGCTCCACAGTTAGAACACGTAGCTAAGTTAGTTCCTTTTAAAGCGTGGTGCGATCTTCTCATGTTTTTCTTAGCTTTTGATGTTTTCTTCTTAGGTACTGCCATTATATTCCCCTCCTAACTTTTATTTTAATTATAATAAATTATTAATTCTTTAAGTCCAGTAGCTTTTGCCATCTGGAGTCTATACCACTGTCACGATATTTTTCTAGTTCTTCTAACCCACCACATTCTGGTTCACAGGCTGGAAATTGAGGCATATCCAAAATAATATAATCTCTTACTAAAGAACTTATATCCACCTCGCCATCAACTAACTCTTCTACCATGTCATCTAATACTTGTGCTTCCTTACCTAGAGATTCGATATACTCATCATAATCTTTAGTTTCTTTGTAATCTCCGAAAAATTCTCCAGAAACTTTTACTTCAATCTCATCTAAACACCTAACACAATTAGTCTTTACAAAAGCTGTATATTCACCTCTAATGATGACCTCACCTTCAACTAATTCTAATAAGTAATCTACATCTACTTTGGGAACTACTGCTCCTTCTATTAGAATATCTTCTAACGTCTCTGTAAATTGAAATTTAGTTTCTCTTTTCATTTTTAACTGATCAATATTTTTTTTCAAGTCACTTCACCTCTATAATGTTACCTATGCATTATATTAAACTTTCCAATCTTTGTCAAGTAAATTTTCTTAACAAAGGTTTTTATTTTGTCTCATTTTTTAACCCAATAGTTATTCCTGCCAACCTTTTCGGTCTAAACTTAGTTTACTAAAAATAATTTGCAACTAAATTTATTTTAATAAGGTAATTTATTCTATTATAAATGTCCAATCCACCTACTATTATATAACGTATGTTATTTTATTTCAATCAAAATATTTACATTATAGGTCAATTAACGATATAATATATTAAATACCCGTAAAGGGCATCACCAAAGTAGCTATTAGTTTTTTAAATTAAAACATAGAACTTTGCGTTACCCGTAAAGGGCATCACAAATATCCCTAAAATTTATATCCATAAATTAAGAATATTGTGATCAAAATATATTTAAGAGGTGATTTCAATGTCAAATTTAAATAAAACTCCAAGTTCAAACAGACTACATATCTCTATTTTCGGAAAAAGAAATATGGGGAAATCCACACTGATCAATGCAATTACAGGACAAAACCTGGCTATCGTCTCTGATTTTGCAGGAACAACAACTGACCCCATCTATAAAGCTATGGAGATCCTCCCTATCGGACCATGTGTTCTTATAGATACAGCCGGAATAGATGATGTCGGTGCATTAGGAGATCTGCGTATAAAGAAAACTATGGAAGTTGTAAGAAAAACCGATATAGCCCTTATCACAGTTGACTACAATGGGTTTTTAGAATTTGATTACAACATCATCGATATATTAAAGAAAAATAATACTCCATTTATAGTAGTTATAAATAAAGCAGATATAAAAAAACCAAATTCTGATTTTTTAACCGAATTAGAAACTTTAGAATATCCATATATAAATTTATCCGCCGAACAAAAAGACAGGATGGAAGATATGAAGGGACTGATCATACAGCACTCTCCTCAAGAATTCGAAAGTCCTAGTATCTTAGGAGATCTTATAGAGAGTGGTGATCATATTGTTTTAGTTATTCCTATCGATACCGGTATGCCCAAAGGTCGTATAATTCTACCCCAAGTGCAGACCATGAGAGACATCCTAGATAACAGCGGAATCATCCATACTTGTAAAGATACTGAATTACAGGCTACTTTAGACGGGTTAAAGAACCCTCCTAAACTGGTTATTACAGATTCCCAGGCTTTCGAAAGAGTTTCAGCTATAGTTCCAGACAACGTTCTTTTGACTTCATTTTCTATCCTTTTCGCCAGATATAAAGGTGACTTAAGTAAGATGATAGATGGAGCTAAAACGCTTATGTCACTTGAAAATGGAGACAAGTTTTTGGTTTCAGAAGCCTGTACCCATCATGTTCAAAAAGATGATATAGGCAGATATAAGATTCCTAAATGGATAGGTGAGAAGATCAATACCGGAATAGATTTTGATATTGTAGCAGGAAGGGAATACCCTGAAAATTTAAAAGATTATAAATTAGTTATCCATTGCGGAGGATGCACACTAAACAGAAAAGAGATGTTAGGGAGAATAGATATAAGCTATCGTGAAGGAGTTCCAATCTTAAACTATGGTCTGTGTATAGCTGCTCTCTATGGCATCCTAGATAGAGCTCTAAAGCCCTTTCCAGAAGTAAATGAAATATGGAAGTCGAAATAAAAAATCAACCATGGTCATAGTATAGTCTATAGATAAAATTAGGAGAGTATTTCAAAATGAAAAAATTAATATTAGTTATAATTATCGCCGCCACTTTAGTAGGCTGCAGCAGCACCCCAAAGAAAACCGTGTCATATTCTCAATCCCATGTGAAAAACTCCAGATTTAAAACAGGTAACACCATCAAAGGGAAGGCTTCTTGGTACGGAGATTACTTCCACGGGAAGAAAACAGCCAGTGGGGAAAAATATAATATGTATAATTTAACTGCTGCCAATAAAACATTGCCCTTTGGCACTATTGTCAGAGTAAAAAACTTAGACAATGGAAAATCTGTAAAAGTTAAAATAAATGACAGAGGTCCCTATGTAAAGGGTCGAATGATCGATCTGAGCAGAGCTGCCTTCAAAAAAATAGCTCCCTTAGGAGCCGGAGTTTTAAATGTCGAAGTTACTATTTTAGATACTTCAAATACTTTTAGATATAAACACTAAATTTTAGCAACATGACGTTGTATCCAGAAAAACACAATCTAGATTCATATAATATTTTATTTATTATATAAATTTTTCGATCATAAAAAAATGAGCAAATTATTTTGCTCATTTTTTTTATTTATTTAATTGTTTTTCTTTTTCTACACCTAGGTGAAAATAGATAATTGATGCAGGTCCACTGATCAGTCTTCTTCTTATAAAGTTATCTGATGGCGTCTTAAAATATCCCGTCGCAATAAGAGTAGAGAGACCATGAGCATATGTCCAGCAATCAATAGTCAGTGTTTCTTTAACATCAGCAGGAAGACTATCAAATCTTTCATCTTTTTTCATCTCCTCAAAAATAATCTTATGAAATTCAGATATCAATGTACTGTATGAACTGTTTCTTAAAAATATAGATTTAAACAATGGTTTTTCTTCCCTTGCAAATTTACAGATACCCATTCCTATATTAAGAAATGGTACCTCCTCTTTTTCCTTACTTACATATGTCAAAAATAGATTTTTGGCTCTATTTATCAATTCTTTTTTCAATTCATCCATAGACATAAATAAACCATAGATGGGAGCAGGAGAACAGTTCAATTCCTTGGCTAAACTTCTAGCTGTTATATTTTCCAAACTACCCCTCTCTAACATACCAAAAGCTTTGTCTATTATTTGTTCTCTTGTGAATATAGGTTTTTTAGGCATTCTTCCCCCTCCATTTTTATTTTTTTGTATTATAACACTTGTTTTTTATTTTTTCAACTACTATTCTATATAAGATTGCAAATCACAACTAAATTTTAGCTGTAATTTTATATAAAAGGGAACCCCACGAGGGGTCCCCTAAATAATTAAAATTTATATGCTGCACTTATTCCAGTAGCAATTATATTTTTTTTGTAATTTACTCCGTCAACTTCATGATCGATATAATCTACATACATTGTTGAGAATGTCCACTCTAAGTTAGGAGTCTGTTGGAACTTAGCTCCTGCAGTAAATATGTGTGAATCTAATGCAAATTCAGTATCATTAAACGTTTCATCAGTTGCACCTGTCTCTGCATAGTTATATCCAGTAGTCAGAGTCCATCTTTCAGACACTTGATATTCTGTACCTACATTAACTTCCCATCCATTTTTAAATCCATCTTTACCATCTGTATCAGCCTCTGAAACGAAATAGTAGTTTCCTCCACCCATTACAGTCCACTTATCAGTCATCTTATAAGCTACCCCGTACTTTAATTCAGCAGGTAGGTCTCTCCATCTTTTGTCCCCATCAATGATTGGAGCTAACGCTGCCCCTGCCGGATTTGATGCTATCGTAGGTAACATTGCTCCTAAATTTCCAGTTCCTTTTGAATCTGCTTCAAATTCCAGCTTAACTTTTGTATTATAAGTCATTGCCATATTCAATCTGTCGTTAGGCCTGTAGTTTATACCAAATGTCCCACCGAATCCTTGAGCTGTTCTCTCGGCGTCATAAGTACCATCTACAGCATATTTAGGTATTGGAAGTGGTGTTAAATTTGCATCCTTAGATGTTTCTATCTCAATATTTCTTTGAGCATAGATATATTTTACCCCTGCCGCTACCGACCATTCATTGTTTAATCTGTATGCTGCACCAAGGTTCGCCATGGCATAAGCATTTTTCCCCTCAACAGTTCCTGTCCCCGTACCTAATAAATTGTCTAATAAAGGCACTCCATCCTCATAGTCTAAAGTAGGTCCTCCTGCGGCTCCTCCAGTGTTACCATAAAATGCCCAGTCTCCACTTTTATGGATATAACTTAAGTTAGGTATAAGTCCTAATGGGTCGTTAGCCTTGTAGTTTTCTCCACCTTTTTCCATCTCATAAGTGATGTTAGATAGTTGTCCACCTACAGATATATAGTTACCATCCTCTAAGTGAACTAAACCTGCCGGATTATAATAAGCCGCTTCTGTTGTTAATGTAGCATTTTGAGCTGGATTCCCCATATATGCCGGTGTTGAATTAGCAAGTGCATCTACACTGGCTCCATATGATGCCGTGCTTAATAAAGCTATGCATCCAAATAATATTTTCTTCATTTATTTCTCCTTCTTCCCCTTTTTTTATAGGTCAAAAATTTGACCTTTCTAATTAATTACTAGTGTAATATAACATCTATTATTTTAAAAGTCAAGGTTTAGGATAACACTCGTTTTTCATTACCTTTTTAATCACCAATCTCTTTAGGCTAAACAACTATATCTTAGTTTATTCTTAATAAGGATATTCCAAAACTATTAATTATACCTATCCACCAATTCTCCATGAGATAGAATTACAAGGGAACCTAACTATCACAACTAATCGAAACAGATACAAATGAATAAGATAAAAAAGTTTTAAATCACTCCTACCTGAGGTATAATTATTATATAGAAAAAACTAAAGGAGTTAAGATGTATATAGAATTAGCTAAAGAGATAAAAAAAATAAATGGGTGCCTGTATATCGTAGGAGGAGCTGTGAGAGATTTTTTTCTCTACAACAAACCCATGGATGAAAATTCAAATATAGACATAGAGATTTTAGGAGTTTCTCCTGAACAGATAGAAAAAATATTAAATAATTTTGGCAGGTGGAAATTAGTTGGTACCCTCTATAAGGTTTACCTTATAAATAATTTAGAAATTACTTTACCTAGAGATGAAAATGGATTTAATCCCTCTTTGAAGATCGAAACTTCCATTCTAAACAGGGATTTGACCATCAATTCCCTCTATTATAACCCTCTGACAGATCAGACTATAGATCTTTATAGAGGGAAGTTAGATCTGGAAAATAAAGTTTTATACTATGTAGACCGGGAAACATTTTTAGAAGATCCCCTCAGGTTATTTAGAACCATTGAGCTGGCAGGTAGACTGGACTTTGAACTTTCAGAGGATTTAAAAAAGCTGATCTCAACAAATTTTCACCTCATTCAAAGCATTCCAAAGGAAAGGATCATGGGAGAATTAGAAAAAATCCTTTTAAACCACAAAAAACCTTCTAAAACTTTCAGACTGTTAGATGACACTGGAGGAGTAGAGATCCTCTTCCCTAACCTCTACCGTTCAAAAAAAGTGATCCAAGATAAAATTTTCCATCCTGAGGGAGATGTTTTTACCCACACCCTTATGACCCTTGATGTCTTAAAACCATCTGAAAGAACAATAGAACTTATGATAGCTCTTTTATTTCACGATATTGGAAAAAACATCACACAAGACACTCATTTTAAAGGTCATACCAAGGCATCCAGAGATATGTTTTTAGATCTGATAGATAAATTTACAAACAACAAAAAACTTATATCTTCTGCAGCTGATTTAATTTTTTATCACGTTTCTCCATTGATACTTATGCTAAACAACAAGGTCAATAAGGTCACTATAAGGAAGTTAGCTGTCAAAGTCAGCATACCCAAACTCCTAAAAGTCTATGAAGCTGATGTTTTAGGAAGGGGACGATTAGACAACTCCGAGGAACTGGAAAACATCAAAAAGATAGATTCTATCTATCACGAGATAAAGGATGACCTAACACCTTTAGTCAATGGAAGACACCTCCTTTCATGGGGTTACAAAAGTGGAAAAGAATTTAAAAAGATCTTAAACTACCTGTATAGATTACAGTTGGAGGAGAAATTTGTCAGTGTTGAAGAAGCAAGAGAAATAATCAGATGCAGAGAACCTAAGATTAAAAATTAAGAGTCAAAATATCAGCTTTAACCTGTTAAAATACAAACTTTAACAGAATGACAAAGAAAAGGCTTGAATATTTACAAAAATATCTAATTATGATATTCTTGTACTAGAATGATTAGGAGGATTTATGAAAATTTTAAAAAAAATATTACTTTTAACCATCTTACTTTCCTTTATAGGTTGTTCTAAAAACACCTATGTCAGAAATATTGAAAAAGGATATAGTAAGAGTAAGGAAGACTCCACTATTTATGTTAAAGATAGTGAACAATGGAAATATACCAAGAAAAAGGCAAAATATTCAGTTTATGAGAATCAGCACTTTTTAGTATTGAAAGAAGATAAAAAGACCCAAGAAAAGACTCTATATTTAGCTTTAAAATATAGAGGCGATGAGTGGTTATATATGAACGGACTTGATCTAATTTCCGGTGAAACTTATCATATGGATTTTATGGCTAGAAAATTAAATACAGCTTTTTGGAGAGATAAATCAAACCTTGTGGATTCCATCGAGGAATATATTGCATTTGCTTTAAAACCTCAAGAGATCGAAGCCCTGAAAAAAATGATTGCTAATAATCATGGGAAGATAAAGTATTATAGTGAGGTCGATGACAGGTCTGCAACAACAACAGTAACAGCTGAAGAAATTCAAAATATGAGTAAGATCTTAGATCTATACTCTAAATAAAAAGCAACGTGACGTTGCATCTAGACAAGCACAATTCAGGTTTTTATAATTTTTATTTACTTCATAAATTTTATGATTCCCTAAATAATAAAATATAGGGGTAATTCCCCTGTCAAAAGGAGAGATATTATGTCAATTAAATTAAAGCATTGCTTAACATCACATGTAACAAAATTCAATCCTCAAAGTCGTGGGTTTGATATAGCGGGACAATTCGATACTTTGGTTCAGCCTATTTTTCCAATTGGAATGCCTAAACTATCTATATACTTAGCATTTGAAGGATTAAATAGAGATACCAACTTTGAGATGAGGATCAACAGTCCTAGTGACGAATTGTTATCTAGTGGTGAATTACCAGTTCCTAGAGATATGTTTGGTCAAGGTAGAAAAGTTATTAACATTGAAAAATTTGTTATTTCTGAAAGAGGAGCATATACATTAGATATCTTAGAAAAAACTCCTAGCGGATTAAAATTCTTACTGACTGAGACTCTATTTACTACATCTTATCCACCTAAGAGACAATTTGGAGATGGAGAAGTAGAAGCAATCTTATCTTCTAAAGAAAAGATCATCAAAACTATCAAAAGTGACTTCAAACCGGTAGACCTAGAAACTAGTGTAAAATTACAACTAAGTTTAGATGTCAATGAAAAGCTGGAAGAAGATCATATCTTATTCCCTGAAAACAATACACTTACTCTTGAAGGGAATGAATATGACCTTACTGGATTAAGAAGGGAAATGGAATGGATGTTTGGAAGACCTATTCCTGAGCAGCAACCTCAAAACGAAGAAGGATCTGTAGAAGAAACTAAATAATATATACCCAATAAAAAATACACCTTGAATTTCAAGGTGTATTTTTTTATCTATTTAGCTACATTTCCACTTACATTGAGTACATCCCAAGTTCTCGCAAATGGAGGAGCGTAGCAAAAATCCATCATTCCTAATTCCGAAGTTTTCATCTTTGTAGCAACTGCCATGGCAATTACATCTACCCTCAGCACAGCTCCATTTTTTCCTATGATCTGCCCTCCTAAAATAACCTTAGTTTCGGCATCATATATTAATTTTACGAAAATATTCTCCTGTCCCGGATAATAATTAGTTTGATTTTTGTCCTTTACTAAGATAGTTTTATAGTTTATCCCATCTAACTTAGCATCTGTTTCTGTTATTCCTGTTCTTCCAGCTTCTAAATCCATTACCTTGATACAGGCAGATCCCAGAGTACCACTAAATTTATTTTTAGCTCCAGCTAAATTTTCTCCTACAACTCTTCCAATTTTATTAGCTGTAGTAGCCAGTGGAATATACACATTTTTCTTTCTGACTTTATGATATACCATTGCACAGTCTCCAGCGGAATAGATACCATCTACAGATGTTTTTCCCTCTTCATCTATTATGATAGCTCCCCTATCCATCTCAATCCCTGTATCCTTCAGGAATCCTGTTGCAGGTCTTACTCCAGTTGCTATTACTACTATATCAGCCCTATATTCACCCTTGTCGGTAATAACTCTTTCTACCCTGACATTACCTTCTATTTTTTTTACAACCTCTTCTAAATGAAGATCTACACCATGTGATCTGATCTCTTCTTCCATAAGATCTGTTATCTCACTATCAAAAGAAGCTGACATTACCCTTTTCCCACGTTGGATAACTCTGACATTTTTTCCTAATTGTTTTGCTGCTTCTACAACCTCTATCCCTATATACCCAGCACCAATTACCAAAATCTCTTTATTTTCCTCTTTCATCATGGCTTTCTTTAAATCTATTCCATCATCTATAGATTTTAATGTGAAAATGTTTTTTAACATTTTTATCCCTTCAACTGGTGGTAAAACAGCATTAGCACCTGTAGCTACCATCAATTTATCGTATGAACTTTCAAAAATTTCATCTGTTTCTAAATTTTTAACTATTACTATTTTTTTCTCTGGGTCTACCTTTAAAACCTCATGATTTATATTTACTTCTACACCAGATTCCCTAAACTGCTCTGGAGTCCTGGCAATCATCCCTTGGGGGTTATCAAAGAAATCTCCTACATAGTAGGGCAACCCACAGGCTCCAAAAGATACGATGC
This sequence comes from Psychrilyobacter atlanticus DSM 19335, assembly GCF_000426625.1. Lineage (NCBI taxonomy): Bacteria > Fusobacteriati > Fusobacteriota > Fusobacteriia > Fusobacteriales > Fusobacteriaceae > Psychrilyobacter > Psychrilyobacter atlanticus. The sequence continues at coordinate 543,914 of NZ_KE384547.1, read as the reverse complement.
TTCCCTTTTCATATACTATAACCTCTGAATTTTTAGCCATCCTTTTAGCCTTTGCTGCTGCACTCATTCCTGCTGCTACTCCACCTATAATAACTATCCTCATAAATCCTCCTTTATTGCCTATGAAACTAATAATTTATAATTAGAATTACACCCTCTCTCGGCCTTTGGCCACTCTCTCCCTAACTAGGGAGAAACCTAAGAGGATGAGGGTCAAAAATTTATTTTTTCTTTTCTCTGGCTTCTTTTTCCCTCTCTGCCTGAGTTTTTGAGATATAATATGGCTCCAATGTATACAGATTATCTGCATCTTTTTCTACTGCCATCTCAGCCATTATTCCTGCTCTTACCATTGAGTTAGATTTTAAATTATATATGGCATTTTCTCCCATAACTTCATCTATTATTTCCTTATAAACGATACTTCCATCACCTGTAAAGGTTATTTTTTCATCTTTATAACCTTCTAATATTAATTTTAATTCCTCAGCTCCATAGTGAGATACATTTTCTATTTTATCCCCATTATATTCATAGACAGAATAGTATACCCTTCCCTTTCTAGCATCTATAAGGGACATAATTTTATTAGAAGTTTGTGATATTGTACGTGCAAGGATATCCAATTCATTTACTCCTACAATATCGCAGCCGATACTATAAGCTAATCCTTTGGCTGTTCCTACTCCTACTCTTATCCCTGTAAATGACCCAGGCCCTATACTGACAGCCACTCTGTCTATATCCTTTGGCTTAAGTTTTGCCAGATCAAATACCATGTCTACTATTGACATCAACGAATCTGAATGATTCAATCTTATATTTGCATTTATTTCTGATAAAATGCCTATCTCACTATCATATAATGCTACACTACCTGTTTTAGTAGAAGCATCGATTCCTAATACTACCATAATTTATTTAACTCCTTCTCTCTCTTTTCATTTCCAACAAATTTCATCTCAACTTCACGAGAATTTTCATCTCTGTGATACATTTTTATCTCTATATATTCCTTGGGTAACTCCGTATCTATTATGTTAGCCCATTCTATTATTGTCAGTCCATCATTATGTAGATAATCTTCATATCCAATTTCATATACTTCCTCAGGATCACACAGTCTGTAAACATCAAAATGATATAAGGGCATCTTTCCCCCTAGATGTTCTAATACATAGTTAAATGTAGGACTTTTTATATTCCCAGTGATTCCTAATTCTTTAGCCATTGTTTTAGTCAGAGTCGTTTTCCCTGTTCCTAAGTCTCCTACCAGTGCTATTACGTCATTTGGAATTACAAATTCTGCTAATTTAACTGCTAATTCTGTTAACTCCTCAAATGATAATATTTTTTTCATTTTTTCATTCTCCTTTTTTACTCTTTCCTTGTTGTTGTTTTCCCGTGAATTGAGAAACCATAAGAAGGAAGAGTTAGTTATTTCCCGCTATCTTTTTCACTACATTACTTGTAGATTTCCCATCTACCAAAGTAAGGATCCTTACTTCTCCTCCGTTTCTCTCTACGACAACAGTTTCAGGAAGATCTTCTTTCTTATAATCTCCTCCCTTTACATGGATAGACGGCTTCAATGCCTCTATTATTTCTACAGGAGTATCCTCTGGAAATATTACAGAATAATCTACAGCTTTTAACCCGCATAATAATTCTGCTCTATCCATCTCACCATTTATAGGTCTTGTAGGTCCTTTTAACCTTCTTACAGAATCATCAGAGTTAACTCCTACGATCAATATATCCCCACATTCACGGGCTTCATTTAAGTATCTTAGATGTCCCACATGCAAGATATCAAAACATCCATTTGTAAAGACCACTTTTTTTCCACTTTCTTTTAGTTTTTCAACTAATTTACCGGCCTCTTCTCTTGTTAATATACTCATTAGTTCCTCCTAATTTTTTTCTTTTTATTTCTATAAATTATACCTTAATTTCAATTCTTTTAAAAGTCCTCACTCTCAAATGTGTCTATAGTTTTCTCTATTGTCATATTTAAAAAATTATTTTTTAATATAAGAATTTTTTAATATTCCTGACCACGTGAAAACGCCAAAGAGGAAAGAGTAAGTATCTACCTATGCCTCATCTCATCCAATTCAAAAATCAATCTATCGTATGAAGACTGCATCCTTTTCATCTTTTCCTCATACTCCCTTGTTTTTTCTTCCACCTTTACTTTCAGTCTTCCGTCAACATCACCTAATTTTGCCTTTAGTTCCCTTAATTCTTCGTTTCTAACTTTTAATTTCTGTTTTAAGGTTGTGTTTTCTTCCTCTATTTTTTTAGTTTCATTCTGAATCTCTAATTTATCCCTGCCTAATTTTTCCAGTCTCCCTCTCAATTTATCTATTTTACCTAATAACTCTATTTTTTCCCTTCTATACCTGCTCTTCAATACAAAAAACATCTTCTATTCTCCTTTTCCTAATATATTTTATACAATAATTTTAACACGATTCTATTAGTTAATAAATCATTATAACTATACTTATGTAAAATTCTAGCTTAATCACTAAAATAGAGAGGGATAACCCTAGGATTATCCCCCTCTACATTAATTACTACACTTTCAACCTCGTAAAACTATTGTACTCAAGGTCAATATATAAGACCTCGTTGTTTAATAGTTCTCCTTTATTCAATAAAAACTTAATTACTTCTCCTACCTGTATTGAAGCTGCCAATGCAGGGGTGAAGCTGGGATTTCCCATCTTATTTTCCAGATCATCCTCACTATAAATTTTATCCAAAATAAAATCCCCCGGCATGATCACTGCTACCTGTGCTATCCATCCTCCTATAGCTCCATGAACCATGGGAATCTTATTTCTCGCACAAGATTTCTCCACAACCTTTTTTAACGTAGATGAGTCTAGTGCATCCACTACTATATCTGCACCTTTTATGACTGCATCGATATTATGATCAGATATCTTTTTATTGATTGCCACAACTTCTATCTCCGGGTTTATAGCTTCCACCCTCTTCCTGGCTTCCTCTACTTTTAATAAACCTAAATTACCCTCTGTAGAAATTATCTGCCTGTTTAAATTAGACACCTCAAATTTATCAAAATCTACAAGGAGAAGTTTTCCCACTCCTACCCTTGCAAGCATCTCAAGTGCATATCCACCTAAGCCTCCTACACCTAAGATCACTACTGTAGATTCAGATAATTTCTTTTGTTCATCGGTCGATATCATTTTTTTATTTCTGGAATATCTATCCATCTTATCCTCCTCCTACAGGGGGGAAGATGGATACTCGATCTCCTTCTTTCAAAGATTCATTATAATCTAATTTCCTTACCCCATTGATCATAACTATCATAATTTCCTTTTCTACGATTCCAATCTCATCCATCAAGTTATCTATTGTCAGACATTCCTTTACTTCTACCTTTTTTACTCCCCTGCTTTCCGGAGGGAATAATTCCCTCAAATAAGCAAAGAGTCTCACCTCTATCTGGATATTTCCCATCTAAATACTCCTAAAATTCCAATGTTTCGTCTAATTCTTCATCTGTAAAATCAAAGGTTACATTATGAGGACCAACAGCTTCCTCTTTAAAAAATTCAGGTAGTCTATCTTGAGCCTTTGTTATTCCTGCTCTTTGATTAAATGCTTTTTCCAGCTTTAATACTTCCTGTCCACTTGCAAGGATCTCATTAATATCAAAATTAGTATTATATTTTGAATTTATCATATTAGCTACTTCAGGGAACGCTGTTTCATCATCTAAGATAGGGAAAGCTACAAATATACAGAAACCTAAACTATCTAAAACTGCCGTTGCTATCTGAAGGTTTCTAGATAATTCCACTTGTCCATCTTTCTTTAATGGATCGACAACTCCTCCTACACCTAGGATATTCGATGTAACTGCGTATCCTGCCGTATGGTCTGCCCCCATTGGAGTCGTTGCATAGGTTACTCCCTGCCCCTTTACCGATCTTGGGTCATAAGCTGGAAGTGCCTGCCTTTTTACTACTGGCACCCTCTCTGTTCCAAATGCCTGCCCTGTAAATGCAGCTCCATTACCTATGATTCTTCCAATAGGTGATCCTTTACCGATCTCTTCCAATAGTTTTATCGCACCTTTATCATCACCAAACTCTAAATATCCACCTTCCATTGCTACTCCTACTGCAACTCCGGTATCTATAGTGTCTACTCCAAAATCATCACACATCTTATCCATTTGAGCTATTGAATCCAGATCTTTTATGTGACAATGAGCTCCAAATGCCCATATAGTCTCATACTCAAATCCACCTGTAAGATAGTCTCCTTTTTTATCATTGTATACTTGAGAACATCTCATGATACATCCAGGATGACAGGCATGAGTTGTCTGACCCTTTCTTTTTTCAATAGTTTCAAACATCGTTTCTCCACTAATATTTTCTGCAAATTCAAATCTGCCGTCTCTAAAGTTATCTGTAGGTAATCCTCCAGCTTCATTTAAAACATTTACAAGAACTGCCGTTCCATAGGCTGGCAGACCTTGTCCAGATACAGGATGAGCTAAGACTGATTTTGAGAAGCTTCTAGCCGCTGTTCTAAAATTATCTATATTATGGTACTCAACTTTATTTTCTTTTCCGGGATCAATAACTATCGCTTTTATTCCTTTAGATCCTAAAACTGCCCCAGTTCCACCTCTTCCACAATGTCTTGTAGGTCTTCCCTCAGGGTCTGTAACTGCAATTGATGCTGCAGTTAATCTCATTTCTCCTGCCTGTCCAAGGGACATCACAGTTACTTTTTCTCCATGTTTTTCCCTCAAGATATTTCCTACCTCGTAGTTACCTTTCATCTTTAAGTAACCGGCATCCTCTATTGTAATTCCTTCAGGAGTTATTTTTATAAGGTTTAATTCCTGGTTTTTAGGTTTATTCTCTATAATAACTGCCTTATACCCTAATTTTGCCAAACTCTGAGCTGCTGTTCCCCCTGCATTTGATTCCTTTATTCCACCAGTCAATGGACTCTTAGTTCCTACACTAAGTCTTCCCGAACTTGGTGCTAAAGTTCCTGCAAAAAGACCTGGAGCTATTACTAACTTATTGTTCTTTCCTAATGGATGTGATGTTGCATCAACTTCATCAGATATAATCCGAGATGTCAGTCCTCTTCCACCTAATCCTACATATTCCTCTTTTACCTCTTCAAAACTAATGGTCTTGGTACTCATGTCAATTCTACAAATTTTCATAATGTGTTCCTCCTTATTTTGGTCTACTCCTTTCCAAATGCGGGAGGAAATTCAGTTTCCTAAAAGACCCATTGGTGTCATTTCATAGATATCAAAGATCCTTAGAAATTTCCACTCGGAGATAACATTAATATAATAACCTTACATTAAAGTATACAATATATATTTTTTATTTCAAATTTCTTTCACTATAGCTTTAACCCTCTAAAATTTCTCTGCATTAATATATATCTTCTCTATCTCCTCTTTAGGAATTATCCTGCTGATTATCCCTGAAATAATGATTATTCCGAAGATATCTATTATTAGACGGCTTAGAGCAAACTTCGTCCCAAGTGATGCCATCTCAAAGAGAAACATGGGGATCTTAGTTGTGGACCAAGCCCCTAAAAATATAATGATGTTGCTGAACTTAACTCCCTTTTTCATAAATACAGCGGCCACCGGAAAAGCTCCATAGAGAGGCCCTGCAGCTGCCGAACCAATAAATATCGACAGTAAAATTCCCTTTATCCCTGATCTTTCTCCCATATATTTCACCATGGTTTCCTTAGGTACCCACACATCGAGGAGCCCCAGTAATACAAATACAGGAGGGATTACAAAAACCATCTCTTTTAGAGAATAAACAGTAATATCCACGGCTTTTATTCCTAATTCATAATTTACTACAAATAGAATAGTCAAAATTATAAGTGTTGTCATTAAAAATTTATATCTTTTTATAAATCTCATCTTATACCACCAAAATCCCTATTATATAAGCTACAACAAAAGAAAACACAAATGCTATTGAATTTCTTACAATAGCAAAACGCTTCCCAAAATATTTCATTTCGATAGGAAGTGTTATAACTCCTACCATCATCAGAGTAGATATAAAAGCTGCAATCTGCATATATCCTGCACCATTTTCCAACAGCATTGCCGCTGTGGGAAAAGCCACAAAACCCGGTATTAAAGTTATTGCTCCTATAATTCCCGAAATTAAGACTCCTAACCATCCAGATCTGTTCCCTATAATCCCAGATATTATCTCCGGATTAAAAACAGCTAAAAGTATTCCAACAAGAACAATTACTCCCAGAAATTGGGGCAGTATATTTTCAAATGCTTTCAAAGCTTTTTTCAGTGCCTTCATGGTCTTCTTTTTGTCTTTAAAGTAAGATAATATTAAAAGAAATATGGTAATAATATATAAAGTAAAATTCATTCTCTCTCCTTGTAAGTTCTTAGTTAAATATTCCTCTCTATCAAATTAGTAAAAATCTCATACCATTTTCAGTTTTTCGCTGATACGATAGCCATCTATTAGTCTTTTTTAACTTTAAAAAATTCATCATTTCTAACGACCATTTATCCGTACTATCGATCTCTAAATACAATATTCTTTTCTTACTCTCCTTTGTATACTCAATCTGTAAATTGGTTAAAATTTCTATACTCTCATGTCTTATAGAATCGTATTTTTCGGCTACACCTCTCCACCCTAAATCCATTCCTAATTCGTCATTTTCATGCATTAAAGCGAAAGCAATTACTTTTTTTTCTTTCTTTAAAATAAATGAACCTTGTGCAATAAAATCTTCTTTAATTATATCTCCCCATACCCCTATATCAGCTTCTTTAACTGGATTATCAAGATGTGACTGAGTATAGCTATCTTTTGCTAATTCAAAAACTTCTTTCAACTCATTGTCAGATTTTATATCTGATAGTGCTAAAACTTCTAAATCATGTTTATCTATATAGTCTCTCATCCTCTGTTTATCAATTTCAATTTTAGAAATATCTATTTGAGGTTCATGAGTAGATCTGTACAGCTTGAAACCTAGAGATTCTAAGAAGTATGAACTAGTTAAAGATGTTTCACAAAATGAACTCTGTAAATATGAAAAACCACTGCTCAAACTTTTAATATATTTATACATATTGGTTCCAATTTTATTTCTTCTATATTCTTTATCCACAATCATATTAAAATAAAGACTGCTTGGATGAAAATTGTTTATCGAAATACTGAAAAAACCAACAGGTTTTTCATCAAGTAAAGCTATATACACTGAATCAATATATCTACCTTTCACATAGATTTCTTTATTCTTGAAGGGAATTTTCCTTTCTTCTAAGATAGTCCTATCAATAAGATTTTTGATGAATTCTTCGTATATTTCCGATGAAGATATTATTTTTATCATAATTTTATTCACTCTCCATGCATATAAAAATTAATTATATATATAACAGTTAACCATAAATTCATCTATAGGTTTATGCTATACTACATCTATCAATTAAAAACGGAGGTTCAAAATGATATTTCATATAGTAGATAAAGATTATTGGCTAAACCAAGTTCCTAGTGGCGAGTACCTTACAAGAGATCTAGATTCAGAAGGCTTTATTCACTGCTCCGATATTCAAAAAGTTACCCAAGTCGCAAACCAAATATATAAAGGTATCCACAATCTAATTATCCTTTATATTGATGAAAATAAGGTTTGTGCTAACATTAAATGGGAAGATCTTTATAATTTAAATTATGACTATCCACATATTTATGGTCCTCTAAATATAGACGCAGTAGTTTCGATTCATGAATTTGAACCTAACGAAGAAGGCTACTTTCGTATTCCAAATGATCTAATATAATTGATTGCTCAATATATGTAAATCATGTAAGCCATTATACAGGTGTTGTATTAACCGACATTACTTACCTTAAAGTATTTCTGTACATAAGGTTTCAAATCATTGTATTTCAAATTCAGTATCTCATTAACTGTGTATACCGTCATTAATTCTTTTGTAATTTCATAACCATAATAATATGCAACTCTACCTTCCCAACGATTCATAGAATTTGATATACTAAATAATTCTATTTGTGATTTCCTTTCCCAATTTTGAATTTTTAATATATTTTCTAAAGCTACTCCATTTTCATGCCTTCTTTTATCAGAATAATCTATCCATTTGTCTACGCCTTGTTCATCCAAATAACCTAACCAAAATATGTCTGTATCACTTTCATCGGTATAATATTTTGTCAGATATGTAGCTAACCCTTCAATAAAAATCCTTTTAACCGTTGTATCCATTCTGCCTTTATAATTCCTAAAATACATCTCTGGATTTAATTTATAATGAATTGGATGAACAATTTCATGAATTACAAAAGATTTGGGATTATATTTCTCTTTTGCATTGTCATAAGCTAACAAATCTACGATCATATATGATTTATCTTTAAGTATTATCCCTTGTGAATCTACTGTCGTATCACCCAACAAAAATATAACACCATCTATGTTATACTTCGAAAATAAAGGATGATTTGATTTCTCATAATCTTCAATAGTCGATTTCAATAGTGATACACTATCCTCTATACTTTCTATCCTGGGTTTTTCAATGCCATCGACGTACATTTCAATACTCTCTTTAATTTCTTTATTGCTTCTATTAATATCATTTAGGAAACAATTTAAGCCACAGTATTCTGTAAATATTGCTGATGAGTAGTATTTCTCTTTTTCAATTTTATCTGATCCTAACTGTATTTTATATAACTCCAAGTAATTCATTATCCCACCTATTTTTCAGTAATAAATAATTTTAGCTGACGTTGCCAAACTTTATTAAAGATCTAATCTTCTAAAACTTCTATTAAATCTCCTGGTTTTATCTCTCCCTCTTTTAAGATCTTCGTAAATATACCCTCTCTAGGCATAACGCAGTCTCCTACTAATTTTTTTATCTCACAGCCTACATGACATTTTTTTCCTATTTGAGTTACTTCTTGAAGAGTTTCACCAATTTTTAACTTTGTTCCAACTGGTAATTCATATAAAACCATTCCTTCTGTTGTTAGGTTCTCAGCAAATTTACCTGTACAAAATCCTACTCCGTCTAAATCCTTTAATTTCTTGATACTAGTATTATCTAATAAACTAACCTGTCTATGCCAGTTACCAGCATGAGCATCTCCTACTAAACCATGATCCACCTTAAACATCCCGCTTTTTATAGGCTGTTTAACTACACCCTTTGTTTCACTTATATTTACTGCAAGTATTTTTCCTTTTATATTACTCATGATTTTCTCCTTATTTTATAATTATTTAATTTATGTTTAATTTTATTTTTTTTACTCTTAAAAACCCTTGAACACAGAGATTCACTGAGTTTGAAGTTAGAGTTTCACTGAGATTTTTCTCTAGATAATTTTTCTTTTAAATTCCTTTTTCTAGATGTTACCCCACTTCCCAGTATAACTCTTACAAGTTTCGTCGTACCCACTATGCCCGTCAGGCATCCCACTAAGAAACGGGGATCCGTGGTCTTTACCCCTAACATCAAATGGTTATTGCTTCAACTTCTCTATTTGAGAGAAGTCATAATGAGGAAGTATAAGATTTTTGCTTTTCTTTGGTTCATTTCTTTTGCTGCATTTTTATTTTTTTCTAATGTTATTGGAGAAAAATGAAATATTCGCATATCTGAAATGAACCCGTATCAAAGGCGGAACCTTTGGAACTTAATCTTTTATCACAATTTATTTAGAATAAAAAAACGTGAGGTCTACCTAAAATTCTATTATCTCCCCTGGATTTTCTAACTTATATCCCGGTATATTTTCCACTTCTTTAAAAAACTCTTCCGATTTTATATATTCAATAAATTTTAAAACTCTTTCATCTTCCAAACTGTCCTTTAAAACTGCAAAATCATAATCCTCATAGTCTACAGATATGAAATCCAGATCCAATATATCTGCTGCGGATTTAACTCCTAAAGCCAGGTCACAGGTTGAAGATTTCACCGACATTGCTGCTGCCAGATGAGTTGTAGCTTCCCTCTCATATCCCTTTATATCATTATTATCCATACCTAATTTTTCCAGGTTATAATCCAAGAGAATACGAGTCCCTGCTCCCCTCTGTCTGTTCATAAATACCAGATCATTTCGAGTCAGATCTTCTATCCCTTTTATGTTTTTTGGATTTCCTTTAGGAATCATCAGCCCCTGTTCCCTCTTTATTCCTTTTATCAATGCTGCATCTCTTGATGGGAAATATTTATTTAAAACATCTATATTATAATCCCCGCTTTTACTATCCAACATATGGATAGGAGCTATGGTAGTCTCCTTTTTCTTTAGTGCTAACACCCCTCCAAAACTTCCTACGTGGGATAGTGATAGTCTCACCTTATCAGAAATCCTATCCATTATAGGATCGTTACTTCCAATCACTACTATGGATTTTTTTATAGTCGAAAGCGGTTTTAGGAGTTTTATTTCTACCTCTTCCCCTAGATCATGTCCCTCATTGTTTCTAGCTATCACAAGGATTCCATCGGCTTTTACCAAACTCATACTGACTCCTGCTCCCCTGTCTAATGGAGTGGCAACTAATTTTCCTCCTACATAACCTAAAGTCATACGGACAAACTCCTTATGTTTTAACGATGAGTGGATTCTCTTAGATAAGCTGGCTTTTACTATGATTTCCTTTTCATCATCCCTACATAACATCTTCTCAAGGAGTGATTTTACAAACTGCTGGTAAACAAAATACGCTGATACCGGGTATCCTGGTATTCCTATTACAGGTTTACCCTTAATAAACCCAAGGATAGTCGGTTTTCCTGGTTTTATAGCTATACCATGGATTATTACCTCTCCTAATTCTTCTATGAGAGATTTAGTATAATCATGGGTTCCTGCTGATGATCCTGCATTGATAATTACCACATCATTTTTTTCCACTGCATCTAATATATTTTTCTTTAGGAGTTCCTTTTCATCCCTAACAGGTGAATACCTATATGGCTCTCCTCCTGATACGGTAATCATAGCCTCAAACATCCTAGAGTTAGAATCTATGATATCTCCTACCTTTAAATTTCTATAATCTTCTACTATCTCACTTCCAGTTGGAATGATCGCAACTTCTGGCTTTTTAATTACCTCTATCTCAAATATTCCTCCAGCAAATAAAGCTCCTATATCCTCTGGTCTGATCTCATGAAATGAAGGTAAGATCATATCGTTTTTTATAATATCTTCCCCGACATTTCTAATATGCTGATATGGGTGTGCTGATTTTATTATTCTGACATCTCCATTTTCTAACTCCACCACTTCTTCTATCATGATAACAGCGTCAAATTTATTCTTAATAGGATTCCCTGTATTCACATAGAGAAAATCACTTTCTTTTTTTAGTATTACAGGATTGGTTTCACTGGCCATCTCTGTATCTTTAGATCTTACTAATATTCCATCCATAGCTGATGCATTAAAATTAGGAGATGACACATTGGCAAAAACAGGTGACGATGTCACTCTTCCCAAAGATTTCTCAGTAGAGATGATCTCCTTTTTACTATATTTTTCTATCCTGTTAAAAAACAGTGGTTTAGTTTCTTCTAAGCTGATATTATTTATAAATGTATTTCTCATTCTGCCTCCTAAAATCTATATACCTTTACCCTGCTTCCTTTTTCTAGTCCCTCTATATTACTTTCCAATATTATATATCCATTGGATTTAGTCATAAGAGTGGTCATCCCTGATTTTCCGAAAATAGGATTAATAACTATATCATCATTTTCAATAGTTTTGTTGATCATCTGATATGTTGTCCGTCCAGGAGTCGAGTGAAGATTGTGAGATAAAGTTCCATAGTAATAATCATCTTTATCCTCACAAAAATATAGGTTTTCAATAAGTTTTTTTACAACAATATTAAAAACAACCATGGAAGAAATCGGATGCCCAGGTAATCCAAATATCAGTTTATCGTTAGATTTCCCAATAATGGTAGGTTTTCCAGGTTTTATCGAGATCCCATGAATGAAAACCTCTCCTTCATCCAGTAGAGATATAACCTTACTTGTGTAGTCATAGTTTCCGGCAGAACTTCCCCCTGATATGAGAACTATATCTGATTTTTCAGTGGATTTTTTTACCTCTTCTAGTATAGTATCAAAATTATCTTTTACTATTTTTTTCTCTACCACAACTCCGAATTTCTGGATAGCTAAAGAAAGGGTGTAGGAGTTCACATCCCTAATTTTCCCCATCTTGTACTCTTCATCTTCCCCTATGATCTCATCTCCTGTGGAAATTATAGAAAATTTAAACTTTTTAAATACAGGCAGGTCATATATCCCAAGAGACGCTAAGGCTCCTATATTTTCAGGAGTTATAGTTGATCCTTTTTTTAGAATAACATCATCTTCCTTTACATCTTCTCCCATGAGCATTATATTTTCAAAACTACTCACCGGTTTATGCACTAGTAAAGTATCCTCTAATATCTCACAATACTCTATCATTATCATAGAATCTGCACCTGTCGGGATCATAGCACCTGTGGGAACATATATTGCCTCTCCGCTTTCTAATTTTTTAGAGGTATTTTCCCCCATTAAAACTTCACCTTTTATGGTGAAAAATGCAGGTATACCTTGGGAAGCTCCCAATGATTCTTTGGACTTTATAGCATACCCATCCACTGTAGACCTATTAAATTCAGGAACATTGACACTAGCTACAATGTTTTCACATAGTACTCTGCCCAATGATTCTTCCAGTTTACATGTCTCTTTCTTTCCTTTAAGTGAGGGTATTTTTTTTAAAATTAATTCCTCTATCTCATCTATATCCGTTACCTTCAAAAAATTCATATTTTAACTCCTCTTCTGTTCTATTCCTAATTTCTCCAAAACTATTTTTTCTCCCTCTAAATTCTCAAAAAAACTATGATCATGAGTTACAACAATTATAGTATTCCCTTGCTGATTATATTTCCCTAAAATATCTATAAGCTCAAGTTTTGCTGATTTATCCAGGTTTGCTGTAGGTTCATCTAGCATGAGTAGTTTAGGAGAAAATGAAAGTGCCCTTACTATTGCAACTTTCTGAGTTTCTCCACTAGATAGTTTAGAAGCTTCCTTATTTTTCAATGTCTTTAAATTAAATATATCCAAAAGAGCTGTCATACTCTTATCTATATTCTCTCTTTTTCTAATTTTCAATGGGTATGCAATATTTTTATATACATTTCCTTTGAGCATATATGGATTGGCATCTACCAATGAGATCTCATCTTCTCTAAAAGAGTCATCTATCCTGCCTTGATACTCCTTATCTACCTTAGCCAAAATATTTAACAGGGTCGATTTCCCTGCTCCATTTTCTCCAAGTAGATAACTGATCCCGCCTTTTCTAAAAGTGAGTTCCGGAATATTTAAAATACCTTTTCTATTAAATTCTTTTTTTAAATCTCTAATTTTTATATCCTTTTTCATAATTAGTCATTCACCTCGATCTTATGAACATATATAAAATTATTAATTAAAAATGTGATTCCCAATAATATTATCCCTAGAGCTATCCCTGTAGAATAGTCTCCCATCGAGTTTAACATAGAGATAGACGTTGTCATTACCCTGGTAGAGCCCTTTAGGTTACCACCTACGATCATCACTGCCCCTACCTCTGTTATAGCTCGAGAAAAACAAGTTATAACTATGATCAGCAGTTCATCTTTTAATTCAAACAGGATTAAAAACAATCTGTCTTTTCTCTTTCCACCCAGTATCTTCCCTACTCTATTTATTTTTCGTGCCTTAGACCGGCTCAGTGTATAGGTCAAGCTCAGGCATAGAGGTAAGATCAATAGTGATTGAGCTATAATAATGGCTGTAGGTGTATAAAGTAACTCTAAAAAGCCAAATACTGAGTTTCTAGATAAAACTAAAGCTACTACCAGCCCTACTACTACTGATGGAACACCCATCAAAGAGAATATTGTTCTGGCAAAAAAAACTTCTCCCTTAAATTTTTTCAGCCCCAACTTTAATCCTATAGGTATGAATACAACTGAAATTATCGTTGTTGAAATAAAGGCAACCCCTATTGAAAGGAAAATAACTTCATATAACTCCTTATTCAAAGAAATTATTAGTTGAAATGCCCTTATAAATCCATTTAATATATAATCCATATTTTTTCCTTTTTAAGTTTATTCCGCAATAAATAAGCAACGTGACGTTGCATCCAATTTGTCAGATTATCCACCTATGCTTACCATGTTTTTCTTTATATATTTTTTTTCATCCAACTTATGTTCTTTGGGTTTTTCTCCCATAATTTCTTTTAGGGTTCCCAATGGATCTTTCTCCGCCAAGACTTCTAATAGGTCATACTCTGTATCAGAGTGTAAACACAGCTTTAATTTCCCTTCAGAAGTTATCCTTATTCTATTGCAGGAAGCACAAAATTTATTTGAATTAGGAGATATAAATCCAACCTCTCCCTCTGAATTTGGCACTTTATAAATTTTAGCTATATTTTCTTCCCTATAAAATTTCAACTCTCTATGCTTTTTTAAGACCTCTACTGCTGAATAGTGTTTTCCTTTACCCCATTCTACATTATCTCCCATTGCCATTAATTCAATAAACCTTACCTGTACTTTTCGATCTTTAGTAAATTTTATAAACTCTCCTATTTCATCATTGTTAAAGTCATTTATTAAAACACAATTTATCTTTATAGGGATCATATTTAATTCTTCTAATTTATCTATAGATAACAAAATTTTAGCTAAACCATCTACCCCTGTTATACCTTTAAACTTTTCCCTTTTAAAGGTATCAAGGCTCAGATTTACCCTGTCTAACCCGGCTTCTTTTAGTTCTTCTAATTTATCCGATAGCAACAGTCCATTGGTGGTCATGGCAATCTCTTCTATCCCGTCTATATCCTTTATTCCCCTTACTATTTCCACCAAATCTTTTCTTAATAGAGGTTCCCCTCCTGTTAACCTTATTTTTTTTATCCCCATTTTTGAAAATAATTTTACCAAATCAACGATCTGATGCTGAGACATGTTTTTTTCAAAACGATGTATATTCTCATAGGGACTACAATATTTACACTTAAAATTACAACTATCTGTCAATGAAATTCTTAAGTAGTCTATATCTCTACTATATGAATCTAACATATTTCACCCCTCTATTTTCTGGCACAATCTCCTGTTTTTTTTAATAAAATTTCTAGACCGTGATCTATCGGTTCTAACATATATTCTAATATCTCCCTTACAGCTTTCGGACTTCCGGGAAGATTAATTATCAACGTATTCTTTCTAATTCCTGCAACACCTCTAGAGAGCATCCCACGATTAGTTATCTTCATACTGAAAGCTCTCATAGCTTCTGGTATCCCAGGTGTGAGCCTCTCTATCACCCTCAGAGTTGCTTCTGGTGTCACATCCCTTGGAGAAAACCCTGTCCCTCCTGTGGTTAAAATTAAATCTATATCTCCTCTTTCTACGACCTCTAAAAGTTTATTCTCTATAATTTGTTCTTCATCTGGAATGAGATCTGTTGCAATAACTTCATATCCAAAATTTTCTACACACTCTATAATCACTTTTGTACTTAGATCTTCCCTCTCACCTTTAGATCCCTTGTCACTCATACAAATTATTCCAACCCTCATAATTTCACCTCTTATTCTTAAATAAATAGTACATTGATCTACTTTGTTATACAAAGAATAATATACCTCATTTTTATATAAATCAAGTTTTTTTCTAAAACATACAATAAAATACTACAACAAAAAGACCCATAGATATCCCCTCGGTATAGTGTAATACCACTAGACATTAAAAGAAATATCTATGAATCCCAATTTTTAAAAATAACAAAATTTAGGCATAAAGATATTATTGTTATTATTTCTCTCCTTTCCATTCAGAATGAAAATTTTCCAAAAATTCTTCCATGACTCTATGTCTGTTTTGAGCTTTTTCATATCCTGCTTTAGTATTCATCTTGTCCTTTAAGAGCAACAGTTTCTCATAGAAATGACTTATTGTATCTTCCTTATCTTTTATATCGAGCTCACAATCTGGATCATACATAACTCTTTTTTTATATCCTCCATATGCAAAAGTTCTCCCTATCCCTATGGCTCCTATAGCATCCAACCTGTCTGCATCTTGGACTATCTCACCCTCGATAGTTTCCATCTTGTGTTTATTTTCCCCACCTTTAAATGAAATATTATTCACTATATAAACTACATGATCTATTATTTCATTTTGTACTCCTAATTCTAATAGAAAATCAGTTATGATGTTTTTTCTGTCCTCATCGGTGTATCCAAACTTATGATCTGCTATATCGTGTAGGAGAGCTCCTAGTTCAACCACAAATATATCTATATTCCCCTCATGAATGAGCTTTTCCTTCTTGGTTATATCCATTGCATTATTGAAAACTCTTACAATATGCCACCAATCATGTCCTGTTCCTTCTCCTTCTAATTTCATCTTAACAAATTCTTTGGTTTTCTCTATAATTAGTTTTCTATTCATCTCCAACACTCCCACAAATAATTTTTTTTATATTTCATTTTAACATATTTATTTGATCTCTATATTGAAAGATATTATAATCCAAAAAAGAATACTGTAAACAGTATTCTTTTTTGGATTTATCCTTATATATTCACTATATAACTAAAATAGTTTAGTATTCTCCTTCTTTTGCTTTCCCTGTACTTACTAAACTCACACCAGAAGATGTTCCTAATCTAGTTACTCCCATCTCGATATATCTCATAGCAGTTTCTATGTCTCTTACTCCTCCAGCGGCCTTTATCTGTGCTTTATCCCCTACTACTTCTTTCATAAGAGCTACATCTTCAAATGTAGATCCTCCTGTTCCAAATCCTGTAGAAGTTTTTACGAAGTCTGCCCCTGCACTTACAGAAAGCTCACAAGCTTTTCTTTTTTCTGCATCTGTTAAATAACAGTTTTCATGGATAACTTTCAATACATGAGTTCCCATAGCTTCCTTTATTCCTCTGATTTCAGATTCTACCTCATCAAATTTACCGTCTTTTAAGAATCCAACATTTAATACCATGTCGATCTCATCTGCTCCATCTTCGATACATTTTTTAGTTTCAAATATTTTTGCATCTTTAGACATAGCTCCTAAAGGGAATCCTATTACTGCTGCAATTTTTACATCTGATCCCTCTAACTCTTTCTTAGCTAAAGGTACATAAGATCCGTTTACACATACTGAAAAGAAGTTATATTCACGAGCTTCCTTACATAATTTAATTATATCTGCCTCTGTAGTCGTTGCCTTTAATACTGTATGATCTATATACTTGTTTATTTCCATATTTTTTTATCTCCTTTTAAAATTTATTTCATCTACTTTATGTTCTTTCTGTCCAAAATTTTACCCTTTTTCGTTTTTCTTTTCAACCTTTTTATTTATATCTAATGCTTATCCGATCATGTCTAATATTGTAGGAATTTTTTCTACTTTTTCTTTAGAGAATACAAAAGCTCCTCTTAAAGTTTCTATGATCTCATCTCTCATATTGTTTTGATGATATAGAGTTAAAATAGCTTCTCCTGACTCAAACTGATCTCCTACTTTTTTATGCATTATCAACCCAACTGAATGATCGATTATATCTTCCTTTGTAGCTCTTCCTGCTCCTAACATCATTGCAGCCTTACCTATTTTTTCAGCATCAATATGTTTTATATATCCACTTTCATCCACATTAAATTCAAAAGTTTCAGTAGCTATATTAAGTAACGAGTAGTCATCACAGATATCTGGATTTCCACCGCTTCCTTTTACGAATTTTTTCAGCATCTCAAGAGCTTTTCCATTCTTTATAACTTCTTTTACCTTTTCAATCCCTTCTTCCAATGTTTTTACATCACCTTTTAAGATAAGTGCCTGAGCTCCTAATACTTCTACTAGGTGAGTAAAGTCCTCTGGACCATTTCCTTTTAGAGTTTCCACAGCTTCTACTATTTCTAGTGAGTTACCTACAGCATTCCCTAATGGTTCATCCATATTAGTCAGCATGCATACGATATTTCTATCAAACGCCTTCCCCAAATCGTACATTGTTTGAGCTAATTTACGTGCCTCTGTTAGGTCCTTCATAAATGCTCCAGATCCTACCTTTACATCTAAAATTATTGCATCTGCATGAACTGCCAATTTTTTACTCATTATAGAGCTGGCAATAAGCGGAATACTCGATACAGTAGCTGTAACATCTCTAAGTGCATAAAGCTTTTTATCCAAAGGAACTATTGTGTCTGCCTGTCCCATCAGTCCTGTTCCAGTTTCGTTTACTATCTTTATCAACTCTTCCTTTGAATTGCTGAATTTAAACCCTTTGATCGATTCAAATTTATCTATAGTTCCACCAGTATGTCCTAGCCCCTTACCAGATAATTTTGCCGTTCCCATTCCTAAAGCACCAAATATAGGAGCTAAAGCGATAGTTGTTTTATCTCCTACCCCTCCTGTAGAATGTTTATCTATCAAGAATTTCTCTACACCAGGAAAATCTATTGTATCTCCTGAATCTATCATAGTTTCTGTAAATACTTTTAATTCCTCTGTAGTCATTCCATTAAAATAAACAGCCATTAAAAAAGATGCAATTTGATAATCAGGAACTTCTCCTGCCTGATAATTTTCTAATAAAAATCTTATCTCCTCATCGGTTAAAATTTCTTTTTCCCTTTTCTTTTGGATAATGTCAACTATTCTCATTTTTAGCCTCCCCATATAATACAACTATACCTATATATTATAACTTATATTTTATTATTTCCTCTTAAACTATTATTATTATTTTGATTTTCTTCTAAAAATATGATATAAAATTTTATAAGTTAATTATAGGACAGGTGGCAGAAATGGAGGGAAATAGATGAAAAGCAATCTAATTATAGAAAATTTTATTGATACATATAAATTGAACAACTTGTTTTCTAAAGAAAATACTAATTTATTCAAATTGAAAAAATATTCCAAAGGGGAAAATATAATCAATGCCAAAGATGAAGTAAAACACATATATTTTATCGTATCTGGAGGAGTTGATATCCACTCTTTTTTAGCCAGTGGCAGGAGTATCTTCATCAACAAATTATCTCCCCCAGAAATATTTGGAGATGTCGAGTATTTAGGAGAAACTACCATG
This sequence comes from Psychrilyobacter atlanticus DSM 19335, assembly GCF_000426625.1. NCBI lineage: Bacteria > Fusobacteriati > Fusobacteriota > Fusobacteriia > Fusobacteriales > Fusobacteriaceae > Psychrilyobacter > Psychrilyobacter atlanticus. Next base: position 524,604 of record NZ_KE384547.1, on the reverse strand, counting down.
TTATTTGATGTAGCAGCCAACTCTAACAATACCATTATTATGAGTATCTCATTTAAAGCCATTGAGGCTAATTTGAGTAATAATTCCCAACTCTGGAGGTTTTTAGGAGTAGCTTCTACCCGGAAATTATTAAAAACAAACAGAGCTATCCTTCTAAAAGAAGGATTTAACCTAAAAAATATCTTAGCCCTTCACTTGGTTAAAAATGATCACCTTATAAATTTCAAATCTTTAAACGAACTATCCAAAGAATTAAATGTCAGTTATCGTAATTTAACTAGGATCATAAAGTTTTTTACAGATTCAGGGATAATAAAAAAAGATCGAAAAAGTATCATTAGCTTGGATAAGGATGCTATAAAAAGATATTCTAAAGAGATATAGAAGTAAGATCACCTTAGATCCAAATGTTACTAATTCTAGTATAGGGTTTTTAACGTATTAAATTCCCTAACTTCTAAAAAATAAAAAAACTAGGATTTTTTTATTCCTAGTTTTTTTATATCTTAATCTCTTAATTTTTGTTTTATTTCCTGATATTCTTCCCTTGTAATCTCACCATTGACATATCTTTTCTTTAGTATTTCCAGATAATTCTTATCCTTATTTCCTCTAAAGCTGCCTACTCTTCCAAAAGAAAAACTCCTAAATACCGATACTATTGACATAGCAACCAATATCCAGAATATAAACATGAATATTCCATGGCCAAAAAACATCGAATTTCCAAAACTGAAACCTAATCCACAACTATTTATCATTACTCTCTCCTCCTACTTTTCACCCTAAAATTGTATTATAGTTATGTGAAAATTGAGTGAAGTTCTCATTTAAAATTTTTATTTTTTTATTTCTTTTAATTTATACATCTCTTTTTGCAGGTGGTTATTTGACCTTTCCAAAAACTTTAAGATGGTATTTTTCTCCTCTCCAGTAAAGGTTGAATAAAAACTCATCTCCCTGTTTTTTGCTATTTCATGACTCTTTTCATGGTCCAAATAAACTTCCATTCCTATCGAAGTTAATCTAAAGTATACCTCTTTTTTATTTCCCTCTTCCTTAAAGCTGGTTATAAACTCTTTCTTTATTAATTTTCTTGTAATCTTAGTAATCCCACCTCTAGTCATTCTCATGGTATTTGCCAATAAAGTGACATTTGGAGATTCTAGCTTTTCAATATTATCTATACAGTGGATCTCAGATAGTGAAAGATCCCAGTTCTTATTTTTGTTGGATAGATCGTTGTATACCTCTGCTTTTTCCAGAAATTCAGATATTTTTTCAAATATACGTTCCTCTTTATTTTTTTCCATATTTATTCCTCCTGTCTCTATCAGAGCTTATAAAAGTTATCCTCTTCACTATCCTAGTAACTTATTTTTTTTATTGAAATAGCTGCAAAACCTTCTTTTGACCCCATTCTAATTTCCATTAAATTATATCAAATGTTCTATCTAAAAAGAAATAGTAACTTATTTTTTATTTCTTTTTCATTATTATATTTGTATCTAATAAAAAATCCTCCAATTTTGGAGGATTTTAAACGTATCTAATTTCAATCTTCCTGAAATCACCTCTTTCACTACCCTAAAACTTCTATTTCTACCGGAATAGCTGTAGCACCTTCTTTTTGATCCCATTCTAATTTCAATTGGATTATCTCAGATATTTTATCTAAGTTGGTCATATTTTCAATTACATAGGTTCCTTTAGATTCTGTATACTCGTCTATCTTTCTATGATCTCTTCCATGTTGTATTCCGTGAAGATCTATTCCTATAAATTTTACACCTCTATCTATGAGAGAATTTACTGCTTCATCTGTCAAAAATGGAGCCCCTTCTAAATTCAAATATTCCTTAGTCCCATAACCAAATTTTTCCATAAAGCCAGTTCTAAAAATAATAAAATCTCCTTTTCTAACTTCAATTTTTTCTACTCTTTCACAATCTATGATATCTATACCTCTAACATCTACTACTACTCCTCTGCATAGCTTTAAAGAAAGATCCAAATCAGAATAGTTGTACACGTCTATATGCGTTCCTATATGTCTGGCTTGATGTTCATCCTGCTTTTCAGCCCACTCTCTAAGTTTTTCCGGCATCTCAATAGTTTTTACATTTAATTTCATAACTCTACCTCCTTTTTGTTTACAAGGAAATAATAACTTATTTTTGTTTCTTCGTCAACAAAAAGTTTTTGTAATAAAAAACCCTCCAAAATTGAAGGGTTTAAAATTTATTTTATTTCAATCTTTCCTGAAATTAAGTCTTTCTTTATTTGTTCTAATTTAGCTAAATTTTCTTCTCCGATAAGCTCTTTAGAAAATTCAAAGTTAGTAGTTCCCATTCCATTTTCTTTTAATCCTAAGACAACTGTTCCACCTTTAAAGTTTCCAGCTAAGCCCTCTGAAGCTGCATTAAATACAGATATGTCTACTCTTTTTAAGATTGAAGTTAAGATTTTCCCTTCTACTTCTCCGTCTTGGTTTGAATCTACACCAATTCCATATAGATCTTCTCTTCCCTTTATAGCTTCCATAACTCCTCTACCAGATCCACCTGCTACTGTAAATATAACATCTACATCGTTTTCTGCCATTGAGATAGCTAATTCCTTTGCTCTAGCAGGGTCATTGAATGGATTGCTTCCACCAACATATATATCTTTTACTTCAGTATTTGAATTCATATAGTGAGCTCCTTGCTCATACCCTTCATAAAAACTCTTTATTACTGGGGCTTCTACTGCTCCTACAAATCCAATTGAATTAGTTTTACTTACCATTTGTCCTAAAGCTCCCGCTAAGAAAGAACCTTCTTTTTGATTAAACATTATAGATTTTACATTTGGAAGGTCTACAATTGAATCTATAAGTACAAAATTACTTCCTGGATACTCTTTAGCTACCTTTTCAATACCTTTTTCAGCATCAAAACTTACACCAATTATAAGGTCATAATTTGCTTCTGCAAATTCAGTAAAAAATTGATCGAATTCTGAAAGTGTTGTAGGTTCCACATATTTAACTTTTACTCCTAATTCTTTTTCTGCTTTTAAAAGTCCTTCATAAGCTGAATCACTAAAAGATTTATCTCCTAATCCACCTAAACCAAGTACTATTCCTACTTTATAGTCAACTTTTTTTACACCTTCATTTCCTGCGCTCTTAGAATCCTCTCCCTTTCCACAAGCAGTCAATAAGATCAAGCTTAAACCCATTAAAAATAATATTACTCTTTTCATCTTTTCATTCCTCCTAATTTTTAAACAACATCAACAGTATCTTATTTGTATATATAAAACTAAAAACAGCTTACCAAAAAGTAAACTGCTCGCAATTTACTCATAGTGGCTAATTTAGGTTAGCCGTAGAAACTTTTGTCCATATCACAAATTTATATGAGTTGATTTATTTTTTTATGGTAATATGATAGTATAATACCATAAATAAAAATAGGTCCTATGTCCTTTTTTACCCATGAAATTAATTTAAAAGAGAGGTGTAGTCGATGAAAATCATTAATAGTCCCAATTTATTAAAAAAATATATTGAATTATATAATATCAACTCTATTTTTTCAAATAACCTTGAAAAATATATGACCCTCTACCAATTTAAAAAGAATGAACACCTATTTACCTCCTCTGAAAGGGTGAATTATTTCTATCTATTGGTTACCGGAGGAACAAAAATAGTTTTAAATTTAGAAAATGGAAAGTCACTTCTAATTGATTACAGTAAACCTTTGGAGATGTTAGGAGAGATGGAAATCATTAATAATCCATATTCAAAATATGATATTATTGCTACTGAAGATACTACCGTAATCGGTATTGGTATGAGCGTCTTCTCAAAGTTAATTGCCAATGATCCCATATTTTGGAAATACCTGTATAGTTCTACCCTGAATAAATTACAGACTACCGTTAATTCAAATATTATCTCCTCCTCCTATAGTTTTGAGCATGTTTTAGCTAACTACCTCATCAACCATGCTGTGGAAAAAGGAGATGAAATTTTGATAGAATCTACAAGTTTTAACGACCTGTCTCAGCTTTTAGGAACCAGTTATAGGCACCTCAATAGAGTTTTGAAAAAATTCATTGAACAGGGACTAATAAAGAAAGATAAAAGAAGGATAATCATTACAGATTATGAAAAACTAAGTGAGTATTATATAGAACTATATTAAAAAAAGAGCTTTCGCTCTTTTTTTTAATTTTATTTCTTTTTCTAGATGTTACCTTGCTACTCAGTAAAAATCTTGCGAGTTTCGTCGTACCAGCTATGCCCGTCAGGCATCCCTATAAGAAACGGGGATCCATGGATTAACTCTATAACATCAAATGGTTATTGTTTCGACTTCTCTATTTGAGAGAAGCCATAACGAGAAAGTATAAGATTTTTCTTTCTTTTCTTTTACTGCATTTTTATTTTTTTCTAATGTTATTAGAAGAAAATAAAATATTCGCATATCTGAAATGGAGTCAGTTAAGGGTGACACCCTTAGAACCTATTTTTATCTCAAATTAAAAAATAAACTACATATTTTTTAAATCATGCTTCATATTTATAATGTCTGCTTTAATAGTAGGAACTATCTCTTTCCAGATGATTTTCTTTTCTTCTGCAAGTTCTTTTTTCATTCTATTAATTTTTTCAAACAATGATAAATAGATCTCTCTAACTTTTTTATTTCTAAGATCTGTCATGTATACCTTATCAAATCCTATTAAGATATTATCTACACATCCTTCATTTACAAATTTTTCCCCATCATAGCTAGTCTTAAATAACATCAGCATAAATTTATATCCAAATTTTGCTTTATCTAATTTACAATATTTTAGAGTATATATATATTCTCCCTCTATAACATTTGAAATAAATCTTCCATCTATATGATCAGCTACTTTTTCCTTTATCTTTAATACGTGATTTTCGTTTTCCATTATCTTTCAACTCCTAAATATTTTTTATATTACATTCTACCATATGATTCACTAAAATTTTATCAATATACAAAAAGAAAGGAGAATCTACGATTCTCCTTTCTTCTGAACTATATATTTCTTCTTTAAAACTATAACTCTTTTGCCTTGGTTTCTCCCTATATAAGAGAAACCGTTAAGAAGGGAAGAGGGTCTATAACCCCTTTGTAAATTCTCCGAATTCCACCATAGTCTCTTCTAGTTTTCTTTCTACTTTTACTTTACTATCTGATTTTACAGCAAAATAATACTTTATTTTCGGCTCAGTTCCAGATGGTCTAGCTGTTATATATGTCCCATCAGCTAAAACAAATTGAAGTACATTAGATTTTGGCAGATCTAATTTGATCTCTGTACAAGATGTCTTATCACATTCTGTCTGTAACTCGAAATCTCTTACTATTACTACATCTTGACCCAATAGTTGTTTAGGAGTATTTTCTCTTAGAGTTTCCATGATGTTAGTAATTTGTTCTGCTCCATCTTTCCCACCCATAGTTATTGCTGTTATTCCTTCTCTATACCATCCATATTTATCATACATCTTATCTAATTCTGCTGGGATATCTGTCCCGATAGACTCATAATAAGCTGCCATCTCAGATAAGATCATAGTAGTTACGATGGCATCTTTATCTCTAGCATGGGTACCTATCAGATATCCGTAAGATTCTTCAAACCCGAATACATAAGTTCCATCTAAAACTCCATCTTCAAATTGCTTAATTTTTTCCCCTATAAATTTAAATCCAGTCAATGTTCTATACATCTTTACCCCGTGAGCTTTTGCTACTTCATCCAGCATAGGTGTAGATACTACAGTAGAAATCACTGCACCATTAGAAGGGATATCCTTTTTAAACTTCAATATATATTCCATCAGTAATAATCCTACCTGATTTCCATTTGGATATGACCAGTTGCCTTTTTTATCTTTCACTGCTATTCCCAATCTATCTGCATCAGGGTCATTTGCCATTACAATCGATGAACCTTTTTCCTCAGCTAATTCAATTCCCAATTTAAATACTGCTGGGTCTTCAGGGTTTGCATATCCCACTGTAGGGAATGTTCCATCAGGCATCTCCTGACTCGGTACTGTATATACCGATTTAAATCCACATTCATCCAATATTCTTTGTACAGGAACTCTTCCTGTTCCGTGTAACGGAGTATATACAATCTTATAATCTGCTTTGTTTGGGATATCAGTTATAATCTGCTCTGTTTTTACAACTTCCATATATTTATCATCTAAATCTTTCCCTACCATAGTCAATAATCCCTTAGATTTGGCTTCCTCTTCAGAGATAAGTTTAATATCTCCTAAATCTTTAACATTGGTAACACCATTTACTATTCCGCTGGCATGAGGTTCTACACATTGAGCCCCGTCATTCCAATAAACTTTATATCCATTGTATTCTACCGGATTATGTGATGCAGTTACTACTATTCCTGCCTGAGTTCCTAACTCCCTTACTGCAAATGATAGTTCTGGGGTAGATCTAAGAGATTCAAATAGATATGCAGGAATTCCATTAGCAGCTAAAACCAAAGCTGTATTCAATGAATATTCTACAGATCCTATCCTACAGTCATAAGCTATCACTACACCTTTTTTTCTTACAGCTTCTGCATCTACTTCTAATAGGTAGTTTGCAAACCCTTGAGTCGCTTTTCTAATCATATATTTGTTCATTCTGTTTATTCCGTTTCCTCTAACTCCTCTTAATCCTCCTGTACCAAATGCCAATTCAGTATAGAATCTTTCCTCTATCTCCTTTTCATCTCCCTTTATAGAAGCTAATTCTTCCCTGTCCTCTTTATCTATATGTGGTGAATTTAACCATATTTCATATTGTTTCATATAATCTTTCATAGTTCCCCTCCAATTTTAATTTCTACCTCTAATAGATAATACTTTTTTTCCATATTTTTTTCAAGTAAGATTTTCGATCCAAATCTACCCACCACCTGTTTTACCCTCCACTCCCCTTAAGCCATATTTTAAAATTTTACTACTAAACCACAAGAATTTTTTGACACAGATTACACAGATCAATATAGATTTTTAAACCCTAGACCTTTCATCACAAAGAAAATCTTTTTTAGGTTAAAACCTTGTTTTTTCTTAATTTTAATTCCTTTTTCTAGATGTTACCCTACTCCTCAGTAGATGTCTTACGAGTTTCGTCGGACCTACCTATGCCCGTCAGGCATCCCACTAAGAAACGGGAATCCATGGTCTCACTCTATAACATGATTTAGAAAAAGTGAGTTTTTCTTTGGTTCGTTTCTTTTGATCATGAAAAGAAATGAACCCAGTTAAGGGCGGAACCCTTAGAACTTGACTTTGACACGAAGTTTATAATAATAAAAAAAGGCTGATAATTCAGCCTTAATTTTCTATCAATATAATCCCTCTTATTTCCTTTAACTTTAAGAGAACCTCTTCTGAAACTCTTCCCCTATAGAGAATTTGTTCCCCATATTCCTTGGAAAACTCCTCTTCCCCTTCCAATAACTTATCTATCTGAGTAGATCTGTCATAAGAAAATTCTATTACTACATTTATTTTAGGATTCCATTCTACTATTCCTGCTTCTTCCACAGCTAATTTTGCAGTTTTAGCATAATTTCGAATAAGCCCTCCGGCTCCTAATTTTATACCACCAAAATATCTGGTAGCTACTACTACTAAATTATCGACTCCCAGTATATTTAAGATCTCTCCCATCGGTTTCCCTGCTGTTCCACTAGGCTCCCCGTCATCATCTACCTTGTAGTATTCCTGACCATTTTCTAAAACCTTGTATGCACTACAATTATGCCTTGCATCTGAATGTTTTGATTTTATCTTTTTTATAAAATCTTCAGCTTCATTTTTAGTAAAAATTGGTTTTATATATCCTATAAATTTGGATTTTTTTATCTCAAACTGTATCACACATTCTCTTTCTATTGTTTTCATTTTATCTCACCTTATAGTATTTTTTTAGATAAATGAATATTATATTTAATCGTAACTACTCTTATGGTAAATATAGTTATGACAGCTATGTTTTTTAATAATATCCTATCTATATTTGTATAAAGAACTAAGATACCATAGGTTGCCCCAGATACCATGCAAAGAGACGCATACACATCTTCTTTAAATATATAAGGAACTTCTCTTACGAATATATCCCTTAATAACCCTCCTACAGCTCCTGTGAGAGTAGCCATTATAGCTATTCCCAATATACCTAATCCACTGTCTATTCCTTTATCTGCACCTATTACTACAAAGACTGCAAGACCTGCTGCATCCAATGTTTTTACTACCTTATAGTAATATATTACCTTGTCTGAAAAATAAAATGCTAAAACGGATACTCCCAATGAAACATATACAATCCATTCATTTTTTACTGCAAAGGGAACCTGATTCATAATCACGTCTCTTAACACTCCTCCACCTAGTCCTGTGGTCAAACCTATTACTGCTACTCCGAATACATCTAAATTGTGTTTCCCACCCTTTAATGCTCCTGAGATTGATGATGCCATTACACCTAAAATATAAATAACTTGAAACATTTTTCCTCCTAATAAAATATAATAATTTAAGATGTAGATTGTTAAATTATAAAAAAGAGGAATTGCCCCGTTTATTCCATATTTTCCCTATAAATCTTTTCTTTTTTTCATCTTATCCGTATAAAATATCATATTTGTCCCATTTTTTCAATATATTATTAGTATGTTTTTAGAAAATTTTTTTTATTAATCTTAACAGTATTTTTTGATATTTCTTTCACTTAAATGTTTCCTCTATCTTCTTTCATTTTTTAGCTTTTTCAGTCATTATGTCTTTTACGGTTCCTCAGTTTTTGATTCCTTGTGAAGAACCTCTTCTTAACTAACTTTTACTGTATATACATATTTAAGACATTCACTAAAAATCCAAATATTGGATCGATTATCTTCCATAATATTCCTAGGTAACTTAGTACAATTATTATAAAAAATCCATATCTGTCTAAATTCTCAACCATATCTTTTATCCAGTCCCCTCCTAGACTCCATAGGATTTTTGAACCATCTAAAGGCGGAATAGGCAGGAGATTAAATATTCCTAAAACTAAATTTATCCTGATTAAATAAACTGTAGCCGTATGAACTATATCATTCGTCATATATATTTCTGGAAAAATTTTAATTATAGTAGCACCTAAAAAAGCCAAGGTGAAATTCACCACTACTCCAGCTATAGATACCATGAAAACACTAAATTCTCCCTTTTTTAAATTTCGATAGTTTACTGGAACTGGTTTCGCCCACCCTATAACAAAGGAGGAACCCATCAAGATAAGTCCAATAGGAAGTAACATCCCCAAAGGATCTATATGTTTTATGGGATTTAATGTCAAACGTCCCATCACCTTAGCTGTCGAATCTCCATTTAAATATGCTGTCACTCCATGAGCTAACTCGTGCAATATTATAGATACCATGAGGATTCCAATCATAATAAGGATTGTTGGTGTTTTTATCAAACGCCCTGTCATAAACACCAATAATAAACCTGCCAAACCTCCATAGATAATCTTAGTAGATCTGGGCATATCTCTATTTACATATTTAAAATTTTCAAAAAACTCTTTCATACTTTAACTCCTTTTTTTCACTTTACACCACTTAAAAAAGCAACGTGACGCTGCATCCAGAGAGGCACACTCTAGTTTATATATTCTTTTATTCTTTCCATAAATTTTATCTTTTGCTCTCTTTTATCTTTATCTTTCCTTTTTCATTTGTAAAATATTCATCTTCTACCCTTAGTCCCTCACCCTTATTTAGTATTGTATTCTCTGCACCAGGGTAAGCTTTCCTTAACTCATCATTTTTCATCTCATAGGAGGTTACTATATAGTCCAACCTATTTATTCCACTATCTTTCAGCAAAATAAGATCTCTTCTTTCTGGTTTCTTATTCAAAAATAATATCTTATTGGGAACACTCCTATAGTTCATCCATTTCAAATCTAATTTTTCTATCCTCTGTGATGGCACTAGAAATATTAATGGGATTATCCCTAAAGATATATACCAGTATCTTCTTATTTTTTCCCTTTTAAAGAGGATGAATAACAGTATTATAACATATAAGAAGATATATAATAATAAGGAGATTTTACCATAAAATGTCAAAGTTAAAAATGGAATTTCAGAAAATATTCCTATTATAATAATCAAAGCTTTATAAGACATATATCCAATTGGAATCAATACTTTTTCCAATCCTATAAAGGATAGAAGGAGAGATATAAACAATATCAGTACCGTGACCGAACCCAGTGGAATAACTATTAAATTTGGTATAAAGGAAAATAAAGGCAAAACTCTAAAGTAATATAAAAATATAGGTATCAAAATAATTTGGATGGAAAAACTTAATATAAGAAAATTAACAACCTTATATTTCATTAGTTTTTTAGGTAAGATCTCTCCTAAACACTCCTTAACTTTAGGATCTAAAAACAATATTCCTGTAAGAGCCAGATAGGACATTTGGTAGGAGATACTCCTAATAGCATAGGGATTAATAAAATTAGAGACTATAAAAGCTACCATCAATGCTTTTATCATCTCCCTCTCCTCATAAAAAAATTTAGCAGCCAGATATAGGATTCCCATAATGAAGGCCCGTTGAACAGAGGGAGTAAATCCTACCCCATAACAATAAGCTGTCAGAATTACCCCTGCCAGCCCATATCTTATCTGGTATGGCAGCCGTTTTAACAAAAATAGTATGGAAACTATTATTATTCCTATATGAAGACCTGATATTACAAGAATATGTGAAGTTCCTGTATAGTTAAATTTCTCTCTGATCTCTTCAGATATTCCCTCTTTCCTTCCCAATAAAACTGCCTTTATAAAATTTTGAAATTCATAGGAAAAATCAGATCCAACTTTATCTACTTTATTGTTTAAAAAGTCTCTGATTTTAGTCTCTATCTTTTCCTCTTTTAAAATAACCATCTCTACCCTATTGTTTTCTATTTTACCTATCCTTCCCAGGACATTATAGGAGCCCTCTTCTAAAAATTTATCTAAAATAGGGTAATAGTTAATTTTCAAATACTTTTCATCCGCTTTTATTATCTTAGCTCTGTCTGATATTGTTTCCATCTGAAATTCATAGGTTTTTCCTACACTTAATTTTTCCATAGTTCTTAGACTGTAATTCCCATATAGAAATATTGTCATTCCCATCAAAACTAATACTAAGATCTTGTCTTTTCTCTTAAAATAAATTCCTATGATAAACAAAAGGGAAAAAAGCAATGCTTCCCTCCCTCCTAAAATATTGACTACAGATACAAATATTGCGTTTAAGAAAAATATCATACTTATATCCATAAGATCTCCTCCCTATTTTAATATTTAATAGCTGTAATAGCCTGATATAGATCTAGAGCATAACTGTCTGTCATCCCACAGACAAAATCCGTTACCAGGTGCAGCTCATTATATAATTTATTCTCACTATCTGGATATTTTTTCATTAAAAATCTATAATTACTAGATATTAATCGAAATAGTTTTTGTTCCTTAGTCCCCACTATTTCCCTATTAGGAGAAGCCACAGCATCTGTAAACTCCTTCAATAAAACCCTAATTATTGCATCCCCTGCAACCTCTAACTTTATTACTTCCTTTTCACTGATCAGGATTTCTAAAAGTTCACGAAAAGCATGTTCTACCCAGCATGCCTTTGAATTTTTTAAAAGTTCACCCTTATAGTTCCCCTCCATAATCTCATCATAATACTCTATAAAAGTCTCTACAACTGAATCCATCATAAAGTTTTGCAATTTCTTTCTCGCCACTTGGATCGCTATCTCAAAGGGTTTGGGATAATCTAGATCGACCTCTATAACCTCTAAACTCTCCAATATCTCTTTTTCTTTTTCCCTCGTTATGTCACAATATTTAAATAATTTCTCCTTGATAATCCCCAATCCTAAAACACCTTTTTTACATCCATCCTCAATATCAGCTATTGTATATGCAATGTCATCTGCCGCTTCCAATAGATAAACCAGCGGATATCGTACTATCTCGTTCTCCTTATTTCTTATCTCCAGAGCATCAAATATTTTTTCAAAGGATTCCTTTTCACTGGAAAAATATCCAAACTTTTTATAGCTGGGATCTTCATTTTTTATACATCCCTCTGTAGAAGATCTGGGATATTTTATTATTGTAGCTAAAGTCTGAAATGAAAGATTGAGTCCATTTTCATCTCTTAGATATTGTAGCTTTTTTAGGAGCCTAAAAGCCTGGGCATTTCCTTCGAATTTTTCAAAATCATACCGTTCCTCTAGCGACCAGGGGTACCCATAAAAATCAACATTATTTTCAAATTTTTCTTCAAAATATTTAGTATAGAAATCATGGATGATAAATTCTCCATAATGACCAAAGGGAGGATTCCCTATGTCGTGTATTAGGGATGCTGCCTTTAAAATACTTTCAATCATCCCTTTCTTCTCTTTTGGTAGCTCCTCCATCTCTATCAGCTTTTTCTCCACTTTATTTCCTATTATTTGCGCTATCGTAGATACTTCTATGGAGTGTGTCAGCCTTGTTCTGACAAAATCATTACTCTCCAATGGGTATATCTGAGTCTTATTTTGCAGCCTTCTAAAAGCCGAACTGAAGATGATCTTAGAAGAATCTTTTTTTAATTCCTCCAATTGGTTTTCTATATTTTTATCTCTAAAATATTCTACATCCAGTAATTTATCCCATTTCATAGTATCACCCTTTTATAATTTCTATTTTATTAAAACCTTGTTTCCCTTACGCTCTCTCCATATTGATTTCTACTGTCCTCTCCCTCTTTAGCCATTAAAATTAAGAACCAGATCCACCCCACTAATGGGATCAGTATAACCAACTGCATCCACCCACTCTTTCCTATGTCATGCAATCTTCTTATAGTCACTGCAATTCCCGGGATAAATATAAACAATGCATATATTCCCGAAAGAATTCCACTTTCAGGAGTTATCACCTGTTCCACTGTAGCCAACGCTATATTTATTGCAAAATTGACCAATACGAACATCCAGTATTCCCTCCTGTCAGCTCTGCCATAAAAATCTTTATACTGTCTCAATACCTTTAAATAATAGTTCATTTTTAACCTCCCTTAATCTTCATATTCCCCTACTACAAACCCAGGTCTTGCCAATTGTATCAAAACCCATATAGGCCCCACTATAGGTATCAATCCTATAGCTTGCCACCAACCGCTTTTACCGACATCATGTAACCTTCTACAATGAAGTGCTATTACAGGAGTCCAAATAAACAATATATATAGACTCTTTAAAAAGTGTTGATCACCATACAGGAAATTATCCACAACGGATATTGCTAAAAATATAATACAACTAATCAAGGTAAACATCCAATATCCTTTCCTCGTTGTAAACCCTTCGTAATCTCTCCAACGTTTAAAAACATCAAAATAATAGTTCATACTTTCCTCCCTTTATTTAATTGAGGTATGATGCTGAAACTTCTTTAATAACTTAAAAGCTTCTAATTGATTTATTACCAAAATCACCTGATTTTTCCTTTTTTTTATCGCTATACTCCTAATTTATAAAATAGACTTTTTATAACTTATAAGCTAAACTCTTATTATAAATTAATTTTATAGGGGGAAGATATGTATCAAGGTAAGTTAGTACGATTGAGGGAATATCGAAAGGAAGACATAGAAAAAGCTAAGGAATTTTTAAATGACTTTGAGGTAAGGAAAAATTTGCAGCCTGCAATACCTTATCCATATACATTGGAAGATGAGGAGAAATGGTACAGCGGTATCAGCGCTGTAAAAGACACTTATACATTTGCTTTAGAGACTTTGGAGGGGAAGTATATTGGTGGATGCGGGGTAAACAGTATCGACTGGAAAAATAGTAAAGTAGAGATTGGAATATTTATAGGAGATAAGGAATATTGGAGTAAGGGGTACGGAAGTGACGCAATAAATACCTTGGTTAAATTTGTCTTTGAGGAGATGAATGTCAATAAGATAGCTCTCTGTGTCTACTCTTTCAACGAAAGAGCCATTAAATGTTATGAAAAATGTGGTTTTACCCAGGAAGGTGTTCTAAGGGAGGAACTTTTCAGAGAGGGGAAGTATCACGATGAAATATTGATGAGTATGTTGAAAAAGGAGTACTATAAATAAAAACCTAACTAATAATTAGAGGTCTTACCTCTAATTATTAGCCAGGTTTAATTTTAATTTTTTTCTTCATCCTTTGCTTCTCTAAAAAAATAATCTAGCTCTTTTTTAGACTTTAAAACTTTACATCTATTGCAAAAAAACTGTTGTGCCCCGCAAGAAGACAATTTTTCTAACTCCTCTCCACACACTTCACAAAGTGCTCTTTTTACAAACCTTTTTTTACAGTCTCCACAATAACGTTCCCCTGTTCCATTATTTTTAATTATATCTCCACCACAATTTGGGCATTTTGTTAATTCATTCATAAGCTAACACTCCTTTTTATTTATTTTACTACAAAATAAATAAAACTTCTAATTACAAATATGCAATTAGAAGTTTTTTTAACCTATCTTCTGCTTTTTCCTTTTACTATTACATCTGTTAATTCTAGTTTTTCATCTAAAATAACTAAATCAGCTGTATAACCCTCAGCTATTCTTCCATACCTGTCATCTATCTTCACTGCTTTAGCAGGATAGAGAGATGCCATCCTCAGAGCTTCCTCTAAAGATACTCCTACATGTTCTACTAAATTCCTTACACCCTGATCCATAGTCAGTACCGAACCAGCCAGATTTCCCTCTTCATTTCTCAGCTGACCATCTTTATGAAAACATCTCTTCCCCTCAAACATAAATTCAGGCATATCAGTCCCAGCAGGAGACGCTGCATCCGTAACAAGATATAATCTCTCTCCCAGTAATTTTTTAGCTATTCTTATACTTGCATAGTGACAGTGAAATCCATCTACTATTATCCCTGTTCGAATATCTTCAGAATCCAACACAGCTCCTATAGCTCCTGGTTCCCTGTGAGTAAATGAACTCATAGCGTTATATAGATGAGTTGCCAAAGTTATTCCATAAGGTTTCTTCTCTATTACCTCCTCATAGGTACCATTGGTATGTCCTAAAGCCACATTTATCCCCCCATTTACAAGAGTTTTTATATGTTCTGCCTTAGCATTTTCAGGTGCCAGAGTAAGAATAGTTGTTTTTGATTTAGAGATCTTTTTTATGATTTTATCTGATAAGACTCTAATCAAATCTTCCCTGTGAGTTCCTTTTTTATCTGCAGATATATAGGGCCCCTCTATATGAAGCCCTAAAACTCCTAAACTTTCAATATCTTCAATATCTTCCATAACCTGAAGAGCACTCTCTATCTTTTCATCCTCACAGGTAATAAGGGTAGGAGTATATAATGTACACCCGTATTTTATATTGGTTTCATTCATTATTTTAAATGTTTCAGCCGATAAATTATCATTTACAAGAACTCCTCCACAGCCATTAAGCTGTAAATCTATAAATGCTGGTGCTATAAGATTCCCACCTATATCTTTTTTTTCTATATTTGGATATAAAGTATCTAGATCCTCTGTTTTAACTATCTCTTTTATCTTTTTCTCGTCTATAATAATTGCCCTGTTAAAGACAGTTTTTTCTCCAGTAAATACTCTGCCTCCTACCAATGCGTACATATATTTCATCTCCTTTTTAAACTAATGTTATTTTACTCTATTGTATAAATCTTCAATTAATTTCTCCGAATCTAAATTTGCACTTTCGATATCTTTAAAATATCTATAAGTCCCTACTTTTAATTCTACTGTAGCCTCTTCATCTGATACTATGATACCTTTTTCATGCATCTGAAGAGCTGAAATTGTCCACATATGATTGATTCCTTCTTCTACAGCCTGACGCAGTGCACGAGCTTTATGATGACCATTTACCATGATCAAAACTTCTTTAGCATCTAGTATAGTTCCTACTCCTACAGTCAATGACAGCTTCGGCACCTTATTTATATCTCCATCAAAGAATCTTGAGTTAGCTATGATGGTATCTGCTGTCAATTCCTTATCCCTCGTCCTAGAAGTAAGTGATGATCCTGGTTCATTAAATGCAATATGACCATCTGGACCAATTCCTCCTAAAAATAGATCCACTCCTCCTATAGCTTTCATCTTCTCTTCAAATCTTGCACACTCAGCTTTATAATCTAAAGCCATCCCATCTAAAATATTGATATTTTCTTCCTTTATATCTATATGGTTAAAAAAGTTCTCATACATAAAGTAGTGATAACTCTGTGGATGTTCCTTGTCTAAACCTACATATTCATCCATATTAAATGTCACTATATTTTCAAAACTGATTATTCCGTCTTTATTAAACTGAATAAGCCTTTTATACATTCCTAAAGGTGTAGACCCTGTGGGTAATCCCAATACAAATGGTTTGTCTGCACTAGGTTTTGCCTCCAATATTTTATTCGCTACATAACATGCTGCCCAGTCACCAATATTTTTTTCAGTAATTATAACTCTCATAATCTTCCCTCCGAATTTATATTTTATTTATCAAATTATAGTTTTATTTTTTCCCGTTGTCAATTTTTTTGAATAAAAAACACATTTTTTTAAAAAAAATGAATTTTTTTTACAAAAAGCTTGATTTTTGATATAATCATACTGTATTATGTTATTAAAGAGTGTTGCTTAATAATATATACTGTATTATATCGCATCAATTTATTTCCTTTTAAAAAGGTATAAATTTAAGAAAATCTTTAGTAGGAGATTAAGGAGTTAGTGAGTATCTTAATCTAATGTAAGAAATTTTAAACCGTATAAAAGTTTTATAATTATTTAATTTTAAGGAGGAGTAATATGTTTAAATTTTTACAAAAAATTGGTAAAGCCATTATGGTTCCTGTAGCAGTTCTGCCTGCAGCTGCAATATTAATGGGTATCGGGTATTGGATTGACCCTTCTGGATGGGGAGCTAACAGTGCTACTGCTGCAATATTAATCAAAGCTGGTGCTTCGATTATCGATAATATCCCTATTTTATTTGCTGTTGGTATTGCTTATGGTATGTCTAAGGACAAAAATGGTGCTGCAGCACTAGCTGGTTTAGTAGGTTTTAAAGTTATTACAACCCTATTATCTCCAGGAGCAGTTGCTCAAATTCAACATATCAAGCCTGAAGATATCTCTGTTGCATTTGGAAAGATCAATAATCCATTTATTGGTATCTTAGTAGGGGTTATCTCATCTTCACTATATAATAAGTTTAGTAAAGTTGAGTTACATAAAGCATTTTCATTCTTCTCAGGTAGAAGATTAGTACCTATCTTGACAGCTGCTATTATGATCCCGGTTGCATTTGTATTGATGTTTGTTTGGCCGGTAGTCTTTGGGGGATTAGTTTCTTTTGGAACTGCTATTTCTGCTATGGGACCTATTGGAGCCGGAATTTATGGTTTCTTAAATAGATTATTAATCCCAGTTGGACTACACCATGCATTAAATGCAGTTTTCTGGTTTGACATCGCTGGAATTAATGACCTTGGAAACTTCTGGGCTGGAACAGGGACTAAAGGTGTTACAGGAATGTATATGGCTGGATTCTTCCCTATCATGATGTTTGGATTAGTAGGAGCCGCTGCTGCATTTGTTAAAACTGCAAAACCTGAAAACAAAAACAAAGTTGCTTCTATAATGATGGCTGCTGGATTCACTACTTTCTTTACTGGTGTTACTGAACCTCTAGAGTTTGCATTTATGTTCTTAGCTCCTGGTTTATACTTGATACATGCTGTTCTTACTGGAATATCAGTATTTATTGCAGCTAGTATGCACTGGATTGCTGGATTTGCATTTTCAGGAGGATTAGTTGACTTCATCCTATCATCTGGTACTAAGTTAGCAAATAAACCTTATATGCTTATCGTTCAAGGTTTAATCTTTATGTCTATTTACTACTTCGTATTTGTTGCGGTAATTACTAAGTTTGACTTAAAAACTCCAGGTAGAGAAGACGTTGATGAAGACGAAGAAACTTCTTCTCCTACAACTCACACAGCCACTGCTGAGGCATTATTAGAATACCTTGGTGGTATCAACAATTTAGTCGATATAGACAACTGTGCTACTAGACTTAGATTAGAGGTTA
The DNA here is from genome assembly GCF_000426625.1 of Psychrilyobacter atlanticus DSM 19335. Lineage (NCBI taxonomy): Bacteria > Fusobacteriati > Fusobacteriota > Fusobacteriia > Fusobacteriales > Fusobacteriaceae > Psychrilyobacter > Psychrilyobacter atlanticus. Next base: position 506,334 of record NZ_KE384547.1, on the reverse strand, counting down.
AAGACCAAAACTTAGTTCAAAAAGAAAAAATTAAAAAGATAACTTCTGGAGTATTAACACCAGGAAAAACATCTGTACAAGTGATCGTCGGACCACATGTAGAATTTGTTTGTGATGAATTAAAAAGATTAGCTAAATAAAATATTTAAATAGGGTTGACCATTTGGTTGACCTTATTTTTTTATTACCATTATTTTAACAATGAATAAAGCAAAAAGGGAACTAATCATATGATTAGTTCCCTTTTTATATTTAGTATATCTTATATTGTTCGTTCATATTTTTGATTCTAGCTAAAGTTCTTGCTTTCCCTATGATAGAGATAACATTGTATAATTCAGCACCCTTTCCTTGACCAGTAATTACTGCTCTAAGCGGCATAAATACTTTACCAGGTCCTGTTCCCATAGCTTCTAAAGTATCATTTAACATAGCTTTTACTTCTTCTACAGTTAACACTTCATTTGCACCTTCTAATTTCTCTACGAAATACTTTATTGCCTTTATCTCGTCTTCACCCTTTATAGCGTTATGTAATCTCTGAATAGGTTTTTTCTGCTTATTGCTCATCTCTTCAGTTGTTTCAGGCAACTTAAATTCATCTATATAGTAGATGTCAGCTAATGCTGCTAATCCCTTCATAGTAGTTGCAGGTTCTCTTAATATATCGATTACTCTCTCTAAAGTTTTCATTTCTTTTTCATCTGCATTTTCAGATACAAATCCTCTTTCAACGAAGAATCTCTTAGACATCTCAGTTAATTCTGTTAAGTCTTTCATTCTCATATGTTGGTTATTTACCCATCCTAATTTTTCTAAATCAAAGATTGGTCCTCCTAATGATACTCTTGTGATATCAAAAGTTTCTATGAATTCATCTAAAGTAAAGATCTCTTTATTTTCTCCTACAGAATATCCCATAAGACCTAAGAAGTTTATCATTCCCTCTTTTAAATAACCCTCTTCAAGATAGTAATTTAATGATACAGGATTTTTTCTCTTAGATATCTTTGTTCTATCTGCATTTCTAAGTAATGGCATATGAACGAATTCAGGCATATCCCATCCGAAAGCTTTGTACATTTGGATATGTTTAGGAGTAGAAGCAATCCATTCTTCCGCTCTTATAACATGAGTTATCCCCATTAAATGATCATCTACTACGTTAGCTAAATGATAAGTCGGGAATCCATCACCTTTTAACAAAATTTGATCGTCAATCTTATTATTCTCAAATCTAACTTCCCCTCTTAAAACGTCCTTTATCACAGTTTCACCGTCATATGGCATCTTAAGTCTGATTACATATTCCTCTCCAGCTTCTAATTTAGCTGCAACCTCTTCCTTAGATAGTGATCTGCAATGTCCATCATATCCAGGAGCCTTTTTCATGGCTTTTTGTCTCTCTCTTAATTTATCTAATCTATCTCTCGTACAGAAACAGTAGTAAGCTTCTCCTTTTTCCACTAATTCAGCAGCATATTTCCCATATAAGTCAAATCTCTCAGATTGTCTGTATGGACCATAATTTCCACCTACGTCTGGACCTTCATCCCAACCTAGATCTAACCAATTTAAAGTATCAAATATTTGCTTTTCTGAATCAGCAGTTGTTCTAGTCTGATCTGTATCCTCTATTCTAAGTAAAAATGAACCTCCATTTTTCTTAGCCATAGCTAAATTAAATAAAGCTATATAAGCTGTTCCCACATGGGGATCTCCTGTTGGAGAAGGTGCTATTCTCGTTCTAATTTCTTTACACATATCTATATTCCTCCTAAATTTATTTTTTTATCCATCTCAGATATCCAGTTATAAAGTTGTCTATCTCTCCATCCATAACTGCTTTTACATTACCACTTTCTGTACTAGTTCTGTGATCCTTTACCATGGTATATGGCTGAAATACATAGGATCTTATTTGGTTTCCCCAACTGTTATCAGACTGTTCTCCATGGAGTTTTTTTAATTCATCTTCCCTTTTTTTCATCTCTATCTCTAACAATTTAGATTTCAACATCTTTAGAGCCGTTTCTCTGTTTTGAAGCTGTGACCTACCATTCTGACACCCAACAACTACTCCCGTTGGGAGATGAGTAATCCTTACCGCTGAATCGGTAGTATTTACATGCTGCCCTCCTGCTCCTCCTGCTCTGAATGTATCAACCTTTAGATCACTAGAAACAATCTCAATATTAATAGTATCATCAATTTCTGGAGATACATCTATGGAGGCAAAAGATGTGTGTCTTTTTTTAGCGGCATCAAAGGGAGATATTCTAACTAATCTATGAACCCCTTTTTCGCCTTTTAAATATCCATAAGCTCTCGAGCCACTTACTAAAAGGGTGATGGATTTTATCCCTACCTGGTCACCTGCCTGATAATCCAGTTCCTCTACCTTATATCCCTTAGAATTAAACCACCTGCTGTACATCCTATATAGCATCTCTGCCCAGTCACAAGATTCTGTTCCTCCTGCTCCTGCATGGATAGTAAAGATAGCACCATTTTCATCATATTCGCCATCTAAAAGCAGACTGGTATCAAAATCTTCTATCTCCTTTAAGAGTTTAGAAAATTTAGTTTGAAGTTCCTCTGCAAATTCTTCTTCACCAGCTTCTACAAATTCAATGAGCACATCCAATTCATCTATCCCATCAGATATATCATTGTATTCTCCTACAACGGCTTTTAAAGAGTTTAAATTTTTAATTATTTTAGAACTTTGTTTCTTGTCGTTCCAAAATCCATCTTTTAGGGTTTGACCTTCTAGTTCTTTTATCTCATCACTTTTTTTTTCTAAGTCAAAGATGCCCCCTAATTCCAGTTAATTTCTCTTTAACTTCTATCATTTCCCTTCTTATCTCTAAAATATCCATATTTACCGCCTATACTCTCTATTTTATTCAACCATAATGGCCTTATATTTTTCCCTTTAAATTACAATTTTATTTTATTTTTATTCAGAAAATTATAGCATGAAATTCCTTTATTTTCAATGCTGCCACCATATCTCCAAATTATAATTTTTAATATAAAATTTTGTTTTTTCCCGATCTTTTAGCCTTATATAAGGACTTGTCGACTATCTCTATCAACTCTTCGATACTTAATCCTTCTTCATACTCCATTATTCCGCCGCTCATAGTTACCTTTATTTTCTTCTTGTTATCCAAAAATTCACGATTTTCTATTTCCTTCCTTAACCTTTCTCCTACTTTAAAAGCATTTTTTCTATTTGTACTAGGAAGTATAATTAAAAATTCTTCCCCTCCATACCTGCACACCTTATCCATCCTACTGGTTTCTTCCATAAAAACTTTACATACTTCCTTTAATACAAAATCTCCAAAAACATGGCCGTAGAGATCATTTATATTTTTGAAATTATCTAAATCAAGCATAATTATGGAAAATCCTGACTGAAACATCTTATTTTTAACTATTTCATCCTCTAAAAAAGTCGTGAGACTCTGCCTATTATATACACCGGTAAGAGGATCTCGCTTGGCGATTTCCCTTAACTCAGTCTCTCTATTTTTGACATTCTTTTGAATATTTTTTACTTCTTTTGTTATTACATTTAATTCAGAGTCATCGGATATATACATCAGTATTTCTTCTATATTTTTACTGTAATTCCCATTGGAAATTCCCTCTATTAAAACACTTAAATTTTTTAGATGAACCTTTAACCTTTTAGAAAATGAATTTATTATCAACAGAGATATTATAGTTCCTATTAAACTAATGATAATCCCAGCCTTTATTATACTAAAAGGCAGTTCTTTCAACTCATTTTTATATGTTCCACCTACCATGATTAATCCTAATTCTAAAATAGGCTCTAATCTAAAATATTTTTCACCATCATGAGTATCTATATCAAATCTTATAGGTTTTTTTAGTCTCACAATTTCATCTAAATAAGACTTTTCACTATCAAAGTTTGATTCCATATATTTTTTTATCAAAGTTATATTTTTATCACTTACACCTTTTACTCCGGTATCTACAACAAGTAACCCCTTCTTATCCATAATAAACATCTTTCCTGTTTTCCCAAAGGACAAGTCAGACATCTTTAATTGATAATCTGAAAAATTCAGATCCACTCCTACAACACCTAAAACTTTATCTTGAGCATATACGGTCTTCGCTATTGTTATTCCACTCTCTCCATTTGGAAACCTATAGATATCTGTAGTGTAATAATCTTGACTTCCCTCTATTGCTCCTTCGTACCACGGCCGGCTCCTTGGGTCATATCTTTCTGGTATAAACCCTGACCCCTCTAGGAAGAATTTCCCATTCTCATCCCCATAAAATATATTTTCAACCTCTTTATTATCAATCACTATACGGCCCATCATTCCCTCTATCAGCTCTTCAAATTTATCTTTGTGAGAATCTTCTTCTATGCTGTGAATTACGAAAAATTCTAAAAGATCTAATACGGCCTCCATCTTATCATTGATTAATTTTAACTGTTTTTTTTCCGAGGCAAAGATAAATTCAATTTTTTCCTGCTCCCTCCTTTTAGTTTCATTTTGCGTCAAAATAAAACTGTATATCCCAAGAAAAAAGATGGGTATTAAACAACTAATCACTGAAATTTTTATTACACTTTTTTGTATATTCATAATAACCCACCTCCTTTTTTTATCTCAGGTCAAGCAGCCTTTCAGCTACCGATTCAAAAGAATATTTTTTACTTTCCAGTATAAATTTTTTATTTATATCTGGTATTTTCTCTAACTTCTCTAAATTTAAATTTATTACCTTTTCTAGGTTATTTACAACTTTATCATCTAAATTTACTAAACTATCATTGAAAGGAATAACTTCTTTTAATCCTGAATGATTAAAAACTATAGGAATTAACCCCTGAGACATTCCCTCTATACTTACCATTCCAAAAGATTCTGGAAAAACTGATGGAACTACAATTACACTATGTTTTTTTATAACATGAGGAAGGATATCATGGTCTAATTTACCTAAAAATACTACCCTGTCCAAATCTATTTTTTTAGCCAATTCCAGATAACTTTCCAGTTTATTCTCCCTTTTCAATCCATCCCAAAATTTTGATAGGTATTCCAGCTGCCCATGTTTTTCCCCTTCTAAATAAAATCCTTTTTCTATAATAACTTCTATTAAATTTTTATTCCCCTCTATTAATCCCCTCAACAAGATCTCTAAAACTGGTCTAAACTTTCCATAACCCACAATAGTTATATTTGTCGTCGGATTTTTTTGAAATATATACGGTAAACTCATTAACATAATATGAACACCTTTGGAAATTATTAATTTTCCTATATATAGAATATTATCTTTTCCTCTCAATCCTGAGGATAACTTAGATATCAGATCTCTATCAATATCCCTATATTCTATATCTTCTTCTGTCTCATTTATAATTTTTTTTATCTCCTCTATATCTTCTAACTTTTTAATTTTCTCATAATTTTCATCATATATTCTTTTTAACGGTCCATTTGAAAAATGAACTTTATCCTCTATAATATTTTTAATTTCTTTATCTTTTAGTAATCTATTAAATTTATCAAAATTAACTCCTGAAGGAATTATTTGAAACCTGGAATCTCTGAAAAATTCTGTTTTCTCATAGATTTCACAAGACCTCCCTCTGATATATTCACTCTGAACAACTACATTTTTAGAATCCAAAAACCCTTCATAGGAGAGGTCCATATATCTTTTATCTTTACTTATAATGTAATTTAATGAACTTCCATGACCTATAACTACATATGGAACCCCTGTTTTTTCCTTTACTTTTTTCATGATATAGGGGGATATAGCAAAATGATTGCAATAGATTATATCTATCTTGGTTGTTTCTAAAAATTTTATAATGGCCTTTACATTTAAATCTATATATTTTTCTAATTCCTCGTCTATTAATTTATCAAATGTTTTAACTCTAAATCCGTCATAATCATCATAGACAAACACCGGAAGAAGATCTCCTATATAGGGGGTTACCCCTATAAATCCATCCTCTTTAAATTTTGTCTTTAGAGATATACTTTGATCAGCATCCATAATCCAATGAGAACCAATTCCTTCTATACCGTCCCAGTTTCTTTCTTGGGAAAATAAATACACATTATTTTTTTTCAAAAATTCTTCCACTATATTCAATGCAAAAATATTACTGCCGCTGCCGTGTAGAAGATAACCGTGCCAAAATAAAATTTCCAAATTCATCAACTCCCTTTTAGTTTAACATAATATACATTTAATTTTAAATATTCCCTATGCAAAAATAATTAGGAATTCATAATAATAATTTAAATCACTATTTGTAATATTTACAAATTGAGGTTATAATTAACTATAACAATATATAGGGAGTTGATATCTATCATGACTTTTAATAAATTTATAAAAAATAAAAGAATAGAATTAAATCTAAGTCAAAATAAATTTGCTAAATCCATTGGAATAACTCAATCTTATTTTAATAATATAGAGAGAGGGGAATTAAAGAATCCACCTAGTGTGGAAGTTTTAGAAAAAATATCTATGGGTCTGATGTTAAATGAGGAGGAGATTGAATACCTAAAATTTTTAGCAGCTTTCGAAAGAACTCCTCAGCTAATAAAGGACGAATTGGATAGGAAAGATAAAGAGATCAGCTATCTTAGAGGAAACTCATCTATCTCTGAAAATAATTCTATCTCCATCGATGACCAGATTCCAGTCTTTGAAAGAATCAGTGCTGGTATCGGGGTTTTAGGAGATCAAGAGGTTACAGAATATATTACCCTTCCTGGGATCAGAAATCACGGTAATATCTTTGCTGTCAATGTATGGGGTGATTCCATGGAGCCTACCATTAAAGATGGTTCTATAATTATTGCTAAAAAAGAAGTTGAAGTAAGAAATGGAGATATTGGAGCTTTTTTTATAAATGATGAAGCCTTTGTAAAAAGACTAAAGGTTACAGATTCATATGTAGCCCTTATCAGTGATAACCCCAACTATCCGCCAATTTTTATAGGTCCTGGAGAAGATCTCAAAGTTGTAGGAAAGGTAGTAAAAGTTTTAAGCGACATATAGCAACGTGATGTTGCATCCAAATAAGTGTAACCTATGGTTTTATAATTTTTTATAATTTCTTGGATAATAGAAAAAGGAAGCAGATATAAACTGTAACCATGAAACTGGACACTTGAAAAAGAGTGTTAGTTTCATGGTTTTTTTGATACAATTTTTTAATAAGAGTTTAAAGGGGTGAATTAAATGTCTAAAAAAATATTTTCAGATATAGAAGTTACTAAATTATCTAAAAATAAAAATATTTCTAAAGTTTCAAATAAAGCTATTACATATACTTTTGAATTTAAAAAGAAATTTATTGAGGAATATAAAATGGGAAAGCCTCCGCGTATAATTTTTGAGGAAGCTGGCTTTGATGTGGATATTTTAGGTATGAAAAGAGTTGAAACTTCCTCTAAACGTTGGAGGAGAGCTTTTAAAGATAATGGTGAACTGGGTTTAATGGATTCCAGGAAAACATCTTCTGGAAGACCTCTGAAAAGAGAGTTAACAGATTTAGAAAAAATTAAACGTTTAGAAGCACAGATTGAATATTTAAAAATAGAGAATGAATTTTTAAAAAAGTTAGACGAGATCGAAAGGGGGGATGCTTAAATAAAACTGAGATTTTTGAAGCTATTAAATTAATAGTTAAAAGATATAAGTTGAAATCAAAAATTAAATTTCTATGTTTTCAAGCGGGGGTTTCCAGGTCTGGTTTTTACAACTATATTAATTCAGAAAAAAATAGAAATAATAAAGAAGCTAAAGATTTAAACTCCAAAAGATTAATTCTAAAAGCTTTTAATAGAAGAGGTTTTAAGAAGGGCGCCCGAAGTATCAGGATGATTTTAGAGAATGAATTTGATACTATTTTTAATTTGAAAAAAATAAGAAGAATTATGAAAAAATACGAAATAATATGTCCTCACAGAAAACCGAACCCCTATAAAAACATAGCTAAAGCAACTAAGGAACATTCGACTGTCCCTAATATATTGAAAAGAGAATTTAAACAAGAAGTTCCTAAAAAAGTTCTCCTAACTGATATCAGCTATCTAACTTATGGAATTGGAAAAAGAGCTTATCTTTCAACAATAAAAGATGGTAGTACTAATGAAGTATTAGCTCATGAGGTGTCTCATAGTCTTAGTATTGATATTGCTTTAAACACGGTTAAGCGCTTAGTTAAAAGAAAGTTTAAACTCCATCCAGAGTGCATTATTCATTCGGATCAAGGCTTTCACTATACTAATCCTAAGTTTCAAAGATTAGTGAAATCAAAGAAAATTATCCAATCAATGTCGCGAAAAGGTAACTGTTGGGATAATGCTCCTATGGAGTCATTCTTTGGACATATGAAAGATGAAATAAATTTAAAGCCCTTAAAAACATTAGATGATGTAAAGAAAGAAGTATCTAAATATATGAATTATTACAATAACCATAGGTATCAATGGAACTTAAAAAAGATGACTCCTGTGCAATACAGAAATCATCTTTTAACAGTATCTTAACCATACCTTTTTTTAAAGTGTCCTTGACAAAGGGTACAGTTTAATATTCTGCTTCCTTTTTTTAATTTATCCTCTATTTAATACGGCCTTACCTTCACCGTCATTATATATTTCTTTATCTAAAGATCCTAATAGTTTTGCTGTTACAACACCAGTAGCCATAGCTCCTGATACATTTAAAGCAGTTCTACCTTGATCTAAGATAGGCTCAATAGCTATTAATAATCCAACCAATTCAATAGGTAATCCCATGATAGGTAGTACAATTAAGGCTGCTATTGTAGCTCCTCCACCGATTCCAGCTCCTCCAAGTGAAGCTATCACTACAACTATAACTAATTTTACAAAGAATGCTGGCTCTAATACATTTATACCAGTAGCAGTCGCTATCATTACAGCTAACATGGCTGGATACACTCCACCACAACCGTTTTGTCCAACAGTAGCTCCAATTCCAGCTGACATACTTGCAATAGAATTAGGTACTCCTAATTTTTTTGTTTGGCAGTCAATATTCATCGGGATACTTCCAGCAGATGTTCTAGATGTAAATGCAAACGTCAATACTGTCCATGCTTTCTTCAAGAAAATTATTGGTGATACACCACATAACATGATCATCAATAAGTGAACTCCAAACATAAGTGCTAAAGCAACATAAGTCGCTACAACAAAGTTACCTAATCTTGATATTTCTACAAAGTTAGAACTAGCACAGACCTTAGTCATTAGAGCTAATACACCATATGGAGTAAGTCCTAATACCATTTGTACTAATTTTAATACTACAGATTGAGCTGCGTTTACACCATTTTGAATTAATTCAAAAGTCTTCTTATCGTTCTTTTTGATCTTTCTTGTAGCCATACCAACTAAAGCTGAGAAGATAACTACACCAATTGTTGAGTTATTTCCTGCACCAGTCATAGCTTTAAATGGATTATCTGGAATAATTCCAACAATTTGATTGATCAATGAAGAAGCATTACTAACATCTCCAACTTTCCCTTCTAAATAACTCATTCTAGCAGCTTCTTTAGCTCCTGAGATTAATCCCTCTGCACTTAGATTAAATACTAAAGATGTAAATATAGATATAAGAGCAGCTATACCACAAGTTACCAATAATAACCCAATGATAGTCGTACTCATCTTAGCTATAGAACTATTTTCAGATTCCTCTGCATTGATAACAGATGAAGCTATAGATACCATTATTAGAGGAATAACAATCATCTTTAATAATGAAACATACCCACTACCTATTATGTTAGTCCATTGTAATGTATTTGAGATTATCTCCGATCCCTGTCCGTAAAAAACCTGCATAGATACACCAAACAGTATCCCTAATCCCAATCCAGTAAATACTCTATTTGTAAATGACTTATATGATTTCTGCATCCAAGCCAGCACATATACTAATATTGCCATAATAAGTATATTTAAAATTTGCATATATATAACCCTCCCTAAAATTTCTCATATGATTAAAATCTTTTTAATTTATTATTTTTTTCACTTACTTTTATTATTTTAAGTCTAACCTAGACTTTTTATTTTTATCATGTACCGCATCCATCATCGTTTGCATGCCATGCATTAGTACCATATTTCATATTAAACGATTTTTCAAATCCATATTTTCTAAGTACCTTTACAGCTTTTAGACCTTTAGCTCCTGTTGTACAGAAGACTACATACGAATCATCTTTAGCTATCTCTTTTTTTTCTAAAAGATCCTTTATCTTTGTTTCAAATTCATTGAATTCAACGTTGATAGTTTCATCAAAGATAGCCTCAACCTTATTTCTTTTTCTTTCATCCCTTACATCGATTACTATTGCATCATCTCCTATAAGATCTAATGCCCCATCTTTATCTACTTCCAGGTGTTTGTCCCAACCAAATAGATCACTAATAATTCCTGCCATTTTCTCCCTCCTATTTTTTAAATAATTATTATCGTCATAATAATTTATTATTATTTACCCGCATTATAAATAATTATGCATTTTTTGTCAACCTAAATGTTTCTTAAATATCTCTTTAATTCTAAAATAAAACACTTTTAAAGTTAAAATTAATATTGTTTGTATTTAAATTAACATTTTTAATAAAAAAAGGCCTGGAGATCTATATCTTCCAGGCCTTTTTGCTATTCTATTTCGTTAAAATAACCATATTTTGACAGGATAGTTTTTACCTTACATACATTTTCTTCCTTTATAAGTATATAAAAACCTTCTGCTTTTAAAATATATTCTTTTAACTTACTTTCTGTTGCCAGGATTTTAAAAAATTCTTTGTCCTGTTTAACTTTAAATACTTTTATATCAGATTCATGAGTCAGACAGTTTACTTTAGATCTCAATTCATCAAAGAATGTCTCCCATACTTGAGGTAAGTCTTTATAAAATTTATTTTTAAATTCCTTTATCCTTTCCTCTAACTCTTTTGTTGTTGTGATTCCTTTTAAGAACCTTCCCTTATCCATTCTATATTTATTTTCACCAATCTTGATAGATACCTTTTCTAAAAACATAGACATTATAGGAGCAGATCCAATGATAGTTATTAAAAGAAGATCTTCATCATAAACTATCTCTGCGTCTTCATTCTCTTCTGTAAATGCATAATCATCTGCCCGCCCTAGGACATATTCTCCTAATTTGGTCAATTCTATATACTTCAATCCATCATACTTCGACAGGTAATTATTCTTTAAATACAGTCCATTATTACCACTTGGCAGATCATAATAAAGAGTAAATAACCCTAAACTTCCTAAAAGAAAGAATATCGATTTTACAAATGGCTCAATAATATACCTATGATATTCATCATATTGAGATATTCTGGTTCTTCCATAGTTTGATTCATTTATATATACATAATCATATACATCTTTTAATTCGATGATATCTAAAAATTCATCTCTATAAACCAGATAATTTATAATATTCGAGATACTTATGGTCTTTTCTGAAGGCAGTTCCATAATTAATTTCACTATAGTCTGAAGTGATCTAGTCAAATTCTCTGTTTTCTTTATATTTTTTACACCTTTTAGATAGTTCAAATATTTAGTTGTATATTCATATCCATCGTTTTTTGTAAGTTTCCCATTCAGGAATTCATTTACAATATATTTAAATTTATCCAGCTTAAAGTTTTCCGGGACAAGATATTCATCTTTTATTAAATAAAATAATAGCCCCATAGTTTCAGTTTTTAAATAATCTAAATCTTTATTTTCACTATAAAACTCTGAAATATCACAGTATTTCTGCATATCTCTTTTGCTCTCTTTGAGGAGTTTCAAACTAGTAGAAAGTTTTATATTCCCCTGGCTGTAAAAGTTATAGTACAAACTATATTTTTTGCATATCTCCTCTTCAGAGTTATGTTTATAGGTATATATCGGATTCTCTATTGGATGGATAAAATAGTCTCTAACTTTATTAGGACAATGAGGTCTTATTTTTCTGATGATATCATTGTCTAAATATAGATATCCAGGCCCTTCTTTAGCTATTTTATTTTTTTTATAGTGAAAAAATTTATATTTATCCTTTAAATTTTCACTGGTTTCATAGGTATGTTCTTTTTCAAATAACTCCTCTATCTGTGATTCTTCTAAGATATATTTTCCGCTCCATATAATACTCCTAAAGATATCTTTAACTTCCTCTTCTAGGCTGTTAAATATCTCTACAAAGGTTTCTTTTTTATAAAAAGCTTCCTCTAGTAAATCTACAAATACTGATTTATTTGACGTCTCCGATAATAGTGATACTTCAAATATATCCAGATGGAGACCGATGTGTCCATCTGCTATCCAGTCTATAAAATACTCCTTATATAAACTATAAATTCCATCCTTTGTATAAAAATTTGTAATTGAACCTTTAAATTTATCTCTGCTTATTCCCATTTTAGCTACACTCCTAACATATATTCAATATCAGATTCACTTAGACTTTTAACTGCAACAGTATCTGTAGTTATAAGACTGTTAAATAATTTATTTTTTTCCATCTGTAAACTAAGCATTTTTTCTTCTATCGTTCCTTTTGTAATAAGTTTATAAGCAAATACTGTCCTGTCCTGTCCCATACGGTAACTTCTGTCTACAGCTTGATCCTCTGCCGTCTTATTCCACCAAGGGTCATAGATAAATATCTTATCAGCAGCAGTCAGATTCAGTCCGACTCCTCCTGTTTTTAATGTCATGATAAATACCTTACATTCCTTTGAAGTCTGGAATTTTTCTACTAATTCCTGTCTATTTTTTGTAGCTCCAGTCATCGATATATGATTAATTCCATGGTTTTCCAGTTCTTCACGTATATTATCTATAGAGTTAATATAGTTTGTAAAAACTAATACCTTATGTCCATTCTTTACAGCTTCCAGGATATTATTTACTAATATCTCTAACTTAGCTGATCTTACTAACCCATCACTTTTAGATTCTGGGCAGCTGGCTATTTGACGTAATTCATTCAATGCCTGTAAAATAAATATTTGACTCTTTCCTATCCCATGTTCTGTTAATTTTTGATTGATAAGGGTATAGTAGAAGTTTCTTCTCTCTTCATATAATTTTCTTTGAGGTTCATTCATCTCCACATAAAGAGTTTTTTCAATCTTATCTGGTAGATCTTTTAACACCTGTTTTTTTATTCTTCTTAAGATAAATGGATATATTTTTTTCTTTAACTCCTCTATTATCTCTAAATCATTGTCTTTTTGAATCGGATTAGCATAATAATTATTGAAATCTTCAATTCCGCCAAACATCTGTGGATTTAAAAATCTAAACAATGAATAAAGTTCTCCCAGATTATTTTCTACCGGTGTACCACTAAGAGCTAATCTTTTTTCAGAATTTAATAACATCACAGCTTTTGTTATTTGGGATGTAATATTTTTTATATTCTGGGATTCATCTAAGATGATCATCTCAAATTTTTCCTTAGTCAATAACTTAACATCATTTCTCACTGTTCCATAGGTCGTAAGAATAATGTTCTTGCTTTTCACTTCATTAAAATCTCTATTGTTTCCATAATATATACCTACAGTAAGGTCTTTACAGAATTTTTTTATTTCATTTTCCCAGTTAAAAACTAAACTTTTAGGCATAATAATCAGAGATGGTTTCGTCAAGTTTTTATGCAAATATGTATAAGCTAGGATACTTATAGTTTGAATAGTTTTCCCCAGACCCATATCATCAGCTAGACATCCACCTAATTTATTTTCAGTTATATAATACAGCCATTTATACCCGTATTCTTGATAATTTCTTAATGTTGCATCGACCATTGCACCAGGTATATCCAGGTTCTCTATCTCATTTAAACCTTCAAATATCTTCCTTCCATAGGTCAATCCATCTCCAGATATTTTTTCTCCAATAAGTTCTTCTATTATGGGCAGATCAAAGAAAGATACCTTAACATCTTTAGATGATTTACTATTTTTAAATAGTCTTTCTAATTTTTCTATATATTTTTTGTTGATCAGTGCATTAGTTCCATCACTTAAAACAACATATGAGTCTTTTTTATATTTTGAAATTATATCTAAGATAGAAAATTTTTCTCCTTCTATCTCTAGGTGTGCATCTCCTTCTAAAAAATCAATTGAATGAGATAATTTAGCTATCAACTTTGGCTGAACTGTTTTTATCTTATATGTTTTTAATTTTTCAGTTCCTATGAATTTATATTTAGATACCAGATTAAGGAGTTCCTTGCTTATAAATTCTTTAGCTAATTTTTCATGAAGAATAATCAGATTCTCCTCCACATAGTAACTTTCTTTTAATTTTAATTTCCTTTGATATTTCACCAATATTTTTATCACGTCTTCCATACTCTCAGACATGGTAGATATATCTATATCACAGATTGATATTACTTTTTCCAAAGAATTTAATAACACTACAGTTTTAATGTCATCTTGCTTTAACATATTATAGGTCATAGTAGATATCTCAAAACCAAATTTAAGATACAGACTTCTGTCTTTTGAAATCTTTTCTATTATAATTCGAGGTACAAATGATTTCTTGTTTAGTTTTTCAATTCTGTAATCCTCGTATTCTACATTTAAATTATCAAAATAAGAATTAGTTATAGTCAAAAATCTTTCCATCTCTTTTAGATCGATCTGAGTATTCAATTCCAATGCACTCAGATAATTTTCCCCTATATCCTCAATATGATAGATCTTATGTTTTCTTATAACATAATTTTCAGTCAAAAATTCAAAAGCTTCATATTTAGCATCTAATACTAATTTGACTTCTATTTTTTCCTTAGATTTCTCCAGTTTTAGAGTTATTTGTCTTTTATTTTCCCTAATACTAATCCCTTTAAAATCATCTGTAACAAAATACTTACTCTTTCTTAAGAGTTCAAATAGATGTGGGTTTTCTTCTAAATAAATTAGATTATCTTCATTTTCCCACGATATATTAAAATAGTTATGCTCGTTTATAAGCTCTAAATTAGAGATTATTTCTAAAGTATTTTTATCTGTCTGGATAGGTGTCATTGGAAGACTTATTTCATCTCCTTTTTTATCCACTACCTCTACATAAGATTTCTTCTCAAAAAACCTTAATTTAAAATAAACTTCTACCCGTTCTTCACTTTTACTAATAAATTTATCGTACATCATTCTCTCCACTTTTAAAAAATTCTAATTTAAATATCCATTAAAGCCTATTATATCAAAAAATCTAAGCTTTTTCAATATTTAGATAACTTCAGTTCTAAATTTAAAATTTAAAAGGTAATTTAATCGATAATAAAAAAAGAGGGGCGTCAACCCCTCTAAAGAACTACCTTGCATATTTTACAGGATGCTTGGCTCCTGGAGCTTTTATAACTATAAGCTCTAAAACTTCATCATCTTCGTTTCTAACATGCATCTTTACGTCATATGGAATTCTCAAAAGATTCCCTTTTTCATATATTTTAGTTTTTTCATCTCCTAAAGTTATAGATAATTTTCCCCTAATAACAGTCATATGTACAACTGCATTTGAATAGTGCAAAGGCAACCCCTTTCCTTTTTCAAATACCATATGAATATAGTTTAAATCATCCTCTAGGATTAATTTTTCTACTACTGTTTTATCTCCAGTTGACATTTTAAATACTTCTTCTACCATGAAATATCCCCCTATTTTGTATACATACTATCTATAAAATCAATTATACTTTTTATTTTTCCTTAAAGTTCCCATCGGAATCCCTGTTTAAGATCAGTTCATCCAACTCTTCTTTGGTATAATGCACCACCTTGAGATCATAAAATTTATAAAATGACAGACCTATAATTCCCCAAACTATTACTATAATTGCTGATGGCATGGACAAAGAACTGTTCAATCCCGGCATCAATAATAAGATTAAGAAAATTATCCCGGCTATAGCACCAAATATAGATGGCAGATAAACCTTGTTATACTCTTCCTTGTATAACTTATAAGAAGATAGACTGGTATAGAGATACCCGATGGATGCTCCTACACTGGAAGTCCCTACTATCCATCCCAATACATTTCTACCGAACCATGGTGCAATCAATGATATTCCTAGAATAAACAAAATAGCATTTTTAGGAGTATGATGTTTGGGATCTAATACACCAAAAAATTCCGGCAGTATCTTTCCCCTAGACATGGCAAACAATAATCTACTGGCAGCCATATAAAATCCATTTATCCCCGCTACAATAGCCGAAAGTAAAGCTATCCCCAGAGACCATAGTCCGATCTTACCAAAATAATATTCAACAGTATGTCCTGTTGCCCATGTTATATCCCCACTAGCAACCTCTTCCAGAGTTATCCCGAAACTTGTAAAAAATAAGATCGAACAATAGATTAAAGCTCCGATTATAATAGAAAATACAGCTAATCTAGAAGCTTCTTTAGCTTCAAAATTTAGTTCCTCTGCTACTTGCGGAATACAGTCAAATCCTACAAATAACATTGGAGCAATAGATAACACTTTCAATATATTAGATAGAGTGATCTTTTGACCGGTAAGAAAAGTCATTGTATATGAATTGTCTATACCTGCTCTTGCTATGGCTAAACTTAGAAATAAAAATACTATTCCTACCAATAAAAGCACCATTATATTTTGAAAGTTTGAGGCTAATTTCACCCCTTTAATATTTAAATAAGCGAAAAAACACAGGGCAAATATTGCTATCCCAATTTCTCCCAAATATATACTCGATCCTGCTATGGTATATAGATATCCTACCTTCAACACTCCCGGCATTATAAATTTTGCAACAAAAGCCAGTCCTGTAGCATTAAAGGGTACTAAACTTGAATATGCCAACGTTAGAAACCATCCGCATGTCAATGCATGCTTCCATCCAAACGCATCGTAAGTAAACGCATACTCTCCCCCTGCTACTGGAAACTTATGGAGTAGATAACCATAATTTTTTTCTATTCCTACCATTATAAGCCCACCCATAAGGATAGCTATAATAGAATTTATCATCCCTGCTTTTAAAAACATAGTTCCTGGAAGGATAAAAGCTCCAGTTCCTATAATTGCTCCAATTGCCAAAGATAATATATCCATCTTTTTAATTTCTTTTTTTAACATCAAATCAGTCCTTTTCTCTCAAGATTGTCACCCGTTAATACATCTCAAAACATCATATTAACATATGACAGCGACATAATTATATCACATGTTTTATAAAGAAAAAGAAAATCCTCCAAATATTAATTTATTTCTCTATATCTATTTCAACTCTTCTATTAGCGTCGTGATCTTCTCCTAATGGCGTCGTTTCACCCTTGCCGATAACTTCTACCTCTGTTTCTTCTGAAATTTCCAAATAATCCACCACTGCCTGAGCTCTCTCCTCTGATAATACTTGGTTATATTCAGCAGACCCACGAGTATCTGTATGCCCTGTCACAGTTATTTTTTTAGCTCCTTCCACCTCTGGTTTTAACTTATCCAAATCAGCTTTAGCCTCATCATTTAATTCACCATCATTAAATTGAAAATTAACTAAGGTATATTTCATTACAGGCTCTACCTCTACTACTGGAAACATTTCATTTTCTTCTACAACAGACACCTCTTCTGCCATCATTGAACTATTATTTTCTTCTATAACAGCTAAAGTTTCTTCACTAGGAGTCGTATCCTGCATCATCATGTCGTAAAATTCTCCTAATTTCATTCCAAATTTTATCCCTACACTGTCATGATATCCCTTTTGATCCTCTCTTTTAAATTCATAACCCATATTTTCATATAAAACTTCCAAGTTAAAAAGCCCGATATCCCTTCCTATACCGAACCCTACATAATGTCCCCCTCTAGTATTTCCCCCAGTCACATTAGAAGCTGCGTTATATCCCCCTCTTCCAACCAGATAGAACATCTCGTCCAACATATCGTATTTACCCACTAAATAAAAAGGCATAGACTCATTATATTCATTATTGTCATCTTCTATTCTTGATCTAAATTCAGTTCCCAGCCCATAGGAATAATTCCCTCCGGATCCCCATAGGTATTCTGCTCCCAGGGTCCACCCTTGGTCCATCGATCCCCCACTGTCACCCATATAATCTTTAGATATATTTCTCCAAACATCATACCCGGCTTTGATCTCTAATCCCTCTGCATAGGTTGTAGTCACCAACGCCAATGCTGCCATACCAAATAAAAGTTTTTTCATCTCTTACCCCCTTAAAAACACATACTATTATAATAATATTTACCTACCAAATTTATCCATGATTTCCTTTTTTTACTTTTTATTCTGCAATTTAACAAGATAAAACTTCCATCTATAATATCAACTTTTTCCGACAAAAACTTACACATTATATTATGATATATGATAAAATATAGCTTGATAGTTTTAACCTTAACCTAACATAATATAAGGAGAGCACAATGAGAAAAATAAATTTAGTCCTACTTTTTTTTATCCTAACTACTATAGGATTTTCTAACCAAATTTTATTGAAAAACCTAAGGTTTAATGGTAATCCTCCACAGATGGTTATCGATGTAGAAGGAAATGTTAAGCCTAAGTATAATATTAGTTATGATGAACACAATAGATACCTCTTTGTTGAATTTTTAAATACAAGGGCTTCCTCAAATTTAAAAAATAGAATAATCAACGGAAGTTATGTGAAAAGCGTAAAAGTGAGAAAGTATAATAACTCTACTGGTGTTTTTATATTTTTTAAAAATAATATAAATTATAGTGCTCGTTATTGGTCTAACCCTACAAGGTTTGTATTGAATTTTGATAAAAATAAAGCTAAAAAGGAATATACCATCATCGTCGATGCAGGTCATGGAGGAAAAGATCCTGGTTCTACTGGTTTTAATAGATATCATGAAAAAGATCTTGCACTAAAGATCGCCAAATATCTTAAAACTAGTCTTCAAAAAGATTTTAATGTGATTATGACTAGAAACAACGATTCCTTTGTTAGTTTATCCGGCCGGCCAAATATAGGAAATAAAGCTAAGGCTGATTTCTTTGTAAGTGTCCATCTAAATGCTAATAACAGCTCCCAGGCCAGTGGAGCAGATATATTTTATTTCTCCAGAACGGAATCTGATTATGCTAAAAAAGTAGCCGCCTTTGAAAATAGTGTAGGAAATAAATTTGGTGAAAACGCCGACGATATAACCCTTATTATGGGGCAGCTATTTTATAAAAAAAATAAAGAAGTCTCTGCCAAGATAGCACAGAATCTGGTGAATTCTTATTCTAAAAGACTAAGAATGAAAAACAGGGGAGCTCATGGAGCTAACTTTGCAGTTCTTAGAGGGTTTGACGGTCCTGGAATATTGGTAGAAGCTGGATTTATCACAAACAGCTCAGACATAAGTAAATTAAAGCAAAGTAAATATCAAAAAATAGCTGCTGATGAGATTGCTAAGGCTATAAAACAACATTTCTATTAAAATATTAAGGAGATCAACTATGAAAGATAAAAAAAGTTTAATTGTCTTAGGAGGATCCATTGCCTTCCTTTTGATAAGTAGTATTTTTTTCTATAAATACGTCACTATGGGAGACCAAATCCCTATAAAAAAGATTACTAACCACAAAAATACACAAGCGATTACCAATATTAAGATAGTGAAAATTTATACTCCCAATGATTCTTTAAACACCTTAGTTTCATCGGATATTGAGATTGTTAAGGAAGATTTTGCTTCTGAAGTAAAATCTATCTTCAATGCAGTCCATGAACAGAGTAACTATCAGATAAAGGATGAAGAGGGAAACTACTATCCATTTATGGATCCTAGTATAAATCTATTAAACTCCTACCTTGTAGGCGATAAACTGTATCTTAACATAAGCTCTAATGTCAGCGATAATATCCAAACCAAGGAACAAGAACTACTAATCATCTACTCTTTGGTAAACACCTATACTAGTTTAGAGGGAATCAACAGGGTAAAAATCCTTATTGATGATGTAGAAGTAAAAAAATTAAAATGGTATAACCTCAGAACTTTTTACACTCAAAATTTAGATATTTAGAAAAACAGGGTTACGTTAGATCCGATTAATTTAGAATCTGAAATTTTTATATACTTTAGTAGATTAAATAATTTTTCAGATAATTAAAAGTATAACGGAGGTTTTTATGTTAAATAAATTATATGACCACATTGAGAAGTCTCTTCCCCCTAAAAGATATCAACATACCTTGGGAGTCATAGAGGTGGCTGTCTCTCTGGCAAAACAATATGATATCAATGAACACCGCGCTGAGATTGCAGCTCTTCTGCACGATGTTTCTAAATGTATGACTTTGGAGGAACTGCATTCCTATGTAGAATGTGATGAGACTTTGAAATATTATGGAACTATGGGAGAACTGCTCCATGGTTTTGCAGGAAGTGTTTATGCAAAGCAGGAGTTAGGAATCCTTGATGAAGATATCCTAAGTGCCATCAAATACCACACTATCGGCAGGAGAGGTATGACAACTCTCGAAAAAATAATTTATATAGCCGACGCTATAGAGCCTAATAGAGATTATCCTAATGTTGATTTCATCAGGGAAAAGGCAAAAACTTGTATCAATGATGCTATCCTATTTGAAGTGGATAGAAAATTAAAGTATCTCCTAAAGGTCGACGCTCCTATCCATCCAAACACTGTGGATATGAGAAACTGTATCCTAGGAGAATTGAAAAAATAAAGGGAGAAAAAGTTATGAATAAAAACGATGAAAAAAAAGTTTTAGAACTTTTCAAAAAAGGAAAAGGCAAAACTTTAAGCGAGATCACATCTTATATGGATTGGTCTCCAAAATTAAAAAAACAAAATAGAGATTTTTTAGATAAATTAGTTGAATCAGGAGATCTTATCTTAAGCAAAAGGGGAAAGTATAACACTCCTAAAAATTTAGGATATATTACAGGAAATCTCGATGTAGTAAAAGACAGGTTTGCATTTGTTGATACAGAAGATTTTGGTGTATTTATACCTAAATCTAAATTTAATGGTGCATTCAACGGTGACCTCGTTATGGTACAGCTTTCTAGCGAAACTACCGGGGCTAAAAAAGATGGAGAAGTAGTAAAGATTTTAAAGAGGGAAAAAAATACAATCATCGGTATCTACCAGGCAAATGAAAGATTTGGTTTTGTAGTTCCTACCCATTCATTTGGAAATGATATATTTGTCCCAAAAAGATTTAATGGTGGAGCTCACAATGGTGAACTAGTAGTCTGCGAGATCATATCTTGGGGAGAGAAAGATAAAAAACCCGAGGGTAAAATCATAGAAAGAATTGGAGATCCCTATGATACCAATAATATGATTGAAGCTCTTATCATCAGAGAGGGACTGTCTATGGACTTTTCGCCTAGACTGATAAAGAAAGCAAAGGAATTAAGTGATCAGCTTTCAGAAGAGGAGATCGCAAAGAGGCGTGACCTTAGAGATCTTCCAATCATTACCATCGATGGAGATGACGCTAAGGATCTAGATGACGCTGTCTATGTGGAAAAATTAGATAATGGGAATTTTAAACTTATAGTTTGTATCGCTGACGTTTCTTACTATGTTCCATTCGGAAGTGCTCTAGATATGGAAGCCCGTAAAAGAGGTAACTCAGTGTACTTAGTAGACAGAGTTATACCTATGTTTCCTAGAGAGATCTCAAATGGACTGTGTTCATTAAATCCCCATGAAAATAAATTTGTATTTACATGTGAGATGGAGATCGACAACAAGGGACAGGTAATAAGCCACGAAACTTATAAGGCTGTAATTTCTACCGCTCATAGAATGACCTATGGGGGAGTTAACAAGATCTTAGCTGGAGATAAAGATTATACAGAGGAATATAAAGATATAAATAAGATGGTCTTTGAGATGTTAGAACTATCCCATATCCTCAGAGAGTTAAAATACTCTAGAGGAAGTATTGATTTTGATATCCCAGAGGTAAGAGCTGTCTTGGGAGAAGATAAAAAAGTAGAATACCTTAAAGTAATTGAAAGAGGAGAATCTGAAAGAATTATAGAGGATTTCATGATCGCAGCCAACGAAACTGTTGCTGAAAAGATATTCTGGATGGAACTGCCATTCCTATATAGAACCCATGAAAAACCTGATCCAGACAGAATCACAGCACTAAACGATTCTATTAAAAAGTTTGGATATAATCTCCATGGACATGAGGAGTTACATCCTGGAAAGTTCCAAAAAATAATAGAGCAGTCTAAAGAGGATGGCAACAGCCAGATTATCCATAAACTTATCTTGATGAGTTTAAAACAAGCCAGATATACAGTAGATAATATCGGACATTTCGGATTATCTTCAAATTATTATGCACATTTCACTTCTCCAATCAGAAGATATGCTGACCTTATGGTTCATAGAGTTATCAACGAAACTCTGACAGGTTATCCAAGTAAAAAAACTATAAAAATGTTTAAAGATGAGATGTCTGCCATTGGGTCGCATATCTCAAAAACAGAGAGAACAGCTATGAAGTTAGAGTCTGAAAGTGTAAAGATAAAGATTGTAGAATATATGCTAGATAAAATAGGTGAGGAATATAAGAGTAGAATTATTGGATTTAATAAAACCAAGATATTCTTTGAAACAGAGGAACATGTAGAGTGTTTCTTTGATGGAGTTAATTCCCCTAACTACTTCGTCTTTGATGAAGTCAACTATACTATGACAAATGAAGATACAGGAGAGATCTTTAAATTAGGAGATAGTGTAGAAGTATCTATCGTTCGGGCTGACCTCAGTGAATTAGAGGTAGAAGTAGTTCCGGCACAGTATTTAGATCAATATAGAGGACCTAGACAATTCAGAAAAAAATATTAAAGCAATGCGACATTGCATCCAAATAATCACAATCTAAAAAATAAAAAAAGGATTCCATTAGGAATCCTCTTTTTTTAACCCATTATTTTTTCCATTAACTCATCCGAGATATCAAAGTTAGCGTAAACATCATTTACATCTTCATTATCTTCCAATGCTTCAAATAATTTAACAACTTTTTCAGCCATCTCTTCATCTTCTACTTTTACCATATTTTCAGGAAGCATTACTATCTCTGCTTCTTCATACTTATATCCAGCTTCTGTCAAAGCTTCTACTACAGTTTGTAATTCAGTATGGTCAGTTAATATTTCAAAAGTATCTCCTTCTACTACTAAATCTTCTGCACCCATTTCTAGTGCTTCCATCATAAATTCATCAGCGTCTAATCCTTCAGAATTCATAATTATTTGTCCTACTTTATTAAACATCCATGCTACTGCACCATCAGACCCCATATTTCCACCATTTTTAGCAAAATTTGATCTTACAGATGATGCCGATCTATTCTTATTCTCAGTAACTACTTCTACGATAAATGCAGTTCCACCTGGACCATACCCTTCATATCTGATCTCTATATATTCAACACCAGCTAGTTCTCCAGTACCTTTTTTTATTGCTCTATCTATATTATCTTTTGGCATACTCTGCTTTTTTGCCTTCTCTAATGCTAATCTTAATCTAGGGTTAAAGTTTATATCTTTCCCACCCTCTTTTGCTGCTATTGTTACCTCTTTTGCTAACTTTGTAAACAATTGAGCTCTCTTTTTATCTTGAGCTCCCTTTCTATGCTTAATATTAGACCATTTACTATGCCCTGCCATCTCAATTACCTCCGCTTATTATTTTCTTTTATATAACCTAACAATTTTATCATATTTGGAATAAGTTATCAAATACACTCTATATTTTATTGGTTTAGAAGGATGAAATTAACCTGCTGATACCTTCCATTAAATAACTAAAAATAATAATAATTTTAAACAATATTCATGATATTATTTATTTAATATTTTTTTCCCCTAGAAGGACGACAATGAAAAAATATTTAATTGGAGAGGAAGCCAGACTACATAATATAACAGTTGAAACTCTTAGATATTATGATAAGGAAAATCTAGAGTAATTCAATACCTTTTTATCTAACTTCATTAAAACCTATAAGCTAATCTCATATTAACACCATTAAAATCACTAGCTAAAAATGCTTCACATATAATTTCAAAATGCTCGACAGGCTCATATCTAAATCCTATAGTAGGAGAAGTTTCAGGCCCTTCTAAATTCAAAGAATATGAAAAAGCAGGAAGAGATCCAACAGTGCCTGCAGGCATATCACCCTGTAATTCACTGTTTTTATTCATATACATAAGTCCTGCCCAAAGCTGAAATGTATTGCTTTCATTTTTTATCCCTATCCTCGGAGTAATAATAAAGGTTTGTTTTAAAGCTCCTGTTTTATTCATTTTAGAGAATGATAAAGACCCATTTAACCCTGTAAAGAAATTTTTATAACCCCCTGCAAGGTTCATCCCTAGTCCATAGGCCTGTCCATCGTCTCCAAAATTTACACTGGTCATTTTGGTGTTTTCAAATCCTATTTTTAAGTCACCACTAGTCCTAATATAGGCGGCATAACCAAAAACATTTAAAAATGGTAAGGGATAAAAATCTAACATCAATCCACTAACTTGAGCGGTTAAATCTCCATCAACTTTAAGCCCTATATCTGTAAATTCCTTTCCTCCTCCAAAGTCTATATCTAACCCTTGACCACCAGTTTCAACATTTGCAACATTCCCCATAACAGAAACTCCAAATGGAAGGGGTAACTGTATATTCTGAGCTTCTATGTTTTCCCTAAATAGAGGGAAAAGTCTCTCTCTTTCTTCTTTGTTTTCAATATATTTATTATCTATATTCGTATCAAAAGCTTTATCTATAGGAGCTTCTATATCAAGCGATCCGTTATTTACTTCTGTGGATAAATCCATCCCAACCAAAGTCGTCGTAAACAAAATAAATAAACTTAAAACTAATTTTTTCATGTTTTTTGTCTCCTCATTTTTATCAATTACTTTCATTAAAAAATATAATTGATTCCTAAATTCCCCAAAATAATTTTTTCATTTTCTCCAAAATTATAATTAATACCTCCATAAAACGAAAAATTATCATTCATTTCATAATAGCCTCTAATGGAAGTAGCAACAGTAATATAATCTGACTCATATCCTTCAATGGTATTGTTCTTTCCTATAGGTTCTCCTTTTTTAGGCGGAAATCCACTAATGGGAGCTCTGTCATTAAAATTACTTTTATTTGTTACCTCAGAATATGGGTTCCCAAATTCTACGAGAAGATCTACTCCAAATTCAATATTAAATTTTTTATTATCTTTTAAAAGAAAATCCTTTCCTATGGCAATCCCTACAGAAGAATTTAATGAATAAGAATCTTCACTTTCAATAGATAGGCCATTAAAATCAGATGAGGTCGTAGATTCCTCAATATTATCTTGCATTAAATAAGCAGCATTAAATTGAAATCGTGGTGCATAATAAAATGAAGTTTTAAATTTATCTATATCATATCTTTTGCTTATATTATTATTTATTCCAAAATAATAATTTTCCATATCACTAGTCGCATTTTCATTTACAGAAATCCCCGGTTTATTTCCATTATAAAGTGTTGCGTTATAATATCGCTTTAAATCAGAGTTAGTTTTCCCAAAATAAATCATAGAGATAAACCTTAGATTTTCTTCATTCTTATGGTCTAAATAAAAACTTCCTTGAAAAAATGTATCTTCCCTAGAACTACTGCTATCCTCATAATTATATTCAGACTGCCCTATATTAAAGATTCCTCCTAAACGAAGTTGTTCATGGATTTTATAGTCCATCCCAAAATAGGCACTGGTAATATCACTCCCATACCCCAAAACATTATCATAGGGATCATCAGAAAAAATAGATCCATCTACTCCAACATAATAAGAATGTTCTCCCTTTTCTAGGAACTTAGCATTTTTAATAATATTGTTATAAATAACTCCATTATTATGATTTATTAAATCATAGGTTTGTTTTGAAAGGGTTGGTATAAAATCTAATCCATAGATAGCATCTCCTCCATCTGTAAATAAAGGATCATATTTTTGCCCTATCAATGGTCTTTTAGGCTCTGATAACCAGTTTATAGATGTCCCTTGACCGCTATTTTGGGTATTGGATAATTCAGTATTACTAAAAAATAAAATTTTACTTCTCGACTCACCTTCTAAATTAGAGTTACTTATTTCTTCCCCCATTGCGATAACACTACTTACTAATATTCCTACAATAACTATAACTGTATTAAATACCTCTTTAAATTTCATTTTTTCACCTTTCCTTAATTTTTTTCACCTTGAAACTCTATAGATGGATTAAATTTACATTTAATTCCAATGGTAGGTATAAAGGTATTATCTAAAACATCGATCAAAACCCCTTGATTTTTTTTAGTATCGTTTATATACCCTATAGGAGAAGTGATACTATTAATACCATAATTCTTTCTTTTTTCCGTTTTATCATAAGAATAATAGAGTTCTAATCCATAGCTATCTATAGTTTGATTTGAAAAACTATTATTTATAATTCTGCTTTTTTCATCTCCATTTATAATTTCTATATTTTGCTCTTTTTTTATTTTTATAATCTCATCATTTACATCTCCACTATCAAAAATAGACATACAAGATAATAATGCATATATTACAATTAGCATAATTTTTTCTCCTTTTTACAAACCATAGATTATCAAATAAATATAATACTAAATTTTTTCAATATATTTATAAATTAAAAATTCTCCTCAGAAAGTCTAGCACATAACCTCAAACAAAAAAGACGTTTAACGGAATTATGAGCAATCTTTTAAAGAGACCTAAAAAATCACAATTCCAGTATCTAATATATTTATTTTTCTGAAAAAGAGTACGAAATAGTTTTTTATAAAAGAACGAAAGAAAAATAATCCTTGACCATAAACTACCTTTAGGGTTTATAATATGTTATAAGTCAAGCTTTTATTAATAACATAAAACTTCTATTATAGGTATGAACATCAAAAGGAGAGAAATACATGAAAAAAGATATAAGACGATTATTTTTTAAATATACAATTCCAGGTGTTGTTGGAATGATGGTAACTTCATTATATGTCGTTGTAGATGGTATATTTATAGGTAAGGCTGTGGGAAGTGATGGTTTAGCTGCTGTTAATATGGTTGAAGCAGTTATAGCGTTCTCATTTGCATTGAATATAATGATTGCCACAGGAAGTGCTACTATAGTAGCTATAAAAATGGGAGAGAAAAAACTCCATGAAGCCAGTAAAATTTTTAGTTTCTTTGTACTTACCCTTATTTTGGTTGCTGGTGGAGTAAGCTTTTTTATTCTAACTTTTCCAGAGCAGACTGCTATTTTTTTAGGAGCTACTGGAACTTTAAAAAACATGGTTATAGAATACATGACTATGATTATGTACTTCAATATTTTTTTTATGGGAACTTATTTTTTAGAGATCTTTGTTCGAACAAATGGTAGACCTACCTACTCTATGAGTGCATTGATCATAGGTGGAGTCTTAAATATAATTTTAGATTACATTTTTATTATCCAGTTTGACTATGGTCTAAAAGGAGCTGCTCTTGCAACAGGAATATCTCAAACGGTAGCAACGCTAATACTTATTGTTGATTTTTTTAGAAGTGACAGTCAGTTAAAATTTGTAAAACCTGATTTTTCCTTTAGCCTCCTTCTCAGAGGTATTTTTAATGGTTCTTCAGAATTTGTAAGTGAGCTCTCTTTAGGGTTTATAATATTTATATTTAACCTCATCATCATGAGAGAAATAGGGAAAATAGGCGTTTCTGCGTTTAGTATTATAAACTATGTCAACACCGTTGTTTTCGCCCTTCTTTTAGGAGTTTCCCAAGGTATACAGCCAATTATAAGCTATAGTTTAGGTGCTAATGAAAGATATGTAATTAGAGGTATTCTCGCTTTGGCTATGAAAACAGTTTTCATCATTGGAAGTATTGCTTTTACATCTATGTTTATATTTAGCGAAGATATCATAAGAACTTTTTCTACTAATGACGAACTCTTAGTATTCACAAGTAAAGCTGCTAAAATTTATTGTTTTGCTTATTTTTTAAATGGCATAAATATGGTAATGGCAGCATACTTTACCGCTATTGAAAATGCTAAACTTTCTGCTTTTATCTCAGCTCTTAGAGGAATAATATTTGTTTTCATAGGAGTCACAGTATTCCCTATGATATGGGGAGTAGAAGGCATATGGTTTACCATGCCTGTAGCAGAAGTTTTAACAACCATTATCGGATATAGATTCATAAAAAAATGTAAAATCTTAAAGCTTTATAGTTTATAGAAAAAAGGAGGAGAATTTTATTAATTCTCCTCCTTTTTTCTATAGTGTCGTAAATTCTACCCATTTAGATGCAATACCATGCTGATTATTTACTTACCTGTTTTATATATCTATACATTGTTGCTTCTGAGGTTTTTAATTTTTCAGCTACCTTGGCAACCGACCCCTTTATCAAAAATACCCCTTTTAAATTTAATTTTTTAGTTATCTCTGTTTTTTCTAGGTGATCCATTCTATCTACAGAGATCCTAGAATCTGTAATAACTTCATTTATTATAGAATCCATGATATCTTCAATGGAACTTTCAAACCGTTCCTCTTCCCTGTCCTCTACAATATTATTTCCACCATAGTTGATAAAGTTTTCCATCCTTTTCTTGAGTTCTACAAAATTTGAAATATCGGTATTTATTCCAAATAAACCTACGATATCTTCTTTTTCATTTCTAATGAAATATGTAGAAGTTTTAAGCTGTCTTCCATCCTTTGTTTTCCCGTATAGGAGCAGATATTTTTTATCACTATTCCTATTTTCTTTTATATGCTTAAAGGAAAGATCCGCTAATGGTCCCCCTACCTTTCTTCCAGAAATATGCCCATTTTTTATAGCTATTATTGAATTATTTATATTTCTCACATCATGAAGTACAACTTCATAATTAGGTCCTAAAAAATCAGCTATGAAATTAACCAAATGTATATAAGATTTTAATTTAGAATCTACCATAATCATTTCCCCCCTTAAATATTATAATTTATTTTACCATAAAAGATTTTTTTGCCATAGAAATTAATTTATACAAAAGATTTCCCCGTGCAATAACAGTGCATATATGATATAATATATAGTATTTTAGAATGATTATTTTAGTGTAATGTAATAGAGGGAGATAAATATGTTTTTACCAACTACCAGAGAAGAAATGGATAGATTAGGCTGGGATTCTTTGGACATAATCCTGGTTTCTGGTGATTCCTATGTAGACAGTTCATATAACGGAAGTGCCGTTATAGGGAAATATCTGTCGAAATACGGATTCAAGGTGGGAATAATTGCCCAACCAGATATAGATAGTAATGAGGATATCAAAAGGTTAGGAGCTCCGAACTTATATTGGGGGATCTCTGCTGGATGTGTTGATTCCATGGTGGCAAACTATACTGCTACTAGAAAAAGAAGGCAGAAAGATGACTTTACTCCAGGTGGGTTAAATAACAGACGTCCTGATAGAGCCACTATTTCATATACAAACCTTATAAAGAGAAATTTTAAGCAAACACCTAAACCAATTGTTATTGGTGGGATAGAAGCTAGTTTACGTAGAACCGTTCACTATGATTTCTGGACAAATAAATTACGTAAATCAATATTATTCAATTCAAAAGCCGACATCCTTTCTTACGGAATGGGTGAAAAATCTATGTTAGAACTGGCTCACACCATTCAAAATGGAGATGATTATAGTAATATTCGTGGAATTTGCTATATTGCAAAGGAAGCCAAAGCTGGATATTTAGAGCTGCCTAGTTTCGATGAATGCAAGGCTGACAAACACAAATTTATAGAAGCTTTTGAAAAGTTTTATGTAAACAATGATCATATTACAGCTGTAGGGTTATCACAAAAACAAGACACTAGATATCTGATTCAAAATCCTCCATCAATTATTCCTTCAACTGAAGAGATGGATGAGATCTATGGATTAGAATATGAGAGAGCACTCCACCCATACTATAAAAAGATGGGAGAAGTAAAAGCTCTCGATACTATCAAACATTCAGTTACTACCCATAGAGGTTGTTATGGTGAGTGTAACTTCTGTGCAATTGCAGTTCATCAAGGCAGAACCATCACTGAAAGAAGTGTTGATTCTATCGTAAAGGAAGTAGAAGATATCTCCACAATGAAATCATTTAAAGGGTATATCTCTGACCTTGGCGGTCCTACAGCTAATATGTATGGAATTGAGTGCCTGAAAAAACAAAAATTAGGTGCCTGTAAAGATATCAGGTGTATGTATCCGAAAACTTGCAAGGTCTTAAATGTAAACCATAACAAACAATTGGAATTACTGGACAAAGTAAAAAAAGTAGAAGGGGTCAAAAAAGTGTTTATAGCTTCTGGAATAAGATACGATCTTATTATGGATGACAATAAATGTGGATCTTTATACTTAGAAAACTTAGTTAAAGACCATGTATCAGGACAATTGAAGATAGCTCCTGAACATACTGAAGATGAGATCTTAGGTCTTATGGGAAAACAAGGAAAAGATGTACTAAAAAGATTTAAGGATGAATTCTATAAGATAAATGACAGATTAGGTAAGAAACAATTTTTAACTTACTATCTGATTGCTGCTCATCCTGGGTGCAATGAGAGACATATGAAAGATCTAAAGAATTTTGCCAGTCATGAATTAAAGGTTAATCCTGAACAAGTTCAAATTTTTACTCCTACCCCATCGACATACTCTACTCTTATGTATTATACTGAGATAGATCCATTTACAGGAAAATCTATGAAGGTAGAAAAAGATACAGCTAGAAAGTATAAACAAAAAGATATTTTAATCGATAAAGATGCCAAAAATGGATATATGGGAAATTCTTATAATAAAAACCATAAAAGCTCTAAAGACGATACAGTCCATAGTGATGGAAAAAATAAAAAAACTAATAAACCCAAGAATAATAAGTTCAAGGGTACAAATAAATTTAAGAAGAAAAAATAATTCTTCTTTCCCCTCTCCTTCTAGAGAATCTATGATTATTGAGATTTAATATATTTAAAACTTAATTTAAAATCTAGATTTTTCAAAGAACGAAATAAAGTAAAATTAGACAGATCACTCTTCCTAAAAGGAAAAAAGTACTGTCAGATAAAAGAGGGTCAAGGAGTTAATAGGAGGAAATAAATTATGAAACCAATAGTTGCCATAGTTGGTAGACCAAATGTTGGAAAATCTACTCTATTTAATAAATTAGTAGGAGATAGAGTAGCTATCGTTGATAACCAACCAGGTGTTACAAGAGACAGACTTTATAGAGAAACTGAGTGGTGTGGAACAGAATTCATCTTAGTAGATACAGGTGGATTAGAGCCTAGAAATAATGACTTTATGATGGCTAACATCAAAAAACAAGCTGAAGTTGCTATGAACGAAGCTGACGTTATTCTATTTGTTGTAGATGGAAAAGCTGGAGTTACTGCTTTAGATGAAGAAGTAGCTTATCTGCTTAGAAAGAAAAATAAGCATGTAATCTTATGTGTAAATAAGATCGATAACTTCCAAGCTCAATTAGAAGACACATATGATTTCTGGGGATTAGGTTTTGAAGACTTAGCTCCTGTATCAGCAGAACATAAAGTAAACTTAGGAGATATGTTAGATACAGTTGTAGAACATATCAATCAGTTAGATTTACCTGAAGAGGAAGAGGGAATTAAAATTGCCCTTATCGGTAGACCAAATGCCGGTAAATCATCTTTAACTAATAGATTATTAGGAGAAGAAAGAAGTATCGTCAGTGATATCGCTGGTACTACTCGTGATTCTATTGACTCATCTTTTGAGCACAATGATGAAAAATATGTACTTATAGATACTGCTGGTATCAGAAGAAAATCAAAAATAGAAGAAGATTTAGAATATTACTCTGTACTTAGAGCAATTAAGAGTATCAAAAGAGCCGATGTTTGCTTTATGTTACTAGATGGTAAGGAAGGTCTTACTGAACAAGATAAAAGAATCGCAGGTATTGCCCATGAGGAACAAAAGCCGATCGTTATTGTTATAAATAAATGGGATATTGTAGAAAAAGAAACTAAAACTATGCATAAGATGAGAGAATATTTAAGGGTTGAACTACCATTCTTAAGTTATGCTCCTATCGAATTTGTATCAGCTTTAACTGGTCAAAGAACATTAAAATTAATCGATCATGTAGACTTAATTCATGCAGAATATCATAAGAGAATCAGTACTGGATTATTAAATACTGTATTGAAAGAAGCTATGGTTCTTAATGCTCCTCCTACTAGAAAAGGTAGAGCTATCAAAGTTAACTACTGCTCACAAGTTTCATCTGCACCTCCTAAATTTGTTATATTCTGTAACCATCCAGAATTATTACATTTCTCATATGTTAGATATATTGAGAATAAGTTTAGAGAAGCCTTTGGATTCGAAGGTTGTCCACTAAACTTCGTAGTAAACAAAAAAGGTGACTAAAAACCAAAGAGATTCGAAGCCTAGGCTTCGAATCTCTTTTTATAAAAAATTTATTTTTTTAATATATCTTTTACAGGAACATTTACTATTAGTGCTCCCTTATTTCTATTTTCAGTCTCTACATCAAATTGAATGTTGATTTCTCCCTGTTCTATCTTTATATACTTTGAGATAACTCCAATTAGTTCATCTTTCATCTCATTTAAAACTGTATTAGAGATCAATCTTCTATCATGGATTAAAACTAATTTTAATCTGTCTTTAGCTACTGCACTAGATTTTTTTCTTCCAAATAATTTTTCAAACATATTTATCCCCCTGCCTATCTAGAAAAGAAGTTTTTTAATTTACTGGCAAAACTTCTTTTTTCATCTATATTTAAAAATGGGATATCCTCTCCTTGTATCCTACCTGCAATATTCATATATGCTTTTCCAGAAGGTGCTAAGGCTTTCACAGTAACAGGCTCTCCTCTATTAGTAGAGATCACTATCTCCTCATCATCCGGTACTACACCAACTATATCAAGTCCTAATATGTCTACAATATCATCCATATGCAGCATATTTCCTTCATTGACAAGCTTCATCTTTACTCTATTAACGATAAGTTTAATCTCTCCCATCTCACTGGCTGCAAGGAGTCCTATAACCCTGTCTGCATCCCTTATAGAAGATATTTCTGGAGTTGTTATTATTATTGCCTCATCTGCTCCTACTATGGCATTTTTAAATCCCTGCTCTATTCCAGCTGGACAGTCAATCAATACATAGTCAAACTTTTCTTTTAACTCAGCTACTAATTTTTGCATCATATCTGTTGAAACATCCATCTTGTCATTTGTTTGAGAAGCTGGCAGTAAAAATAATTTATCATATCTCTTATCTTTTATCAGTGCCTGCTTTAATCTGCAAGTCCCCTCCATAACATCCATAGAATTATAAACTATTCTATTTTCTAACCCCAATATTACATCTAAATTTCTAAGACCTATATCAGCATCCATAAGTACTACACTATTACCATTTTTGGCCAAGCCAACTCCTAGATTGGCTGTGGTCGTTGTTTTTCCTACTCCACCTTTTCCAGATGTAACTACATATACTTTTCCCATATCTGAGTTCCTCCTAAGTTGCGACAATATTTTTCAATGATTTTCTTGTTAATTTATCTATTATTAATATATTATTCCTCAAATAAGCTATATTATTTTTATTCCTTATAATCTGTTTACTACGAAATAATATATTACTGCTATAATTTTTAAATAAAACCTCATCGATCTTCAATTGAAATGGATTCATATTAGAAGCTACGATGAATGCTTCATCATTTCCCTTTACTCCAGCATGAGCTACACCATTTAAAGTTCCTATAACTACTATGTTCCCCTCAGCTTTAACTATGGATCCTGGATTAACATCTCCTAATACCACTACATTCCCTGAATATTCTAGGATTTCTCCAGACCGAAGTGTTCCTACATGAAATTTAGTTACCCCTTCATTTACTATATTCACTGCCTTTTCTATTTCTTTTGAAGCTAACTCTTCTCCATCACTTACAAATAAAATATTAATATCAACTGCTTTATCTACGATATTTAGCAATTCTAACTCTTCCTCTTCATTTAGCTCTCTGCCTTTAAACTCGATAACTGCTTCGTAACCCATCAATAGTTGCTTAGATTTTTTGAGTTTTTCCACTAAATGATCCTTTAGTTCCTCAAAGGAAATTTCAGGATTTAATATTATTACCAGCTTACCGTTAGATCCCTTAAATATCACATTATTTCCCATATTTTCCTGCCTTCTAGTAACAATTTATATGCTTTTTACTTTTAATCGCAATTTTCTTCCATTTTTTTCAACGTTTTTTCAATATTTCTTACTTTTTTATTCATCTCATTTACTCTAAATTCCAAAGAATTTAAGATCCAAAATTGGAAATGACTAACTTTTTGTGCCTCGTGGATCATCCAAGCTATCTTTAATACAACCAGTAATATCGCCGCTGCAATCTCAATTTCCAAGGAGATTTTTTTTAATACTCCTCCAAAAATAACAAGTGCAAACAATATCCCGAAAAAAGCTATATTTATTAAACTATTATTTGAATTCCCTTTACTACCACCAATCTGTCCAACTATACTACTTATCCTATCTTTTTCTTTTTTAAAGTCATTCAGTTCTTGCTTTAATTGATCTTCACCTTTCATAATTCCCCCTCATTTCAATCCTTAATTAATTTTACAGAATCCGCCACCTTTAATGCTCTCACTGTTTCCTTAACTTCATGAACTCTGATTATAGAAGCTCCATTATAAGCCGATATTACCGCTATTGCTAGATTACCTTCTACCCTATCCAAGGGAGGTGTTCCTAATATATTTCCAATAAATCCTTTTCGAGAAGCACCTATTAGTATAGGATACTCCAGTTTTTTAAATTCACATAATTTTTTTATGATTTCCAGATTGCCATGGAAGGTCTTACCAAATCCAATTCCCGGGTCTAATATTATATTTTTAGGAGATATTCCCGCTTTAACAGCAATATCTAAACTTTCTTTCAAACTTTCCTTAATGTCTTCTATTATATTATCATATTCAGGGTTTTCCTGCATATTTTTGGGATCTCCCTTGGTATGCATAATTATAACAGAAACCCCATATTTCGCTACTATTTCAGCCATATTGGGGTCCCCTTTCAATCCTTTTATATCATTTATAATGTGTGCTCCTACTTTGATACATTCCTCAGCTACACGAGATTTATATGTATCGATAGATATAGGGACATCCACCTCAGTAACCAGTCTCTTTATTACAGGAAGTATTCTCTTTAACTCTTCCTCTTCCTCTATATAAGTAGCTCCAGGTCTAGTAGATTCAGCTCCTACATCGATTATGTCTACTCCCTCTTCCACCATCTTCTTGGCTCTTTTTATGGCCACTTCTACATCTGTATATGAGCCGCCATCTGAAAATGAATCAGGAGTGAGGTTTAATATACCCATGGTATAGGTTTTATTTTTAAAATCAAATTTTTTATTATTAATTAACATCCACCTTCACCCTTCCTTTAATGGTATTTCTTGTCTCCAGATTAACTTCCTAACTTAAAACTAATCACAAAGTGTGACTTGTAAGATACCATAATATAACACAAGAGATAGATTAATTAAAACCTATCTCTATATTCTTTTATAAAAGATCTACTTTTAAATATTATATATATCAGAAAAATCTAACTATATTCCCCAGTCTCTAGGATATCTAAATTCTCTTTCCATAGTTCTATTAGAGATCTTAGCTATAAGAGGTAATTTTCTCTTATATTGATTGGTTTTTATCCTCCAAAGGATAGAATCTATAGTTTTTTCAGAGTAACCTTTTTCTAATATTTCTTCCTTTGTATACCTTTCATCCACTAATAAATTAATGATCTCATCAGCTAAGAAATATGAAAAACCTAATTCATCCTCATCGGATTGTCCTTCCCAAAGATCGGCACTTGGTTTTTTCTCGATGACTTCCTTTGGAACACCCATATATTCAGATAGTTCCCAAACCTGGGTTTTTAAAAGGTCACCTATAGGATTGATTGCCGAAGCTGAATCTCCCCATTGAGTACTGTAACCGAGTAAAATCTCCGTCTTATTAGAAGTCCCTAATACCAGTGATTTTTCCTTGGCTGAATAATCATATAAGATCGTCATTCTTTCACGGGCCATCTTATTTCCCTTTCTCAGATCTGAGATGTCAGGTTCTTTAGCAAAATATGCATCTAGCATATCTGTAATCTCTATCTTTTTTACTCTCATTCCAGTAGCTTCTACTACTCTTTGAGCATCTTCTAAACTCTCACGGCTAGAAGATTTATAAGGCATCATTATTCCCAATACATTTTCAGGTCCCAGTGCTTTTACAGCTAAGAAAGCTACTATGGCTGAATCTATTCCTCC
Organism: Psychrilyobacter atlanticus DSM 19335; assembly: GCF_000426625.1. NCBI lineage: Bacteria > Fusobacteriati > Fusobacteriota > Fusobacteriia > Fusobacteriales > Fusobacteriaceae > Psychrilyobacter > Psychrilyobacter atlanticus. The sequence continues at coordinate 469,676 of NZ_KE384547.1, read as the reverse complement.
AGATAATCCTAAAACTACCTTTTCAAATCCAGCACTTCTAACCTCTTCTCTAATAAAGTTTACCAGTATTTTTTCAGTCAATTCCATATTTAATTTTATTTTTGATTTAATATCATTCATATAAAAATCTCCTATTCAGACATATCCTTGTCTAATCCAAATTTACCTAATTTTTTAGCTCTATAATCACGTAGTAATGTCAAGGCTGCTTGTTTTGTATTTACCCTGTCACCACTTAAGATCATCCTCATTCTAAGGGCAATCCTATCTAAAATAATCTCAGGGATCTCTTGCATATCTTCATCTGTTAACTTATATTTATCTTGAAGAACTTTTGATTTTTTATATCTAATCATTTTTTTTATTAATAGACTAGCTACCTCTTCAATTGGTAAGATCTCATCTTTTATAGCTCCTGCTATTGCTAAGTTATATCCAATTCTCTGATCTTCAAATTTAGGCCATAAAATTCCAGGAGTATCCAGTAATTCTAAACCTTCCTTTATTCTAACCCATTGTTTACCTCTGGTAAATCCTGGTTTATTTCCTACACCAGTTATTTTTTTACCAACAATTCTATTGATTAATTTAGATTTTCCAACATTTGGAATACCAGCAATCATAAGTCTTGTTTGAACCTTTCTCAGACCTTTTTTCTTCATTTTTTCTAGTTTTTCTTTAGCTACTTCATCTATTATTGCAAACAAAGTTTTCATATTGTATCCAGTTTCAGCTGAGATCTCCAATACATGGTCAGCTAGGTTATTTTCTTCAAAATAATTTTTCCAATATGCTAACTCATATTTTTCTACTAAGTCAGCCTTATTTAAAAGAACTATTCTTTTTTTCCCTTTAGCAAATTTTGCTATCTCTGGATTTCTACTTGAAAGTGGAATTCTAGCATCTACGATATCTAACACGATATCTATTATCTTCATATTCTCAACTATCATTTCCTTGGTTTTTTTCATATGACCAGGATACCAGTTTATTTTTGTCATCGACATAATTGTTTATCCTTTCTAAATTTATTTTTGGCTACGATTTAATCTCTTGCATATTTATTTACTTTTTCTCTTTTTTTAGTTATTTCTTCTTCCTTTATCAAAAGAACAATTTCACCTTTTATAGGATTAGCTTCTAATCTTTCGATTATTTCTGAAGTTTTCCCTCTGATTATCTCTTCATACATCTTTGTAATTTCTCTAATTATTATTACATATCTGTCTCCAAAATATTCATTGACTTCCTTTACAGTTTTTAAGATTCTATGGGGAGATTCATATAACACAACTACCCTTTCCTCTTTAGCCAGCTCTTTTAACAGAGTTTGTCTTCCTTTTTTCTTAGGTAAAAACCCTTCAAAAGCAATCCTTTTCATAGATATTCCAGCTACTGAAGCGGCGGCCGTAAGTGCACTTACACCTGCTACAGGAACTACTTTTATATCCTTATTAAGGGCAGCATCCACCACTTCATACCCAGGGTCTGAAATACAAGGTGTTCCTGCATCTGTAACTAAGGCTATATCTTTTCCTTCTAAAAGCAAGTTTATTATATTATCAACTTGATGTCCCTTAGTATGTTCATCGTACCTGTATACTATATTTTCAATTTCGAAATGATTTAATAGTTTTTTAGTTACCCTAGTGTCTTCAGCAAATATATAATCTGCTTCTTTTAGAATTCTTACTCCTCTATAAGTCATGTCCTCTAGGTTACCTATTGGAGTTGCTACAATATATAACATTTTTTTATCTCCTCTTATTCCCCTCTTCCTAATTTATGATTTCTAAATTGATCAGTACAAATTTTTCTTACAATTATAAAAAAATTATAATGTCAAAAAGAAACCAAAGCTAAAAGATTTAGCGATAGTTTTCTCTTAAATTAAGAGAAAACGACAACAAGGAAAGAGTTTATTTTATCTTAACTTTTTACTCTCTTCTACAACTTTATCTATATCTATAGTGTTTTTAGTCTCTGCCAATGAAAATAATGAGATATATTCTATATTTCCTTTCCCGCCTGTTATAGGAGAAAAGTCTAATTGATGTAATTTCATTCCATGTTCAGCTGCACTTTCTACTACCATATCTATGGCCATCTTGTGCTTCTTAGGATCTTTTACTATCCCACCTTTTTCAATGTTTTCACGTCCTACCTCAAATTGTGGCTTAATTAAAGCCATTAATTTAGTATCTTCATTCATAAATTTAATCAGATGGGGAATTACCTTAGTTATAGAGATAAAAGACACATCCATAACAATAAAATCTATTTCACTATTATCAATTTCTTCTAAAGTAAGATCTTTTATATGTGTACCTTCGATAGATTTTACCTGTTCATGTTTACGAAGTTTCCAGTCTAATTGATTGGTTCCTACATCCATAGAATAGGCAAAAGCTGCACCATGTTGCAGTGCACAATCTGTGAATCCACCTGTAGAAGCTCCTACATCTAGTATTTTTTTCCCTGAAAAATCAAGGTTCCATATCTTTATAGCTTTTTCTAACTTAAGCCCTCCACGACTGGCATATTTCAAAACTTCCCCTTTGATCCTAATCTCAGGGAATTCATCGGTCCATTTTATCGCGGTACCTGCTTTTTCTATTTTTTTATTATCCACTATTACAACTCCTGCCATAATAGCTCTTTTAGCTCTTTCCCTTGTTTCAAAAAAACCTTGTTGTACCAAAAGTACATCTAATCTTTCTTTCATCTACAACCCCTTTTACAGATCTCTATCAAATATTTTATTATCGTTAAAATGATTGAATAATTCACACTGTTTTACCAATGTTTCAAATCCAAATTTATCTACTCTTCTAATTAAGTCCTTTGTCTCAGTGATTCTTTTTATGAAGAATTCATCCCCGATAACAATCTTTTTGTTGGCATTATAATAATTTAGTAGTTGCTTATTTGTTTTTAATTTCAACTCTACCTTTGCTCTTTTAAGCCTATCTTTTATAATGCCACTAGTACAATCCAGTTTATCTTTAATTTCGTCCAAACTATGACCTTTCGCCATTAATTCTACTATTTTATCCGCACCAATAGGATTTATCCTATGATATTTTGCCGAGTATTCATCAGCTTTATGAACCATAAGAGCTTCCTTAGTACTTGGAGTAACTCTTCCCCATCTACCATGGTGAGACAGCACAATATGAACTATCTTTCTCTCAGTATTAGGATCCAAGATCAATCCAGTTTCCTCTTCCATCTTCTTTAATATTCCTGTAGCTTCTTTTCTTATCCTATCAGGCTTTTTCAACATTACCTGACTATGAGATAAGATAGAATCTCCTCCTACCCTTAAACTTGCTTTTGAAGTATCATGAATTATGATTCCCACAAGCATAGCAAATAGGTCTAACTCTTCTCCTGCTCTTTTTAGGTTACGATAAGATTTCTTTAGATCTCTTATGGCAATCTCCAAAACATCATAGGTATGAGTTGTTACAGAAACCCCTAAATCTTCCATCTCTTTCAATTGATCTATTACCGGAAATTCCAACAATATCTCTATATATCTTTTTGCTTTTCTATTAATATTTTGCATTTACACACCTTTCAATATCATTAACAAGAGGTCTCCCCCTAAGTCCAAATTCTTCTAAAAGTTCCCCTCTTTTACCGTGAGGTATAAAATCACACTCTATTCCCAATCTAAAGATTTTCTTATAGATATCCATAGAATTTGTCATCTCCAAGAGAAAACTTCCAAAGCCACTTTTTGTCCGACCTTCTTCCAACGTTATTATATTTTTATATTTTTTAAAATGTTCTTTTATATATTTTTCATCTAAAGGTCTGATACTAGAAACTCCTACTATAGTTGGAGATATACCTCTAGTTTTTAACTCTTCTTTGACATTAACCACTTCTTTTACCATACTTCCAACAGCTAATATCAAGGTATCGTCACCTTTTTCAATCTCTTTCCATTTCCCAATTTCAAATGCAGGGGTGTTATAATCCCAAGCACTATCTCTAGGAATCCTGATACTCAGTGGTCCACCTTTATAGGTAGATGAAAATTCCAAAACTTCTTCTAGTTCTTTTTTAGTTGTAGGAGCCAATATATTTATATTTGGAATTGTCAGCAGGTATGGTATATCGTATAATCCCTGATGAGTTTTCCCATCCTCTCCTACTATTCCTGCTCTATCTAAGATAAAATTCACAGATAGATTTTGAATAGATATATCATGAATAAGCTGACCATAGGCACGCTGTAAAAAAGTCGAGTAGATAGCTACATATGGTGTTTTCCCTTGGGTAGCTAGTCCTCCTGCAAAGGTTACTGTATGTCCTTCAGCTATCCCCATATCGTAGGATCGTTCTTTAAATTTAGCAAAGTAATCAGATAAACCGGTTCCTTTTACCATCCCACAGCATAGAGCATAGATGTCATCATTTGTTGTTGCCATCTCAGTCAGCTTATCCCCAAATATCTTAGAGTAAGATATTCCACCCTTAGGTGTTTCTCCTGTTTCTACATTAAAAGGAGATATCCCGTGGAATTTTTCTGGATTTTCTTCTGCAGGAAGATAACCCTTTCCCTTATGGGTTTTTATGTGCAAGAATATAGGTCCCTGTAAATTTTTAGCTTTTTCCAGTGCCGGCAATAGCTCCTCAAAGCTATGTCCATCTACCGGTCCTACATATTTAAACCCTAAAGATTCTGAGATACTAACAGGAGCAACCATGGTTTTTACTCCATGTTCGACTCTGCCTATTACATCAGCTATCTTATTCCCAATTTTTCCACGCCTAACTATTCCTTCAACTTCATTTTTAAACTCTAAATAAAATTTACTGCCCATCAAACGGCTAAAAAATTTCGAAAGTGCTCCTACATTGTTTCCAATAGACATCTCGTTGTCATTTAAAATAACTATAAGATTTTCACACCTTCCATCCATATTATTTAAGGCTTCCAAAGAGTGCCCATTAGCTATAGATGCATCACCTATAACTACTACGACCTTATCCTCCTTATCAGCTGTTGCTATCCCAAACCCTGCTGAGAGAGCTGATCCTGCATGACCAGATATAAAATGATCATGGGGAGATTCAGCCCTGTCTGTAAATGGTCCTATCCCGTGTCTTTGACGAAGGGTAGAAAACCTATCTTTTCTTCCAGTCAGTAATTTATGTACATAGGATTGATGCCCAACATCAAATAATATTTTATCTTTAGGTGAGTTAAAAACACTATGGATTGCCAAGGTTAACTCCACAATTCCTAAATTAGGGCCAATATGCCCTCCATTTTTACTCACTGTTTCAATTATTATTTTTCTAATTTCATTAGATTTAATTGTTAACCCCTCTATCAGCTTTTTTTTATCCATGTTAAACCCCTAATTAAACTTTTTAGTTATATTCTTCTAAGATCTTCAGATACTACTGGATGATCTTTATTTTCTTTGTATAAAGTGATAATTCTTCCTGTTATTCCTACTACTTCACAACCACTTTTTTCAGCTAATTCAGCAGCTAATTCTTTCTTATCTACTTCTGAATTTTGTAATATTTTTACTTTGATTAACTCTCTCTTTTCGATTGCATCTAGTATACTTTTTACTATATTTTCACTAAATCCATCTTTTCCTACTCTTACTAATGGTGACATGTCATGTGCTGCTTTTCTTAAATATGCTCTTTTTTTACTTGTTAATTTCATTTTTTACCGTCCTCTTCTTTAATTAATGGGCAGTCATATATGCTGCCCTTATATTTTTTATTTTAAAAATCCTATTTTTACTAAACTTCCATTACTATTGGTAAGATGATCGGTGATCTCTTGATCTTTTCATAGAAGAATTTATTAGCTGTATCTTTTGTTATAGTTTTTAAAGTTGACCAATTTTTAGCATCCTCTTCTTTTAAAGCTACTATTTTTTCTCTGATAATTACCTTAGCTTCATTGATCATGATATCTGCATCTTTAGAATAAACAAAACCTCTAGTAACTATATCCGGTCCTGCTAATAATTTACCAGTCGTTTTATCGATAGTAAGCACTATTATTACTACACCATCTTCAGCTAACTGCTGCCTGTCTCTAAGAACTATCTTACCGATATCTCCTACTCCTAATCCATCTACTAATGTAATTCCAGAAGTTACCTTCCCTGCTAATTTAGCATAAGATTTAGTTACCTCTACTCTGCTTCCGTTTGTAGCTATAATTATTCTTTCCTCAGGTATTCCAGTCTCCATCCCTGTTTTTTTATGAGCTATAAGCATCTTATAGTCTCCATGTACAGGCATAAAGTTTTTAGGTCTAACTAAGTTAAGCATTAATTTTTGCTCATCCTGACTTCCATGTCCAGATACATGGATACCAGCTATTTTTTTGAAAACAACATCTGCATCATTTTTTAATAAATTATTTATATTATTATAAACTGCTCTCTCATTTCCAGGAATTGGAGTTGCAGATATTATTACTGTATCGCCTTTTCTGATCTTAATATGCTTATGCATGTTTTTAGCTATTCTTGATAGAGCTGCTAGTGGCTCACCTTGAGTTCCAGTACATAACAGCACTGCTTTCTCATCCGGTAATTTTTCGATCTGCTTTAAACTTACCATTATTCCTTCTGGTAACTTTAAATATCCTAATTTAGAAGCAATATCGAAGACCTTTACCATACTTCTTCCCTCTACAGCAATCTTTCTATTAACTCTATGAGCTTCATTTACAATTTGCTGAAGTCTATATATATGAGATGCAAAAGAAGCTATTATTACCCTTCCAGTAGCTTTTTCAAATTCCTTTCTTATAGATTCTCCTACACTTCTTTCAGATGGAGTGTATCCCTCTAATTCCGAGTTTGTACTATCTGAAAGTAAAAGATCTACTCCTTCATCTCCTAATCTAGCTAATCTACTGAAGTCTACTCCGTCACCATCAACTGGAGTTAAGTCTATTTTAAAGTCTCCTGTATGAAGTACTTTTCCAGCTGGTGTCTTTATACAGATAGCGTATGCATCTGCGATACTATGAGTCACACTTATGAATTCTACTTCAAAATATTTTCCAATCTTAAATTTACTTCTTCCACGAGCTTCCTTCATCTTAGGTGTAAATTTACCAAAAGATGACTTTTCAAATTTAGATTTTGCTAAAGCCAGTGCTAATTTACCACCATACATAGGTACATTATGGTCAATAGTTTGATAAAGATACGGCGTTCCACCGATATGATCCTCATGACCATGAGTGATTAAAAGTGCCTTGATCTTATCTTTGTTACTTGCTATATAACTATAGTCTGGAATTACTACATCTATTCCAGGTAGTGCTTCATCTGGAAATGCTATTCCTGCATCTATTATTACGATCTCATCTCTATATTGAAATAAAGTCATATTTTTCCCAATCTCATCTAAACCACCTAGAGGTATAACGAATAATTTTTCCTCTTTTTTCTTAGGTTTAGGAGTATCTTTCTCATTTGTAACTATTTTTTTAGGTCCTTTATGAACCTTTTTTCTATGTTTTATATCCTTTATAGAATCTTTAGCTACTGTCTCTTTTTTTACTTCTACAATTTTTGATTTTTCTAATTTTTCTAGATTTTTTAATTTTTCTGATTTTTCCACAGTCTCAACATCAGTTTTTTTTGGTCTTTTAAAAAAACTTTTGACTCTTTTTACAGGATTATCAGATAAAGATTTATTCATCTCTACCTTTTCCGTTGTATTCATTTTTCTCCTCCTTAACTTTTGAGAAAAAGCTTCTTTACTTTCTCTCAAAAATTTAACAATAACATAACTCTTTTAATTTAAGAGTAACCTTTATCTTGCCTTATTTTTTATTCTTTTTTTCCTTTTCTAAATAAGCATCTACAAAGATTTTGGCTACTTCGGCTGCATCTTTACCTCCGGACCCGCCACCTTCTATAAAAGCTGTAAATGCTATTTCTGGCTTATCAGCTGGAAAATAGCCTGAAACCCAAGAGTGAGGCTTCTTATATTTTGAGTTTTGAGCTGACCCAGTTTTAGCGGCCACCCTTACTCCCTCTGTCCTCAATCTTTTTGCAGTTCCATCTTTAGCTTCTACAGTTTGTACCAAGGCTTCTTTAATCTCTTCCATATACCTCTTATTGTACTTTACTTCCTCCCTCTCTCCTTTTATTTCCTTTATTTTTCCTTCTTCAGTTACTATTTTTTCAACTAAGTGTGGAGTATAAGTATACCCCTTATTAGCTAATATCGAATAAGCTTTTGCCATTTGAAGGGGGGTTACTAATAAGTATCCCTGTCCTATCGACAAATTTATAGAGTCCCCTGTATACCAAGGTTCCTTTAATTTACTTTTTTTCCAATCGTTATCTGGCAAAAGTCCTGGTTTTTCTCCCGGGATATCTACTCCTGTTTTTCTACCTATTCCAAAAGCATCCGCCACTTCTAGCATCTTCTTTCTTCCATATTTGTCTGCTGCTCTATAGTAGTAATAGTTTACAGATTCTATCAGAGATTTGGATAGGTTTGTATATCCATGTCCTCCTCTTTTCCAACTTCTCCACTTCCACTTACCTATTTGGTAGTATCCAGGATCAAAGAATTCCTTGTTAGGATTCATTCCTTCCTCTAAAAAAGCAAGGGCCGATAAAACTTTAAATATTGAACCTGGCGGATATCTACCCGTTATAGCTCTGTTTTCTAAAGGTCTATCTTTATTGAACATGATATCGTCCCATTCCTTAGTTGTCATTCTAGAAATTATAGTATTTAGCGGATATTCAGGATTACTTACCATAGTTATTATTCTACCTGTTTTTGGTTCTATAGCGACGAAAGCACCCTTCATCTTTCTTTTGTTCATGTAATCAGTTATTTTTTGTTGAAGATCAAAATCTACAGTAAGATAGATATCATCTCCTATTTTAGGACTTTTCTCTTCTAAAGTTTTAACAAACCTGTTATGTGCGTTTACCTCAATATATCTATATCCATTTTCTCCTCTGAGATATGGTTCATATTCTTTTTCAATTCCTTGTTTCCCTATTATATCATCTTTTTTATACCCGCTGTCCTTCATTTTTTCATATTCAGCCGAAGAAACGTTTCTTACATACCCCAAAATATGAGATCCCAAGGAATCATGAAGATATTTTCTTTTAGAATAAATTTGAACTTCTAAATATGGGTAATCTGAATTTTTCTCTATTATCTTATGAGCTTTTTCTTTGGAAATATCATCAAAAATAACATTTTCTCGAGTATAATTATAGATTTCTCCATACTTTATCTTCTTCTCTATCACTTCTTTGTCATATCCCAAAAGTTTTGACATCTCATCTAATTTTTTTTCATCATATTTTCTTTCATTTAGATAAACTAATCTATATCCAGCTTCATTATTTACTAAGAGTTTTCCCTCTGAATCGTATATTTTACCACGATAACCGTTTATTCTCTTTACTTTAATACTGTTTTTATTAGACATCTTTTTATATTTTTCTACTTTTACTATCTGCATAAAAAAAAGTCGTGCAAAGATCAAACTATATATTATTGCAACTATTATTAGGAAGTTTTCTCCCCTTCCTTTTTCCGATCTTTTTAATTTTACCGATAGCATTTTTCTTTTTAATTTCATATATTTTTCCTTAATTTTTTTATAAAACTATAGTTAAATAGCAGATATCCGCCAAACATAATTACCCCTTGATAGGGATAAAAATACGGCAATTTTATATATAAATATGTTCCATAAATAATAAATTGTATCAAACTATAATAAACTATATTTATCTTTTCATATCCTAATACCTTAGACAAGAAATAACTTATCATAAATATAATAACAAAAATAATCCATAGTTCTATCAAAACATTTTTATCCTTAGATATTATCAGGCAGATTAATATAACCTCAAATATCCCATTTTTACCTCTTTTATAAGCTAAATATGTTAAATACGGTAGAGCTATTATATTATAAGGAAAAGTTACCACCAAAGAATTCTCTAGAAAGATTAAAACCAGAATAAGAAAATTAAGCATCTAATCTAGGGAAAACTACATTAGCATATCCCCATAACTCCTCTAATCTATAAAGATCTCTTGTCTCTTGATCTAGAACATGTACCATTACATCATCCCCATCAATCAATACCCAATGAGCTTCATCCTGTCCTTCTATATGCAGTCTTCTTTCATCCAATTCCATTAATTTAACTTCTACTTCCTCTGAGATAGCCCTTATATTTCTATTAGATGATCCTGTACATATTACAGCATAATCACATAGTGAGTTTTTTCCTTGAAAATCAAGGATTATTAACTCTTGTCCCTTCTTGCTTTCAATAGCTTCGACTATCTTTTCTAATTTCTCTAACATAGCTCCCCCTATTCTTTTATGTAGACATTAATTATGTTATTTTTTCCACTGTTGCTTTCTACCATATTTTGTATTCCTAATTTCTTAGCTACTTTATAGGCTATATAGTAGTCTTCTGATCTATATTCTACTACAGTTAGATTACCATTTTCAGTTCCTGTAGAAACATTTTTATATCCGTCTTTTACCAAAATATTTTTAGCAGATCCAGTTACCTTGTCTGTACCATGGATATTAATTTTAGTTTGTATATTTTCTTCTTTTCCTAAAATTATCACAGCATTAGCCAGAGTCGGGAGGTCTAATTCTGATTTTATCTTGATATACTTTTCATCTAAACTCATGATTAAATCTTCTATTTGATGAGTTTGTAAGTCTTTGTTGATTATATAACTATATTCACTGTCCCTTTCATAGTTAGCAGCATTATATTTGTACGAAAGTGCAGCCTCTATCTTTTTTCCTGTTCTGCCTGCATATCCAGATTTTCCATTACCATTCAATACGTCCACTATTACATTTTCCGCAGTTTCACCATTAGATTTATAATATTTTTTCATGAATAATGAATTTAAATTAGAAGTTAATACATATCTTTTGTCTTCTATCACAACTTCTGGAACATTATATTTATAGGCTACGTTTAATCTAACTTCACCATTTTTTACCACTTCAAAACTATCTACCTTTTCTGGAAGAAGTTCATTTATCCCATCCATTATCCCACGATAGTTACCTACCTTATTCAAATCTGCTATAGTTTTCTCTCCGTTTAACTGGATATCAAAGGGTATACTGAGCGATAATTTATCTTCGTACACAACAAATACATTTTCTTTTCCTATCACCATATATCTCGGAAGATCTATTATCCTTTTGTTATTATTGTTAATATTCATATACAATAAACCTATTAGAGTTATCACAAGAAATATTATAATGCTTAATAATTTAGATTTTTTCTGTCTCTTTGCCATAAAGTTTCCCCTCTTCTAAATATATTTCTACTTCTACTATCTCACTCACTTTATATCCAGAATCTATCATTTTTATCCTGTGATAGTTCTCTGTATACCCGTAAGCATAACCGTCTTTTATAGTTTCTACCAATACTTTCGTTTTCTTACCAATATTTTTTTCCTTGGATAAGTCTTCCATCTCTTTTCTCAAACTCTCTAGTTTTTTAGTTCTAGTTTTTTTATCATTTCCATCTACCTTACCAGATAATCTACTGGCTACAGTATTTTCCCTGTCAGAATATGGGAAGATATGAAGATTTGAAAATCCAATTTCCCCTATCAAGTTATAGGTATTTTGAAAATTTTCATCTTTTTCTTGTGGAAATCCTACGATTACATCTGCTGTAAATTCTAGGTCTTTCACCTTTTCTTTCAATCCTAATAACCTGTCTTTTACAAGCTCCGTTCCATATTTTCTCTTCATTAATTTTAAAACTTCATCATCACAAGACTGGAGAGATATATGCAGGTGTGGCATCATTTTAGAATTATTTGCCATAATATCTATAAATCTGTCATTAATCTTGTCTGGATAGATAGATCCAAGCCTTACTCTTTCTACACCTTCTATTACAGTAACTGCTTCTAATAGGTCTTCAAAGTTTTTTCCCTCTTCTAAGTCTTCGCCATAGACACCCATATTTATACCTATTAAGATAATTTCCTTATACCCTTCTCCGGTTAATATTTCAACTTCTGTCAAGATGCTGTCTAGTTTCCTACTTCTACTTCTTCCTCTAGCAAACGGGATCTTACAATAAGAACAAAATTCATTACACCCATCTTGAATTTTTACATAGGCTCTACTCATCTCTCTCATTGTAGCAAATTCTAATTCACAATATTCATGATCATCAAATATATTGTGAGAAACCACTTTTTCTGTTTCCTTTTGTTCGTCTATCGATCTTGCTAATTTCAAAATATCAGTTTTATTAGTATTTCCAACAACGTAATCTATATAATCTTTTTCTAGAAGAGTCTCACCGTCAGTCTGAGCATAACACCCTGTTACTATAACTACAGAGTTTTCATTCAGTTTTTTTGCACGACTTAATATATTTCTAGTTTTTTTATCAGCTATACTCGTTACAGTACATGAATTTACTATATAATAATCTGATTTTTCTTGAAAACTTACCTCTTCATACCCTTCTTCTAAAAACTGTTTTTTTATACTCTCAGTCTCATATTGATTTACTTTACATCCTAGAGTATAAAAAGCTACTTTCTTACCAAATTTCATTTAAAATTACTCCTCCTGCTACTATAGCTGCTGTTTCCGCTCTCAGTATTCTTCTACCTAGAGAAATTATTTTCACACCTTTATTTTGTAAAAATTCTACCTCTGAATCATCAAATCCGCCCTCTGGTCCTATAAGATACAAGATTTTTTTCAATTTATCCAATCCATCATAGTTAGTTATCTTATTTCCATTAGCACCTTCATAAGGTAAGAATACTAGATCATAGTCATCATAATTAATATCCTTTAGATTAGTAGGTTCAGTTATTTCCACTTTCCTTACTCCTTGGCATTGTTTTAATGCTTCTGTAGATACTACAACCCACTTATCTTTTTTTTCCTTTACTTTTACAACTGTTCTTTTTGTTTTCATAGGAATAATTTTATTTATCCCTATCTCTGTCAATTTTTGTATAGAGAGATCCATCTTATCATTTTTTAATAATCCCAAGGCAATATCCACCTTTACAGAAGTTGAATAATTATCTTCTAAAACTTCCTTTATTTCACCTAAGATCTCTTTCTTTTCAAGTGAAAGTATCTCACATCTATACTCTTTTTCACCGTCAACTACCCTGATTTCATCTCCTACACTCATACGAAATGAATTTTTTAGGTGATTGATGTCTTTTTTATCTTTTATCTCAACTATATTTCCCTTTATTCTTTCTTTTTCTACAAATACACTTATCATTGACTATATCATATCCTTATTTTTCATAAGATCTGCCAAAGTAGTTTTTCCTAAAATCTCCTTCAATGCATTGTCTAATTGCGACCACAAACAGCTGGTTCTACAATCATCTTTGATACACCTTTGATTATTTCCTTCATTACAATCAACTACCCTTACCTCTTCATCTAATATTTCATAGAGTTCAAGTACTGTAATATCCTCAGGTGCCCTAGTAATTTTATATCCCCCATTAGGCCCTCTTTTACCCTTAATTATATCTTTTTTCTTCAATTTGAAAAGGATCTGCTCTAAATACTGAACAGATATATTCTGGTCTTGAGATATTTCCTTTATTCTTACCAGTCTATTTTCACTTAAATTTCCTTCTGCTATATTTATAACGGCTCTTAGCCCATATCTTATTCTTGTGCTTATTTTCATAGGTTTTCCTCCGTTTTCTGTTTTTTATTAAAATGTTTATATGCTTTTGGGGTTACAACCCTTCCCCTATGGGTTCTTTTTACAAATCCAATTTTTACTAAGTAAGGTTCATAGATCTCCTCTAGAGTTCTCCTGTCTTCCCCTAATAAAAGAGCTAACGTCTCAATTCCTACTGGTCCACCACCATAGTTATCTATGATAGCTAAGATTATTTCACGATCTAATTCATCCAATCCATAATCATCAACTCCTAATAAACTCAAAGCTTCTTTAGCTATCTTTAAAGTTATTATTCCATCGCCTCGGATCTCAGCATAGTCTCGCACTCTTTTTAAGAATCTATTGGCTATTCTAGGCGTCCCTCTACTTCTAAGTGCTATTTCCAAAGCGCCTTCAGTCTCTATTCCGACTTCTAATATATTAGCTCCCCTCATAATGATCTTCAAAAGGTCATCGGTAGAATAGTAATCCATCCTATGAACTAAACCAAATCTGTCTCTCAAAGGTGCACTGAGCAGTCCCGCTCTAGTTGTAGCTCCTATCAAAGTGAAGTTCGGTAATTCTATCCTGATAGATCTCGCTGTAGGTCCTTTACCGATTATAATATCAATCTCACGGTCTTCCATAGCCGGGTAAAGAATCTCCTCCACCGATGTATTTAGTCTATGGATTTCATCTATGAATAGTATATCCTGTTCCTCTAAAGATGTTAAAATTGCTGCCAAGTCTCCTGCTTTGTCCAAAACAGGTCCAGATGTTACCTTTAGATTAGTTCCCATCTCTGTAGCTATGACCCCTGCCAAGGTAGTTTTTCCTAGTCCTGGAGGTCCGTATAAAAGAGTGTGATCCATAGATTCATTCCTATTCTTAGAAGCAGTCATAAATATTTCCATCTTTTCTTTTAACCTATCTTGACCTATATATTCATTCAAAGTTTTAGGCCTTAAATTTTTTTGTACTTCTATTTCACCACCAAATTCAGCTGCCGACAACAGTCTTTCATCCATAAAATACCCCTATTCGTCTATATATACATACTGATCGCAAATTGTATTCCACCTATTATAGCTCCTAAGATCGCTCCTATAACTTCTATATGCTTCAATTCATTATTCGCTATTCTATATACCATCTTTTCCAATTCATCCAACTCAAAGTTTTCAATTTTTTCGATAATTATGTTTTTCATATCTACACTATCTTCCATCTTTTTTATTATCACTGTAAAAAATTCATCTTTATTTTCATCGATAGCATCTTTTATATGACCTTTGATCTTCAATATCATGCTGTCTGTTATAAATAAACTAGCCATTGGTATTTTTGCCAATACTTCTTT
The DNA here is from genome assembly GCF_000426625.1 of Psychrilyobacter atlanticus DSM 19335. Classification (NCBI taxonomy): domain Bacteria; kingdom Fusobacteriati; phylum Fusobacteriota; class Fusobacteriia; order Fusobacteriales; family Fusobacteriaceae; genus Psychrilyobacter; species Psychrilyobacter atlanticus. Next base: position 454,580 of record NZ_KE384547.1, on the reverse strand, counting down.
TTCTAATTTATCTTCTACAATTCTGTCTACGATCAGATCAATCTCTTCACCTAACTCTATATCCCCAATATTCGCAGTTATATCCTTCATAGATATCAATTCTTCTTGAATTGTATCTGCTATACTTTCCGCCATTTCCATCTTTCTTTTAGGAATAAGTCCTTGAACTTTAAATCCTAATACATTTATCTCTTTCAACGGTCTAAATAACATCTTAATTGCAAAATAATTTGTTATCCATCCAATTAACGCACCTATCACTATCATCAAACTTGCTTTTAATAACATCTCTTCCTCCTACTTTTTTTCAATATAAAGTAACCGTAAAGATCATCACCAAAGTATCTAAAAACTTACTCCATAATTTATAAATTAAAAATAAAAACCATTAAGATTTTATTTAAAAACTTTTCTACTTCTCTTCTTTGCGACTAATTCTTGAATATTTATTACTTATATTTTTGGTATTTTTTCAATATTTTTTTCTATTTATAACCATTTTTTTCGATACTTAAAACAATATAACATTTTATCATATTTGGCCCTTTTTTTCAATTCCCTTATTGATTTAGTAAAGAAAATAAAACTAATAAAAATTTCTCCTTTAATTTTTTTCAAAAACTAAAAAAAGTGGTAGAAAATCTACCACTTTTAAACATTTCAAATATATATAATTATACAGTTTCGATGTTTGAAGCTTGAGGACCTTTAGCACCTTCAGTGATTTCGAAAGTTACTTCTTCGCCTTCTTTTAAAGTTTTGAATCCTTCTTTGTTGATTTGAGAGAAATGTGCAAAGTAGTCATTTCCATCTTCAGCAGAAATAAATCCAAATCCTTTATCATCGTTAAACCATTTAACTGTTCCTTTTAACATGTGTGTTACCTCCGTAAATTTTGATACAGCGAATCTAACTAATTTCCAATTGAAATCTGTCAGCCCCCTGTTACTATATATATAGTATCTTAAAAGTTATATAAAGTCAACCTTTTTTCTATATTATTTAATCTAATTTTAAAAATTCACTCTTTATACTATATTCCACTCCTACCTTTTCCCTAATTATCTCTTCATATTCATCTAATTGACTCTGCTTCATAGTTTCTCCAGATTTATAATCGTAGATAATTATCTCTTTCGTTTTTTCATCTACATTTAATCTATCTATTATTTTCTTTTTTCCATTATATAGTACATCTAACTCCTTAAATATCTTCCATCTCTTGTCAAAAACTCTGGGATTTTTAGGTATAAATTTTTCAACTCTCTCTATTATTTTTTGAGTTCTTTCTATCCCCAGCATATTACTATATTTATTTAGAGTCAATTGTTTAGCTATTTTTTCCTCTTCTTTTCCACCATACTCTATATTTTCTAAATAATAATGGATAGCCAGACCAGATTTTCTTTTCAGCTCTTTTTCTACACTATGCTCTATAGAACCCTTATTTTTTTTAGTTTTTCCATCCTCTTCTTCTTTTTTTTCCACTCTCTTTTCCTTAGTTTTTAGAGCTACAGCATCTATATATAAGTTAGGATCTATACAAAAAATCTCATCCCTGCTACTACTCTCTGTTTTCTCCTCATAGGGGATAAACTTACCCATCATCTGGGTCCCGCCTTCTAACAACTCCTTCCTAGACACATTAAAATATTTTTCAATAGGAGTTACTATAAGATCGTTGTTAAGTACAAATATTTCCTCTTTCTTCTTAGTGGTTTTTGTTGGCTCGATACATAAAAATAAATTTGCTCGTGGTCTAGTCATCCCTACATAGAGGGTGTTTATCTCCTCATCCAAAAATATTTGTTCACTATGCTCATATATATCTGTTTTTTTTATGGCACTATTATAGATTGAATTGGTAAATAGATAGTCTTCTATATATTCATAATTTTCATCTAGTTTAGCTAACAACTGAACTTTGTGTTGCATCCCTTTATCTGAATACCCAGTTAATTTATAGCTTGATCCCTTATCTGACAAAAACATATATTCTGTATGAAAGTCCAGCCCCTTAGATCCGTGAATTGTCATCAAAATTACAGAATTTAACTCAGATATCCCTACTTGTTTCAGCCCATTAGAATCACTATTCATCTTTAAAAAACTCATAAAATCAGATAGATAGTCATATTCCTCCATAAGTTCCAGGAAAAAGTTGATATTTTTTATATCCCTTGTTGCACTATAAATTCTTGCAAAATTAAATTCCTCGACTATCCCCCTTCCCATCTTTTCGTAGGAAAGTTTTTTTATTTTTTTAATCCTATCTAGTTCTATTCTTAAATTTTCTTTTATAATAACTTCTTCTACATCTTCACCCACTGTTTTTTCACTTTCAATCAACAGGTACCCCAGTATATCTCCCCTATTATTTAGCAGGTATTTAAGATCTTCCTCTCCTACTTCAATTGTTTTCCTAAAAAACTCCAGCAGCGACATAAAATCATTATGAATAAAAAAGTTAAATAACCGCAGTATCTCCTCCACACAGGGGTGTTGCACAATAGAAAGACTGTTCTCCATTATATAAGGAACTCCCAGCTCTTTCAGTTTGTCCCCTATCTTACCTAGGTCCTTCTTTTTCCTCCCGACTATTCCTATTCCTCTATAGTCTGGTACTCCACCTTCCCCCCTCACTGCAAATCGCTCTTTAATATCTATTGCAATCTCAGAATGAATTTCAGAATCTACCATGACTGCCATAAATCCTTTGTCATCTTTTTTACAACACTTAACTTCCTTGTATTCCCATCTGTCATCTTCATCTTTAGTATGATGATTTTTAGAAACATGATCAAAAAATAAGTTAACAAAATCAATTATCTTCTTTTCACTTCTATAGTTTGTCGGCAAAGATTCTATCCCCGCTCCTAGTATTCTGTCAAAACTAAGAAATAACCCCTTATCTCCTCCACGCCATGAATAGATACTTTGTTTTTCATCTCCTACAATAATTATATTATCGCATCCCTTAGCTATAGGTTCAATTATCCTCCACTGAGATACACTGGTATCCTGTGCTTCATCCAAAAATAAAGTTGAAATTTTACCTCCGATTATCTCATAAAAATTATCTGTAATTATCCCATCCTTTACAAGGTCTAAATCTTCCTCTATCATATATTCACTGGTATAGTTGGTTATATCGGAAAAAGTAAATTTCTTTTCCCTAAATTTTATATCATCATAGATAGATCTTGTTATCTTCTCTATATCCAATATATCTTTTTCATAGGGCACTACTTCTTCAATAAAAATTATCCTTTCAAGTAACCTGTGGATCTCATTTTGAACTTCCAAAACCTGGGCTTTTATATGTTCCCTGGCTTTCCCTCCCATTTGAGTCCCATTGATAATTTTATTTTCTAAAAATTCTTTTCTTTTCTCCAATATAAGGGTAACTAATTTTTCCTTATCATCTATAACACCGTGAAATTCTTCCTCTATGATCTTTCCCGCTTTGGCCAAAACCTTTTCATAGACCTTCCCATGATCCGTCACCAGTTCATCAACCAATTCAAAAGTTCTCACTATATTTCTATACAATTCCGCTTTTATGCTCTCTGTATCATCACTTATTTCTTTTTCACCTATCAGAGCAAACTTCCATCTCTCCTCAGATATTTTTTTTATGAGGTCGATATATTTTTCCACCTCTCTATCTGCCGTTTTTTCTAAAAATTTCTTAACCTTATAAAACTCTTCTCCTTTTATAATACGACTAAATACCTCACCATATATCTCCTCAGCTTCAACAGTATTACTCATAGAATAAGTATAGATATTGAGTGACGGTCCAATAGCTTTTTTAAAGATCTGAGCAATAAAAGAATCTATTGTGTAGATCCTTATCTTATCTTTATTTAACAAAAGTTCGGTTTTCACTTTTTTTATCCTACCTGTATCTATCTCAATTTCCGGATATAATGTTTTAATATTTTCTTCTAATTCTTTATTTCCCTTGCTTAAATCATCTAAAAACTCAAAAATTCTAACTTTTAGTTCTGCTGTAGCTGCACGAGTAAAAGTCATAAATAATATCTCATTGTAATCCTCACCTAATAATATTCTAGATATATATTCTATAGCAAGTCTGTAAGTTTTCCCTGTTCCTGCACTGGCTTTCACCACTTTTTTATTTTTATTATCCCTTGATTTCATCTAATTCACCAACCTTACAGATATCTAGATACTCACATCTGTCACACTTACTTGTTTTATTTCTTTCAAAAACTCCTGAGTTCAAAAGTTCTTTCAATTCTATTTCCAAAACACCCAGTTTCCTTTCCTTTCCCTCAGGATCTATCTTATTTCTACCAGACTCATCCTTTACTAATTTTATTTTTTTACTTTTTTCCAAATTCCCCTTATCTACATTAAATATATATTTTTCTGTCAGGTCTGCCTCTCCTGCATATAAAATACTATAAAAATCAAGCTGCCTTTCATTTAGGTTTCCAGTTTTAAAGTCAACAATATAATCTTTTCTCTCAGTTTTAATTATGAGATCTGCCTTTGCTCTACCTTTGATATCAATAGTTTTATTATTTATATCATGCTTTAAAAGTTCCTCTATTAGAAGCCTTTTTATCTTTTCTCCACGTAATTCCTTTGATATCTTTCTAAAAAATTCTCCCACACTGTCAGCTAAATTTTTATAGATAATCTCCTTGTAGTACCTTTCATTTAACCTCGGTAATTTCAATCTTCTACTGCCTACTAACTCTTCTAAAACTCCCATAACTATCCCTATTTCTATCCCGCCTTCCTCTAGTAAGGAATAATCTCTGGTCAATTCTATTTTTTTCAATACTGCCTCAAATAGTTCATGTGCAAGGTTTCCATATTCCCGACGTGTAAGATCCCTTTCCACCTCAAGTTCCTCTCTGGTCAACTTCACTAAATATCTGAGGTACATTTTATATTTACAATTGAATAACTCATCGCACATATATGCCGTTACCCCAAAAGGATCTTTCAACTCTTCTATCTCAAATTTCATCTCGCTTGGTTTTCTTCCCTCAAACATTCCTTTACCATCTTCTATATTTTTCATTTTAGAATTAGGTTTTATTAATTCTAAGTAGTTTTCTAGAGGTTGCTTCAGGTGTTTAGACTTCACTTTAAATTGTCCTAGAAGTTCCTCTACAAATGGTGAAAGAGAACTATCAGACCCCATATTTTTTATAGCTAATATAGTCGTGCTTTCACTAGTCATCACAGCTCTAAACAGATTATACTTTTCCTCTAATCTAATCTCATCTATACCTTTTATACCTAAGTTTTTTTTCTGCTGTTCTGTAAATAAAAATGTATTCTGCTTATTTTTTGGTATAAAACTATCTGAAATATTCATCAATAAAAGGTTTTTATTCTTTGTGGTCTTTATCTCTTCAAGGCCTTCTTTTCTTGATATTGGATCAAACTCACCTGATATTTCCTTAAATTCTAAATACTTTAATATCAATTTTAACAATCCCTCTGCCGTTTTTCCATATCCAAAAAAGTTTTTCCAACCATCTACTACATCCAGGTCTTCTATAACCTCTATCTCACTGAGAGCCTCAAAATATTTCCCGACATTTTCACTTCCATCCAATATTTTCTCTAACTGCTCAGTAGAAAAAGTAAGTTTTTCAGTCCATTTTTTTAAGTTTTCATAAGTTCTCATCTGCTCTATATCTTCAAATATCCTGTAGATAAAGTTTTCTTCTCCCAACCTTTCTGCTATGACATATTTTGTTAAATATTTATAACCTTCATTTACCAATACCTTGAAGTTATCGAAATCTTCAGATTCGATCTTATAGTATTTAAAGATCTCATCGCCTTTGATTATGTCTACAACAGTGTGCAGTTCCAATGCCAATTCACCATCTATCTCCTCTAGAGTAGATAACAATTTATGCAGTCCCTCCAAAAGGGAAAAGATCGGAAGGTCCGATATATACCTAGTTTCATTAAAAAAACTATTATATTTATAGTTATCATTGTTTGCATCAAAAATTTTGACACCTCTGTTTTTATCATCAGTATCTCTAATTTTCTTTTGTACATCCAATACTTTTAATAGTTCTGTAAATTCATCATCTACAGTATAAACCTCTATTTTTTTAGTTATTTTAGATACTTCCTCGCCTATATTTACATCCTTTATCGACAAAGTTTCCTCACAGAAATCCTCTTTATTCATCTGTAATTTCAGAGTTATTGTAAACCCATCTGCCTCTAATTTTTTAACTATCCACTCCTCTAACGGAGTAAAATGTATCTTATTGTAGATAATTATATCCCTATATCCATCTAGACTTTTAGGATTATAATTTTCATCCTTTATTATAAAAGTAGGATCAGTATAATTTTTATCCGACAAAAATTTTATATAATTTTTTTCAATATCCAAGAATGTATCATATATTTTCCTCTGCCATTTTCTGAGATCTTTAATTTCTGTTAACCTATACTCCTTTAGCAGTTTAAAAAAATTCAAAAAATTAGCAGCAATATCGATTACATCGTAATAACTCTCTACCCCTAATTCTTTTCTGTTTTTTTCACTCAATGATCTATAAAAGGCTATCACCTGTTTCTCTTCCCTTAATACCATTTCATCACTTAAAAATAAGTTAGTTTTAAACTCCCCTAACCCCATAAATTTTGGCTGTTTCAAAAATATATTAGGACCTTTACCATTTTTATTTTTTTCGAGATTTTCCATGTATCTTTCCTTCGCTAAACTTTTATCTACCGACTTAGGAAAAATATGGACCTTCCCTGATTCTATATTTTCTATTATCTCCTCGGTGTAGGAGCAGTATTCTATATTCATCTTTTCATTCTCCTTTTGAGATTTTATTTTTGTCATAAATTACACTTATTTTAAAATCCATTGTTAAAATTTTCAAAGAAAGAACAGAGATAAAAAATGGATTTTCCTTTGTATTAATTTGTGTCATTCGTGACTAAGGTTTTTCATCTAAAAAATCTGTATCATTTGTTTTGTTATACTCTAAAATTATACACCAATCTCCCCATATAAAAAAGAAGTATAGAAAATATTATACATACTCCTACTCACATTAATTATCGATTATCAGCTCCCCATTCTTTTTCTTAATACTAAAAAATTCTGACAATATTTCTTATTTAGCATAAATTTATAGTCCAATAAAAACACACTATTGGTGTTTAATTCGGTCGAAATTAGAGATAATTTTGATTTTATACATATAATGTGTTAAAATAGGAAAAAGAATACAATGTGAAGTAAATTAAATGATTACTTAATTGGCGAGATTTACAATGTTTTATAATAGTGTAGATACGAACTAATTGAACAAAAGGAAAATTTAATTTGAAAAATATTTGTAGAACTGGGGTTTACTTAGGGTCTCGATTGAGGCAATGAGTTATGCTACTTATGTGGCATATTGTGAGTCTATATGACGAAACTTAAACACTCTAACTCTGCTACCTTTATGGTGGTGTAGTTGGGGTGTTTTTTTATTTTTTAAGGAGTGATTATGTTAAAAAAAGAAATTAACAAATTGGATATATTATCGTTAGCCATAGGGGCTATCATTGGATGGGGAGCTTTTGTTCTTCCAGGAGATTTATTCTTAAAAGCAGGAATTTTAAACTCAACTATCGCAATAATTACAGGGGCATTAATAATGATCGGAATTGAAAAAAATTACGGTTATCTGCTCCATAAATTTCCAGTAGCAGGTGGAGAATATGCCTTCACCTACGACGCTTTTGGATGGAAGCATGCCTTAGCATGTGGTTGGTTTTTAGCCCTGGCATATATAAGTATTGTTCCATTAAATGCTACAGCATTAGCTCTCGTTGCAAAGTTCACCATGCCGGGAATTTTAGAAGTAGGACATCTTTATAGTATTGCAGGATCTGAGATTTACTTAGGAGAAGTAGGAGTAGCTCTATCTGCCCTTTGCTTATTTGCTTATTTAAATATTAAAGGAATAAAATTAGCTTCTCAATTACAAAAGGTAATGGTAATTTTACTGGTAGGAATAGTCTTTTTATTTTTAAGTCTAGTTATCGCCAGAGCGGGAATAACTAATCCAAATACCATGTCATTTATAGATTCAGAAACAGTGAGTTTATCTAAAATATTAAAGATACTATCTATTGCTCCAATGTTATTTGTAGGATTTGATTGTATTCCGCAAGTTGCGGAGGAATTAGATTTTGAAGCTAAAGAGGCATCTCAGTTGGCTATAATTTCTATCTTAGTAGGAGGACTTGTTTACGTACTAATCATTCTTTTTACTTCTTTTGGAGTTACAAGTGAGCAAATAATGAATGGTCAAATCTCTTGGGCAACAGGATATACTACAGAATATTATTTTGGAAAGATAGGAATAATACTTTTAATAGTAGCACTTACATCAGCTATAGTAGCTGGAATAAATGGATTTTATATGGCAGCCAGTAGATTGTTATTTGCCATGTCTAGAGGAAAGATATTACCAGAATTCTTCGGAGTATTGGATAAAAAATATCATACTCCTAAAAATGCAATTTTATTTACCTTAGGTATATCTTTGATAGCTCCTTGGTTTGGTAGAAATGTATTGTTATGGATAGTTGGGACTTCCAGTGTAGGAGCGTCTATTGGATATCTATATACAAGTCTTTCATCTTATAAACTATATAAGGAAGAATATGGAAAAACATTTATACCAAGTATTTTTGGTTCTATCTCAGGGATAATATTTTTAATCCTTTTATTAGTACCAGGACTAGACAGTTCCCTTAGTTTACCATCTATAGTAGTTTTAGTAGTTTGGGGTATAATAGGATTATCATTCTATAAATTTTATGATCTTAAGGTTGTACATTATACCAAAGAAGAGTTGGACGAATTGATTCTAAACAGGGATGCAGATGGAAATTTCAAAGAAAAATAAAAAGTAACTTCACGTTGCTTTCAGATATGCACAATTTAGATTTTTATAGTGGTTATCCCCCTTTCGGGTATAATTTTCTAGATAATAAAAAAAAGGTAATATACAGTCTATTGTATATTACCTTTTTTTCTATCTCTTATTCATATTTTCTAATTCCTTTTCCCTTTTTTTCATCCTCTCTTCAGCTGAAAGTGGACTATTAGATTTAGGCATAATATCTCTAAAACTATTTAAATCTAGATTTTTTTTATTCTTTTTTTCTTCTTGTTTTCCTTGCATTCTGCTCCCTCTCTGTCTTTCAGTTCCTCTAGGAGTAGAACTTCTTTTATTACCAGGTCTCATATTTTTCTTTTTATTTACCTTGCTCATAATTATCCGAACTATTATCATATAAACAATAATTTTTATTATAACATCCAATTCCATAGCTATCACCCCTTACAAGTTTCTAAAACTTCCTCTACATGTCCCTTTACCTTTACTTTTCTCCACTCTTTTAGAATCTCATTGTTTTCATCCAATAAAAACGTAGATCTTACTATTCCCATAGATGTTTTACCCATGAATTTTTTCTCCTGCCAAACACCAAATTTTTCACAGACTATACCATCAATATCATTGAGTAAGCTAAATGGTGTTTCTAATTTTTTAGCAAAGTTCGATTGTTTTTTTACAGTATCTTTGCTTATTCCAAAAATTTCTATCTCTAAACCTTTAAACTCTCCATAGGATTCACCGAACCCTTTTGTTTCTGTTGTTCACCCAGGTGTATTTGCTCTAGGATAAAAAAACAAGATCTTTTTTCCTTTATGAGCTGATAAATCAATCATATCTCCATTCTGATTTTCTAAAATAATCTCCATTAAAAACCTCCATAAATTTGATAAAAAACAACGTGACGTTGCATCCACTCGGAAAATCCCCTAACTATTAAAGAAGGTAATATACAAAACATGTATATTACCTTTTATAATTAATTCTTTATTTTCCTTTATTTTCTCCTACTGCTGTAAAAGCTGTAGCTAAGTTAGCTACATTTTGTAATTCCGATGGAATTATAATCTTAGTTGCTTTTCCATCTGCTACCTTAACAAATGCTTCCATTGCTTTAAGTGAAAGAACTTCTTTCGATGGATGAGATTCATTTAATAATTTCAATGATTCTGCACGAGCTTTTGTAACTTCTAGAAGTGCTTCCGCTTCCCCTTCTGCTACTCTTACCGCAGCTTCTTTGTTGGCTTCCGCTCTTAAGATTGCTGATTGTTTTTCTCCCTCTGCTACTAATATTGCCGAAGTTTTTTCCCCTTCTGCAATCAATATCTTTTGTCTTCTCTCTCTTTCTGCTTTCATTTGCTTTTCCATAGCATCCTGAATTTCTGCAGGTGGCATAATATTTTTCAATTCTACCCTGTTTACTTTGATTCCCCATGGATCTGTAGCTTCATCCAATATAGATCTCATCTTAGTATTCACAACATCTCTAGATGTTAGTGTAGAATCTAATTCTAAATCACCTATTATATTTCTAAGCGTTGTAGCTGATAAATTTTCGATAGCGCTTAGAGGATATTCTACTCCATATGTATATAACTTAGGATCTGTAATTTGAAAATATATTACTGTATCTATCTGCATAGTTACATTATCCTTTGTGATAACTGGTTGAGGTGGAAAATCTATTACTTGTTCTTTCAACGATACCTTTCTAGCTATCCTATCAATAAATGGAATTTTTAATCTAAGACCAACTTCCCAAGTACTCATATAGGCTCCTAACCTCTCTATAACATACGCTTGTGATTGTGGTACAATTCTGATATTAGTTACGATTAATAATATAATTACTAATATCAATGGAAAAAATAATAACATGTTTGCCTCCTTTTATATCTTCTTTTTAAGTATTAGTTTATTACCTTCTACTCTTTCTACTACTCCTGCATCTCCTACTTCTAACTTTTCGTCACAAGTAGCTCTCCAATATTTCCCATCCAGTTTTACCTCATAGAGGTCTGCCTCTATTTTTTTAGAAATTTCAACATCTTGACCGAATATTCTACTTTCAATAGGTTTTCTTTTCTCTAAAAGTTTTTTAGCTATTGGCCTGGTCAATATCAGAAAAAATCCACTGAGTCCTACAAAGATATAAAATTCGTTTATAGGATTTTTTACCATTCCTGATATCAGCGTCAATATTATAGCTGCAAAGGCAAACCATATACTCACCAATGCCGGTGCTGCTAACTCTACACCTATAAATACGATGGTTAATAAAAACCACCAAATCATTCCGCTATCCCATATCATCCTATCACCCCATATTTTTCTTGATCCACTCTTTTACTTCTACATCCTCTATAGTCAGCTTATCTGTTCCGTTAATTTCGTCTGGCTCTACCATAAAGAAGTTTATATATAAGGTATTACCTTTTTTATAGAATAAATCAAGGTGTAGTGGTAAGAATATAACTTGTCCTTCTCCTAAATCTTCTACACTTAATCTTTTTAATGGATTTATTATCTTATTCATATAATCCATCTTCTCTATCATCCACATGTTATTAGTCCAGAATTTTCCTTCATTTAGTGTGTCACCTATAAATGGTTCTACGTTTGAAATAGCACTAAGTACTTTTCTTACTGATTCAGCATCAAAATTCTCATCATATGTAGCTTTCATCCCTCTATCTTGAGCTAGAAAATCTATAAACTGCTCACTTACCTTTTCTTTCTCTGCTACAGTATTCCAGTAATATATCATTGATTCCAATACGTCTAAACTTTTTCTCATTTTTTTGCCCCCTTATTAATTATCTATTTCTCAAATTCAGTATACCAAATAAACCGCTTCTACCCAATCTTTTTTTGTAAAAATTTAGGATTTTTAATGAAAACATACAATTTAATTCCTAAATTTATATAAAAATAAAGTAAATTTATAAACATGAAAATGGTTTTCACCTTAAAATTTACTCTGTATATAATAAAAAACTCAGCATATCTGCTGAGTCTCTATATTTTATTTTATTTTATTTTTGGATATATAGCCATTCCATATAGTGGTCCTGAATGAGAACCAATAGTCGATCCGACTTCACATCTCGATTGATAGTCTACATTATCAAATTTTTCTACTGATTTTCTAAGTTCATCTGCATTTTCAGACTGATGTTTAGTTCCACCCCAGCCAGTATACAATACTATCGATCCATTCTTAGCTTCCTGCTTAAGTAATTTCTCCATATATTTCATAGCACCCTTATCTCCGATAGCTTTTTTCTCATTGTGAACTTCACCATCTTCGACTTTTAATATAGGTTTTATATTCAGTACTCCACCAATTTTAGCAGATGCTTTTCCTATTCTTCCACCTCTTTCAAGGTATTTTAATTCATCTACTACAAAGTATATTTTCCCTTTATTTCTCATCTCTTCTACATTTTCTATGATGGTCTCAAAAGATTCCCCTGCTTTAGCCATCTTAGCTGCTTCTAAAACTAAGTGTCCAGACCCTAGCCACACATTCTTTGAATCAATTATGGCTATATCTTTCTCCTCTGGTAACATCCCACGAGCTACTTTAGCAGCCTGCTGTGTCCCACTTAATTTACTAGAGATCAATATTGTTATTATCTTTTTGTATCCTCTTTTCAACAATCTTTGATATAAATTTTTAAATTCTGCTGGAGAAGGCTGAGAAGTTTTAGGTACAACTCCTTCAGTTATAATCTTATGCCAAAAATCTGTTTTAGATATATCTACTCCATCTTTATAATATTTATTCCCATCAAATTTTATCTTTAGGGGAATGATATTAACCGACAGATCCCCGATAAGTGCAGGTGATAAATCTGAAGTAGAGTCTGTAATTATTGCTATTTCAGGCTGATTTGGATCTTTATTTTCAATATATAGATAGTAGTGATAATTATCCTGTTTTCCTATATATTCCTCATGTTTTATACCTTTAGTGTTTAATATAGCACGATTTCCTTCATCTGTACTTTCGTTCCCTAATACTGCAAATATATTTAGAGTGTTATCATCTATATTTTCTTCATACAGATCAGATATTAAATCGGTTAAATTTTTATTCTCATACATGATCTTTCCATTTACTAAAGCTATGTAGTTTCCTTCGTTGATAATTAGATCTCCGACCTTTGTATCTCTTACAGCTTTTGTAATCTCAATGGATTTATTTCTTCTGGCATCTTTCACTACCTGTTCCAAATTTTCAGACTTATTTTTTACATAGAAATTACCTTCTAACATAGTTTTAGTTTCGTAAACTTCTACATTTTTAGAGGCTCTTTCAGCTACTATTTTGGCAGCTGAGATAATATTTTTATTGTTTGGCAATAATACTATATCCTCTGCATCTATCTTAGCTATTGCCATTTCCATATCTGCTACACTTGGATTCTGTCCCTGTCCACCAATAAGTACACAAGTTGCTCCAGATTTAATAAACAGTTCTCCCATCTCATATGTATCAGCTATTACAAAATAAGCTTTCTTTTCTGTATTCTCATTTTGAACCATTACATGAGCAGAATTTTGATCCATTAGATCTCCCTCTGCCAGATGTAAACTTCTATGTTGTAACTCCATATTGTCTATCTTAATGTTATCTAATCCACCATACTTCATAGCTATTTCTAGTACTGCTCCTGGATTATTTGTATGGATATGAGTTTTAGTCTTAGTCGAACTCTGGGCTACTACCATTGAGTCTCCCATTCCTTTTATCTCTTCCTTTAGTTCTTCTATATTAAATTTACCTGCCTGAACAATAAATTCAGTACAATATTTAAACTCGATATCAACCTCAATATTGGTAGCTTCCAGTCTTTCTTTCCTATGAGCTTGGCTCTTCACTATTCTTTCCAAGTCTTTTAGCATCTCAGGATCAGTTATTGATTTTTCAAACCCTTCAATAAGATAGAAAACACCCATTCCTCCTGCATCTACAACTCCCGCTTCCTTCAACTTCAATAATTGATTAGGAGTTTCTTCTACAGCTTGGTGAGCTGCTTCCTTCACGTATGAAAGGTATGGAATAAAGTTATCTTTTGGCCCATCATATTCTTTTGCTTTTTCAGCTATAACTCTGATTACAGTAAGCATAGTTCCTTCTACGGGATTACTCACAGCTTTATAAGCTAATTTAGAAGCTTCCTCAAAAGATCTTGTGATATCATCTATGTTCAACTCTTCCTTATCTTCAAATCCATTTAAAAAACCTTGAACAATTTGAGATAAGATAGTCCCGGAGTTTCCTCTGGCCCCTAATAGTATTGCTTCTGATAATAATTCGCAAAATTCATGCATTGTAGGCTCATGGTTTAATTTTACCAATTCATTCTCTACAGCCTGCATGGTCATGGACATATTTGTCCCTGTATCTCCATCTGGTACAGGATATACATTTAAGTCATTTAATATATCGGCGTATTTAGACATCCATCTACTACCTGCGATAAATAACTTAATTAACCTCGTAACATTTAAGTGTTCTATCTTCATAATTCTACTCCTTCTTTTTTACTTTTTACTCTTGTATTCCTCTATAATCTTGCTCCAGATTCCATTGGCTTTCAATATCGTCTCTATAAATTCCCTTACAGCACCATATCCGCCATCATATCTGCTTTTAAAATGTGCAAATTCTTCTATATCTGATACAGCATCTGCTGTTATTCCCACATAATCTGCTCTCATCATAGCAGGGATATCATTGATATCATCCCCCATATAGGCTACATTTTTATAGTTATAATCATATTTTTCAAGTAATTCATCCAGGGTTGCAATTTTATTCCCTACCCCTTGGTATATATCTGAAATCCCTAATTCTGTAGCTCTATGTTCCACTACTTTAGAGGTTCTTCCAGTTATTATAGCTACTTTTATCCCATATTTTATGGCCTGAGCTATTGCCATACCATCTTTTACATTAAATGACTTTGTCTCTGTCCCATTATTATCATATGTGATCTTTCCATCGGTCATGGTACCGTCTACATCTAAAATTATTATCTTTATTTCCTTTAAATTTGGTTTCATTTTTCACCACCTTAAAATGTTGGAGGAGTTACTACCCATATTGCTCTCGCTAATCTATCCCCAACGTTTCTAAATTTATGCTTTTGAGTAGATTTAAAATATAAACTATCTCCCTCTTCTAATTCATAGTTCTTACTTTCAATCTGCACTTCTAACTGTCCTTCCAAGACAAATATAAACTCTTCCCCATTATGAGTATAGTAATCTCTGCCACTCTCTCCTCCAGGCTCAATTTCATACAATATTGGCTCCATATGTTTTTCTATATTAGAAGTAGTCAATAGAGAGATCATTGTTTTAGAATCTATACTTTCTACCTTATTTCTTTCGTCTTTTCTTACTACATCAGTATCTTTTTTCTCATCCTCTTCCTCTATCAACGAGCTTACCCTTACATCCAATTCATTAGCAATTTTCTTTAAGTTTTCGATAGACGGAGATGCTTTACTTTGCTCTATTTGAGATAAAAAACTAGCTGATAAGTCTACTTTAGAAGCCAGCAGTCTCAGAGAATACCCCTTATCCTTTCTACATTTTTTTATCTTTTCTCCTAATGCCATCTTACTTCACCCCTTTAAAATTTTAAGTACTTCAAACATTGCTCTCATCATGGTATTTCTTCGTATTTTTTCTCTATTCCCATTAAAGAGATATTTTTTTATGTATTTTCTATCTCCTACAACTACCCCGATATATACAGTTCCTACTGGTTTTTCTTCAGTCCCGCCATTTGGTCCCGCTATCCCTGTTACAGCTATCTTTACATCTGTAGTTAATCCATCTAGCATCTCCTCACAAGTTTCATAAGAAACAGCTCCATAAAGATCTAAAGTTTCTTTCTTTACTCTTAACCTAGCCTGCTTAGATTCATTGCTATAGCATACTATTCCTTCTTTAAATACACTGGATATCCCATCCACTTCAATAAATTTAGAAGCTATCATCCCCCCTGTACACGATTCTGCAAGGGATATATGATACTTTTTATCCTTTAAGTAGTTATAGATCGAAGTTTCTAACCTCTCATGATCTTCACCTATTATATTTCCACCTATCACCTCATACAGACACAATGTTATTTTATCTACAATGGGTCTATTGGTGCTTATTGTCTGTAGTCTTATTATTATACCATAATCTTTCACCAAGAACTCATAATGAATTCCCTTTACCCCAAATAAATGAATGACTTTTGTTTCTAACACCGATTCAGGTATCCCCCATACTAAGATATCTTTTATATAGATATTTTTCTCTAACTTTTCTTGGGATATCAGTAATTTTAAAAACTTAGGAAACAAATTATAGAGTTCCCTGGGTACTCCAGGAAATGCTGCTATTTTGTCGATATATATCCCCTTACACATTCCCACATCATTAGGAATCGTTTGGCTTCCATATGGTTTTTCAGCTTCCCTCAGATTTTTATCTTCCAATACAAGTTTATGAGAATCGTACTTTCCTTTTAAATCTACATAATCTTCTCTATCTACTACTAAATCTACATTTAAAAATTCAGAGATAGCTGATTTTGTCAGATCATCCATAGTCGGGCCCAATCCACCACTCAATATGACTAAATCTGATTTTGAGTTCCCATATTCAATAGCTTCTATAATATCTCTTATATTGTCACCGACCACCAATTTATGTCTTATCTCTATCCCGTATTTATTGAGTTCCTCTGCTATGTATATACTGTTGGTATCCACAGTCATTCCGTTTAGGAGTTCTGTTCCGACCAATATAATCGTTGCATCCATATTACCTCTCCTAGAAAATTATTGTCATCAACATTATCAATAAGAAATTTGCCACAACTCCTGCTAAGAAATCATCTAATACTACTCCTAATCCATAACCATAATGCTGTGACTTATCTATGGGACCTAACTTAGTTATATCAAAAAATCTAAACAGTAAAAATCCTAAAATTACAGCTACTATAGTTTCTTTATATCCCACTGGATTAACTAAAAACATAGTTACCATAAATCCAAGTACCTCATCTATTACTACTTTTTGCGGGTCTTTTTCTTTAAAAATCTCCCTTTCACATCTATCCGATACATATATTGACAGGGCAAAAAATCCTGTTAAAAATATAAAATAAAATGAGTTATATAATCTAGCATCAGCTATTACTAATCTAAATGAGTTTAACATAAAAAATAATGGTATTGCACCTAGTGTTCCCATCGTTCCCGGAGCTTTAGGTAGATCTCCTAGTCCAAACCACGTAGCTAAGCCTCTTACAACCTCTTTTTTCATAATTTTCTCCTCCATTTTTTCATATAGAAACTAACCCCCGTAAGGGTGTTTCAACTAGTTATTATAACATATTTTAACTTTGAACTCAAAGCAGAGAGCCTTTTATTTAAAAGCCCCCTTGCCCTTAACAGGAGTTCACTTTATTATTTCACTATATATTAGTTCCACTTTTTTTAATAATTCCTCTAAATTTCCATTATTTTCAATATGGATCTCTGCTTTTTCTCTTTTTTCCATCAACGGCATCTGCGCCTCAATTATCTTCTTAGCTAATTCTTCCTCTATCCCATCTCTGACTTTTATCCTTTCTACCTGGATACTCTCATCTGTACACACCACCAAAACCTTATCACAGAGGTACTCCAGCCCTGTTTCGTACAGAAGGGGAATATCTAATATTATTAGATTCTCTTTCCTATTATTTTCTATTTTTTCTATAATTTTTGCCACTATAATAGGATGCATTATATTGTTTAAAAGTTCCCTTTTTTCATCGTTCTCAAATATTATCTCCCTTAATTTTTGCCGATCTAGGTGCCCCTGATCTATTATCTCAGAACCAAATTTCCCCTCTAATATCTTTAGTACCTCCAAAGAATCTGAAACTTCCCTTGAAATTTTATCTGCATCTATTATATAACTACCTAATTCTTTTAATTTTTTACTCACTGTGCTTTTACCACTGGCTATTCCGCCTGTCAGCCCTAATATCATAAGTTTTCTCCCTTTTTCATCACATCTTTGACGCAAAGTATAATCTAAATTTTTCGTCATCCCTGTAGATTACCATCTATCCTATTATACCTCAATTTAACAAATATATTTTGTTATCTTCTGTCAATATAAAAGCCCTCAGTAATCTCTGAGGGCTTTTATATTTTATAATTTGTCATGCAGGTTGTTGCTAGTGCTGCATTTGCATCCTAAAGCTACCTCTATAGCTTGTTTTTCATCTATATATCTTACTTCCCATCCTATACATTCAGGATCTCCATCATCAAATTTTATAACTTCTTTCTTCTCTATCTTTAATTTTTCCTCTGTTGTTCCTATTGATTTTAAAAATTCGTCTTTTGTCATTTTAAGCCTCCTAATTTTATATCTCTATCTAGACTCCAACATCTTATTGCTTTTCTAAATTTCAATATTTTTTCTTGTTCTAAAGTTATTTTAAATATATCTTTTTTATTTTTAACGTTTATATCGGTAAATTTAAAAACTAATTCTTTAGAGCATTCTACATTTCCGTGAGATATAGCATTTCTCATACGCCTGATAAAATCACCAAATTTAAGATTTGGATTAATTTCTGTTAACCCCCATTCAGGATCAAGATTTTTTATTAGCTCATTTTTTTCTATTTCAGACATTGATAATTTTTCTTTAGGCAACACTAAATAAGTATATAATGCTGATATTATACTATGTTGATTACAAAATACATGCTCATTTCTAAAATTTCTATTATGAATTTCAAATTTTTTATAAACACTATCTAGAATTTCATTCAATGTTATCTCTTTATTTTCTCTATTACAATCAACAGTATATAATAACTCATCAATTATTGCTTGAAATGAAATTTTTGTATTTAATTCTTGTTTTTTCATAATTATACTCCATTTTATTTTTATTATACCATAACTTTATAGAGATCATCATCATTTGAAAACAAAAGAGAAAATAGCCTAAGCTATCTCCTCTTTATTATTTTCCTTCTAGTATTCCTATCTTAGTCAAAGCTAATTTAAAAACTTTTTTCATCATATTGAATTTGAACTTATTATATCATATTTTTATAAATTATTTGACACCCCTTCAAAACTAGCGTACTATCTAACTAGAACACTAGAACGATAAAGAGGAGGAGATATGGAATTTAAAAAAAATATCCCTATTTATTTACAGATAATGGATAAATTAAAACAAGATATATCCCTGAAGATACTAAAACCTGGAGAAAAGATGATGTCTACACGGGAACTGGCAGTAGAACTCAAAGTTAACCCTAATACAGTCTCTAGGGTGTATAAGGAGTTAGAATCAGAAAATATTGTTTTTACAAAAAGAGGGATGGGAACATTTGTTGTAGAAGACGAAACTATCCTAGAAAATATAAAAAAGAAGATGGCTAATGATATCATAGTTAAATTTGTTTGTGACATGAGAGATCTCAATATCTCATCGACGGAAGCAATAAAAATGTTAAAAGAGATGGAGGAGGAATAATGGAAAATTTAATTATAAACAACTTAACTAAGGGTTATTTCAAAAAAAAGGCCTTGAATAACTTTTCATACTCATTTAAAAGAGGGATGGTCTACGGATTGATCGGTCCCAATGGGAGCGGAAAAACAACTTTGATGAAAACAATCTATGGATTAGTTAAACCAACCAAAGGGGACTTATCTATAAACAGCAGCAAAATTTCATTCAAAACCAGAAAAAATATTGCTTTTATGCCTACAGAAGATGTTTTTATGTCAAATCTTATGGTTTCAGATGTTTTAAATTTTTATAATAATACCTTTGAAGATTTTTCTCTGGAAAAAGCACACCAGATCCTCGAAAATATGAAATTACCTCTAGATGAAAAGGTAGAAACATTTTCAACAGGGATGAAAATGAGATTAAAGGTTACTTTATGTCTTGCTAGAAATGTAGAATTTTATATGTTTGACGAACCATTAAATGGAATAGATGTTATTTCAAAGGACCTTATTAAAAATACAATCATCAGCATGACCACAGAGAATAGCACCATCGTGATCTCTTCCCACGCTTTAAATGAAATGGAGTTTATTTTAGAACAGGTTTTATTTTTAAATGAAGGTTCACTTATCAGAGATATTAATTTAGAGGAATTCAGAGATAGTGAAAATAAATCTTTAGAATCACTTTACTGGGAGGTATATAATGTTTAATTTAATCAAATTTGAGATGTTAAAACGTAAAAAAATGTTTTCAATTCTAGGAACCTTATTTCTATTGATGCAGGTATTCATTATCTATAAAACTTCCATCTTGACTACAACAGACAACGACCTTATTGACAAAGGAGGTTTATTGGTTTTTATTACTTATATTGTATTTATATTTTCATCATTACTTACTTTTTCAAAGGATATTAATTCTGTCGATAGAAGTCTTGTATTTATGACTCCCTACAGTGGATTCACAATAGTTTCCTCTAAATTTTTAACTACAATCATCTCAGGAACAGCATTAGTTTTGACAACTATTATATGGCTCATTGCAAATGCTTATTATATTGCTCCTCAAAGTTCATTCCAGATCGATGGTTTTTTTCAAGATGGCGCTATTATAAGTGGATTTAAGATTCTAGCCTTAACCTATGTTTCAATAGGGAGTTTCTTCTCATTAGTATTTTTAAGCATCATTATTACTAAGACTTTTCTTTCTAAGTTAAAGTTTAAAACACTTATAGTTATTATTGTTATGTCTGTTTTATCTAAGATTTTCAACCTTGTTTTCTTGGATAACCTTAATGAAGTTGGCACAATAAATTTTAGTATGTCTACTATTATTATAGTTCTCATTACCACTTTGATGCTATGGATCAGTGGATGGTTGATAGACAATAAAACAGATTTTTAAGATTTTTACGGAGGTTCTATAATGAAAAAAATTATTTTAATATTGATGCTGACTGTATTTGGATTTTCTTATTCTAACGATAAAACTTATAAATTGACAAGAGCTTATAATATAGAGGATATCAATTCATTCTCATTAAATAGTAAAAATGCAAATATTAAAGTTTTGCCTGGTGATTCGAAAGAACTAACTTTATCTGTCACCAGTAATGTAAAGTTAGAAATAGAAAAACAAATCCATTCACAGGAATTAGAGGTTGCGGTATTAGCACCACGTCATATTTTTTCCTTCTTTTCCAAGAGTGAAGATATATCTATTGTAGTTAAAGTCCCAAAAAACTTTAACAAGAAATTATCCATTAAATCCAGCAATGGTTCTATAAATGCCTCTGATCTAGCTTTAGACTTTAAAGTAATAACAAGCAACGGTAATATTGATATTATCGATATCACAGGAAACTCTAACCTCCGTTCTTCTAACGGTGATATTACAATTATTAATAACACGGGGAATGTAGAAGGGAAAACTAGTAACGGTAGCATCAATATTGATAATAATAAGGGTGATATAAGATTTAAAACTAGTAATGGTAATATTACAGCTTTTAAAATTGATGGATCTGTTAATTTAAAGACTAGTAACAGCTCTATTCTCCTCACAAATGCTTCATTCATCGCTAATCTTGAAACCAGTAATGGTAATATAACTGTTAATTCTGATACCCTTTCCAAGGATGGAAATATAAAAACTTCCAACGGAGATATTGAACTTAGCATCGATAAATTAGAAGGAAACAACAAAATCTCTACTTCCAACGGTCTTATAACTCTAACAACTAAAAAGGGAGAATTTAATTCAAATTCTTATTCCAAAGAAAAAGTTCAAGATATCTCTAAGAACATAATTCTTGAAGGTAGAAAGATAAATATCATTAATAAGAATTAATAGAAATTATAAAAAACTAAACGTAAAAAGGTTTTCTAATAAAAATAGAAAACCTTTTTTAATCTATAACTTGATTACCCATATAATAGTCCGAATAAAAAATAATTTAATTGATTATATTAAAAAAAGGAAAGATGCCATGGCACCTTTCCTTTTAGCTTCAGGTATTTATTTACCTTCTACCATTCCTACTTTAGTTAAAGCTGATTCTAGAGCTTTTTGCGTTACTGCAATATCTCTATCCTCTTTTAACTTAGCTAATTTTTGTTTAGCTAATTCTGCTTCTTTTCTAGCTACTTCTACATCAATATCGTTGACATTGACAGCTTCATCAGCTAATACTAAAGTTCTATCTTTAGAGATTTCTAAAAAACCACCAGCTACGAAGAATCTCTCCTCGCCACTTTCAGTTTTTATCTTCATCTCTCCTACAGCTAATTCTGCAACTAAAGGAGCATGTTTTGCTAATATACCCATGTCACCTTCAGAAGTTCTAAGAATTACCCTTTCAACTTCACTTTCTAATACTTTTTTCAGAGGAGTTATAACTTCTAATTTAAAAGTCGCCATACATTATTCCCCCTTCATTAAGTCTCTTCCCTTTGCGATAGCTTCTTCGATACTACCTACATATAAGAAAGCTTGCTCAGGTAAGTCATCATGTACTCCATCTAAGACTTCTTTAAATCCTTTGATAGTATCTTTTACAGGTACATATTTACCAGACATTCCAGTAAATTGCTCTGCAACAGCAAATGGTTGAGAGAAGAATCTTTCGATCTTTCTAGCTCTACTAACTGCTAATTTATCTTCATCAGATAATTCATCCATTCCTAAGATTGCGATGATATCTTGAAGTTCTTTATATCTTTGTAATACTTCTTGTACATCTCTAGCTACTTTATAGTGTTCATGACCTACAACTTGCGGGTCAAGTACTCTAGATGTAGAATCTAGTGGGTCTACCGCTGGGTAGATTCCTAATGATGCGATTCTTCTAGATAAAACTGTTGTTGCATCTAGATGGGCAAATGTTGTTGCTGGAGCCGGGTCAGTAAGGTCATCGGCAGGTACGTATACCGCTTGAACCGAAGTGATAGATCCAGTTTTTGTAGATGTGATTCTCTCTTGAAGAGTTCCCATCTCACTTGCTAAGTTTGGTTGGTATCCAACGGCAGAAGGCATTCTTCCTAATAACGCTGATACCTCTGATCCTGCTTGAGTAAATCTAAAGATATTGTCGATAAAGAATAATACATCTTGACCTTCCTTATCTCTAAAATGCTCAGCTACTGTAAGACCAGTTAAGGCAACCCTTTGTCTTGCACCAGGTGGTTCGTTCATTTGACCATAAACTAATGAAGTTTTATCTAAAACTCCTGATTCAGTCATTTCATCAAATAAGTCTCTACCTTCTCTTGTTCTTTCTCCTACTCCTGCGAATACAGAAAGTCCTCCATGTCCCTTAGCAATGTTATTGATAAGTTCCATGATAAGTACAGTTTTTCCTACTCCTGCTCCTCCAAATAGACCGATCTTTCCACCTTTTAAGTATGGTGCTAATAAGTCTACTACTTTGATTCCAGTCTCAAGAATTTCTACTCCTGTTCCTTGGTCCTCAAAGTTCGGTGCATCTCTATGTATAGGAGCTGTCTCTTCAGCAACAATTTCTCCTGCTTCATCGATAGGTTCACCTAATACGTTTAAGATTCTACCCAATACTGCTTTTCCTACTGGAATAGTTATAGCTGCTCCAGTATCTGTTACCTTCATGCCCCTTTGTAAACCATCTGTTCCATCCATTGCAACGGCTCTTACAACATTGTTTCCTAAATGCTGTTGAACTTCTGCAACTAGGATTCCACCATTTTCTAACTCTATCTTGATAGCGTTATAAATTTTTGGTAAATCTCCTGGGAACTTTACGTCTACTACAGGTCCAATTATCTGTATAAGAGTTCCTTTATTTTCCAAAGTTCTCCTCCTCTTTTATTATTATTGCTGTGCCAACGATCCACTTACGATTTCCGCAATTTCTTGTGTTATGGCAGCTTGTCTAGCTCTGTTAAATTGCAGAGTTAAACTTCCTACTAATTCATCGGCATTGTCAGTTGCATTTTTCATGGCAGTTTTTCTAGCTGCATGCTCACTGGCCGTATTATCCAATATAGATTGATATAATACTATATTTAGATATTTAGGTAACAATGTCGATAATATATATTCTGCTGAAGGTTCAAAGATATACGGCTCATTAGATTCACTCTCTACCTTTTCAATAGGAATAAGTCTTTTAGTCGTAAGATCTGAGCTTACAGCTGAAACAAATTTTGAATATATGATGTAAACTTCATCAAATATATCTTCTAAATAAAAATCAACAATATTCTCACTGATCTCTTTAGCTTTATCAAACATACTTTCTGGAATTAACTGGATATATTCACCTTTTAAATCATAATCTCTTTTTTTACAATAATCTCTACCTTTTTTACCCACGGCAATTATTGAAACTTTCTTATCTGGATTTTCTGCCTTTAGTCTTTCAAGAGCTTTGTTTGCTTGAGAATTAAATCCTCCACAAAGTCCTCTGTCAGAAGTCATAAGTACAACTCCTATCTTCTTAACTTCAGCTTTTCCATCAAACAAAGAATTTTTCTCATTCTTTATACCGGTTGCAATATTACGTAATATTCCGTCCATGGCTTCTGAATAAGGTCTTGATTCTCCTACTAATTTAGAGTATCTCTTAAATTTTGTAGAAGAAACAACTTCCATTGCCTTAGTTATTTTATGGGTAGATTGTACTCCTTTGATCCTGCTCTTTATTTCTTTAATATTCGCAGCCACAATCTCACCTCACTTAACTAAAATTTGCTTTAAATTCTGATATAGCCTTGTCTATCTTAGCTTCTAAATCTTTGTCTAAAGCTTGCTTTTCTGCTATTTCATTTAAAACAGTAGAATTATTTCTTAAATCAGCTATTAAATCACTTTCAAATCTACCGATATCTTCTAATGCAACTGAATCTAAATGACCCTTAGTTACAGCGTAGAATGAGATTACTTGCTCCTCTACTTTATATGGTCTATATTGAGCCTGCTTTAACATTGCCATGATTCTATGTCCTCTTTCTAACTGAGCTTTAGTTGCCTTATCCAGGTCAGAACCAAATTGTGAGAAAGATAATACTTCATTATATTGAGATAACTCTAATTTAACTTTAGAAGCTACTTGCTTCATCGCTTTGATTTGAGCTGATCCCCCAACTCTTGATACAGATATTCCTGCGTCAACTGCTGGTCTTTGTCCTGCATTAAATAGGTCAGTAGTTAAGAATATTTGCCCATCTGTAATCGAGATTACGTTTGTTGGGATATATGCTGCTACGTCTCCTGCTTGAGTTTCGATGATTGGTAATGCTGTGATTGATCCAGCTCCCATCTCATCTGATAACTTAGCCGCTCTCTCTAATAATCTACTATGTAGATAGAAAACGTCTCCAGGATATGCTTCTCTGCCTGGTGGTCTCTTTAATAGTAATGACATTTCTCTGTAAGCGATGGCATGTTTAGTAAGATCATCATATATGATTAAAACGTGCTCTCCCTTTTCTGAGAAATATTCTGCCATTGCTACACCAGCATATGGTGCAATGTATTGTAATGAAGCTGCCTCAGATGCTGTTGCTGCTACTACGATAGTGTTATCCATAGCTCCTGCATCTTCTAACTTTTTAACTATATTTACTACAGTCGATCTTTTTTGACCTATTGCTACGTAAACACACTTAACTCCAGTACCTTTTTGATTTATAATTGTGTCGATAGCTACTGCTGTTTTACCAGTTTGTCTATCTCCGATTATAAGTTCTCTTTGTCCTCTACCGATTGGAACCATTCCGTCTATTGACTTGATCCCAGTTTGCATTGGCTCATGTACAGGTTTTCTTTGAATGATACCTGTAGCTTTTTTTTCTATGTTCATTCTAGTTTCGGCTTTTATTTCACCTTTACCATCTATTGGATCTCCTAGTGCATTTACTACTCTTCCTAATAACGCCTCTCCTGCTGGAACAGATGCTATTTCTCCTGTAGCTCTTACTTCATCCCCTTCTTTAACTGCCGTTGCGTCTCCTAAAAGTACCGCACCTACGTTATTTTCCTCAAGGTTTTGAACCAATCCTCTTACACCATTTGGAAATTCTAATAATTCTCCGGCTTTTGCATTGCTTAAACCGTATATTCTAGCAATTCCGTCTCCAACTTCTACTACAGATCCTGAAGTTTTTATATCTAAAGATTTTTTATAATTTTCGATCTCAGTTCTTATAATAGAACTGATCTCTTCCGGTCTAATTTTCAACTAGTACACCTCCTACCACTATTTTTTCCATAAAGTTTCTAG
Organism: Psychrilyobacter atlanticus DSM 19335; assembly: GCF_000426625.1. Taxonomy (NCBI): domain Bacteria; kingdom Fusobacteriati; phylum Fusobacteriota; class Fusobacteriia; order Fusobacteriales; family Fusobacteriaceae; genus Psychrilyobacter; species Psychrilyobacter atlanticus. Next base: position 428,330 of record NZ_KE384547.1, on the reverse strand, counting down.
TTGTCTCTTGATACTACCGTCTGTGATTTCGTCCCCAATTTTAAGGATTCCACCTGCGATAATAGAGCTGTCTATCTTTACAGTTAAGTTTATTTTTTTACCTGTTTTTGCCTCTAATTTTTTAATTAGATTTTCTTTTTGTGCTTCATTAGGTTCTAGTGCAAAGGTAGCTTCTACATCTACTATTTGATTTTTCTCATAATAGATCTTTAAAAACTCTGCTACAATAGATCTAATGTCTAATAGTCTATCTTTATCAATTAAGTAATTTACTATATCCATCTCAACTTCATCAAAGTTAGGAAATACTTTTTTTACAAAGTTCTTCTTATCCTCTTTTGAAATCAGCGGATGAGCTACTAAATTTTTAAACTCTAAGTTTTCTAAATATGTTTCCATAATAGAATTAAGAGTATCATAGACTTCAGTTACTTTATTTTCTCCTGCAGCAATATCATAAATTGCTACAGCATATCTTTTTCCTACTTTAGCTCCTATCATTTAGTATCCCCTACCTCATCAATGAATTGGTCTAGTAAGTTTCCTCCTAGTTCTTTATTCATCTTTTCATTGATCATCTTTTCAGCTAATGTCGCTGCTAACTTAGTAGCTTCAACTTGTAATTCTTTTCTAGCTTGAGATTTCATCTTAGCGATATCAGCTTCTGCTGTTGCTATCATTTTTTCTCTAGTAGCATTTGTTTCCTTAAGAATAAGTTCTTTTCTTTCTTCAGCCTTTTTTTCTGCCACAGTTATTATCTTGTTAGCTTCTAATTTTGCTGTTTTTCTTGTCATAGCTGCTTCTTCATTTAAGCTAGCTGCTAATTCCCTATCCTTTTTAGCATGAGTTAATTCTCCTGCTATTTTTTCTCTTCTTGTTTCTAAGAAATCATTCAATGGTTTATGAAAATATTTCTTGAAAACAAAAATAAGTATAACAAAGTTTATTATTTGCCAAAATAGATTAATATCTATACCTACTGCTGGCATGATTGTCTCGTTCAAACTAACTACCTCCTCTCTTAGAAATTTAATCTAAAACCTATCTATTAGATTCAGGTTAGTTTATCCTAATAATCCGATGAATGGATTTGCGTATAATAATATTAAAGCGATTACTAATGAGTAGATACCAGTTGATTCTGATATTGCTTGTCCCATTACCATTGTAGAGATGATATCTCCTTTAGCTTCTGGTTGTCTTGCTACAGATTCTACTGCTTTACCTGCTGCGTAACCTTCTCCTATTCCTGGCCCTAATCCTGCGATCATTGCTAACCCAGCACCTAAAGCTGAAGCTGCTAATATTATTGTTTTTGCTGTCATCATATCCATAATTTTTTACCTCCTGAAATTTTTTATAAATAATTTTTGTTATTGCTTAATCTTCTGTTGCCATTGACCCTTGAATATATACCATTGTTAACATGGTAAATACGAAACTTTGTACCAGACCTTGGAATAGGTCAAAGTATAGATGTAATGGTGCTGGTAATACTGCTGGTGCTGCCATATATAACAGTCCCATGATAACCATTCCTGCAAATGCATTTCCAAACAAACGCATAGATATATTAGTTGGTTTAGCTAATTCTCCGATTATATTCATCGGTAACATAACTGGTGTTGGATCACATAATCCTCCTACATATCCTTTTATACCATTTTCTTTAATAGCAACATATATAAACATAAATGTTGTAATAAGTGCTAGTCCTAACGTAGTGTTGATGTCTGCCGATGGAGATCTAAGTAATGGTGAAATTACAAATTGTCCATTTACTGTACTGAATCCTGGAATTGGAAAAAATGATGTAATATTAGATATAGCTATAAAACTTATTAAAGCTGATATATAAACTACAAATTCCTTTCCTCTTTTACCAAACATTTGTGTTACTAAACTATCATATACATCATACAATGTTTCGAAAAATGCTTGTTTTTTCCCTGGTACCATCTCAAGATTCTTTAATCCCCAATTGAAAAATAGGAAAAATAAAGCTATCAATGCCCATGTTGTTACAACCGTAATTGTTACTGGAATCCCATATCCCCCATTTGCCATTTCCATAGCGAACGAAAAATTATGAGGAGTCGGTATAAAAAATACTACCTTCGGTCCTTCAACTAGTGGCGGCGTAATCACGCTTACAGCTCCAGCTTTCACAGCAACTTTTAATACAAAGTTTATAACTACTGCTACGACTATTGCTACCCCTGCAAAGACTTTAAAACTCATTGGTTTCTTACTCATAGTAAAACTACCCTCCTTTCATGAAGTTAATTTTTTAGTCTGTGTTTCAATTTATTTATAAATCCATTAACACCAAATAATAATATGTTGAACTTAACATTTAAAAGTCCCATTCCTCCCATTACAATACCACTAAACCCGATGAATTTAGCCATTAAAAATAAAAATATTCCATATATAAAATACCTTTTGGTATATCCTAATATTGTTAATTTGTTAGCATTTGAACTATGTACCGAAACTTCTGCGTCCCTTATGGTCATGTACAAAGTCAAAAGCGAAACTAAAGAGCCGCCAAACACAGCCAGTAGCACTAATTTATCCCAAGTTACTATCCCATATATAAGTATCAGTGCAGATGTTATCACACTGTTTCTTATGAGTATCTTCAATTCTTTTCCCATAATCATACCTCGTTTTTCATTTATTTTCCCTTTTATAAATTTACTCTATTTTCTACTATAAAGTCAATCTTTTACACACTCAAATTAAACTTAAAACAAAGTCATTTCTTTTTCATTATCAGTTTATAAGCGTTATAAAATCCCCCTACAACACCTAATATTATAAAAAAAACAAATAAAAATATATTTTCACCTATAAATTTTGCAATTACTTTATAGATAAAAATACATATCAAAATACTAAATATTATAGTGAACCCCAATTGAGTCAATAAAGATAAGTAATAAAATATGTCATTTTTGCTGCCCATATCCATATCCTCCCACTGAGATTTTCATATAAATACTTTACTACCTGCTGGTCGGTTGTGTCAAGGGGTATATATTTAAACCATCCTTGATATAATAATACATTAGTATTGTTTTTTCATTTGTATTCTTAATTTATCCTTAAGTTTATACTTTTTTTTGCTTTTCCATACGTTTTTATTACATTCGATACACATATAAATTTTCAAAGTTATTAATTTCACTAAAAATCTTATCATATAATGTGTAAAATGTAAACATTTTTACTCTTTGCACTCATTTTTTTAGACCTATTGTCCTTAATTTTCAGTAGTTATTTTTTCTTGATTTTTAAAAAAAGTGATATAGATAGCATCAATATAGTCGTTATTATTCCTATTCCCATAGTTAACATTACATTAAAGTTACTACTTACCCATCCAGAGATCGGAGAATATATTATCCCTCCTACAGACCCCGATGTCATTATAAAGGTCATCAAACTAGGGCTTATACTTTTCCTTCCCTCAGTTCCTAAAGCGATGATAGACGGATATAAACTTGAAAATCCAAATCCCAAAAGACCTACAAATATATAGGTTACCCAAATTCCTTGAACCAGCATCAGAGTAAAATAAGATATCAAGGCTATAGATAATAGAGTTATTACCATATTAATCACTGTAAATTTATGACCTAATTTCCCTGCTATTAGTCTTCCACCTGCTATAAATAACCAGAATATAGAAAGTGAGATCTTAGCTTCTCCTCCATATGCTCCTTTATTTACCATGTATTCAACTATCCAATATGAAAATATCATCTCTGTAAAAACATATAAAAAAAGCATCGCTGCCGATAAATACACCTTAAAATCCCATTTAGCTGGCTGAGATTCATTTTTTTCATCTTTTTCATGGGTAACGCTACTAAAATCTGTTCTTAGAGCCAAGAAAATAATTACAGCTACCAAAGTAAGAAGAGTCATGTATACCATATTCCAGCTCAGACTGATTCCAATGAGTGTCGCTGCTATAATAGGAGTCAATACTGCACTTATAGAATATGAAAAATGCAAAAAATTAAGTTTCCCATTTCTATCTTCAGTAAACGTATTTATAATCAGATAACTAGCCAAAGATATGTATACTCCTATTCCTAAACCTGATAGTATTAAACCCATCATAAATATATTTACATTTTTTGTTAAAATCATAAAAAATGTTCCAACCAATATAAATAAACTAGATAAAATAACCTCTAATTTCAATGGGACTATATCTAAAAACACCTTATTGGCAATCACTGTAATCATACTTGCCGTTGAAAATACCGTGAATAAGTATTGTAATTTTGAGGTAGTTATCCCAAAACTTTCTGCCATCTCTAACTTTAAAGACCCTTGAGATAAAAAAGCTATCCCCATATACGCAAACATGATATATGATATCACCATGATATTTTTTCTATTCTTTTCCATTTTTTCTCCCTTTTTGATGCAGACTAAAACCTAACAATATAATGCAGATAATAGCCAAAATCTTTACCAATTTTTAATAATTTTATTTTTTAAGAGTAAAGAATATTCTTTCTCCTGCTAATTCAGAGTTCTCTTCTACTTCTACCACTTGGAACCCTACTTCTTTAGCTGTATTTATAATCTCATCTACAGTAAATATCTTCTTCACATATTCCTCTGTTATCTTTTTAAACATCCCATTTTTTTGTTTCACGAAGAAAGTTGTATCTACGTAATCTATCCCTTCCTCTATATCTTCTTCATGTTCCCAGATGATCATTATATCTCCCCTATCATCTATAAAGTTCCCTCCTGGAAACATCTCTTCCATCAGTTCTCTAGTAACTACATCAAATATATATAGTCCATCTTCACTTAGGTTTTCCCATACACTAGAAAAAGTTTTTTTCAGCCCTTCCAAAGATATTAGATGGTTTACGGTATCAAAAAGAGAGATAACCACATCATGTTTTTTATCCAATTTTAATTCCCTCATATCCTGCACATAAAATGATGCTGAATCTATCTTCCTGTTGGCTATTTCCACCATCTCTTTAGATAGATCTACTCCTGTCATCTCATAATCAGGAAGCAATCTAAGAAGCACTTCTCCAGTTCCACACCCTAAATCTAAGATAGTTTTAGGAGAATCTCCATACCGTTCTATTTTTTCTTCGATGATATTCTTCCATCCATCATAATCTGCGTATTCCATCATTATATCGTATACTTTGGAAAAATTTTTATACATACTCATCATCCTCTGTTTTTATAATTTTTAGGTGATTTTAGATAAAAAGAGACCCTTATAAAGAACCTCTTTTTATTTAATTATCCTAATTCTTTTTTTACTACATCTGCTATCTCAGCTGCCACTGAATCTACTTGAGTTTTATCTTTTCCTTCTACCATTACCCTTACTAACGGTTCTGTTCCAGAAGTTCTAACTAATACTCTTCCTAACCCGTCCATCTCTTTTTCCTTTATCCTTATAATCTCTTTTATTGCATTATTTTCATTCCAAGTATTTTTCTTAGAATTTTCTACCCTTACATTGATTAAAATTTGCGGCCAGTCAACTATACCAGATACCAATTCATCTATAGATTTTCCACAGTCACGTAGTGCTTCTACTAATTTTAGAGATACTAAAATTCCATCTCCTGTAGTATTGTAGTCTGACATTATTATATGACCTGATTGTTCTCCTCCAAGATTTAATCCCTGTTCTTTCATCTTAGCTATCACATATCTGTCTCCTACATTAGCTCTCACTAAAGTAATCCCTTTGTTTTCAAGATATTTTTCAAACCCCATATTACTCATAACAGTAGTCACTACTTTATTATTGTTTAACTCATCTTTTTCTTTTAAATTTAAAGCTAATATAGATATGATCTTGTCTCCATCTATTATATTTCCAAATTTATCTACTGCCATCAATCTATCAGCATCTCCATCATAGGCTAGTCCTAGATCTGCACTGTACCCAACTACAACTTTAGCTAAAATTTCTGGATGAGTAGATCCGCACTTCACGTTTATATTCGTTCCATTAGGCAGGTCATTTATAGATACTATCTCTGCTCCTAATCTAGAAAATATCGATCTGGCTAATTTAAATGCTGCTCCATTAGCTGAATCTAAGATTATCTTCATCCCTGAAAAATCTCCCTTTATAGTAGACAATAAAAAATCTCTATATAAAAAATAATCGTCATCTTCCATTAGAACTTTACCAACTTTATCCCCTGCTACACATTCCTTTGAAATTTCCTCATAACTGTCCATTAAATCTTCTAATTCTAACTCTATCTCATCTGGTAATTTCGTACCATTGCTTCTAAATATCTTTATCCCGTTATCTTTAGCCGGATTATGAGAAGCTGAGATCATTATTCCTGCGTCAGCTGATTTTGCCTGGGTAAGATATGCTACACCTGGAGTTGGTAACACTCCTACATATGTAATATGAACACCCATTGAAGATAACCCTGCCATCAGAGCTGATCTTAACATGTATCCAGATATTCTAGTATCACTTCCGATAACTACATCTATCTTTTTTTTATCAGGATTTTTTTTCTTTAAATAATAAGCCAGGGCATAACCCAATCTCATGGCTATATCCACCGTTAGTTCCCTATTGGCTTCTCCCCTTATCCCATCTGTTCCAAAATATTTTCTCTTTTGCATCTCGTATCCCCCTATATTTTACCCTTATTTTCCTATATGAGTAATTTATGAATATCCCTCTATAAATTAGAAGGTCTCAATTTCAATCTACTGGCTATAACTCCTATAACTCCTCCAGATACCACTCCTATCCCCAAAAATATCATCACAAATATCAATATGGACCTTCCCATAATATCGGTATTTCGAAATAGAAGGAAATATACCACTATCAATTGTACTATATTATGGGTGAGGGCTGAAAAAATACTTATTGCCACAAGACTTATATGTTTTTTTAGACTATATAGAAAACACATGGCTCCTGTACTTATTACCCCTGATGTCAAACTTATAAAAAATCCTGGGGTAAAAAGGGTCCCTATCATCATCCCTTGGATGAGTATCCTTAAAAACAAAACCTCAAAGGCCATCTTTTTTCCAAATTTTACTAAAACTATTATCGTAGCTAAATTAGCTAACCCCAATTTCATCCATGGAAAGGGTTTTGGAATTATAGTTTCGAATAACGAAAAATAGAGAGCTAGCAGCACAAAGGCTACTAAATAAAGCTCTCTTTTTTTATTTTCGTTTTTTTTATTTCTTTTCACAACTATACTCTTAAGCCAGCTTCCATTCCAAGTAAGTGCTCATATTTTTTTATGATTGGATTGATCTCTTCCTCTATAAATTCCACTGTTTGTTGAGGAGCAAATCCTACAAATCTCTTTGGATCTAAGATTTTCACTAATTCTTCTTTATCTATATTGAAGTATTCATCAGCTAAGATTCTATCAATAAGGTCATTCTCCTTACCTTCTATCTTAACTTGCTTTCCTGCTTCCATAGAGTGTTCTCTTATTCTTTCATGTAATTCCTGTCTATCTCCACCATTTTTTACACCTTCCATGATAACGTATTCAGTTGCCATGAACGGTAATTCAGACATGATTCTTTTTTCTATCATCTTTGGATATACTACCATTCCATCAAAGATATTTTGTAAAATTACTAACATTGAATCCACTGCTAAAAACGCCTGTGGTACAGATAATCTCTTGTTTGCTGAGTCATCTAATGTTCTTTCAAACCATTGAGTCGCAGATGTCATAGCGGTACTTTGTTGCATAGCTATTACGAATTTTGCTAGTGATGATACTCTCTCACTTCTCATTGGGTTTCTCTTATATGCCATAGCTGAAGATCCGATTTGTTTCTTTCCAAATGGTTCCTCTATCTCTTTTAAGTGTTGTAATAATCTGATATCGTTAGTTAATTTATGAGCCGTTTGAGCTATATTAGACAATAAATTCAATGTTTCTGAATCTATCTTTCTATCGTAAGTTTGACCTGTTACCATAAATCTTCTATCGAAACCTAATTTTTTAGAAACCATGATATCAAGCTGTTTTACCTTGTCATAATCTCCGTTGAATAATTCTTCGAAACTAGCCTGAGTTCCAGTTGTTCCCTTCACTCCTCTAAATCTCATATTTTCCATTCTGAATTCTAACTCTTCGAAATCTAACATTAAACTTTGTAACCATAATGTAGTTCTCTTTCCTACTGTAGTAAGTTGTGCAGCTTGGAAATGTGTAAATCCAAGGGTAGGAAGATCTTTGTATTCCATTGCGAAATCAGACATATTTTTAAATACATTTACAAATTTCTTCTTTAAGATCTCGTATCCATCTTTTATTTGAATTAAATCTGTGTTGTCTCCAACGTAAGCAGAAGTCGCTCCTAAATGGATAATTGGTGCTGCTGAAGGTGCTTGTACACCAAATGCATGCACATGAGCCATTACATCATGTCTTACCTCTAATTCTCTCTTAGCTGCAACATCATAGTTGATATCGTTCACATATTTTTTCATCTCTGCTATTTGTTCATCGGTTATGTTCAATCCTAATTCTTTTTCTGATTCTGCCAAGGCAATCCAAAGCCTTCTCCAGCTTGAAAATTTCTTATTCGGTGAAAAGTTTTCTAACATCTCTTTAGATCCATATCTCTCTACTAACGGGTTTGAATATACATTCATCATTATTCTCTTCATCTCCTAATATATTTTATCCACCACATTTTATGGTAGTTATTAAACTCTTTATATCTTCCTTCTTTTTTTCCAAATGAGATACTATTTTTTCCACATCTTCTGCAGATTTTATTGTCCAAGTTAAAGTCAGTGTATCTCCCTCTAAATTTTTAGGAACACCCACTACCAATCCCTTATTTTTTATTGAATTTGATAATCCCTTAACTTTGTTCATAGCTTTAGTCATGACAGGATTTCTATACTCCCTTATGATTTTTAAAAATTTCATCGTGTCGTGTTTTCTGTTATTGTTTAATTCTATCTCCATTTTTTCTATAAATTCTAAAAAATTTATACCCTTTATATTTTTTAATTCCTTAAAAAATTCTCCTACCTCTTTTTCGGCAGAATATGAAAGATGCAGATGTTTTTCTGCAAATTCTATTATGCCTTTGTCTTCAATAAATTTATATTCCATAAACCCCTCTTTTGCCACCTTTCCTACATCAGGAAAAAATTCTAAAACACACTACATTTTCTCTTCCTTAATTGCAAGAAAAAGAAGTTTCAAACAGATAAACTATACCGTCTTCCCCTGTATCTCCATAATATCCCTTTCGGATATTGATCTTTTTAAACCCCAGACCTTCATACAGGTTGATCGCCGTTTCATTGGATACTCTTACCTCTAACATCAGGTTCTTATCCAAATTTTCCAAGACAGACGTGAGGAGTTTTTTTCCCAGTCCTCTCCCTCTATAAATAGGAGAAATAGCTATCTTTACCACCTCATATATATCTATACTATCAAGTAATATAATATAACCTGCCAGCCTGTTTCTATTGAATATCCCGAGAAATTTATAAGATGGTTTTCCATACATATCAGCCAAAGTTGAGATCCTATAACTATTTTTAAAGGAAATTTGCTCTATATCAAAAAGGTCCATCAATTCGTTCTCTTCTATCTCTCTTATATCTGTCATTTTTTATCATGCTCCTATTAATTTTCTACTATGCTTGGGCAAAATTCTTTTTATGAGAGAAGCTATAAAACACGACCCCATGGTTATCACAAAAGCAATTATTAATAGACCTAATATCCCGCTCTGAAAATTTAATCCCAGAATTTTCTTTAACTCCATACCATTCATAAGGAGGTACCCATGGATAAAAAACACTGCAAAACTATACTTAGCCATAAAGTCCAATATCCATATTTTTTTATTTTCTAATCTATGAAGTAAGATCATCAAGAAATAGATCATAAATACCTTTTGATAGATCGTTAGATCTATTCCATTATATTCAAAAATTGTTTTTTGATAATTATATGGATGATCGAGCACTACCCCCTGGAAATAACCTAGAGCTAAAAATCCCATAGCCAGCCATATCTCCTTACCCTTTAGTTTTTCATAAATAATCCCCTTATTTATAGATGACCAAATCCCCATTACATAGATCGGTGAAAAATAAATAAGTGACTGTAAGGTATTAAAATTGTTAGTCGGCCTGTGGATAAAACTTGATAAAATTATCCCTGCCACTACCAATATAATTTGTGTTTTATTACTTAATTTTATATATCTCAGATAGATTGGAGAAGCTACAAATAATAAGATTGCAAAAGGTATATACCAGTAGGCTATCATATGGTAACCTGTTCCATAATAAAATAAAATTGCAGTAATTTTATTATTTATCTCTATTCCTATATTTTTTAAATTCAAATAACTTCCTTTAATAAATACAGCTTTGTAAATTACATAACTAGACATGATTAAATAAGGTAGTACTACATTTTTTCCCTTGTTCATCAGGAATTTTTTGTAGTCAAATGTTCTCTTATAAAAAACATGATGGAACATAAATCCAGATACAAAGACAAATAATGCTGTCCCCCCAGTAGCTATAGCTTCAAAGGTTTTTTCTGCCCCTGTAGTCGCTTCAAATCCTGCCAGCCAATAACTATGTCCTAAAACAATTATAAATATAGCTATTCCTCTAAAATAATTTATAGAGTTTAAAAACACTCTCTCACCTCTTTTTTACTTTAACAATCCGATTCTATTCAATGGCCAAAATCTTACAAAAGCTTTCCCCTCAATCCTGTGCTGGGCTACAAATCCCCAAAATCTAGAATCAGAACTTCCGTCGGTATTATCTCCTAGTGCTAAGAAATAATCCTCAGGTATTATAGTTTCTACAGTTTCTCCAGATAACAATTTGTTTAATACCTCTTCATCATGGATATAATCCAATATCATCCCTGTTTTTTTTCCATTTATATAAAAATCTACATTTGGTAATACCTGAGCCAGTGCCCCAGGTTTATCCAACAGATATTTTTGAACTTCAGCTATTTTCACATTATTTTGTTTAAATTCTTCACTATAATTCTCCATAGGAATTATAGTCAATTCATCCCCTTTTTTAGGAACTATCCACTGGTTATAATCCAACTGTCCTAAATTAGAGTATCTTCTGTCAGACACCTGTTTCCCGTCTATTACCAGTTTTTCTCCATAGATCTCTACAGTCTCCCCTGGGAGCCCCATTAGTCTCTTTGTGTATAAAACCTTATTTTCTACAGGTTCTTTGAATACGATTATGTCTTCCCTTGAAGGCTCGGTGAATTTATATATCACCATGTTTCCAAACAATCTATCTTTTGGAACGATAGTCGGGATCATAGACCCTGTTGGCACTAAAAAATTTCCTAAATAAAATTTTTGAATTATAAGTACCAAGATTAACGCTGATCCTATTGCCTCAGTAAAGTTAACAGTTTTTTTTATCCCTATTTTTCCATATTTAGACTTTATATTTAATTTTTTAATTATAGATTCTGAAAACCTATCCCTGTAAACTCTTATCTGTGCCACTACTTTTTTTTCTTTTAACCATAAGAAAATAAAAAAAGTCGTAAGTATCACATAAAATATCCCGTTTATTATCAATTTATTAGTTTCCATATAAGCCCCTAATCCTCCTCTAAATTCCTTATAATATCTGCATATTCTACCATATTTATCATTTTTTTTCCACGAATAAAAACCTCGAAAACTAACGATGCTGACCATAATTGAATTCAACACCTAATTTCCATAGATTATTTTTTAGTTCCAATTACAAACATGCCCATTAATGAGAACATCTTATATAATTTATTTTATTTACCACCATCTTTTACCTTCTATTAACTATACTTTTTATTGAGTGCTTTTAAAATTGCAAAGGTCTCTAAATCCATCTCTCCCGTCACTCTAGCCGGTCTGAAATGAGCTTGAAAAGCTCCTATAACCTTTATAGTTTCTCCATCATTTTCTCCGCTTATTTTAATTCCATAACCATACCTTCTAAGTTCCATCTGAATATCTGCTTCACTATATTTCCCGTACAATTTTTCATCATAAAATTTATGAAAATCTTCCATCTCATACCAAGCTCCTACACCATACTTTCTATACAACTCCTCCCATGGAAACATTGGTCCCGGATCTTGTTTTCTTGTAGGTGCTATATCTGAATGTCCCAATATATTTTTAGGAGATATCTTATATTCCTTTACCAAATCTTGGAGAAGTCTTCCTATTTTTTTTATTTGGTAATCCTCGTAGGGATAAAATTCTCTGTTAGCTATATTTTTAACTTCACTTTCCGTATCTAAATCTACAACTGTTTTCTTGTACCCTTTATTAACTATCTCTATCCCTATAGAACTGTCATTTAAGTTGGTTCTACCTCCAAATTCACTTATACCTGCATGCCATGCTCTTTTTTCAAGGGGTACTAATTGATATATGGAGTCCCATCTTTTATCTGTTACCAAATAATGGGAACTTACTTTTCCCTGAGTCAGCGCTCTAATGGATCTGTCTGTATCTATGGCAGTATAATGAAGTATTATAAACCTCACCCTCTCATTGTACCCTGTTGCCTTATAACTCTTGTTATCTATATTGTAACAAGAAGTAAACATAAGTGCTCCTGCTATCAGTAATATTATTCTCATCATTAATTTACCTCCTTATAACTATTTTTTATTTATCTTAACTTCATTATACTCTATTTTCTAATATCATCTCTAAATATTTGTTATTACATTCAATATAGTGTAAACTTCTAGTGATTCTAAAAAACATATATATATGGAGGCACTATGAAATTAATCATGATACTTATGACCCTTTCTTTCCTTATCTCTTGCGGTAAGAAAGAAGTCGAAAAAGAAAAAGAGATATTTAAAATTATTGAAACGAGAGAAATCAAAAATTTAGGAGCTACAAGTTATACCTATGAACATATAAAAACAGGTGCTCACGTTATTTATTTAGACGACCAATCTCCTGAAAAAGTTTTTGGTATTGCATTTAAAACTCCCGTAGTGGATGACAGTGGAGTAAATCACGTATTTGAACACGCTGTTTTGCAGGGTTCAAAAAAATACCCGGATAAAAATTTATTCTATGAACTGGATACGAAAAATATCCCGTCATTTTTAAATGCCATGACCGGTCAGGACTATACAGTTTATCCGTTCTCCGCAGTGGAACCAAAATCTTTTGATAATTTGATGGATATCTATTTAGATGCAGTTTTCAATCCATTGGTATTAGAAGATGAAAACACCTTAAAAAGAGAGGGATGGAGATATGATAGAAATCCAAATAACGGTGAACTAATCATAAATGGGATAGTTTACAACGAGATGAAGGGAGCTTTTTCCAATCCATATAGAAACCTATCTTTTAGAATGAATAGATTGATGTATCCAGATGAGATGGCAAACTACAGGTTTTCTTCTGGAGGGTTACCTAATAGTATTCCAAATCTAGACCTAGATCACCTAAGAAAAACTCATGAAAAATACTATACTCCTTCTAATTCAGTTGTGGTTTTAGCAGGAAAACAGGATATAAAGAAAACATTGGCTAAATTAGATGAATACTACAGCCAATATGACAAAACAGAGGTAGCTGAAATTGAAACTCAAAATACAAAATTAAAGGATGAATTTCATAACGAGAGTTATCCTGCTCCTAAAGGATCCCCAAACATCTATATCTATGGAACCCTTATGAAACCTAAGACTTCTCTACCAGAACTTATGTTTATAACATCTCTTTTGGCCGACTATGAGATCTCACCACTAAAAAAACTATTTGTAGATGAAAAGTTCAGCGGTAGTTTTGGCCTGTATAATGATAATACTATCCAACCAAGAGGATATTACCTTATCCAAGGTGCAAAAAAAGAAGAGGTTGCTAAATTTAGGAAATTGATGGACGCTAAGATGAAGGAGATCGCTAAAACAGGAATAGACCCTGAGATAGTTGAACTAGCTCTAAGAGACTATAAAAAACAACTGGCTAAGTCTCAATATTCTAAAGAAAGAGCCTCGGATCTCACAACCAGTATAGCTACAAGTTATTTTTATTATGACAAACCATATCTATTCATCTCTGATGATAAGATAAAAATATTGGAAGATTTGGCTAATAATCCTGAAAAAATTAAACAATTAATAGGGGAATACTTCATAAATAATACCAATAAATTGGAGATTTTCTTCACTCCAAACGAAGATCTTTTAGCTGAAAATGAAACCATAGAAAAAGAAAAATTGAGTGAATTTGAAAAAAGTCTAAACAATAAAGAATTAGAAGATTTAAATAGTGAGATTAAAAAATTCAATGCCTGGTCAAAGGAACCTGTGGATAAAAAAATTATCGATTCTATCCCTAGTGTGAAATTAAATGACCTTTCTGACTCTGAAATTCCTACTGTAAAAAGAAGTGAAGAATCTGTAGATGGAGTCACATTTGTAGACAACGATATCAATACCTATGATATTAACTTAGTTTCTTTAAAGTTCGATGCCAGCGGTTTAGATCAATCTGAAAAACTAGACTCGGAGTTATTTTCATATCTGATGACAACCAGTAGTACCAAAGACTTTTCCTTTGAGGAGATCTCAAATAATTTAACTAAATATTTTTTCAAACTTGGTTTAAACAACAGGACTTCTCTTTTGGATAACGACAATATCTCTAGAAGATTTGTAATTAATTTTGAATATCTTCAGGACGACAATACAGAAGTATACAATACACTGGAAAATATATTCTTAGAAGGAAATTTTGATAATAAATTAGAGATCAAAAAAAGATTAGAGGGTCTCCGTGACTCAATCTTAACCAGCTCTTCAGATGCCAATGTCATCAACAGGATGTCGGTAATAAAAGCTATGTCTATGATCAATCCAAACTATAACTATTATTTAGATGAGGAAGTTAATTTTGGTGGAAGAGGTTATTATGTCTACCCTCCTATGCTGACTAAATTAAATAAAATTTTAGAAAATTATGATGAAAATTTCCTACAACTACAGAAAGATATGAAAAATATCAGAGAAAAAATATTCAATAAACATAACTTACTTATCTTTTATGCTAATAGGGGCAACTATCAAAACTTTAAAAAAGACATTACACCTCTTTTAAGTAAGATGAAAGATATACCTATTGAAAAAGAAAGTTATGGAAAGTTAGAAAATTCTAATCTAGCCATTACAGTCCCAGCTCAGAATGGATCTACCTCTTGGGGTAATAACCTGGTAGACATGGGTTATGAGTACAACGGAAAATATAAGATCATGTCTAATATGATCAATGAATATTTAAACAACAAAATCAGAGTGCAAAATGGTGCCTATGGTGCCTGGTTCTATATCACATTAAACAGGGATATCGTAGCTTCGTCTTACAGAGATGGTGAAGTGGATAAAACTATCGATACTTACAAAGAAATACCTAATTATTTAAAAGGTGAGCTGAATATAAAACAAGAAAAGTTTGACGGGTTTATCTTGAAAAGTATGGCGAAATACTATCAGGCCTATACTCCTGATACCCTTATGAACCTTTCATACACCCACTATCTTTATGATATAAGTTTAGAAGATATGGAGAGGGAAAAAGCAGAAGTTTTATCTACTTCTAAGAAAGATATTCCAGAATTTATCGAGATAATGACTAAGTTTAGTGAGCAAAAACATTATTCTACTGTAAACAATGAAAATATCATAAAAGAAAAAGGAAGTAATTCTCATTTCGATAAAATCATCGAATTTGAGGAGATAAAATAAGGTAAGTTAAGAATCAAAACTAAAAAAGCTGTGGAAAATTCCGCAGCTTTTTTTAATTTTGATTTTTCAATCTTTTTAAAGCATAATTAATTAGGTGCTGTTATACTTTTTATTTGAGGAGGTTGTCATCATGAAAGAATTTATCGATAGTCATTGCCATATATTTAATATCGTTGATATTCCATTATACGAAACGATCCAAGGAAAGGTAAATTTCAATACTTTTTCAAAGCTTTTTTTAGGAACTGCTGTACCTTTAGCCGGTGCATTGTACGGAACCAGCAAAATCAAGGAGATAGAGAAAAAGAAAGATTTCATTAAATTTTTTGAAAGAAGTTTAAAAGACAGTATATTTAAATTTGAAACCCATCTATTAGATCTAACCGGCGGTGATACCGATATATTGATAACCCCTTTAATCATAGATTTTGATTCTGTAAAAGAGGATGAAGATAATTTTTCTAATTTAGAAGCCCAGACTAAAAGATTGATAGATGCAATTGATAAATCATCATCCAAATTAAAAATTAAAATCTGCCCGTTTATAGGATTTGACCTCAGAAAATTAATCTTAGCAGATGGATTGCAGCAAATACAAAATTTATGGAAAAATTATGGCTTTGCTCCCCAAAAAAATACTACTATAAAAGAAATTAAAAACGGAAGTATCTTGGGGATTAAATTATATCCTCCAATGGGGTTCAACCCTTATCCAGCAGAAAATAGAGAAAGATATTTAAAATTTTATAGATGGTGTGTTGAAAAAGATATCCCCATTACCGTCCACTGCCAAGAAGGAAGTTATGGAGGCAACAGTACAAAAAAAGAGATTAAAAATTATACGAACCCTTTAAATTGGCTGAAACTTTTCAACGATAATCCGGAACTCAAAAATTTGAAGGTAAACTTTGCTCATTTTGGTGGGGAAGATGGAGTAGAAGACATGCTTGATCCTTTAAAAATATGGGTTGGAGGTATAGATAAAAATTCATGGACCTATACCATAATTAAATTACTTCAAAAATACCCAAACACATATTCTGATATATCAGCATATAGTTATGGAAAAAATAAATTAAATGATTTTTCCAGTAATTTGAAAAAAGTTATTGAATTTGATTATAAAGGTAAATTTATTGAGGGAGAATTTAGACTCAGTGATAAACTCCTGTGGGGTTCCGACGTTCCCATGGTTTTATCCGATGTTTGTTATGAGGCACATTATAAAAATTACTTCAATAAATTTGAAAAGGTAGTTAAGTCAGCAAATATAAGTGACCTCCATAAAAAAGAGTTTTTAGAAAATCTTGTTATGAATAACCCTAAAGAGTTTTTAAATTTAAAATAGCTATAGCTTCCTTCTATAAGATAAAAAAAAGCTGTGGAATTTTCCACAGCTTTTTACATGATTACATATTTTCTTTTACTTTAGCTACTATATCTTTTGCCCTTAATCCGTATTCGTCTAATAATTGGTTACCTGTTCCAGATTGACCAAATTGATCATAGATTCCTAATTTCTTGATAAGAGTAGGGTGAGTTTCTCCTAAGAATTCAGAGATAGCTCCTCCTAATCCTCCTATTACTGAATGCTCTTCACAAGTTACAATAAACTTTGTCTCTTGTGCTGCTTTTAAGATAGTAGGACCGTCTAATGGCTTAATTGTAGAAACATTGATTACTCTAACTGAGATCCCTTCTGCTTCTAATGTCTTTGCTGCTTCCATAGCTTCATGAACTAACATTCCTGTAGCTGCAATTGTAACATCTGTTCCTTCTTTTAAAGTATCAGCTATTCCAATCTCAAATTTATAATCAGTGTCTTTATAGATATCTTCAGTATCTAATCTTCCAGATCTAAGGTATACAGGACCATCGTATTCTGCTGCTGCGAATACCATTTGTCTTGTTTCTTCTGCATCTGCAGGACATAATACTACCATTCCTGGGATAGATCTCATAAGAGACATATCTTCTACAGATTGGTGTGATCCTCCGTCTTCTCCTACAGAGATTCCTGCATGAGTTGGAGCTATTTTAACATTTAATTTTGGATATGCTATAGTATTTCTAATTTGTTCGAATCCTCTTCCTGCTGCGAACATTGCAAATGTAGAAGCAAATGCTACCTTTCCAGTAGTTGCGAATCCTGCTGCTGTAGCCATTAAATCTGCTTCTGCAATTCCTACATTGAAATGTCTTTCAGGGAATTCAGATTGAAATATTGCAGTCTTTGTAGATTTAGATAAGTCTGCCTCTAAAACCACTACATCTTTATTTATTCTTCCTAATTCAGCTAACGCTTCTCCGTAAGCTTGTCTTGTAGCTTTTTTACTCATTTTTTTGGCCTCCTATTAGTTATTACAACATTCTACGTGACTTAATTCTTCTAATGCTTTGTCTGTTTCTTCAGATGTAGGAGCTACTCCATGGAATCCACATACGTTTTCCATAAACGAGATACCCTTACCCTTAGTAGTTTTAGCTATAACCATTGTAGGTTGACCTTTATGAGCCTTAGCAGCTTCTAAAGCTCCTAATATCTCCTCGAAGTTATGACCATCTATTACGATTACATTCCATCCAAATGCTCTCCATTTTTCATCTAATGGTTCAACACCCATTACTTTATCTACATTTCCATCTATTTGTAAGTTATTAGAGTCTAAGAATGCACATACATTGTCAAGGTTATAGTGAGCTGCAGTCATAGCTGCTTCCCATACTTGACCTTCTTGTACTTCTCCATCTCCTAATAACGCATATACTCTATATGATTTATCATCTAATTTTGCTGATAATGCCATACCATTTGCTACTGATAACCCTTGTCCTAATGAACCTGTTGAGATATCTACTCCTGGTAATTTTTTCATATCCGGATGCCCTTGTAAAGGTGATCCAAATTTTCTAAGTGTTCCTAATAACTCTCTATCAAAATATCCCTTCTCTGCTAATGCTGCATATAATACTGGTGCTGCATGTCCCTTTGATAAAACGAATCTATCTCTGTCTGCCATCTTTGGATTTTTTGGATCAACGTTCATTTCATTGAAGTATAGTGCACTCACTATATCCGCTGCCGATAAAGATCCCCCTGGATGTCCTGATTTTGATTTACAAATCATAGTCACAATATCTTTTCTTATCTGTGTAGCTTTTTCCGTTAACATCTTGATATCTGCCATTTTAACTCCTTTTTAAATAAAAATTAGTGTACATTATTTGTTTTTTCTAACAACATTATATGTAATATACTAGTTATTGTCAAGTTATAAAAAATAGTATAGAGTTCAGAATCTTGAATTTTAAACTTAAAATCCAGCGCTAACTCTGCCATCCATACTATAATTCAATTTATTTATTTTACCCCTTCCCAGTCAGCTAAGAATTTAGCTATTCCTGCATCTGTTAATGGATGTTGAGTCATTTTTTCAATTACACCAAGTGGCATAGTTCCAATATGTGCTCCTGCTTTAGCTGCTTCCTTTGCATGCAATGGATTTCTGATACTTGCAGCAATTATTTCTGATTTTATATTGTGCACACTAAATATTTGTACAATCTCTCTGATTAATTCGATTCCATCTACACCAATGTCATCTAATCTTCCTAAGAATGGTGATACAAATGTTGCTCCTGCTCTAGCTGCTAATAGTGCCTGGTTAGGAGTAAAAATTAGAGTTACATTAGTTTTTATTCCCTTTTTAGATAGTGCAGAACAAGCTTTTAATCCCTCTATAGTCATAGGTAACTTGATTGTAATATTTGGATGAATTTTGATTAGCTCTTTAGCTTCTTCTAACATCTTAGGAGCTTCTAGTGAGATTACTTCTGCACTTATAGGCCCATCTACAATAGATGTTATCTCTGTTACAACCTCTTTAAATACTCTTCCTTCTTTTGCAATAAGTGATGGATTTGTAGTTACCCCACAAATAACACCCATATCATTAGCTTTTTTTATGTCTGCCACATTTGCCGTGTCGATAAATATTTTCAATTTTATTCCCCCTTGGATGTTTGCTTTTACAAACATATTTTAATAGCTGATAATTAAGTTTAAAATCATAAGTATCCTAACCCTAAATTATACATAAGGAAATATACTTATTTTTTCATTAATTTCCTACAATTTATGCCCAAATAAAACCTTTGATCTTATAAGTTATTTTACTACAATCTATAAGTTATAAATATGCCTTTTGTCCTAAAAATAGGTGTGAATTTATTTTTCTAGCGTATTATTATTTTATTAGTATATAGAAAAATTTCTTTATGGTTACCTCTAATAACATAAAATACACCTCTTTTAATAGAGTAAATGGGAAGAAATTTCTTCCTCCCCATCCTATCTAATCTTATTATTTTGTGATTAACTTTAACTCTACTGGGATAAACTTAGGAGTTTTTTCTCCATTTATTATCTTATTTGCTGTTTCTACCCCTTGAGATCCGATTAATTTAGGCTGTTGAGCTACAGTTGCTGCCATCTCACCTTTTTTTACTGATTTTACAGCGTCATCAGTAGCATCAAATCCTACTACTAATATATTTTTATTGTTTCCAATAGCTCTTAGTGCTCCTAAAGCCATCTCATCATTATGAGCAAATACACCGTCTATTTTTGGCTGAGCTTGAATCATGTTTTCCATTACATTAAGTCCCTTAGTTCTATCAAAGTCAGCAGCTTGTCTACCTACTACATCTAAGTTTCCTTTAGCAACATCATTAAATCCTTTTCCTCTGTCTCTTGCTGCAGTTGTTCCTGGAATTCCTTCTAATTCAACTATTTTAGCATTTTTACCTAACTTTTCTAAGATAAATTCACCAGCCATTTTTCCTCCAGCTGCATTATCTGATGCAATATGTGTAACTACGTTTCCTCTGTTTGCACCTCTGTCTAAAGTTACTACAGGTACTTTTGATCTATTAGCATTTCTTACTGCTCTATACACTGCATCTGAATCTGTAGGATTGATTAATATTACATCTACTCCCCTTACAATAAGATCTTCTACATTTGATAATTCTTTAGCTGGGTCATTTTGAGAATCTAAAACTATAAGTTCCATATCTAGTTTTTTCGCTTCATCCTGTGCTCCCTCTTTTAGATCTACAAAGAAAGGATTATTTAAAGTAGATACCACTAGTCCTACCTTTCCCTTAGCAAAAGCTACAGTTGACATCATTCCAATACAAAGTCCTACAACCAATAATTTTAATGTTTTTTTCATTTTTTAGCCCCCTTTTTATTTATGTGTTTTTCTATCAATTAAAACTGCTGCTAATATAACTATCGCTTTTATCATCATCTGATAATACGAAGATACATCCAATAAATTTAATGCATTTCCTAAGACTCCTATGATCAGTGCCCCTGTTATAGTTCCTGATATACTTCCTATTCCTCCAGAAAGCGAAGTCCCTCCTAATACTACTGCTGCAATGGCATCTAGTTCATACCCTGTTCCTGCTGTAGGCTGAGCTGATCCCAACCTAGATGTAATTATGATTCCTGCTAGGGCAGCTAATCCACCACTTATAGCATACACTTTAACTTTTAATTTTTCTACGTTTATTCCAGATAATTTAGTAGCTTCTTCATTTCCACCTACGGCAAAAACATACCTACCAAATTTTGTATTTTTTAAAACATAATTACACACTGCAAATACTGCTATCATAATATATATAGGTACTGGAATCCCAAAGAAATATCCTCCACCTATGGTATCAAACAAGAGTGCGTTATCTCCAAATCCCATAGAAATTGGTTTTCCATCTGTAAATACTAAAGTTGCACCTCTAAGTAATGTCATAGCTACCAAGGTTGTTATAAAAGCCTGTAATTTCCCATAACTTATAAAACTTCCACTGATTGCTCCTAATATAGTTCCTAATATTATAGTTATTATTAAAACTATATAACCGTTGACTCCCCCAGCTAACATACTGGCAGATACTGCCCCACAGATAGCCAAAATAGATCCTACTGAAAGATCTATTCCCCCTGTTAATATTACAAAGGTCATCCCCGCTGCTATTATTGCATTTATAGATGTCTGTCGGAGTATATTCAGTAAGTTCGCCGTCGATAAGAATCTAGGATTTAATATCGAAACTATCACTCCAAATATAATCAGACCTACCAAAGGTTTATTTTTTAACAATTTATTTTCTTTTTTAATTATTGCACCATCTAATACTGTACTAGTTTTCATCTATCTCCTCCTTCATAACACCTATAGCACACTTCATTATCTTTTCCTGTGTGGCTTCTTCTCTGCTGAATGTCCCTGTAATAGTTTTGTCATACATCACCATTATTCTGTCACTGAGGCCTAATATTTCCGGCATTTCAGAGGAAATTATAATTATACTCATCCCTTGATGTTTAAACTCATTTATGAGATCATATATCTCTTTCTTAGCTCCTACATCCACTCCCCTTGTGGGTTCATCCAAAATTAATATTTTCGGGTTAGTCATAAGTGCCTTAGCTATGGCTACTTTCTGCTGATTCCCCCCACTTAGATTTTTTATAAGTTGATCCATTGTAGGAGTCTTTATATTAAATTTCGATATAAATTCTTTTACTTCTATCTTTTCTTTTTTTTCATCTATTTTTTTATATGCATTTTCAAACTTTAACAGGGAAGACAAACTCATATTTTCTTTTACAGAAAGTCCCAGTAACAATCCGTCTCCTTTTCTATCTTCTGAGACATAGGCTATCCTGTTTTTTAGTGCTTCCTGAGCTGAATTAATCTCTACTTTTTCTCCATCTATATAGATTTGACCACTTGTTTTTTTGAAACATCCATAGATGGTCTTTGCTAACTCTGTTCTACCAGCTCCCATAAGACCTGCTATCCCTAATATTTCTCCTCTTTGAAGGGAAAAATTAATTTTTTTTGTCTCTTCACCATTCAAGTCTTCTACTTTTAAAGATACATCTCCTAATTCAGTTTCTATCCTAGGAAATTGATCTTTTAATTTTCTTCCTACCATCTTTTCGATTATGTGATCTTCAGTTATATCCGCTACTACAGCTTCATCTATAAACTTTCCATCTCTCATAATCGTAGCATAGTCACATATTTCAAATATCTCTTTTAACCTGTGAGAGATATATACTATACTTTTATTTTCAGCTACTAACTCCTTAATTACATTGAACAAACTCTCTGTTTCGGTGTCTGTAAGAGCATCTGTAGGCTCGTCCATAACTATTATTTTAGCATTCTGAGAGAGAGCTTTTGCTATCTCTATCATCTGTTTCTCTCCAATACTTAGTTTTCCTACCAATTCTCTAGATGAATATCCTAGATTTAATTTCTTCAAGATTATATCTGCCTCGTCGAACATCATATCCCAGTCTATTCTGAAATTTTTAGTCAATTCCCTTCCTAAAAAAATATTTTCTGCTATGGAAAGATGATCTATTAAGTTTAATTCCTGATGAATTATGGATATCCCTGCATCTTGAGATTCTTTGGGCCCATTAAATTCTACTTCTTTACCATTGTGTTTAATGATTCCTGCATCCCTTTTGTATATCCCTGTCATTATTTTCATCATAGTTGATTTTCCTGCACCATTTTCACCAAGTAAGGCCATTACCTTTCCTTGATATACGTTTAGTTTGGCTCCATCCAATGCTCTTACCCCTGGAAAATCTTTAATTATTCCTGAAATTTCTAATATTTTTTCCATATATTTTTCTCCTTAGAACGTTACTCCTGATTTCAAAATAATATTAGCATATGGTGTACACTCTCCAGTTCTTACTACAGCTTTACTCTCCTTAGTTATCCCTTTAAATTCTTCGTGGGATACTTCTATAATGTTTATCTCTCCACATTTTTTTTCCAATAATTTCAATAACTGGGTATGGAATTCTCCACTTATATCTTTCATCTCCTTGGCAATTACCACTTCTTCTACCTTTAATTCATCCAAGATTACTTCTAAAGTTCCTAAAAAAGTAGGTACGCCTTTTTCTACTGCTAAATCTATTCTCTTTACCTCGTTTGGAATTGGTAACCCTGCATCTCCTACAGTTATATGATCTGTGTGTCCCATCCTAGATATTACAGAATTGATCTCACTATTTAATAATCTTCCTTTTTTCATAAAAATCCCCCTACTTCTTTTTGACACAGAGAGCCACTGAGTTGGAAAAGAAAGATTCACTGAGCTTTTTTCCTATATGACTTTTCCTCTCCGTATAGATCTGTGATTATCTTTATTTTAATTCGTGTATGCGTAGCATCAGCGTTCTATTCTTTATGATTCATAGTTAACTTTTCTTTAAAATTTATAATTTACAACTTCATCCCATGTAGGCAGAGAGCTCTGAGCCCCTTCTTTGGTTACTGTTATTGCTCCTACTCGAGCCCCAAATTCCATAGCTTCCTCTATTTTTTTTCCTTCCGCCAGCATTCTGATAACTCCGCCAATAAACGAATCTCCTGCTGCTGTTGGATCTACTGCTTTTACTTTGTGGATCCCTACTTTCACCACTTTATCCTCTCCTACAAAGATTGAACCATTTTTTCCCATGGTAACTATGAGGTTTTTTACTCCCATATCCATAAGTTTTTTAGAAGCCACTAATACCTCTTCCTCAGAACCTGTAGGCATCCCGCTGAGTAATTCTAATTCAGTTTCATTGGGTACCAGATAGTCTACATTCTTTATTATATCTACCGACAGGTTCTCAGCCGGAGCCGGATTAAGTATCGTAATTTTATTATATTCCTTTGATTTTTTCAGGATATATTCCACTACATCTATAGGAATTTCCAGCTGGAGGAGAACTATATCTGCATCTTTTATCAATTCTATATTTTTATCTATATCATCTATAGTTATCTCAAAATTAGCTCCTGGGACCACTATTATTGTGTTGTCTGCATTTTCATCTACAACTATTGTAGCTATCCCTGTATTTTTTTCGACCTTTTTTACACAATCTATATTTACATCATTCTTTTTTAATTCCTCTATTAATATATCTCCATAGGAATCTTTTCCTACACAGCCAAACATAGTTACATCTCCACCTAATTTAGATATGGCAACTGCCTGATTTCCTCCCTTTCCTCCTGGAATCTGAAAGAAGCTTTTTCCTATAATTGTTTCTCCTAATTTAGGATGTCTATCACTCATGGTAACTAAATCCATATTAAGACTTCCAATTACTAATATTTTCTTCATTTTTCCTCCCTGTAACCGCTTACATACTATATTAAAAATTTTATTTTTTTATTATCTAGAAAATTATACCTTCTAGGAGGTTCACCAAAACAAATTCTAAAACTTTAGTTTATGCCTCTCTGGATGCAGCGTCACGTTGCTTTTTTATTTTCCCTGGAATTTTTACGATCTTCCTGGACCTGTCTCCATTTAATTTATCTTTCAAAATGTCTACTGCCTTTTCTCCCACAGACTTTACATCAAATTCTAAATAATCTATCTTTACTCCAAAAATTTCAGCCATTTCCACCTCATCAAAACTAAATATTAAGATATTTTCTGAGATTTTAATATTATTTTCTATAAGCCCCTTTATAACTCCCAAGGTCATCATATTGTTGGCTACAAATAGTGCTTTAGGGAGCTTTTTTTCTCTAATTATTTGAGTTATTATCTTATATCCCGATTCTATTCTATAATCTCCATAGTAAATTTTTTCCTCTAAGTTTTCCTCTCCCATGGCTAAACTATAACCTTCTAATCTTTTAGTGGCTGTAGTAGTTCTTATGGGGCCAGAGATCATAGCTATATCATCTACCTTGGTCAGCAGATATTTAGTTGCTTTATAAGCACCATTTCTATTTTCTAAATATACCTTAGAAAAGTTATCTCCTTCGATCTCCCTGTCTATAAGTACATAGGGAATTTTAAATTCATCTAACCTGTTAAAATGTTTATAACTTGAAAACCTGTCTTTTGCTACAGGAACTATTATAACTCCTTTTACCCTTTGTTCTATCAAAGTCTCTATAACTCTTTTTTCTTTTTTTAGACTACCATAGCTGTTTAAAAGGATTATATTTAAATTTTCTTCCTCTATTTTTTCATAGATCCCCTTTATTATCTTTCCGAAAAAAGGATTATCTAAATCTGGTATTACTACCCCTATCGTATTGGTCTCTTTTTTAGCTAAGTTTTGAGCAGTTATATTGGGTCTATAATTTTTAGCCTTTATTACTTCTAAGACCATTTTTCTTGTCTCTTCCCTCACTGAAGAAGAGTTATTTATCACTCTCGACACTGTGGCGGTGGAGACTCCTGCTAGTTCTGCTATATCTTTTATCTTCATCCTGCTCTCCTCACTCATGTTGTAACCGCTTACATAATTTATACACCATTATAACATGTTTGTCAAATGGTTTTATAGTTTTATTTTGGAACACCTGAAAAATAAGTTGTTAAATAAATATTTTTAATCTCAATTTTACAGTTCTTTCATCCCTTTTATTAATAGATCTGCTGTAGCCGTATTTGTAGCTACTGGTATCTTATGAACATCACATAATCTTATGAGAGCCTGTACATCTGGTTCATGGGGCTGAGATGTAAGGGGGTCTCTAAAGAAAAATATTGCCTCTACCTCATCGGTTGCAATAAGTGCTCCTACCTGCTGGTCTCCTCCAATTGGTCCCGATTGAAACCTGATAACCTCTAAATCTGTAGCTTGTATAATTCTTCCTCCAGTAGTACCTGTACTGACCAAACTATGTTTAGAAAAAAACTCCCTGTGTTCCTTCACAAAATCAACCAATTCATCTTTTTTTCTGTCATGAGCTATAAGTGCTATTTTTTTCATCTTATCCCTCCTAAAAAAATTTCATCTTTCTTAAGATAGAGTTTAACATTTTTTTATCTTTATAGTAAAATATAATAATTATATTAATACGAGGAGTCAGCCTATGATACAAATATTTGGAGTTAAAAACTGTAATGATACAAAAAAAGCCATAAGATTTTTTAAGGATAGAAAAATTAATGTTCAATTTATCAACCTCAAGGAAAAAGAGATCTCAAAAGGAGAGCTGAGGAGTATAACAAAAACTTTTGATATTGAGGAGTTGTTGGACAGAGAGGGAAAGGAGTTTAAAAAACGTAATTTAGAATACTATGTATTTGATACTTTAGAATTATTGATGGAATCCCCTACTCTATTCAAAACACCAATTCTAAGAGAAAAAGATAAAATAACCCTGGGATATCAGCCTGAAATATGGAAGGAATGGATAAAGTAATAAAAAAAGCATCGAGTTTCCTCGATGCTTTCAAAGTTATAATTACTTTCTAAGTTCAGTGATTCTAGCTTTCTTACCAGATAATCCTCTAAGGTAGAATAATCTTGCTCTTCTAACTTTTCCGATTCTCTTAACTTCAATACTGTCGATCATTGGTGAGTTAACAGGTAATATTCTCTCTACTCCAAATCCAGCAGTTACTTTTCTGATTGTGAAAGTCTTAGCAACTCCTCCACCATTTACTCTGATTACTACACCTTCGAAATGTTGGATTCTTTCTTTTTCCCCTTCTTTAACTTTTAAAGAAACGTTTAAAGTATCTCCAGCTTTAAATTCAGGTAAATCAGTTCTGATGTAATCTTTTTCTACTAACGCGATTAATTTTTCTTTCATTTGTATTGCCTCCTAAGTTCTAAGACATTCTTAATAACGCATATAGGTTACAGAGGAATATCCGATTTTTAACTTAATCATTTTACCATATCTGTTATTATCTGTCAATCAGATTATAATTACTTTTTGTACCCCATTTTCTTTTGCAACTTTAGATAACTTCTCCATTATTTCATCTGCAGGGCTTGTTAAGTCTAGGAGTTTCCCTTCTAGATTTTCTTTTTTCACACCTATCTGCCTATATTTTATAAGTTTATAGATAATCCTTTCATCTAATTGATTTTTAGAGTTTATACTACCTATCAGTTTAGATACTTCAGTAACAGTTTCTAGGTTATCTAAAAATTCAGGTACAACTACCGTCCTTACCTCATACAGCTTCCCTAATTCCCCTAAAAATTCTATATTTTTTTTCACACTAAGGTTATCTACGCCTGTGAGATCTTTATGTTTTTTTTCACTCCATACCTTCATATCTACCATAAAATTATCTGTTACCTTGATAAACTCACTGTAGATATCTTCCCTCAGATCTAGGGAACCATTAGTATCTACAAAGGTCGTCAGTCCTAATTTTTTCACTTCTTTAAATAACTCAGTTATAAATTCATAGTTTAAGGTAGCTTCTCCACCACTTACAGTTATTCCACGAATAAAACCGCTGACTTTTTTTATCTCTTTCAAAAGTTCTTCAACGCTGTAATCCATAGTTTTAGGAGATGAGTCTATCAGACAAATATTTGTACATCTATCACATTCTACACATAGTTTTTTATCCCAGCAAACCTTTGAATCTACTATACTAAGCGCTCCTACAGGACAACTACCTACACAAGTTCCACATGAATTACACATATTTATAGTCTCAGGGTTGTGACAATACAAACAGTTATAGTTACACCCCTGAAAAAATATACTCATCCGATTTCCTGGACCATCCACGTTGGAAAATTTTATTATCTTATTTATTTTTGCCCTTCTCATAAACTCACTCTTCCCTTACTAAATTCTAAATCTAAATCTTTTTTGCCATCAAAGTTATACGAGTATTAAATTTCTTTATCATTTCATAAAGAAATTCAAATGTATCACTAATTACCTCTAATTATATTTTATTTTATTTTATTTTATTTTTTCGACACAGAATTTTTATTTTTTCTCTGTGTGGCTTTATTTCTCCTCTGTGTATCTCTGTGACTAAGTTTTTTTCCTAATATGATTTTATTCCTCTCCTACAATTAGGAGAGGATGTCCAGTAGGACAGGTGAGGTCTAAAAATCATTATTTTTTTCGTAATTTTCTATCTAATACCCTTCCATTATCTCTGGCACCTTTTCCCAGAATAGTTGTATCTCTCAAGACTACTTTTCCCTGGTCTAATTTTTCCATCTCAGATTTTTTTACCAAATATCCTGTAACTCTGACTACGTCACAATCACTACCATACATAGAAAAAAATCTAAGCCCCATATTAAATCCACCATTTATTATATCTAAGATCGCCTGAGGATTCTTTTTATAGGTTTCGTCAAATGAATATATATCTCCTATTCCACTGGCAAAATATTTATGAAATGGAGAAGCCTGTACTATATGTTCAAATATTTCTGGTTCCTCACCAATTGGTATTCTACACCCTGGGCTCTCTCCTGCATCGGTTTCAATCCCTACTTGGGAGTGTAAAAGATGTTTTTTCTCTTCACTCTCAAAATATTTACACTTGTGATCTTTTATTATTTTCGTAAGAGTTTTTACTATATTTTCACCTAATTCATTGGCTAGATCATCACTTCCGAACCTTCCATTCTTTCCTTCTAGTTCCATCAGATGATTTACACACTCAGCTAATCCAACCATTCCAAAGAGTCCTGTAAATTTCTCTTTTTTTATAAATCCTTCTGCAACTAAGAAATTCACCTGAAAAAATACCGATTCCTCCAATATAAATCTAATTCTTTCATCTATGTACCCAAGCATCTCATGGGCTACTTTCGGTAAAACATTTTCCATAAAATCAGATTTATTAGTAGCTTTTTTAGCTAATCTTCCCAACCTTACCCTAACTAAGGTATGAGCTCCTCCGCTTACTTCTAAACCATTATAGCAGCTCACTATCCCATATTCATTTCCACCAAAATCTTCCCTGTACATACTGTCTTTGGCAAAACTAGGTTTTGCTGTAACCAAAGCTGTATTTATAGATTCAATAGCTAACTTATTTGTAGTTTCTTCACTATATTTTAATGTCAGATTAGGAGTAGGTAATTCTAATTCTCTCATAGCTTTTAATATCAACATTCCAGCCTTTGTTTCACGGGGTCCTATGTTAGCATGGCAAAATGAGTCTGTTATAGTTGTATCTATATGCTTTAAAAATAATTTTATAGCTCTATAACACTCATCCTCATTTTCATCTGTCACGAATTTTTCCAAAAGGTAGTCTATATTTCCTATATATACAGGCATAGTCGTTATGGATGGTACATGTTTATAAAACATCAATAAATTATTTGTCGCTTCCCAAATATCTGTAGGAGGTGTAATATTTAAAAATTCACATCCACCCTTAATAAATTTATCGTAATCAGGCAAGATATATCTCGGTCTATATGGTGCATTTCCCTCAAATAAATCACATATAATTCCCGCTTCCCTATATTCTTTTACATAATCTGTCATCTCTAATACATCTATGCTATTTTCTGCAGCACGGGCTAACCCCAATACCCTTTGCTCAAAAGTAATATTTGTGTCTTTAATTATATCCAATATACTCATAATTTCTCTCCTTTTTTCATTTTCTTCGTGATCAAAGTTCTATCTAATTATATCATACAAATCCATGAAACTCAGAGTTATACAGTTTTTCATATTTTCCCTTTTTCTCTATGAGTTCTTCATGGGTTCCCTCTTCCTGGATTCCGTCTTTATCCAAATAAATTATATTATCTGAATTTTTTATAGTTGTCAGTCTGTGGGCTATCGTAAGAGTTGTTCTACCCTCTGATAATTTAGCCAATGAATCTTGGATATATTTTTCAGTTTGGTTGTCTAGAGCACTGGTAGCTTCATCTAATATTAAAATTTTTGGATTTTTCAAAAATATTCTGGCAATAGATATCCTTTGTTTTTGTCCCCCTGATAATTTAACTCCCCGTTCTCCTACTAAAGTATTCATACCATTAGGTAGTTCATTTATAAATTCCAGTGCATTAGCCATTGACGCTGCTCTCTCTATCTCATCTTCACTAGCATCAATCTTTCCTAAACCTATATTATCTCCTATAGTTCCATGGAATAAATATACATCCTGCTGAACAATACCTATATTTTTTCTCAACGAATTCTGAGTTATCATCTTAACATCGACACCATCTATAATGATTTCCCCACGGCTTACATCATAAAATCTCGGCAACAAACTGCATATTGTAGATTTTCCGGCTCCACTAGGACCAACTAAAGCTACCTTTTCTCCAGCTTTTATATCTAAATTAAAGTCTTTCAAGATTACTTCTCCGTCATTATATGAAAAATCTACAGATTTAAACTCTAAATTTCCTGAAATGTCTTCTAAATTTTTAGCTCCTTCACTATCTTTTATATCGGGATCGATATCCATAACCTCACAAAATCTTTCATAACCCACAGTTCCTTGTTGGTACATCTCTAAAAATGAAATAATTCTCTTTATTGGGTCTAAAAACCTGTTTACAAAGAGTAAAAAAGCAATCAATATACCTATTGTCAATTGCCCTTTCATCACCATAGTTCCACCTAGGACCAAGATTATAATTTGGATTCCACCAGAAAATAACCCAGTTGCACTAGTCAATATACTTATTGGCTCAAACGCCTTCATCAAACTGTCTGCTACTTTTTTATTATATCCGTCAAAGTTTTTCGAACTTGTTTTTTCATTTCCAAATGCTTTTACAACTCTAACCCCTGCTATACTATCTTCTAAATGGGAATTAACTTCTGCCGACACTACCCTATAATCTTTAAAAGCTCTCTTCATCTTTTTGTTTTCTTTAATCACAAAATAGATATAAAAAGGTAGGATTGCAAACACTACTAAAGTCAAAGTAACATTTAGATTTATCATCAAGATAAATGAACCTATGAAGGTAACTATTATTATAAATAGATCTTCAGGACCGTGGTGAGCAAGCTCAGACAATATCTCAAGATCTCCCATAACTCTGGACATTATCGTTCCTGTTTTAGCATTATCATAGTAAGACAGGGATAATTTCTGCAAGTGACGAAATAGTTTATTTCTCATATCGTATCTTATATTTACCCCCATCTTGTGCCCGTAATAGGTCACTATATAGGCCAAAATAGCTCTTATTCCCTGTAGGATTACCAAAATTACGATCAAAATTATAAAAAATTTATAATTTTTATTTGGCAGCTCTACGTCTATTATCCTCTGGGTAAACACCGGGAACGCCAAATCTATCATTGCCATAAAAAATGCACTTGTAAAATCCAAGATAAACAATTTTTTATGGGGTTTAAAATGTTCAAAAATATCTGTTAATTTCATCTTTCCTCCTAATTATAATAAAACATTCTCTTATTTTTAAAGGTTAATTTCAATTAGAAAATTTATACCCTCTCACGATATTAATTATATCTCTATAAATTGAAGCCGCTGCAGGAAGTGTTCCTGAGGCACCTCCTATAACTGTTAAATCCCCTAATGTATCAGAAGTATATTTAACAGCTTTATTTTTTCCTTCTACACCATATAGAGGATGATCACTCTTTATTCTTTCGGGTTTGACAGTCATTATATATTTTCCATCTGTAATTTGAGTTTTCCCTATTAGTTTATATTTTTCCCTGTTTTCCATTGCAGTTTCAATATCTTTAATATTTAAATTAGTTATTCCCTCTACTGCAATATCTTCCATTTTTTTCTCCTGACCCATAAGAACATTGGTTAAAATAAGTAGTTTTGAAGCAGTATCCCATCCATCTACATCTAAACTTGGATCAGTTTCTGCTATCCCCAATTTTTGAGCTTTTTCCAGTGCTGTTGAATATTCGACTTTAGATTCTGCCATCTCTCTTAATATAAAATTAGTACTTCCATTTAAAACCCCTTCAATTGATAATATTTTAGCTCCTGCCATATCTATAAGCCCAGCATTTATTGACGGTAATGCTCCTCCTGTAGTACACCCTATACCTAGTTGTACACTATTTTGGGATGCTAAAGTATTTAATTCGTTATAAGCTAATAATATCGGCCCTTTATTCCCCGTAACCACATGAATTCCTTTTTTTAATACTCTCCTCATATAAGTTATTGCAGGTTCTCCCGTATCTTTATTTGTAGGAGTTAATTCAACAAGGATATCTATATCCAGTTTTCCCATGAGGAATTCAAAATCAATATCTTCTCTTCCACCATGTGGATATTCATATATTTTATTGTTTAATTCTAAAAAATTTAAAACCTCTAAACAATTAATTCCTTTATCATTATAAATCCCACCCTTGGAACCTAATATATAATTTATTGTTAATTCTTTTTTTATGGAATATTTATTGTTTTCTCCCATTAATTTTAAAAATGATTTCCCAACTCCTCCGCATCCTATAAGTGCTATCCTCATGTCTCACCTCAAAAATTTGTCATATCACATAATACATAGTATATAACAAGTACACTCCTATGTTAACCTTATTTTGTATAATTTTAAGTTCTAAAATCTGCGATACTAAAAACAAATACTTTATCCTCTTTTCATATGAAAAAAATAACACTAAAGTATTTTTTTTTAGTTTTTTCTTTACATCTCCAAAAAACCATGTTATTATCTAAAAAAAATTATTAAGCGAGGAAGATTGTTATGAGAAATTTTGAATTCAGACAATTAAATATGATGATGATGCTTTGGAAGGGTTTGTAACTTAAATTATTTAATTTAAGGGCAGACTCATTTTGTAATTAATTACATGAGTCTGCCAAACATCTTTCAAGCAATTACGAAAGCCTGTGGTAGACGCCACAGGCTTTTTTTATTAGCTAGGAAATTACAGATTATTATATAACCTAAATTTTATAAAATCTTTAATTGACGCTTATTATGGATGCAACGTCACGTTGCTTTTTATTAAAAATTTTAAAAGGAGATAAGATTATGATTCAGATTAAAAACATCAAAAAAACTTACACTAGCAATAGTATCAGTGTCGACGCACTAAAAAATATCAATTTACACATAAAAAAAGGGGACTTCTACGGGATTATCGGCCTCAGTGGGGCTGGAAAATCAACTCTTATAAGACTCCTAAATAGATTAGAAGAACCAACCAGCGGAGAGATCATAGTAGATAAAAAAGATATCCTAGGTTTTAATAATTCTGAGTTGCAGGAATACAGGAAAAAAACAGGGATGATCTTCCAACACTTCAACCTGATGAATTCAAGGAGTGTAGGAGGTAACATAGCTTTTGCTTTAGAAGTTGCTAATTATCCCAAGGAAAAGATAAAACCCAGGATTATAGAACTCCTAAAATTAGTAGAATTAGAAGATAAGATTGATAGCTATCCAGCCCAGTTATCCGGGGGACAAAAACAAAGAGTCGCTATCGCTAGAGCTTTAGCTAATCATCCAAAAGTCCTTCTTTCAGATGAAGCTACCAGTGCACTAGATCCAAAAACTACCAAGAACATCCTAAATTTATTAAAGGATATACAGAAAAAATTAAATTTAACTATCATTTTAATAACCCATCAAATGGAAGTTATCAGAGATTCATGCAATAAAGTAGCTGTTTTAGGTGGAGGAAATGTCGTAGAAGAAGGGGAGGTTACAAAGATATTTTCCAATCCTCAGACTATCATTACCCAGGAATTTATAAAACATCTGATTCCAGAGGAGGAGACCGAGGTTGAATTCATTCAGAAGAAAGGCAGAAAGATAATAAAAATCTCCTATATAGGTGCGACTATCGATAAACCAATTATCTCTCAATTAATTAGAAAGTTTGATATAGATATCAGTATCCTGGCTGGGAGTATCAATAAATTAGTAACTAAAAGTGTCGGTTACCTCATATTGGAACTCAGCGGTGAGATGGAAAAGCAATTAAAAAGTATCGAATGGCTAAAACAAAATAAATTAGGAATTGAGGTGTTATACAATGGATAAAATTATAAGTTTACTCCTACCAGCATTTAATGAAACTATATACATGGTGTTCTTTTCAGTGATATTTTCCCTGATCATAGGGATCCCCACAGGAATATTATTATATGTCACAAAACCTGGTAATATACTGTCAATGAACAAATTGAATAAAGTTTTAGATCTTATTATAAACATAGGAAGATCCTTTCCATTTATTATATTGATGATCTTGGTTTTACCTATATCACGATTTATCATCGGAACGACTATAGGGTCTACAGCCAGTATTGTACCTCTTTCTATCTCAGCAGCACCATTTGTTGCCAGGATTATCGAGGGAGCAGTTAGTGAAGTGGATAGAGGGATTATAGAAGCTTCTATCTCATTGGGAGCATCTAAATTTGAAATTATCACCAAAGTGTTGATACCAGAGGCACTTCCAAGCCTTATTCACGGTATCACCCTGACTATAATTAATTTAATCGGATACTCTGCCATGGCAGGAGCCATCGGAGGAGGTGGTTTAGGAGATGTAGCAATCAGATATGGATACCAGAGGTTCCAGGTAGATATAATGATCATATCGGTTATCAGTATAATAATACTGGTTCAAATAGTTCAATTTACAGGAAATAGTATTGTCAGTAAGATCACGGCCAGAAGAAAGTAAAAGTATTTTTGACATAGCCACCAATGAACACTAATATTCACGAAAGAAAGTTAATACGAAGAAATGAAAATACAAAGAGACACAAAAATTAAATATTTTAATTCGAATTAATTGGTGTAAATTAGTGGCAAAAAGAAAAATATTTTAAACTTATTTTTTTAAGTTATTAGCTTCGCCATAGGCGACAGGGAGGAATTTATTATGAAAAAAATTATATTATTATTAACACTTATTGCTGTATTTATTGGGTGTGGGAAGAAAGAAGTTACAGAAAACAACGTTCTTAGAGTAGGAGCATCACCATCTCCCCATGCTGAAATTTTAACCCTGATAAAAGATGATCTGGCCAAGGAAGGAATCCAGCTTGAAATTATTGAGTTTACCGATTATGTTACCCCTAATCAAGCTCTAAATGATGGAGAGATAGATGCTAACTTTTTTCAGCATCTGCCATATTTAGATTCATTCTCAAAGGATAGAGGATTAGATCTAAGTTCTGTTGGAGGAGTGTTTGTATCTCCCCTAAGCCTTTTTTCAGATAAGATAAAAGATATCAGTGATCTGCAAGATGGTGCTACTATTGCTATTCCTAATGATCCTTCTAATGGTGGAAGAGCGCTAATCATATTAGAAAAAACCGGTCTTATCAAATTAGATCCTAATGCCGGATTAAGAGCTACAGTACTGGATATCACAGAAAACCCTAAAAAATTAAACTTTAAAGAGCTTGATGCAGCTCAACTCCCTAGATCTTTACAGGATGTAGATTGTGCATTTATCAACGGTAATTACGCTTTAGATGCTGGTATCGATCCTGTAAATGACGCTATATTGAGAGAAGGAAAAGACTCACCTTATGCAAATATTGTAGCGGTTAAAACAGAAAATAAAGAGAATGAAAAAGTAGGAGCATTAATGAAGGCTCTTCACAGTGATAAAGTAAAAAACTTCATCATCGATAAATATAAAGGAATTATAGCACCGACATTTTAACCTCAAAATATATCAATAATTTATTAAAGAAGGTGTAATCCTTCTTTTTTATTGCTTAAAATAAAAAAGAAGCTGAAATTTCAGCTCCTTTCCATATATTTATATAATTTTTATTATTTAATAGTTATTACTTTTAAAGTATTTGTAGTTCCCGGCTTATATAACTCTTCTCCACAAGATAATACTACTACATCTCCTGCTACTGCCTCTACATATCTCTTTGATATGATTTGTGCAAATCCTGCAAATGCTTCGATAGTTTTTACATCATCGTCGATTGCTGAATCTGTATTCATCACTGGGTAAACCCCCTTAGTAAGCATAAGTTGGTTAGCTGTAGTTTCATTATTTGTAAGTGCTACAATATATGCTGATGGGAAGTATTTTCTTAAGTTTCTAGCTGCTCTACCAGTTTCAGTTGCTACGAAAATTAATTTAGCCTTTAACGTCTCTGCTACCTCTACAGTTCCTTTAGAAACCGCTTCAGTTATACTCATATCTCCTCTGAAATCATGGTGAACATATCCCATTACTGAATCTGTCTTTCTACAGATTTGTGCCATTGTAGACACAGCTTCTACTGGATATTTACCCTTAGCTGTTTCTCCAGAAAGCATTACTGCATCTGTACCATCTAAGATTGCATTGGCTACGTCTCCTGCTTCTGCTCTAGTTGGTCTTGGATTTTGGATCATTGAATCTAACATTTGCGTAGCTGTAATTACCATCTTTCCAGCTTCGTTACATTTGTCGATCATCATTTTTTGTGCGAATGGAACCTCTTCTACAGGTATCTCTACCCCTAAATCTCCTCTAGCTACCATGATTGCGTTAGATAATTCTAAGATCTCATCAAAGTTATCAACACCCTCTTGGTTTTCTATTTTAGATATAATTTGGATCTTAGTTCCTCCATTATCATCTAAAACTTTTCTTACTGCTCTTACATCATCAGCTTTTCTGATAAATGAAGCTGCTACAAAGTCTACTCCTTGTTCGCAACCAAATTTAAGGTCATTGATGTCTTTTTCTGATAATGCTGGTAAGTTTACAGATACACCTGGTAAGTTTACACCTTTATTTTCTCCTAAAGCTCCAGTATTATTTACAGTACAGATTACCTTGTTTCCAGTAACTTCTTTAACTGTAAGTCCTACTAAACCGTCATCTAATAAGATTGTGTTTCCAGCTTTTAAGTCTTCTGTTAATCCTTTATATGTAACTGCTACTATATCCTTGTTTCCAACGATAGTTTCATCAGTTGTAATTGTAAATTCTTGACCTGCTTCTAAGATTACGTCATCTCCACCTTCTAATTTGATAGTTCTGATCTCAGGTCCTTTTGTATCTAAAAGGATAGCTGCTTTAATTCCAGTTTCCTTTATTACTTCTCTCATTGTATCTATTCTGCCACCATGTTCAACATAGTTTCCATGGGAAAAATTTAATCTCATTACATTCATTCCAGCTTTTAATAAGCTAGTTAACATTTCCTTTGATTCTGATTTTGGACCAATGGTACATACGATTTTCGTTTTTTTCATTCTTCTCCTCCTGAATTTGTAAAAATTATTATAAATGAGCTTCTGCTCAGCATTATATTATTTAGTTAAGATATGAGCTAATTCAATATCTTTTCTTTTTTGAGTGTCATCTACGATTCCATTCCATGCATAATCAATGAATTTTGTAGTTATCTTATTACTCTCAGAACAAATCATCATTCCACTTTCTCCTGCCATAAGTTCTTTTATAGCTTTAGCACCCATTTTTGTTGCTAATACTCTATCGAATGCAGATGGTGATCCCCCTCTTTGAATATGTCCCAAGACAGTTATTCTAAGCTCTGTCTCTACAATTTTCTTTAATTCTTTTCCGATTTCATAGGCTGAACCCACTCCTTCAGAAACTAAGATAATGTCATGTAATTTACCCATAGCTCTTCTCTCTTTTATAACATCAGCTATATCTTGCACTGTATCGTTGGCTTCTGGTATGAAGAATCCATCTCCTCCTGCAGCTAATGATGCATATAGTGCTAAATCTCCTGCATCTCTTCCCATTACTTCTACTAAGTAAGTTCTTTCGTGAGAAGTAGCAGTATCTCTCAACCTAACCATAGCTTCTATGATTATATTTAAAGTTGTATCATATCCAATAGTAAAATCTGTTCCGATGATATCATTGTCTATTGTCCCTGGAATTCCAATAACCTTAATTCCGTGTTCCTTGTATAAAAGATCCGCTCCATGAAACGACCCGTCTCCACCGATAACTACAAGACCCTCTATTTCGTGAGCCTTTAAATTATCCGCAGCAATTTTCCTTACTTCTGGATCTTTAAATTCAGGCAATCTAGCACTTAAAAGCACCGTTCCTCCCCTGTCTATAATTCCACTTACATCAGAACTAGTCATTTTAAAGATATCATTATCTAACATCCCCTTATAACCTCTTCTTATTCCAAACACTTCTATTTCATGGTGAAATGCAAGCTTTGCTGCTGATCTAATGGCAGCATTCATTCCTGGTGCATCTCCTCCACTTGTTAATATGGCTATTCTTTTCATAATCCAAACACCCCTTCAAATATAACTTCTACGGTTATTTCCTAATAATTTTATAATTATTCAAGAGGTTTTTTATCTATACCCCTTGATTTACTTCACCCATTTTTCTAAATTTTTCATATCTATTATCTTTTAATTCCACAATAGAAAGATCTTTTATTTCTGCATAAGCTTCTAATACTTTTATTTTTATGTTTTTAGCCATGGCCTCATGATCTCTATGAGCTCCCCCTAAAGGTTCCTCTATAATATCATCTACTACCCCTAATTTTATTAATTGGTTAGCTGATATTTTAAGATTATTTGCCGCCTGTGATGCTTTAGATGCATCTTTATATAAAATTGCTGCACATCCTTCCGGTGATATTACAGAATATACACTATTTTCAAGCATAAATACTCTATCTGCAACTCCTAGAGCTAATGCTCCTCCAGACCCACCTTCTCCAATAACAATTGCTATAATTTGAGTTGATAAACCGGCCATTTCCATAAGGTTTCTAGCTATCGCTTCTCCCTGCCCGTGTTTTTCTGCATCTATTCCTGGATATGCTCCAGCTGTATCTATCAGTGTTAAAACTGGTAGTTTAAATCTTTCTGCTAACTTCATAAGACGAAGAGCTTTTCTATATCCCTCTGGATTTGCCATCCCAAAGTTTCTATATATATTAGACTCCATATCTCTTCCTTTTTGATGTCCAATTATTACAAATCTCTTTCCATCTATCTTTCCAATTCCTCCTACAATAGCCGGATCGTCTTTAAACAATCTGTCTCCATGGAGTTCTTCGAAATCTTCTACAATATGACCTATATAATCTAAAGTATATGGTCTCTTTGGATGTCTAGCTACCGATACTTTCTCCCATGAACTCAGATTTTTATAAGTTTCCGATAGTATCATTTCTTTTTCTGCCTCTAATTTCTCTATCTCAGCAGATAGGTCTATCTCTTTTTCTTTAGAAAATTCTTTTAATTCATCTATTTTTATCTCTATATCTTTTAATTTTTTTTCAAATTCCATATTATTAACCCCCAAATTATAGTCCAAATAAATTATCTAATACCCTGTGTACAGTTTTCTTTAAGTCTTCTCTCTTAGCAATGATATCAACCATTCCACATTCTTGTACGAATTCACTTAATTGAAATCCTTCAGGTAATTTTTGTTTTATTGTCTGTTCTATAACTCTAGCTCCTGCAAATCCTATAAGAGCTTTTGGTTCACTAATAATTACATCTCCTAACATTGCAAATGATGCAGTTACTCCTCCAGTAGTTGGATCTACCGGGATAGATATAAATGGAATTCCATTTTCACGAAGTCTGTCTAAGGCAGCTGAGGTTTTTGCCATTTGCATAAGTGATAAGATCCCCTCGTGCATTCTAGCTCCTCCAGAAGTAGCTACTACTATTACAGGTATCTTTCTTTCAATACCTCTTTCAATTGCACGGGTTATTTTTTCCCCTACAACTGTTCCCATACTTCCACCTAAGAAAGAAAAGTCCATGGCAGCTATACTAACTTCCATCCCAAACATCTTTCCTACACCAGAGATAACTCCTTCTTTTAACTTAGTCTTTATTTTTGTATTTTCTATTTTTTCTGCATAATCAGGAAATTTAAGGGGATCTTTTGTAAATAAATCTACGTCGAATTCCTCAAAAGTATCCTTATCAATCAGTAATTCTATCCTTTGTTTTCCACTCATCTTAAAGTAGTTGTCACAATTTGGACATCTCATCTCATTTTTTTTGATGTCTTTTTTGTAAATTATTTCATTACACCCTGGGCACTTAACCCATAATCCTGACCCTGTTATATTTGGCTCCACCTTTTTAGGTTCAACCTTTTTATCTTCCTTTTTTTTCTCAATTTTCAATGTAGCGTATTTTTTTTTATTAATAGAGAAAATACCCATTAACTTCACTCCTCCTAGTTAGTAAAACTAAACATAAGACTTTTACGCCTAATATAAATTTTACTAGATTTTATATATTATTGCAATCTTCCCATTGCGTCATTATTGTTATTTTACCATATAATCTTGTTTAATTTTTACTCAAAACAAAAAAAGTATCTTTTTTGCAGAATAAGTCATTTTTTTTAGCTTTTTTCTTTCACCCCACAAGAAAAAATATAGATATATAATATAATTACAACTGTTATTATACACTATTTTTCACTTTTTTTGTATCTCTATCTTTTCCCCTTTATATCATTAGAGAGATTGACATTTAAAGATTAGAATTATATACTTTATTGATAATAAATTTTTAGGAGGCTTTTATGAAAAATAAATTAAAGATGATTTTTCTCTCTGGATTAATCCTATCTTTAGGAGCGTGTACAAATATTCAAGATACATTTACGAGCACTCCTACATATACCGAGGTAGAAAGATCTAATTTTAATGTTCAGGAAGAAACACAATTATTCGCCATGGGCAGTTATAAGATTAATGAAAGCGGGACTGCCGTAGCTAAGATGAAAGCAAAAGAACAGGCAGAAACATATTTAAAGAAACAAATTTTTAACGAAACTACAAATGTATTAAATTCATTTTTTAATGAGGTTCATACTAAAAACATCGTAATCTCTAAAAATACCATTGAAGATCTAGCCAATCTTGTTTCATCAAAATTGATAAAAGAGGCTGTTACGGCAAACTCTTGGAATAACGAAGGGAAGGAATTTATTGTTTTAGCTATAGATAAAAACAGAGTTCCTGAAAAAGTAAAGGAGATCTTTGTTATCCACCTTCAGGCTATTATCGATGACTTAGACGGAGCTATCAATAAAGTCTCTAACGAATACTTAGACATCGCTAAACCTCCTGTTACTGTAGTCGAAGAGACACCTAAAGTTGAAAAAACTGAAGTTGAAGTTAAACCTGTAGATGAAGTGGCAAAAACAGAAGATATAGAACCTAAAGATTCTATGGGAAATTCAAATTCAGAAAAAAATTCTGAACCAGAAGTATTTTTAGATGATTTTTAAATAATATTATAATAATAAAAAATG
This sequence comes from Psychrilyobacter atlanticus DSM 19335, assembly GCF_000426625.1. NCBI lineage: Bacteria > Fusobacteriati > Fusobacteriota > Fusobacteriia > Fusobacteriales > Fusobacteriaceae > Psychrilyobacter > Psychrilyobacter atlanticus. The sequence goes on along the minus strand of NZ_KE384547.1, from coordinate 386,419 downwards.
GAAGTTTAAACTTCCATTTTTTTATTATATCTTTCTATCCTGTTTCTTCCGTTTACCTTGGCTTTATATAAAGCCAGGTCAGCTTCTACTATCATATCCTCTGATTCTTTCATCTGATTTGCAGATCTTGCGACTCCTAAACTTATAGTCACCTTAATCTCTTTTTCATCGATCTTTAAAATTAGATTAAATATATCACTACGGATTTTTTCCAATATTTTATCCACTTCAGAATCTTTCTTCTCTAAAAAGATCAAGAAAAATTCATCTCCTCCATATCGTCCAAAGAGATCATCAAAACTTATATTTTCTATAACTATCTTGGTTATTTTTTTTAACACAATATCCCCAATCAGATGACCATAGGTATCATTTATAGTTTTAAACCTATCCACATCAAATATGGCACATGTCATTTTTTTCTCTGATTTATAGAGTTTAAACTCCTTCTCAAATAATTTCATTATGTATCTTCTATTATATATTCCCGTCAGACCATCTCTAGAAGAAAGATGAAAGAGTTCGTCATTTTTTATCTTTAACTCTAAGTTTTTCTTCTCTATTATATTTATTTTTTCCAGCTCTGAACATTTTCTATCTGCAGAAACCAGAGAAACCAAAGTTAGTATAGTCAGTATTATTATGCCGCTAAATATAAATGTCAGTATTTTTTCATCTTTAATGGCTTCTATATGTTCCTTTGAAACATAAGAAACCAATATCCAGTAATAATCTTTTTTAGACTCCAACATTGTATCGATACTTTCCAGTGGTCTTATTTTTGTATATGTAAACAGTTGAGAACCGTTCATATATTGACCACTTTCATTCTTCTCTATCTCACTCCAAATATCTGGAAATTCATTTTTAAAATTAATATCTTTTTTATCTCCATACATAAACCCCCATTCTTTTCCTTTCTCTCCCAATAAATAATAAGATTCTTTATTCAACAAGAATGGGATTGAGTATGGTTTTTTTATGTATATAGCTGATATTTTATCCAAAAGTTTTTCCCCTAAATAATTTAATACCACCACACCTTTAACCTCTTTAGAACTATTGAATACAGGTGTTGCAAACCTAATCATAGGTTTTAAAGGTATCTCTATCTCTTTATTCTCTTTATTTAGATCCAAGGGAGAAACATAGATTTGATTTAATTTTAAATCTATGGAATTTTTAAAATAATATCTATCTTTTTTGTTTTGAAGTCCTGATTTTTTTATAATAAGAGGTGTATTAGGATCGATCCTATTACTATTAATCCTAACTAGCTCAAATCCTTTTTCATCAATATATCTTATCTGGTCATACATTCTTTTATTCTTAGAATATACATATAACTCTTTCGACCATCTTCTCAGAGAATTACTTTCTCTGTTGATATAGTTATTTAAATAAGTAGTTTGAGACAGATATAAAAGATCTGTTTTTACCTCCAACATATCTTCCATTATTACTTCCTTGGAGATTTCTAAATTGACATTTTCTTCTATCTTAATCTTACTGACCGTTGTATTTAGTTGTACTTTTCCCATTACAGAAAAAGCTATTAATCCGATCAGACTAAAGGGGATGAAAGTTTTCAAGAAAAATTTGAGTTTACCTACCTTCCTATCTTCCATTCCTTCGCCTCCCTAGATTAATATTAATATTAATATTTATCACTATGAACTTTTACACTCTGAACTATCCCCAACATCATAAAGGTAAAGATATATGAACTACCACCATAACTCATGAGAAGAAGCGGCAATCCTGTTACCGGCATAATTCCTATTATCATCCCCAAGTTTACTGTGGTGTGAAAAAATATTATGGCAGCTACCCCATAACAAATCAATCTTCCGTATTCATCGTTGGAGTTATTTCCTATTCGAACTATGTTATAGATAAGGGAATAATATAAAACTAATAATATCAACCCTCCTACAAATCCTGTTTCTTCTAAAAAGACAGCACCTATAAAGTCTGTATGGGATTCTGGTAAAAATTTCAGTTTACTCTGAGTTCCCTGGAATAAACCCTTCCCAAACAATCCCCCTGAACCCACTGCTATCATGGACTGCGTTACATTCCATCCACTTCCTAAAAGGTCCTTTTCTGGATTTAAAAATGTTAAAATCCTTGTCTGCTGATATTCTTTCAAAAGAAAAAAATATGCAAATGGGACAAAAGCTACCAAACTTCCAAGCATTATAGTTATTGTTTTGCTATCTATCCCATGAACAAATATTAATACTCCGAATACTGCAATCAATGTGAGGGAAGTCCCCAGATCTGGTTGTTTTAATATAAGTATGAACACAGGTAGAATATGAATTCCAGACTTGACCACATCTTTTAGACCTGAAAAACTACTTTTATAATTGTTTACCAAGAGGGCTGAAAAAGTTAATACCATAAATATCTTGGCAAATTCTGAAGGCTGCAAATTCATAAACCCTAAGTCTATCCACCTTTTAGCTCCTAATTTAGTTACTCCAAATGCAAAAACAGCCAGCAGAGATATCAGACTTGCTCCATAGATCAGCCTGGAATAGCGTCTATATAACTTGAAATCTATCATAGAAAATACAAAATACACCACTATCCCCAAAAGAAGCCAAATCAAATCTTTCTTTAAAAAAGAAGTAGTTTTAGTGTAAGTTGCACTGTATATTGAAAATGCACTGATTACAGCTATTAATACTGCATTCAATAAAATTCTATAACTCATTTTTTTTACTTTTTTGATCAAAACTCTTACATCTCTATTATTTTTCATTTTTTCCACCTATCTGTCATCATTACTATTTCCCAGTATGGCCAAAACCACCTGTAGATCTTTTACTTTCTTCTACACTATCCGTTTCAACGAATTCCATCTTATAAACCTTTTGAAGGACAAGCTGCCCAATTCTTTCCATTGGATTTATAGTATATTCCTCTGAACTCAGATTAATCAAAATTATTCCGACTTCTCCCCTATAATCTGAATCTATAGTCCCTGGAGAATTTACTAGGGTAATCCCGTGCTTCATTGCTAATCCACTTCTAGGCCTTACCTGAACCTCATAGCCAAATGGTATCTCCATAACTATTCCTGTAGGAATCAGTCGTCTTTCTAAACTTTTTAAAGTTACAGGTTTTTCAATATGAGCGCATACATCCATTCCAGCTGCACCATCTGTCATATACTTTGGAAGAGCTACCCCATCCGCTTTTATTATCTTGACTTCTACTTTTTTCATATTAAAATTCTCCTTTTTTATTCTATATCTCCTAAGATAGTGTATGAATAATATTCCTCTGAAAAAACTTTATTTGCCACTTTTTTTATATCTTCACAAGTTATTTTCTCTATTTCTTCTATAGTTTCTTCGATTGTTTTGATCCTTCCATAAGTCAGATATGAACTAGCTAATCTACTCATTCTAGCCCTGCTGTTTTCCAGACCAAAAGTCAATGAACTTAAAAATTGATTCTTTGATCTTTCCAGTTCTTTTTCCGTTACACTATTTTTCTTTATCTCTTCAAACTCTTCTAAAACTATCTGAATCACTTCATTATAATCTTTAGGTGTTGTCCCGGCGTAGATAGTAAATAATCCGCCTTCTTTAAAGTTTGACATATAGCTATAGATTGAATAAGCCAGCCCACGATCTTCTCTGATTTTTTGAAATAGTCTAGAACTCATATTCCCAGCTAATATATTAGAGATTATAGAGTATTTATATCTATCCTCATCTAAGTAAGAGATTCCTTTTGTGTTTATACACAGGTGAACCTGACTCATCTCTTTCTTAGAGATCTGTTTTCCAGGGTTTATCTTCATAGAAAATTCTTCAGAAGTTTGAACTTCTTTTTTTTCCATAGTTCCCATAGTATCTTCTAGCATCTCCATGACTTTATCTATATCCATATTTCCAGCTAAAGATATAACCATATTTTCTGGTGTATATCTCCTATTGAAATAATTAACTAAGATATCTCTGCTAATCCCATTTACGCTTTCAATACTTCCTAAAACTATATTAGACTGATCTCCAGAAATAGCAAATGTGGAATTCATATCATGTACTTTTTCCTCTGGGATATCCTCGTACATATTTATCTCTTCAATTACAACCTTTTTTTCCTTTTCTAAATTTTCATCTGAAAAAGTAGAGTTTAAAAACATATCTGACAAGATATCCACTCCTACTTCCAATCTAGAAGATAATAGTTGTATATAATAAGCTGTAGTTTCCTTTCCAGTATACGCATTTATATTCCCGCCTACATTGTCTATCTCTTCAGATAGTTCTTTAGCCGATCTTTTTTTAGTCCCTTTAAACATCATGTGTTCCAAAAGGTGAGATACACCGTATTCATCGACCTTTTCATGTTTAGATCCTGTTCCTACAAAAATTCCTATAGTTACCGATTGTATTCCATCTATCTTATCAAAAAAAACAGGCATTCCATTTTTTAATTTTTTTTCTATTATCATAATCTTCTCTCCTCTTTTACTCTTTTCTTTCCTCTTTATGGCAATTTTTTTAATTTAAGAGTACGGATAATTCATGAATTACCCCTCCCTCATTAATATTCTGCCTTATTCATCGCTACCAGTCCTATACCTATAAAGATAAGGTTAGGCATCCATGCTCCAATAAGGGGAGATAAAATCCCTCCCATGGCTACCGCTTCAAAACTAGCCTGAACAATATAGTACCCATAACCAAAAGCAATACTAAGAGCTATATTTATAGCCGACGAACCTCTTACATACCTACTTCCGAGAGCCAGACCCAAGATTCCTATAACAACACAGGCAAATGGATAAGCTATCCTCTTATGAAATTCTACATCAAATTCCTTAGCTTCTCCTCCGGTTTTACGAAGAAGCAGTGCTATCCTTTTTAATTCCGTTAAACTTAATTCCTCTTTTCTGTATTTAGGAGTCAGGAATAATTTAGGTTCATCCTTTAACTGTAAATTTGTATAGGTTTTATGAAAAACTACTTTTTTTTCATCTATCTTATTTTCATTGGCCCTATCTAATTCCCATCTGCCGCCGTCAGTATATCTGGCTGACTTAGCTGTGATTATAGATTTTATGGCATCAAAGTTTTTATTTAAAATTACAACTTCCACCCCTTTGGCTATATTTTCTTCTCTATTTATATAGTCAAAATGGTAGATATAATCTCCATTCCCTCTGAGATATACATTGCTTTTTTCAACAGGGATCTGATCTTCATCTATTTGATTCTTTCTCTTTAACTCTCTGGCTACCTTTAAGCCTTCCGGCTGCAAAGAATTACTGATATAAAAAACTCCTCCTGCCATAATAAATGTAGCAATTATAGGCAGAAGAACTATCCTTCTAAAACTGATTCCAGAAGTTTTTAAGGCTATAACCTCTAAACTGCTGGCCATCTTATTTATTGTTATCAATCCCCCTAATAATGCTGCTAGAGGCGATACCTGCACCAATATACCAGGAACTAATGCTGCCATATATTTGGCACCTTCAATACTTGTCATCCTTCCGGAAGTAACATAGTTTATCACTTTAAAAATCTGGGATAGTACGAAAATCCCTATGAAAGCAAAGAGGGACAATAGAACTGATTTTATAAATTTAACTATTATATATCTATCTATTTTTTTCATCTATCCCCTCCTTACCTTTCTAAGATACATAGTTCCTGTAAGAGTTGCCAGAAGTAAATTCGGTAACCATATGGCTACTACTGGATTAACCGTTCCCTTACTAGATAACACTATTCCTACATTGAACAGAGTTATATATAGAAAAATAACTCCCATACTCAGTCCATAGCTGACACTTTTCCCGCTTCTGTGATGCCCCAAAGAAAATAATACCCCTAGGATTCCTAAAAATACTGCTGAGAATGGTGATGCTAATTTTTTCTGCAGCTCTACCCTATAAGGTAAGATCTCTTCCACTGTACTTTTATTTTTCTTCATTTTTTTTATATTTTTTAGGAGCATCGCGACAGACATGGTATCTATCTCTTTTATATCAACATCAAAATCAGAGAGAAACGAAGTCAACGGATGAACCTGACTCTCAAAACTTCCCCTTAACTTTTCCTTTCCCTCTTCGTCTAATTGATAGAAAGTGGCATCTTTTAAAGTCATAGCCCCATCTTTCCAAATCGTTCTATCTGCCAGCATGACATTGGGATAGACATCCTTTTCACTCTTTTGAAAAATAACAACATCCTTTGCCTGATTTGTTTTGGGATCCAGGGTATCTATATAGATACTATATTCTCCTACATTTTCTAAAAATGTCTTCTCTGTCAATTGAAATGACGGTGTTTCAGTAGCAATCTTTATTCCTAATGTCTCAGCTCTTACAAAAGATTCAGGTATTATTTTTTCCTGTAAAAAAATAGTAAGAAAAAATATTCCTACCGACATAAAAAATGGTACCTTTAATATTTTATTCAGGCTCATCCCTATAGATACCATAGCCACACTTTCACTGGTTGAAGTCAGCTTATTATAGGTTATCATTACCCCAAGGAAAAATCCCATGGGGATCGTCTGAGATAATATTGGAGGTATGTAGTAGGTAAGCAGGTGCAGCATATCTAATGCCGGCACCCTTTTAACCAAGATACTTTCCATCATCTTTACCATCATCTCTATTAAAAATATAAAGGTAAATAGACTTATCCCAAACAAAACAGGCATCTTTAATTGATTAAACAAATATTTATCTATTATTTTCATAAAATACCCCTTATTTTGACATATATTCTTTGATTTGTTTTTCTACACTTTTCCTCAATTCAAGCTCTTCTAACTTCTCTTTTACAGCATCAGGATAATATCCCTCTAACTTAGTGACATTCTTTAGGAAAAACTTATTTATCCTACTATCTTTTGAATACCCTTCTATTTCTGAAACCATACTGGATAGTAAGTTGAAAAATATCAGGAGTACAAATATTATAAAAGATCCTTTTAACCCTCCTAAAATACCACCTAAAACACTGTCTGTTAATCCCATAAACATCTTAGGAAGAACTTTTCTTAAGATAGACAAGATAGCAGAAGTTACTATGTAAAGCCCTACTAAAAGAGCCAGATAAGTTAAAAAATATACAACATTATGCTCTTTCATTTTGATGCTGTCACTAATATAGTTATAGACATAGGGGGTCCACTTTTTAGCTAGAACTACATTTAATATCAAGATAAAAAATGATAGAACCTCAAAGAAAAAACCCTTTTTAAAACCTATTAGTACTCCTAAAATCAGTATAACTCCAGCTATAATATCTATATACATTAACTCCTCCTATCTTTCAATAACTCTTACCCAAAGAGCTTTTAAATATAGTGTTTCCGGCACATGTAATACCCATGGATGATCTGCAGGCTGATAATTTATTCCTATTACCTCTAAACATAGTCCATTTTTAGAAGCTGCCATCCTTGTCACTTCCATTATATCCTCTAAACTCATATGGTAAGCACAAGTTATAACTCCTAAAATTCCCCCTGTTTCCATCATCTTAAAACTGTCTACACATAGTTTGTAGAAGAAATCTCTTCCTCTCTGTATATCTATTTTTTTCTTGATAAGTGAAGGAGGATCCAAAGTTATTACATCATATTTTTCCCCTCTATTTGATAGAGTTTTTAAGATAGAAAAAGCATCTCCTTCTACCACTTCAAATTTATTTTCAAAACCATTTAATTCATAGTTTTCTAAGCATAGTTCTAAAGCATGGGGATTTTTATCCACAGCTACAACTTTTTCACACCCCTCAGCAAGAGCAGCTACAGAAAATCCACCACTAGATGAAAATACATCTAAAAATCTAGTATTCGAATTTAAAAATGGTCTTATGAATTTTCTAGAATCTCTTTGATCCAAGAAAAAACCAGTTTTTTGTCCGTCAACTATATCTACTGTATACTTTAAACCGTTATCTTCCATGGTAACTCTATCTGGAATATCACCATATATTACTCCTGTCTTTTGTTCTACTCCCTCATGAGTTCTATTTTCCACATCACTTCTCTCATAGATTCCCTTTGTTTTTGTCACTTTTTTTAACGCATTTATGATCTCTTGACGAAATGCTTCTACACCTGAATTTCTAAATTGTACCGACAAATATTTGTCAAATTTATCTACAATTAATCCTGGTATTCCATCAGCTTCTGAGAAAAATACTCTGACACAATTAGTTTCTTCATTTAAATATTTTCTTTTATCATATGCAACCTTTATCTTATTTAATATAAACTTCTTATCTATAGTTTCTTCCTTAGTTGTTAAAACTCTTACCAAAGCATTGGTATTTTCTACAACATATCCACGACCAATAAATGTAAGGTCTTCACTGCATATATCTACTATATCTCCAGTTTTAACTGTTCCCATTATTTGCTTTATCTCATCTTTAAATACATTTGGATAAAAATTCTGAATCTTCTTTTCTTTACCTTTTTTCAACATAACTCTTGCCATTTTATATCTCCTCAAAACCTTTTTTAATTTTTTTTATACTCTTAATTATAACACAAACCGTTATTTTAATTCTTATAAAATTTCAGTTAAAATATCAAAAGGCTGATTCAATATATATTGAATCAGCCTTTCTTATAACTAAGACTATCCCTAACTCTCTCTTTTATTTTTTCCCATCAACATAAGTATTAGAAATTTAACTTCTTAATTATGTCCAATGTCGCTTAACTTTTCATCCTTATCTAATAGATAGATAACTGGACTGGCCAAGAAGATAGATGAGTATGTTCCTATTAATACTCCTATCAATAGAGTTGTGATAAACACCTTTAAACTAGCTCCTCCAAATATTAAGATAGCCAGAACTGCTAAGAATGTTGTAAACGAAGTATTGATCGATCTAGTCAAAGTCTGGTTAACACTTAGATCTACTGCTTCACCTAACGTACTTACCTTCTTCTTTTTAAGTACTTCTCTGATTCTATCAAAGACTACAATTGTATCATTTATAGAATATCCTAAGATAGTTAAAACTGCAGCTATAAATGGTGTATTTACTTCATACCCTAATAATGCAATTCCTCCTACAGCGATTATCACATCATGGAAAAGAGCTAATACTGCTGCTAGTGCAAATTTAAATTCAAATCTAATAGTAATATATCCAACTATTAAGATTAACCCAACAAGTAACGCTATTATTGCTGTACTCTTTAATTCTTCTCCTACAGAAGCTCCAACCTTGTCAGATCTCAAGAGATCATATTTTCCGGCTTTTTCTTCCAAAGTCTTCATAAAGTTATTTTTTACATCCTCGCTCATCTCTGGTGTTCTTACGATAACTACGTTATCATCAGAGACCTGCACTTTCCTGCTGTTATTGTCTAACTGTGGAATTTCCTTAGAAATTTCATTCAATATTGGATTCAATTCCTTCAGTTCCATAGTTTTTTCAAACTTAACCTGGATAAGGTTACCACCAGTAAAATCAAGACCATAGTTTACACCTTTAAATACCAATGCAGATAAAGCTAATACCACTAATATAGTTGAGAATGTAAAGAATTTTTTTCTATTTTCAATTATTTTTATTTTCACTATTATTTCCCCCTAACACCAAACAAGCTTGGCTTATCTATTTTAAATAACATTGTAAATCCTCTAAGTAATACCTTAGTTATTGTGATAGCTGTAAACATCGACGCAAGTACACCGATAGTCAGCGTTACTGCAAATCCTTTTACAGGTCCCGTTCCTAAAGTAAATAAGATCGTTGTTATTATAAGGGTTGTGATATTTGAATCCATTATTGTACTGAATGCCTTTTTGAATCCTGCCTCTATAGAAGCCATTACTGTATTTCCAAATCTTAACTCTTCCTTTATTCTTTCGAATATAATTACATTGGCGTCTACTGCCATTCCTACTGAAAGGATGATACCTGCAATCCCTGGTAATGTAAGGGTAGCATCAAAGAAGTTAAGTGTTGCAAAGGTAATTAGACCGAAACAAACCAATGCCAAGTTGGCTACTAATCCTGGTAATCTATAGAATACCACCATAAAGACAGCGATAAGTCCTATAGCTATAATTCCAGCTGTTTCTGATTGGGCTATCGATTCATCTCCCAATGTAGCTCCTACCGATCTAGTTTCCAAGATCTCAGCTTTCACCGGTAAAGCTCCTGCATTTAATAGTGATGCAGTATTTTTAGCTTCTTCAGCTGTATAGTTTCCTGTGATAACTCCTTGTCCACCAGCTATTTCACTGTTGATTCTAGGAGCAGTCTGAATTACTCCATCCATTGTAATAGCAAGTTGTTTTCCTATGTTATTTCTAGTTATTTCAGCAAATTTAGTTGCTCCATCTAAAGTCATTTCAAATGAAATTTGAGGTCTTCCTAAATTATCATAAGATACTGCTGCTGATTTTAACGCTCCACCAGTCAATAAAGTTTCTCCCAATGTCCCGTCTGCATTTTGTATCTTAAATTCCATAAGTGCCGTTTTACCGATCATGTCTATGGCTTGTTCTGTATCAGTTATTCCAGGTAATTCAACCATTACCCTTTTATCTCCTACTTTTTGTACAGAAGATTCAGATACTCCTAAACCATTTACCCTTCTATTCAATACTTCAATAAGTCTTCCCATCGCTTCATTGTCTAATCTTTGTCCCTCTTCTGGTTTTGCCTCAAGCAATACATATACTCCACCCTTTAGATCTAATCCTAATTTTACTGGTTTAGTAACTGTAAACCATGCAGCACTCAGTACAACTATTGCTACAAATATTATTCTGTACATATATCCTTTTCTCATTCTAGCCACTTTTCCTGCCTCCCCTAACGGCTTTTAGCCGAATTATTTCAAAGTCCTTAATTTACACAGTAAATTTTATCTCAAAATCCTATGTTTACGCAGTAAACTAATAGTATTTTGGTGGTGCCACTCACTGGTAGATACTTTGATTATACCCTTTATGGATAATAGCTGATAATCAAAAATTTAATTTTCAACTTTTTATCTTGATTTCTTTTCCTATCTTTTCATATCTAGATAAGTTTGTAAAATAATCGCTGCGGCTACTTGGTCAACTGTTTTTCTTTTATTTATAGCACCCTTTACACCATTATTTTGTAACATTTTATCGGCCGATACTGTCGATAATCTCTCATCTATCTCAATAAATTCCAATCCATCTATCTTTTTGTTCAGCTTTTCCATAAATTCTCTTACTTTTTCAGCCTGACGTTTTTCTGTTCCATCTAGGCTTTTCGGAATACCAATAACTATACTCTTAGTGTTGTGCTCTTCACAGAGTTCTTTTATTCTCATTACAGCCTTGGTTTTTCTCCTGTCTATCACTTCTAAAGGAGTTGCTATCATACCCATTATATCGGATTTAGCCACTCCTATCCTTACATCTCCTACATCTAGAGATAGATATTTTTTAAACATAAATTTACTCCTACTTTCACTTCTTTTTTCCCACTAATCCTTATGGATTAAAATCAAAAACTTTTGCCACCAATTTACATTAATTTTCTTCAAAAAACATTTTGGAGCACAGAGATCCACTGAGAGGTTATATGAGTATTAATTTTTTTCATACTTAATGAAAAAATTAAATGTATAATTAGAGTTTCACAGAGGTTTTCTCCGTGTAACTTTTTTATCCTCTGTGTAGCTCCGTGACCATTTTTTTTAGAAAATTATAGTTTCTCTTGTAACATAGTTCTTGCTACCTCTAAAGCTTCAGGAACTTTATCTCCATTTTTTCCCCCTGCTTGGGCGAAATCTGGTCTTCCTCCACCATTTCCATCAGCGACTTTAGCAATTTCACGAACTAGGTCTCCGGCTTTTACCTTCCCCATTAGATCTTTAGTTACTCCTACAGCAAATACAGCTTTCCCATTATCCGTTCCTAAGATTACTACACAGCTTCCTAATTTATCTTTAGCTTTGTCTACGATCTCACGCAGTCCTCCAGCTTCTTTACCTTTGAATCCGGCAATTAAAACTTTTACTCCGTTGATCTCCTCTACATTGTCAAATAACGAGTTAGCTTCATATCCAGCTAATTTAGATTTAAGTGCTTCAACTTCTTTATTGGCTGCCTTTAAGTCTTCTACCACCTTATTTGCTTTAGCAATTAGATGCCCGTGATAAGGATCTGACTTTAATATCTTCGCCAGTTCAACTATACCATCTTCCATTTCATTTACTACCTTATATGAAGTAAATCCTGTAGTTGCCTCTATTCTTCTTACTCCGGCAGCAATTCCAGTTTCAGTTAATATATTAAATAATCCAATCTCTCCAGTTCTTTCTACATGAGTTCCCCCACATAATTCCATAGAGAATCCTGGTATTTCTACAACTCTTACTTTACTTCCATATTTGTCTCCAAATAACATTGTTGCACCTTTTTCTTTAGCCTCATCCATTGTAAGTTCTTCAACACTCAAAGGAACATTTCTAAATATTTGTTCATTCACAATTTTTTCTACTTCTTTTATTTGATCTCTTGTTGCAGCCTCATAGTGAGTAAAATCAAATCTTAATCTATCTTGCGATACCAATGATCCCGCTTGTTGTACGTGATCTCCAAGAACTTCTTTTAAAGCTTTGTGTAATATATGTGTTGCAGTATGGTTTCTCTTAATCTCTATTCTTCTATGTTTATTGATAGATAACTCTAACTCTAAACCTTTTTTCAATTTATTTCCACCCTCTGCCATCTTTACAGTATGGATAAATATATCTTTTTGCTTTCTTACACTTGTAACTGCTCCAAAGATATCTTCTCCGATTATTTTACCAGTATCGGTAGATTGTCCACCTGACTCAGCATAAAATGGAGTCTTATCGAAAATTATTGTATAGTTTCCTTCATTGTTATCTTTTACGTTTAATATTTTAGCTTTTGTTTTAAACACTTCATAACCAACAAAATTAGTTTTACCATATTTATCAAAAAACTCTTCTATAAACGAATCTTGTCCCGCTTCTTTTACTACTTCTCTAGATGATCTAGCTCTTTCTCTTTGCTCCTCCATCTTTGCAAGGTAATCATCATGAGAAACAGTTACTCCTTCTTCTTCACAAATTTCCTCTGTAAGTTCATATGGGAATCCAAAAGTATCATATAATTTAAATACTACACCAGCATCTAATTCTGTCTTATTTTCCGATCTAGCTTTTTTTATCTCATCCAATGCGATAACCATCCCCTGATCTAGGGTAGTTGAGAATTTTTCCTCCTCAATTCTTACCATTTTAACGATGTGATCTTTATTTTTAACTATATCTTTATAAGCTTCTCCCATTAATTCTATTACTGTATCCACTAATTTATATAGGAAGTTTTCTTTATTTCCTAATAATCTTCCGTGCCTTACTGCACGTCTCAAGATCCTTCTAAGAACATATCCTCTTCCCTCATTAGAAGGTAAGATCCCGTCACTTATCATAAATGTAATGGCTCTAACATGGTCAGATATTACCTTTAATGAAAAATCAATCTTGTCATCTTTTCCAAATGTATATTTAGAATTTGTCAATTCTCCTGCTCTTTCAATGATAGGAAAAATTAGATCTGTCTCAAAGTTATTAGCTTTTTTCTGAACCATTGCAGCTACTCTCTCAAGACCTGCTCCTGTATCAATATTTTTCTTTGGTAACGGCTCTAACGACCCATCTTCCATTCTATTGTACTCAGTAAATACTAAGTTCCATATCTCGATAAATCTATCGTCTGTCCCTTCATCTCCTAATTTCGAGTTTTCGTCTCCTCCGTACTCTACTCCTAGGTCTACATGAATTTCACTACAAGGTCCACAAGAACCTACTGGTCCTGCTGACCACCAGTTATCATCTTCACCTAATCTTACTAATCTTTCCATTGGTACACCAATTTTTTTGTTCCAGATCTCTTCAGTTTCATCGTCTGTTGTAAATACAGATATCCACAATTTTTCTGCATCTAATTTTAATACCTCTGTGATAAATTCCCAAGACCAAGCTATAGCTTCTTCCTTGAAATAATCTCCAAATGAGAAGTTTCCTAACATCTCAAAAAAAGTATGATGTCTGGCAGTTCTTCCTACATTTTCAAGGTCATTAGTTCTGATACACTTTTGGTGAGTAACCACTCTCGGTGTAGGAGCTTCTTTTTGTCCTAAAAAATAAGGTTTAAAAGGTACCATTCCTGCTACTGTCAATAACAGCGTGGGATCATCTGGTATCAGTGACGCACTCTCATAGTGCTTATGCTGTTTTCCTTCAAAAAATTCTATAAATTTTCTTCTGATTTCATTACCTGTTAAATTATTCATCCTATCCTCCAAAATTTAAATCTTAAAATTACCCTGAGCCCCTCAATATTTTGACAGATAATCCTGTCTTTTATCTTAACTCTTTTTTTCTTTTCATAAAATTACAAACGCGTAAATTCTTGTAGTTAAAAAGAATTCCTCAAATGTAAAACTACGAAACCTTAATAAAAGGAGTTCATATTTATTTTGCTTAATTTTTATTATATCACATCTAGTTACTGAAAAATCAGATAATCTAATCTAATTTAAATCCTTCTCCTAAATAGATCTTTTTCGCTCTTTCATCGTTAGCTATTTCTTCTGGTGATCCACTTATTAGGAGTTCTCCCTGAGCCATTACATAAGCTCTGTCGGTAATTCCCAGTGTTTCCCTTACACTATGGTCTGTGATTAGGATACCCAATCCTCTTTTTTTCAAATATCTTATGATCTCCTGAATATCCTCTACTGCTATGGGGTCTACCCCTGCAAAAGGTTCATCCAATAGAATAAAGTCTGGATTGTTGGCTATTGTCCTGGCTATCTCAACCCTTCTTCTTTCTCCTCCCGAGAGGGAATAACCCATAGATTTTTCCACATGGGTCAGTTTGAATTCCTCTAATAAGTCATCCTTTATCTTAATTCTTTCTTCTTTTTTTATCTTTCTCATCTCTAAGATAGCTAAGATATTGTCTTCTACACTTAGGTCTCTAAATATAGATGGCTCCTGAGCCAGGTACCCGATTCCCATATTAGCTCTTTTATGCATGGGATAATCAGTTATATCCTGCTCATTGAAAAAAACTTTTCCAGATTCAGGTTTTACAATCCCTGTGATCATATAAAAAGTAGTGGTTTTTCCTGCTCCATTAGGTCCTAAAAGTCCAACTATCTCACCCTTATGTACTTCTAAACTTATTTTATTTACAACTCTTCTTTTTTTATAGCTTTTACACAGATCATGAGCAATTATACTCTTCAAATTTTACCTCCTACTTTTTATAATCTATCCTTACATTTCCTTCGGCATTTAATATCCCTGTTTCCATAAAATATTTTGCATAGTCAGCTTCAATATGATTTTCTACTGTATCTGCTACTACATTTTCTCGCAAAATAGCAATCTTAGTTTTATTAAATATCTTTCCCTTATCAGATGACGCAGTCATGACCTTTCCATCTTGATCTACATTTTTAAATTCCACATCATTTATAAGGATTGCTATCTCTGTATTCATATCAATATCAGTTATTTCAGACTTAACATCGGTTGTCCCGCCTATATTTAGATGGTTTCCACGACGTCCCAGAGCTAGTTTTTTTATTAGATCTACTTCCATATAGTCTGAATATAGGGTCATATCCTGATATTCATAGACTCCATTTTTCTTTATCTCAGATCTTGAAATAGATAGTTCTCCATTTACGTCTTCATATAAAAATATCTTAGCCGTGTCTCCCCGTATCTTAACAGGTTCTTTTTTCTGTGTTTTCTTATCTACATTAAAGGCAAGGGCACGTACATTTCCATCCAGGTCGATCTGTCTGTTCTTTAGGTCCCCAAACATAAAGTCACCATAAAGTTTTTCCCCTGTAGATGATGTCAGATTCACTTTAGTTCCATCTAAGATCTCACTTTTCATATTTCCCTTCATGGTTTCACCATCTATTATATAGTTTTCATAATAGATCTTATATTTTTCCGAAGTATATACATCATCTGTAATAAATGAATATTCTGCCTGACTTCCTGTAAATTTCATTCCTGGGTTTTGTACTACTACATTTTTGTTCAGCTGAGCAACCTGCCTTGCGATATAGTAGCTAACCTCATCACCAGATGCTTTTTTATCCCCGCTTATTCCATTAAAGTTTTTAGCTTTAACCCTTTCTTCAGAAACAAAATAAACTCCATCATTCATAGTTGCGTTTCCATCTTTAGAGATTATCTTGATATTCCCAGGTATATTTACTCTTTCCTCGGCAAAGATATATTTTCCACGGTTAGCATAGAGAGTGGCATCCTTTGTTTTTATTTTTAAATTCCCGATGATCTCTGCAGAGTTATTGGTATCAAACTCTCCTCGATCTCCTGTCATCCTAGACCCATCTTCATCTATAATAACTATATTTTTTTCTATCTTCCCTAACCCTGTATTTGAATTATAGGTTAAGTTTTCACCGGTCATAGTTTTTTTATCCTGGATCACTTTTACTCTATTTCTAGAGATCAAATCTCCTGTATCCATATTATATTCTGCATTTTCACCGTAAAAAGTTATCTTATCCTCAGGATTATAAACAGTATATTTCCCATAGATATAAGCTTTTTTGTTGAGATCATCTACATCTATCCTTTGACTCTCTAAGATAGAACCGCTATAGGCAACCTTAGCATTTCCTATAAATACATATGATTTTTTTTCTAAATTAAAATCAACCTTATCAGCTCGGCCATCTATCTGATTCCCTTTAAAGCTGCCGTCTATAACTTTTCCAATCTTCGTTCCATCATTATAATAAAGTTCTTTCCCTATACTTTCATAGGTATTATCCTTATAATCATAACTGTTTAATAATTTTAATTCCTTAGTTTTACTATTATAAGTAAGGTCTTTAGTCAATATTTTTCTATCTAAATCCTCATAGCTAACTAACTTTTTAGAAGTCATGTAGAGATCCCCTGTTTTCGTATCATAGGTTCCACTATCAGCTAAAAGTTTACTTGTCTTATTATCAATTTTAATACTGCCATCTATTTTTAATATCCCACTAAGAGTATCATACACACCACTATCAGCAGCTAGATTAAAGTCACCGTTTTTACCTCTGAGAGGTCCTGTGAAATACATCTTATTTTCACCGGCCACATAATTTATCTTTTCTACAACCAAGTTTCCACTTTCAAATTCTATCACTATATCTTTAGAGATAGTAAAGTCACCTGTAACTTCATCATATTTAAAGTCTTTAGCTCTAAGATTTGCCCCTTTATAATATACAACAAAATCTCCCTGGGCATGGATTGTTTTCTTTATCCCATCATACCTGGCTTCCTTAAAATGCCCGGACACTTCATCTGTTTGCAAGTTCCCTAATTTCCTACCTCTTATTCTGATATTTTCCTTCACATCCAAAATCTTAGTGGTATCATTATAGTGTACAAAATTTGCACTGAGCTGCATCTTATCTGTGACCACTCTTATATCATCTTTTAAGTTTAAATCCTCTAATTTTGTATCTGTAATCAATGAATCTCCATAAAGGGTAATTCCTTCCTCTTCATTGTATGCTTTTACCTGATTACTGGCATAGACCTTATCTGCTTTTTGGTCATAATTAGCTTTTTCAGCCTCTATCTTCCAACCATTTTTGGATATTCCCTCTATATTATTTTCTAAAAATATATTATTCGTGCTGTCTACCAGGGCATCATCACCAGATAACTTCATTCCATCAAATATGGCTATAGCTTTTTCAAAAGTTCTTTTATTATTTACAGTATCATCGATCTGCTTCTCCGCTTCTACATGGTAATTTTCCACATCGTAAGAAACATTTGAAGTTACCAAAGATTCCTCCCCTTTTTTTTCTAGTTGCTCCGGTTCCTTTATATAGTTAAAGTAGACAAATACCACTAAAAGTATTGCACTTATATAGTATGATATTTTTTTGAGCATATTTACCCCCTTTTAATCGGTAATTAGTAATTACTAATTACTAATTGTTCAGCAGTTGTTTAAGTTCGTTTAATTTCATCATAGCATCTAGTGGTGTAAGGTTGTTTACATCTAATTTTGCTACCTCAGATAGAATTTCCTTTTCACCTTTACTTATTTGAGGTTCTATAACTTTTGGTTTCTCAATTTTTATAGGTGCTCCCCCAAATAATGAAAGTTGTTCCGATCCTATTTTTTCCTCAATTATAGCTTTTTTCGTCTCCAAAACCTGTAGAAGTTGTTTAGCTTTAAGAAGTATCTCTCCTGGTAATCCAGCTAGTCTAGCGACCTCTATTCCATAGGATTTGTCGGCTCCTCCCTTTACTATTTCACGAAGAAATACCACTTCATCGTTGGCTTCGCTGACCTCTATTCTATAGTTAGAAAGATATTTTAATTTATATTCCAATTCTGTAAGTTCATGATAGTGGGTAGCAAATATAGTTTTAGCTCCTAAATTATCATGGACATACTCTGTGATTGCACTTGCTAGAGATAATCCGTCAAATGTAGAAGTTCCACGACCTACTTCATCTAAAATAACAAAAGATTTATCTGTAGCATTATTTACTATATTAGCTACTTCACTCATCTCTACCATAAATGTAGATTGTCCACTTACCAGATCATCACTGGCTCCAACCCTCGTAAATATCTTATCTACAATACCTATTGTAGCACTAGAAGCCGGTACATAAGAACCCATTTGGGCCATCAATATAATAAGAGCAGCCTGTTTCATATAGGTAGATTTACCTGCCATATTTGGTCCTGTCAGGACAATTACCTTAGTCTCTTCATCTAGAATAATATCGTTACTTATATAGTCCTCTCCTACTACGAGTTTTTCAACAATCGGATGACGACCACTTCTTATCTCAAGATCGTATCCCTCTACTATTTTTGGACACACATAGTTATTTTTAGTGGCTATATCAGCTAGCGATGCGATTACATCTACATAGGCTAATCCAAAGGCCAGTTTTTGCAGTAATTTTATCTCTCCTACCAGCTTCCCTGATATCTCTTTTAACAGATCATATTCAAGGCCTTCAATTTTTCCCTTGGCATTCAATATAGTTGATTCGTATTCCTTTAATTCCGGTGTTATATATCTTTCTGCATTGGTCAGAGTCTGTTTTCTTATATATTCCTCCGGTACCAGATGAGAGTTAGCCCGACTTACTTCCAAGAAATAACCGAATACTTTATTATATTTTATCTTCAGAGTTTTTATTCCTGTCTTTTCCTTCTCTGTTTTTTCTATTTCCAATATATAGTTTTTCCCTGATTTAGAGATAGTATGAAGCTCATCTAAAGTTTCATTGTGACCAGTTTTGATCATCCCACCTTCCCTTACAGAAAACGGCGGCTCCTCCACTATAGATGTCTCTATCAGATTATAGATCTCAACTAATTTTTTTATATCAGTCGTAAACATCTGATTTGTTCCCAATATTTTTATAACTTCCAATGATGATTTTATAGATTTTTTAATAGCTATAAGGTCTCTTGCATTTTCAGTTCCCAATATTATCTTACCTATAAGTCTTTCCAAATCATAGATGCTCTTCAATCCTTCCCTTACATCTTCACGGATTAAAACCTCATCTATAAAATAACCTATATCTTTCTGTCTTTTTTCTATCTCATCGATATTTAAAAGAGGGTTCTTTATCATCTTTTTCAACATTCTGGTTCCCATAGACGTTTTACACCTGTCCAGAACCCACAAGAGAGTACCCATATTAGTTTTTTCCCTTGTATTTTCTACTAACTCCAAGTTTTTCTGGGTAGCCAGATTTAATTCCAGGTAGTTTTTCCTGTTGTCGTAGGAGATCGTCTGAATAGGGAGTTCATTGTATTTATGTAACTCCAATACATATTCCAAAACAAATCCACCAGCTTCTACAGCTAGTTCTTTTCTCTCTATCCCATAACTTTCCAGTGAGATCACATTGAAATATTTCTTTAATATCTCACCTGCATTTTTTATTTTATTTATCGGATTTATAACGATCTCATTTAGTTTTTTATAGTCACTAAATTCTTCGTTAAACCTCTCTAAAGTTCTGCTCTCTACTAGGATTTCTGTAGGAGACAATTTATAGATTTCATTTATAGCCGCCGATATTATATCTTTCCCTTCCACTTGAGTTACCTTAAACTCTCCTGTAGTTATATCGAGATAAGATATCCCGGCTTTATTTTCTCTGATTATTATCCCTAAAAGGTAGTTGTTACTCTTATCATCGAGATAATCTGTGTCTATTACAGTCCCAGGAGTAATAACTTTTACTACTTCTCTCTTTACAAGACCCTTGGCTTCACTGGCAGCTTCTACCTGTTCACATATGGCTACCTTATAACCTTTAGCCACTAATTTGGATATATATCCTGCTGCTGAATGATAAGGAATTCCTGCTAGTGGTACATTTTGACCCTTTTCCTTATTTCTACTTGTTAAGGTTATACCTAATTCTTTTGAGCAAATTACAGCATCCTCAAAAAACATCTCATAAAAATCTCCTAACCTAAAAAATAGGATATTTTCCTGATTTTGTTCTTTTATCTCTTTATATTGTTTCATGAGTGGTGTCTCTTTACTCATTATCTAAACCTCACTTTTAATTTTATTTTCTTACGTTTTATTGTGAATTGTATTCTATTAATTTTTCTTTTAACCTCATCAATACTTCACTTATCTCATCATAGTTATCTATCTTGTTCAGTAAATTTTTTATCTTACTTCCACCGGTTACACCTTTTAAATACCAACATAGATGTTTTCTTACCTCAAAATTAAACTGTTTTTCTGGATAATCTTCCCTCATGTATTCTATATGTTTTAACGCCATATCTATCTTATCGATATAAGTTACTTTTGTTGTCACTTCTCCAGTTTCAAATTTTTCCCTTATCTGCTGAATCAGCCATGGATTTCCATATATTCCACGAGCCAGCATTATCCCATCTACTCCTGATTCAGTGGCTTTTTCATATGCATCTTCAGCTGAAAATATATCCCCATTCCCAATAACTGGTATGGATACAGCTTCTTTTATCTGTTTTATAGTTTCCCAATTAGCTGTTCCGCTATACATCTGCTCCCTAGTTCTGCCATGGACCGTAATATGATGAAGACCTAATTCATCTGCTATTTTGGCTATCTCTATTGGGTTTTTGTGTTCCTTATAACCTATTCTTATCTTCATAGATAATTTTGTTTCAGGTTTTAATGCCTCTTTTATAGCTGTCATCAATTTTTTTATGTGTTCTGGATCCTCTAACAGAGCTGATCCATAGCCGTTCTTTGTAATCTTAGGCATAGGGCATCCCATATTTACATCTATATAAGTTACTCCTAAACTCTCCACATATTTGGCACATTCCACCATAACATCTATGTCCCGTCCAAAAATCTGTACCCCATCATTGGGCAGTAATCTAAGCATTTGTTTTATTGTTTTTTCATTGGCCATCTTTACTGCGTTTACACTTACCATCTCGGTAAACATTAAATCTGGATTGAATTTATTCATAATTCTTCTATATGTATAATCTGTTACTCCCGCCATGGGAGCTATATATATTTTTATCATCTATTTTCACCTCTTATTACTATTTTTCATAACTTAACCTAGTTATCGTTCAGTGCATAACTATCCATTTAATCATAAAATTATACCATAGATAGAGATGTTTTTCCACTTGGCAGATTCCACTAATCCTTGATTTTTAAAGATCAAAATTAAAAATACTTATACAAAAAAAATCCCTGAATAATCAGGGATTAATGTCTTTTTATTTTTGAATTAGTTTTTTCAGGTAATTTACTTAGATGAACATATCTGCTATTTGCCGAATGAGCAAATCTATCTATAATAGCTCCTAAATCTGAACTCTCAAAGGCAGTTTTAAAATTTTCTTTTTTCAATAATTTTTCTGTAAACCTATAGTAACACTCTTCTTTAGGATGAAAAAGAATATCCTCTGAATAAATTTTTTCTCCAAGAACCTCACTTAAAAGATCTGCTATCATCATAGTAAATACCCCTTCAACTTCAACGGTATTTCTAGAATGATTTATTTCTTCACGATATTTAGGCCATAATTTTTTTTCAACATCTGAATAAGAATTCATAAATCCCTCCTTTTTATTTTTTTTACCTTGTTTTAATTTACATATCTTTTAAGATAATTCCTTTAAAAATAAAAAGAAAAAAAGTCTACCCCATCAAAAGAGTAGACTTTTTTAATTAATCTAATTTTATTTTTTTTTAAATTTATCGAAAAATGATTTTTTATTTGCTTTTTCAGCTTCTTTCATTCGATTTTCTTCTTTTTTTACATTGGACCAATTAGGGTCTGCCTTCATATTTTTTTTGACTTGTTTCATATATTTAGCAGTGTTTTTAGCCATAGTATATTTGGTTTTTGCACCTATAACTATGTCTCTTCCCGTTTGAAATATTCCAGCTACAACTTTTCCAGGATATCCAGCCACTTTTTTTAACGCAGTATACTTATAGATCTCTCCACAACTAGGACATCTGTATTTAGCAGGTTTATCCATAATTTTCATTTTTTTCTTACACTTCGGACATCTAATAACTATTTTTTTTACCATCTTACAATGTTCCTTCTATTTCAAATGCCAATTCCTTTACGATATTTTTATACCCTAATATTTCTCTTATTCTAATATGATTACCATATAACTTTATTGCTATATCCCCGATATGAGTTTTGTAATTTTCCTTAGTAAAAGTTAATTTTGGATAGAAAGGCTTTCTTTTTTCTATCTTTCCATCTATTTCTACCAAGATATAACCTTTTTTATATCCTACCAATGTTAATTGTTTAGCAGCATCTATCTTAGCTTGTTTTTCGTCCTTTTCTTTTCTAGCTTCTGAATTTAATCTTTTCTTATCGGTTCTTCTAGCAGCTTCTTTTACCTCTGCAAATCTCTTTGTTTTTTTTATAGCCTTCAATATATTGTATTCTGTTCCTTTTGGTTTATCTTTGTTTACACCTTTTTTCATTTTTTACCACCTAATTCCTTTATTGTTTTATATTGTATTATATAACATTTAATGAATTTTAGCAATAAAAATAGGTTTCCTCCAACTCTTATTTCAAGGGTTAAAAGTGTGGATTTATAAAACTTTTTTAATAATTTTAGTTTGATTTTGCCTGTTATATCGGGTAAAATTAAAGAACAATTCAAAAACTAATTTAATATAGGCATGATTTTTAATTTATTTAGGCAAAAGGAGAGTTCAAATGAAAAAAATAAACAAACCCTTATTTACAGGGATAATTTTAATTTTAATCTACACAAGACTTAATAACTCAGGAGCAATAACCCTAACTATCAATAAATTTTTCTCCTTTTTTTCAGTATTTATCTATGGGGGAATCATTGCTTTTCTATTAAATCCCATCCTTAAATTCTTAGAAAAAAATAAAAAAATAAAAAGAAAGTATAGTATCTCAATATTATATTTTTCCCTTATTCTCCTCTTAGGATTATTCTTTTCATTTATAATTCCTAGATTAACGAGAAATATATCCGACCTAATAGAAAATTATCCAAAATATATCTCAGTCTTTGAAAATTCTGTAGATAAATATAGACATCTCTTTCCATTTTTAAAGGATGTCAACATCTTAAATGAACTTTTACTTTTACAGCAAAAAACCCTTATTTTCCTACAACAGGAATTTTCTTTCTTGATTGGACAGTTTTTAGGAGTTACAGCAAAAATTATAAGTTTGATTTTTTCCCTTATATTTTCTATATTCTTTTTGGGAAATAAGGAATATTTCCATAAGTTGGCCAAGGAGATTTTAGATACGTTTTTATCCAAAACTTTATCTAGAGGAATAAAAATTCTTTCTAAAAAAATAGAAAGGGTATTCTTAGGATACCTTTCTGGAAAAACTTTAGATTCCATGATAATTGGAGGAATCGCCATGGTTGGGTTGACAATCCTCCACATCCCCTATGTTATTTTACTGGGAATATTTATCACTATATTTAATTTTGTCCCATATGTGGGACCCTTTATAGGAATTGTTTTAGGAGCAACTATAGCATTGTTCGCCAATCCCAGCAACACCCTTATAGTTATAATTTTCCTGGCACTGTTACAGCAATTTGATGCCTGGGTTTTAGAACCTAAGATCTTAGGAAACAGCCTGAATCTCAGTATGTTTTGGACCATTGCAGCCGTTACCCTTGGTGGAAGTATTTGGGGAGCTCTAGGAATCATAATAGCCATTCCTACTTTTGCTCTAATAAAAGAACTATATCTCATAAAGAGTACAACCAAAAAATCTCATGATATAGTCGAATAATTCACTCAATAAAAAAGGCTTAGATCCTAAAATTATAGGATTTAAGCCTTTCTTTTTTATAAGTTTATAGCATCATCCATGAACTTTTAAACGATGGTATCTACTTTTAATTCTTCCGAGTTTTCAATAGATTTCTCCATCCATCCTTTCCCTTCAACTCTTCTTGCTACCATCATAGATGCCACGCAATCTCCAGTTGCATTTATCATTGTAGCCATAGCATCTGTAAGAATACCTATTGTTACAATAATAGGTATAACTTCTGGGTTAAATCCGTAGAAAGCAACAATGATAAGTGAACCCATCATTCCTCCTCCTGGAATCCCACTTATTACAACTCCAGACATTACCGATATGGCAATAGCAGTTGCCCATGTCCCTATTCCTGTGAATTCCATATTAAAGATTCCAAATAAGAAAGCTATTTTCATCAATGTAGTCAAAGCTGTTCCATCCATATGAATAGTTGCTCCAAGTGGAAGAGTTATACTACTTATGTCTTCAGGCACTCCTATTTTTTTTCCACTTTCAAAGTTAGTCGGCAGGGTAGCCACTGAACTTTGAGTAGCCAGTGATGTTAATACTACAGGAAATATATTTTTATAAAATAATTTCACTCCTTTTTTCCCGCCAGCATAATATGCATACCCTGTAAATGCTGTTAAAAAATAGATGATACAAATAGGATAAAACATCAAGATAGCTCTGGCATAAGCTCCTAATAAGTCAGCACCAAACTGACCTATCAATGCTGCAAAGTAAGCTCCCAATCCAATTGGTGCATATAACATAATAATACTTATCATCTTCATAAATACTTCACTACACATATCCAATACATCTACCAAGGCACTTGTAGTAACACCCTTTGCCTTATTGACTGCACTGACACAATAACCAAATGTCATGGCAAATATTATCAATGGAAGCATGGCATTTTTAGATAGAATTAAATTAAAGTCTCCAACTGTAAGAGCTTTTACTAACTGGTCCAATAAGTTAGCTTTTTCAGGCTGAACATATTCTCCGAAGTCCATTACCACACCCTGTGCCGGTGGATAAATTCTAACTATGATAATAATAATGATTGCAGCAAACATCCCTGTTATGCAAAAGATCCCTAAAATATTTCTAAGTATTTTTCCTAAACGCTTCATATTTGACATCTTAGCTATTGAACTTGCCAAACTAAAGAATACCAGTGGTACTACCGCTGTGAACATTAAATTAAGAAAAATTTGACCAAATGGTTTCAAAACTATTGCTCTTTCCCCATAAATCAAACCAATAATACTCCCAGCTACGATTCCTATTAACAAAAGAATCATAGGTTTATACGATTCCCAAATCCCATTTTTTTTCAGCTGCCCAGACATAAATAACCCCCCTAAATAATTTTATTTATATTTTTTCCAATCCCTGCTTTAAATCATCTATAATATCGTTTACACCCTCTAAACCTACAGATATTCTAACTAATCCATCTGTAATTCCTGATGCCACTCTCTCTTCTCTAGTATATGGAGAATGAGTCATAGATGCCGGGTGCTGGATCAATGTTTCTGTATCTCCCAAACTCACCGCTAGAGTACATAACTCTAAGCTATTCAATAATTTTTTCCCTGCTTCTATTCCACCCTTCACCTCAAATGCCATTATTCCACCGAATCCATTCATTTGTTCCTTTGCAATTTCATGTCCCTCATGAGATTCAAGTCCTGGGTAATATACCTTCTCCACCATAGGATGAGCATCTAAAAACCTAGCTACCTCATATGCATTACTGCAGTGTCTTTCCATTCTAAGCTCTAAAGTTTTCATTCCTCTTATCATAAGGAAAGCATCTTGCGGACTAAGAACTGAACCAGTCATATCTTTTACACCTATTAGCCTTATTTGAGTTACCGTTTCTAAATCTCCTGCTACAAATCCTGCTACTACATCTCCATGACCATTTAAATATTTAGTTGCTGAATGAACTACTAAGTCAGCTCCTAATTTTATAGGATTTTGAAGGTATGGTGTTGCAAATGTATTATCTACTACTACCTTAGTTCCTTCATTTTTATGGGCTATCTCGCAAACAGCTGTTACATCCACAACTTTTAAGTTAGGGTTTGCCGGTGTTTCTAAATAAACTATTCTAGTATTAGGTTTCATAGCTTTTTTCACTGCTTCTAAATCAGAAGTATCAACAAATTCCACATCGATTCCAAATTTAGTTAACCCATGACTTAATAAAGCATATGTACAACCGTATAAAGTTTTGTCAGCTAACAAATGGTCTCCAGCTTTAAGTAATGTCCACATTGTAGATGAGATAGCTCCCATTCCTGAACTAGTAGCTAACGCCGCTTCTGCTCCCTCTAATAACGCTAATTTCCCCTCTACAACACTTGATGTAGGGTTTCCTAATCTTGAATAAATATATCCTGCTTCTTCTAAAGCAAATCTTTTACCACCTTGTTCTGCAGTGTCAAATACAAATGTAGAACTTTGATATATTGGTGTAGTTAATGTTCCAAATGGATTTTTTTCTGCTCCCCCATGTATCGCCTTTGTTCCAAACCCTTTTTCTTGAATCCCCTTCATTTTTCCTCCTTTAAATTCCCTAATAAATTTAACCTTTTATATCTCAACCATTGTTTATAGATGACTCAATGCTTTTTTTATTCTCTTTACTCCCTCTTCTAACATATATCTTGGGCACGCTACATTTATCCTTTCATAACCTTCCCCTTCTACTCCAAACCAATAACCATCATCTAGTGCTATCTTTCCTTTTTCCTGCATTAGTCTCGAAAGTTCATCTTTATTTAGGCCATAGTCTGAAAAATCAAGCCAAACAAGATAAGTCGCCTCTGGTTTTCTTACCTTTACTCTTGGTAGATTTTTAGAAACATAATCTACCAAATAATCCATATTTCCATCTATATGCTCTACCAGTTGATCTGCCCACGAATGGCACCTTGTAAAAGCTGCTTCCACTGCAACAATTGCAAATGGATTATTTCTTTTTATATCTAATATCCCAAGCTCTGTATCCATTATTTCTCTCTCATCCAGTCTTGGAAAGTGTAAAAATGCTGCCTGAAGTCCTGCTAAATTAAAAGTTTTGGCTGCAGAAAAACAAGTAATTGTAATGTCCTCTATTTCCTTTGAGATAGAAGACATTGGAGTATGTACATTCCCAGGCATTACAAGGTCTCTCCATATCTCATCTGAAATTATTCTTACATTATTTTCTAAACAGATCTTTCCTATCTTTTCAAGCTCATCTCTCTTCCAAGATCTTCCCACTGGATTATGGGGGTTACAAAGAATAAAAAACTTTAAATCTGGATCCTTTGCTTTCTCCTCAAAATCTGTATAATCCATAGTATAATATCCACTCTCATCTTTGATTAATGAGTTTACCACAAGGTTTCTGTTATTCTTCTTTACTACATTTGTAAATGGATAGTATACAGGATTTTGTATCATTATTTTATCCGAGGGGTTCGTTAATAGTCTTATCATAAGAGATATCCCCGGTACTACTCCTGGAGTATGGATGAGGTTTTTTGTCTCTATCTCCCAGGAAAATCTATCTTTACACCATCTCACAGCACTCCTATAGTAGGCATCCGGCCTATAAACATAACCAAAAATACCCTCTGGAGCTTTTTCTGCCATGGCCTTAGTTACCTCTGGGGCTGTTTTCAGGTCCATGTCCGCTATCCACATAGGCCAAAGGTCATTTGAAACAAAATTTTTATCCATTTCTGACCATTTAGCAGAATGATTATTTTTTCTATCAATTTTTTCATTAAAGTTATACTTCATATTAACTCCTCCGGAACAACTGTTATACACCACTTAATACTGTTATTGATTTTTTTGTATTATTGTCGTATATTTATAACAAGTATAGTATTCAAATTACACTTTGTCAATAAGATCTAGACAAAAGTGGTGTATAACACTTTTAAACCAAAGGAGAATAAATGAACATAAAAATAACTCTAAATAAAGACACAGATATCTACAAACAAATCTATTTATATTTCAAGGAAGAAATACTGGTTGAAAGATTCAAAGTAAATGATAAATTACCCTCCATACGACAGATTGCAAACAAACTTAAAATAAATAATATAACTGTTTTAAAGGCATACTCACTGTTAGAAACAGACGGTTACATCTACAAAGTAAAAGGAAGCGGATCCTTTGTTAAAAATATAAATTTAAACAATACCTGTACCCTGCAAAAACCAATCTTGGAAAATTTTAAAGGAGGGCAGATCAAAATAAATTCCAATATTAACTTTGCCAGCGCTACCCCCAATAAAGAAATATTTCCAACCAAGATATTTCAAAATATTATTTCCGATCTTTTTTTAGGAGATGCTCCAGATCTATTTATTTACGAAGATTCACAGGGAAATTTCGATTTGAGAAAAAATATCGCTAACCTATTAAAAAAAGAGATAAAAAATATCTCTCACAGGGAAATTCAGATTATTAATGGTGCACAACAGGGTTTAGATCTGTTAAAAAAAGGGATAATAAAAAATAGCTCTACCATTGTTTTGGGAAGCCCCACTTATTCCAGTGCAATCACTACTTTTTCCAATTTTTGTAAAATTAAAACTGTCCCTGTACAAGCAGATGGCTTTGATATGGCAGCATTAGAAGATCTCCTTAGATCTTCTAAAATAGATTATATCTATGTCATGACTAACTTTCAGAGCCCAACGGGATATAAATGGTCCAAGGATAAAAAAACTAAACTATTAAACTTAGCTGAAGAATATAATTTTTATATCCTTGAAGATGATTGCTTATCTGAATTGTATTACCATGATATTTCTACTTCTTCTATAAAGTCTATAGATTTTAACGATAAAGTTTTTTACATCAATACTTTTTCTAAAGTTATTATGCCTGGTCTCAGATTAGGATATTTGATCCCACCTAAAAAATTTATTTCCAGCGTTATTAACTCTAAATTTATCTCTGATATCTCGTCTTGTAATCTATCTCAAAAATCATTAAATGTATTTTTAGAAAATCATTATGAGGAACATCTATCAAAAATAAGAAGTTTTTATAAAAAGAAATATGAACTGGTAAAATCTCTTATTTTTAAATCAAAATTTTTAAAATTAGATTATCTTCCTGAAGGTGGCTTTTATTTCTGGGTTTCAATTGTAAATAACTTAAATTGTGATTTATTATATATGAAATTTAAAGAACGAGGGGTCAATGTTCTACCTGGGAATGTATTTTTTTATAAAAAAACTAGTTCCAATAAAATAAGGATTAGTTTTGCTGCTGTGAGTGAAGATGAAATAATATTAGGATTTAAAATTATAGAAGAAACTATCTACGAAATAATACATGAGGGTGAAAACACCTATACTCCTTTAATTTAAAATAATATTAAACAGATAAAAATTATGAATTCCCCCCTACCCTGTATTATAATTAAAGTAGTAATAATATAGGAGGTAACCATGAAAATCATATTTTCACCTGCAAAGTCTATGGATTTTTCAAATTCCATAAAAGATCCCCTTAAAATAAATTTCACCGATAAAACAAATTTTCTTCTAGAGAACTTAAAAACTCTGTCTCTAGATGAAATAACTAAGATAATGAAAATCAAGGGAAATACCTTAAATCATGTAAAAGAGATCTATAAAAATTTCGAAAATGCCAATACTAAAAAAGCGATAACTGCTTACAATGGAGTCTCATTTAAACAACTAGATTTAACTAACTATAACCAGGAGGAGTTTGTATTTTTAGATACTCACCTCATCATTCTTTCGGCTCTATACGGG
Source organism: Psychrilyobacter atlanticus DSM 19335 (assembly GCF_000426625.1). Lineage (NCBI taxonomy): Bacteria > Fusobacteriati > Fusobacteriota > Fusobacteriia > Fusobacteriales > Fusobacteriaceae > Psychrilyobacter > Psychrilyobacter atlanticus. The sequence goes on along the minus strand of NZ_KE384547.1, from coordinate 356,200 downwards.
GTAATAGAACCTTCTAATCTTATAAAAGAATATAGATTAGATATGAATATGAAACTCCTAGAGGATCAGAATTTATATAAGTTCTGGAGAAAGGAAATAAATGAATATTTCAAAGATGATGAGTTCATTATAAACTTGGCTTCTAAAGAATTTTCTAAACTCATAGAAAAACCCATGCTGACTATAGATTTCAAAGAAAGAAAAGGAGAACTCTACAAATCAGTGAGTGCTTATTCTAAAAAAGGAAGAGGTATGATGCTGAACTATATAATAAAAAATAATGTTACCTCTATCGATGAGATCAAAAAATTTAATTTAGATGGGTATTCTTTAAATGATAAATTGTCCGATAAATTTAATTTGATTTTTACAAGATGATATAAATTTCATGATATAATAGATAATAGATTATAAATACAATATAAAATTAAAAAATCAGGAGGAATATATGTTTAAAGTAGAAGTTGGAAAGGGACCGCTTATGTTTATGTCCTACTCTAGAATAATGAAAGAGGTTACGGGAGAGGTCCAAATTGAAGAGGTTAAAGATTCATACTATGCTATCTTATACGACTTTGGAATGCCTATTGGATGCGGTAGAATGAAAATCGAAGATACTCTTTACATCATAGATAATATTAAAATATTTAAGGATTTCAGTACTCAGGGACTTATCGAAGATATTTCGAATCAGCTCCTAAAGAAGGCAAAATCCATTGGTCTTGAGGAGAAAAACTAATGAAAAAAATTATAACACTATTTTTTTTAACAACCTGCTTAACCTTCGCTATCCCAAATTTTGAAAGTTTAGGATGGGGATTCACTATAGATGCTATCAAAGGTTTCTATCCTGAGGTGGAAAGCGAATTCACAACCAGCAACGAAGTCACAAAATATAACTACTATCCCAAAGATACAAATATAGGTAAGGTAGTTTTTTATCTAGTGGAGAACCAGCTTTATAAGATAGTAACTGTCTTTGATACAACTAAGGTCAGATCAGCTGATGTAGAAGGACTATTCAAAGATTATTCAGAAAAATGGGGAGAACCAAACTCTACGACCTTCGAAGAAAATTACGACAATTTTTCTATCAGAGGAAATGAGCATACCTGGATTGTGGGTTCTACATATGTTTCATTTATTGGACAGGATTATTTTGACAACAACAAAAACTTAACCGATTCAAAATTAATGGTTGAATACGGCCTGATCGACCCATCTAAAAGGAAAAAAGAATCATCTTTAAATAATTTGATTTTAGATAAAAAATAAATAGATCATGGGGGGAGAAAATGAAATATCAAGAAGCATTGGACTATGTAACCAATAAGTTGGAGGAACTCAGTAATTATGACTATGCATCATCGATTATTTACTGGGATTTAGAAACTGGAGCACCCAAGGAAGGGATTAGAAAGGCTTCTAAAGTTTTAGGTTTTTACAGTGGTGAATCTCATAAAATTTTAACGGATCACAAATTCAATAAAAATTTAGATCTTTTACTTGAGAATTTAGATCTTTTAGATACCATCCATAAAAAAATCATCATTGAAACTAAAAAAGACATCGAAAATATAAAAAAAATACCACTAAACGAGTATAAAGAATATAGTGAACTTCTGTCTCAAGCTCAGCCTATATGGGCAGAAGCCAGAGAAAAAAATGATTTTTCATTATTTCTACCCTACTTAAAAAAGATCATCCAATATAAACAAAAATATGTAAACTATAAAGGATATAAAGAACATCCCTATGATGCTGTTCTCGATGACTATGAGCCTGGAATAACTGTTAAACAGCTGGATGTATTCTTTGAAAATTTAAAGGATAAACTTGTTCCCCTTATCTTAAAAATCAACCAAAAGAAAGATTTTATATCCAATGATCTTTTAAAACTTGACTATTCTATCGAGAAACAAAAAGAATTTTCTATCTTCATAGCAAAATATCTTGGATTTGATTTCGAAAGAGGTCTATTGAAAGAAAGTGCACACCCATTTTCTATGGGACTCAACAAATATGATGTGAGAATGACTACCAGATATTTCTTAAATGATTTACAACCATCTCTTTTCGGAACTATCCATGAATCAGGTCACTCCCTCTATGAACAAAATATAGGAGAGGACATATGGGAAACTAGATTAGGCGGTGGAAATTCCATGGGTATCCACGAGTCTCAATCCAGATTATATGAAAATCTAATTGCCAGAAGTTTGGAATTCTGGATTCCGATCTATCCGCAATTACAGGAGGCTTTCCCCGAGAACCTAAAAGATGTTACTTTGGAAGAATTTTATAAAGCTATCAACAAAAGCCAATCAGACTTGATTAGAGTGGAAGCCGACGAGCTGACTTATTCATTACACATTATCCTCAGATATGAGATTGAAAAGGAACTTATTGAAGGTAAAATTACACCTGAAGAGTTACCAAAAATTTGGAATGAGAGAATGGAAAAGTATTTGGGAGTAACTCCTCCTAACGATTCTGACGGTGTTCTACAGGACGTCCATTGGGCTGCCGGGTTATTTGGATATTTCCCATCTTACGCTTTAGGAAGTGCTAATGCTTCTCAGATAATGAATACAATGAGAAATAAATTAGATGTAGATAAACTTCTAAAAGAGGGAAAATTAGATAAAATAAAAGGATATTTAGGAGAAAATATCCATAAATACGGAAAACTTAAAGATCCCAATGAAATTATGGAAATTGCCACTGGAGAGACTCCTAATTCAAAATATTATGTAGACTATTTAATTGAGAAATACAGCAATTTATACGAGGTATAAACATAAAAAAAAGAGCGATTTTATCGCTCTTTTTTATTGTTATTTTTTACTCACCCATAAATAAATTAATATCATCCTCTACAGATCCGATTCCTGCTATTCCAAAGTTTTCAACTAATACATTTACTACTGTTGGAGATAAGAATCCTGGTAATGTTGGTCCTAGATGGATATTCTTTACACCTAATGATAATAGAGCTAATAATACTATTACTGCTTTTTGCTCATACCATGCAATATTATATGCAATCGGCAATTCATTTACATCCTCTAACTCAAATACTTCTTTTAATTTAAGGGCTATTAAAGCTAAAGAGTAAGAGTCATTACATTGTCCTGCATCTAATACTCTAGGTATTCCACCGATATCTCCCAAATTCAATTTATTATATCTAAACTTAGCGCAACCTGCTGTCAAGATCACTGTATCTTTTGGTAATTTTTCAGCAAATTCTGTATAATAATTTCTTGATTTCATCCTTCCGTCACAACCTGCCATTACGAAGAACTTCTTGATTGCTCCACTCTTAACTGCATCTACTACTTTATCAGCTAGTGCAAATACCTGCTCATGGGCAAATCCACCTATGATTGCTCCCTCTTCAATCTGAGTAGGAGCTTTACAAGTTTTAGCCATCTCTATAACTTTAGAGAAGTTTTTTGTCCCATCTGCATTTACTGCAATTCTCTCCCATCCTGGATATCCTGCAGCATTTGTAGTAAATACTTTTCCGTCATAGGATGCTCCTACCTTAGGAGGTACTATACAGTTAGTCGTAAATATGATCGGTCCGTTAAAAGTTTCAAACTCTTCCTTTTGTTTCCACCATGAATTTCCATAGTTCCCTACCAGATGCTTAAATTTCTTCAATTTTGGATAATAGTGAGTCGGCAGCATCTCTGAATGAGTATAGATATCTATACCTGTCCCTTCTGTCTGCTCCAATAATTGAACCATATCGTTAAGATCATGCCCAGATACTAATATTCCCGGGTTAGTTCCTACACCTATATTAACCTCTGTCATTTCAGGGTTTCCAAATGTTCCAGAGTTCGCTTTATCCAGTAGTGCCATTGCTTCTACACCATATTTACCAGTTTCTAATACCAATGCCACTAAGTCATCTACTGAAAGACTGTCATCCAATGTAGATGCCAATGCTTTTTCCATAAACATTACTATCTCTTTATTTTTATATCCTAAATTATTGGCATGTTCATAGTAAGCAGCCATTCCTTTTAGCCCGTATATTGAAAGTTCTCTCAGAGATCTTACATCTTCATTTTCAGTTGATAACACCCCTACACTTAGAGCTTTTTCCTGCATTTCTTCCATGGTATCTACTGTAAACGTAAGTACATCATGATCAGCTAATCTCTTAGGTACACAACCTCCTTCTTTTAACCCCTCTCTGATTTCAAGTCCTTTTTTGATCTCTACTGCAATAGCATCATCATCAAAATTAGCATTAGTAATCGTAGTAAACAATGAATTAGCAATAAAATAATCTACTCCCTTGCATATATCACAATCATCTCTATGCTCTAATGGATGCCCCTCCCTCAAGATTGATATCCCTTTTAAGGTATAGATGAGTAAATCTTGTAAATTAGACGTTTCAGCTTGTTTACCACAGACTCCCGCTACTGTACAGCCTGTTCCCTTTGCTGTTTCTTGACATTGATAGCAAAACATCGGCACTTTTTCATCTTTTACAAGAATGTGTTTTACTTCCTCTTCTACTTCCTTTGCTAACTCCTTTTCCTTTGCAAAAAATCTTTTTAATCTATCCCATGCCATCTCATATCCCCTCCACTAAAATTAATATATCGTTACAATATATACGGGACATAACTTAGAATTCCTTTTTATTTTTTTAATCTCTTAGCTTTTCCTTCATATCTTCATACTCATTCTCTGTTATCTCTCCTGCAGCATATCTTTTTTTCAATATTTCCATGGGAGTTTCCTTTGTATCAGCATCTGATTTAAATCCATTTCCTTTGAATCTACTACTAAACATCGAAATTATCACCACTGCAATTAATATCCAAAATATAAACATAAAAATTCCTCCTCCCATAAACATAGAACTCCCAAAACCATATCCATGCATCATCTGAATCCCCTCCCTTGTTTTATATCAATATTCTAATCTGCCCATGTGAAGATTTAGTGAAAAATTAAAGAGGAACCCTTTCTCTACCTTCACATTACCTTCACAATAATGTCATAAAATATGTCTATAAAGAATTATTAATTTAATCGGGAGGAAAATTATGGAGATCAATATCAAAAGAAATATGATTATAGCAGGGGTTCTTTTTGTAGTCTTAATGTTTGCATATACCCAGCAAAATAAGGCTAATTCTGCTATTAAAGTAAATAAAAAAAATGGAGTGTATTATAAATTGAGTAACAACACTCCATTTACAGGAAAAGTTTTGGTAAGATATGAATCAAGTCCTGTAAATAATGAAGGAAACTCTAGGATAGGAAAGGTTCATTTTGAGAATGAATACTCAAATGGTATCCTAGTGTCTAAGGTTCACTACGATAAAGTTAATGATTCAAAGGCTGACTGTTAAATAAAAGTAACAAAAAAAGACCCAGATAAAAATCTAGGTCTTTTTATTATTCTATAACTATTAAATTACTCACCCATGAATAATTTGATATCGTCATCTACAGATCCGATTCCTGCTATTCCAAAGTTTTCAACTAATACGTTTACTACTGCTGGAGATAAGAATCCTGGTAATGTCGGTCCTAAGTGGATATTCTTTACACCTAGGTGTAATAAAGCTAATAATACGATTACCGCTTTTTGCTCGTACCATGCAATGTTATATGCAATTGGTAATTCATTTATATCATTTAATTCAAATACTTCTTTTAATTTAAGAGCTATAAGAGCTAAAGAGTAAGAGTCGTTACATTGTCCTGCATCTAATACTCTAGGAATCCCGCCGATATCTCCTAATTCTAATTTGTTGTATCTATATTTTGCACAACCTGCTGTTAAGATTACTGTATCTTTTGGTAACTTATCAGCAAATTCAGTATAATAATCTCTTGATTTCATTCTTCCATCGCAACCTGCCATTACGAAGAACTTCTTGATTGCTCCAGTTTTAACTGCATCTACTACTTTATCAGCTAATGCGAATACCTGCTCATGAGCGAATCCGCCTACGATAGTCCCTTCTTCGATTTGAGTAGGAGCTTCACAAGTTTTAGCCATTTCTATGATTTCAGAGAAATCTTTATTTCCATTTTCGTCTTCCTTGATGCTAACCCATCCCGGGTATCCAGCTGCATTTGTAGTGAACACTTTACCTTCATATGATGCTCCAGCCTTTGGAGGAACTATACAGTTTGTTGTGAATAAGATAGGTCCGTTAAATGATTCGAACTCCTCTTTTTGCTTCCACCATGCATTTCCGTAGTTACCTACTAAGTGATCATATTTCTTTAACTCAGGGTAGTAATGAGCCGGTAACATCTCTGAATGAGTATATATGTCTACTCCAGTTCCCTTTGTCTGCTCTAATAATTGAACTATATCATTTAAGTCATGTCCGGAAATTAATATTCCAGGGTTTGATTTTGTCCCGATATTTACTTCAGTTAATTCAGGGTTTCCGAATCTACCAGTGTTTGCACTGTCTAATAATGCCATTACGTCTACACCGAATTTTCCTGTTTCCAATACTAATGCTACTAACTCGTCTAATCCTAAAGTATCATCTAATGTAGATACTAAAGCTTTTTCCATGAACATTACGATCTCTTGATTCTTATATCCTAAGTTTACTGAATGCTCATAGTATGCAGCCATTCCTTTTAATCCGTATATAGTAAGTTCTCTAAGTGATCTGATATTTTCATCTTCAGTTGCTAATACTCCTACTGATAATGATTTAGCCTGCATCTCTTCCATAGTTTCTACGGTAAATGTTAATGCATCATGATTTTCTAATCTTTTAGGAGTTCTTCCTTTTTTAATAAAATTAGCTTTTAATTTTTCTCTTAATGCTAAACCTTCTGTAATTTGAGCTGCGATAGCCTCGTCATCAAAGTTAGCATTTGTTATAGTAGTAAATAATGCATTTGTTATATAGTAATCAATTCCTTCACAACAACCACAAGATTTTCTTGTCTCTAAATCAATTCCTTCTCTTAAAATAGCTATTGATTTAGCTGTATATATTAATAAGTCTTGTAAATTAGAAGTTTCTGGCTTCTTCCCACAGACACCTGCTATTGTACATCCAGTTCCTTTTGCTGTTTCTTGACATTGGTAACAAAACATTGACATATTATTTCCTCCATTTTCATTTTTTTTACTAAATAATTTTTTTAGTTTATTAAACATTTTTTCTCCTTCTTTCTTCTTTTCTATAATTGATTATATCAGTAAAAAAAGAAAAAAATCGGTAACATAGGTTACCGATTTTAAAATTAAATTAAATTTTCATCTAAAGAGATAGATATCTCCATTTTTCTTGGGATTAATTTAGTATATTTTACCCCTGCACTGTTTAAAAGCATCTTAGATGCCTTGTTAGAATCTGTCCCATCATATTTATCAGAAAGATAGACCACATTAGTTATTCCACTTTGAATTATTGACTTAGCACACTCATGGCATGGAAATAACCCTACATATATAGTACAATTTTTTAAGTTTTTTATACTATTTAAGATCGCATTTTGTTCTGCATGCATTACAAATGGATATTTAGTCTCTAAAAATCCTCCATCTCTTCCCCACGGAAACTCCTCATCGGAACACCCCTTGGGAAATCCATTATATCCTGCTCCAACAATTTTTTTATCCTCATTTATTATACAAGCTCCTACTTGAGTACTAGGATCTTTACTTCTCTGTCCCGACAAAACTGCTATCCCCATGAAATATTCATCCCAGCTGAGATAATCCTCTCTTTTTTTCATAATACACCCTCCTGTACCATTATTTTATAGTTTAAATTATACTATATCTTACTCAAACCATAAAGTTATTATCTTGTTCTATACAGGATTTTTTTTATAATTTCAGTATATAATCTTAGAATAAAAAAATTAGGAGGAGTATCTATGATTTATTTCGTTGCCTTTACTTTGGGCATTTCAGGATTTTTTCACCCATGTTTTATCGGGACTATCACTACATTCTATGCTGCTTTGGTTTTAGTCAGAGACAGGAAAAAATTTATCTTAGGCAGTATCTTGGGAATAATTATTATTAATTTTTCATTCCTTTTTTTTACTGATCTTTTAACTCACATCTTTCATCAAAAGATATTCAATTATATTATTGGAATAATGTTTATTCTCTTTGGACTTATGTTCTTGGGTATTATAAAGCATAAACATTCCCATCTTCTACTCACTGTGGAGAGGATAAAAAATACAAATCCTGTTTTAGTAGGAGTTTTCATTGTTTTTTCATGGATCCAATCCTTTGCTCACATATTTATCCCAATGGTTCCTTTAATCTCAAAAACAAACTCCTATTTAAATTTTTTTATAATCTTACCCTATATAACAGGATTGATTATACCGGTTACTTTATTTAATTTTCTGCCTTTGCAGTTCAAGGAAAAACACAGGGAAAAATATACCAAGGTCATTGGAATAGTTCTAATTATCTTAGGTATCTTCATCAGCTTCAACCTGTTCGAAGAGATCGAACACCTGATTTAAATAAAAAAAATTTTTAAACCGAGGGTTTTACCTGTCAAAGGCAGGTAAAACCCCTTTTTAATTTATTTTAAAAAAGTATATAACATAAAAGTGTCTATTTTTCAAAAATTGTAAGACAACTATTGACATTTTCTACAAATATAGTATAATAAATCATAAAGTGTAAGACAATTAGTGAAAAATTCCTTTTTATGAACATTTTTCACACTAGTAGAATGGGAGGTAAAATGAAAGTTTTAATTGCTATAGATTCCTTTAAGGGAAGTTTGTCATCTAATGAGCTGGCTGACAGAATAGAGGATGGTATAAAAAAAGTATATAAAGATGCAGATATAATAAAAGTTCCTGTAGCCGATGGAGGAGAGGGAACTATCGAAGCTTTAGTTGATGGAACTGGGGGACGTTATGTGGAAATCATAGCTGCAAGTCCTATACTTCTTCCTATAAAAGCTAGATATGGAATATTAGGAGATCAAAAAACTGCCGTGATAGAGATGGCTACAGCATCTGGCCTGCCCTTAGTCCCTTCTGATCAAAGAAATCCTATGGAAACTACAACCTATGGTACTGGTGAGATGATAAAAGATGCCATAACCAAGGGGTGTCGTGAATTTCTTGTAGGGATAGGTGGAAGTGCTACCAACGATGGCGGGATAGGGATGATGAAAGCCCTTGGAGTTAAATTTTATGATGAAAATAATATAGAATTAGGCCATGGAGGTAAACAGCTGTCTAAAGTAAAAAAAATAGACCTGTCTGGATTGCTGCCTGAGGTTAAAGAGTGTAAATTTTTAATCGCCTGTGATGTGGATAATCCATTTTACGGATTAAATGGAGCTGCTCATGTATATGGAAGGCAAAAAGGTGCCGACGATGAGATGGTTTTAGAACTTGATAAAGGATTAAAAGCCTTTTCTCAAACTATAAAAAAACTCTTAGATAGAGATATTGCTGACGTGCCTGGAGCTGGAGCTGCTGGTGGTCTGGGAGGAGGATTCCTTGCCTTTTTAGATGGTGAATTAAAACCCGGTATCGATATAGTTTTAGAGGAAGTAAAACTGAAGGAAAAATTAGAAGGTGTTGATTTTGTCATAACAGGAGAGGGCCGAATGGATTTTCAATCTGTTATGGGAAAAGCTCCTGTAGGAGTAGCAAAGTTAGCTAAAAAATATGACATCCCAGTTATAGCAATAGCTGGAGGCGTAGCAGATGATGCAGGAGAGGTACATAATCATGGCATTGATTCAGTTTTTTCTATTATGAACTACCCTATGACACTGGAGGAAGCTATGAATCCAGAAAGAGCAGGTAGTTTAGTAGAAAAAAATATAGAGGAAATTTTTAGACTTATAAAAGTAATAAACAAATAAAAAAGGGAGGAAAGAATATGCAAGTATCAGCATTTGGAGCAGTCTTAGGATTAGTTATCGCAATCGTTTTAATTATCAAAAAAAATCAACCGGCATACTCACTTATTATCGGAGCATTGATTGGTGGTCTAGCAGGTGGAGCTACCCTGCCGGAAACAGTATCACTTATGGTCGATGGAGCCAAAGGAATTACACCAGCAGTACTCAGGATCTTAACGGCTGGAGTTTTAGCCGGTGTATTAATCGAATCAGGAGCTGCCGGAAAAATTGCAGAAACTATTATCAAAAAATTAGGTGAAAAGAGAGCTCTTCTAGCCCTTGCTTTGGCAACACTTATCCTTACTTCTGTAGGAGTATTTGTAGATGTGGCAGTTATCACTGTTTCCCCTATAGCACTTGCCATTGCAAAGAGATTAAATTTATCTAAGATGGCTATCTTGCTGGCTATGATCGGTGGAGGAAAATCAGGAAATATTATCTCTCCTAATCCAAATACCATCGCAGCAGCAGAAAACTTCCATGTAGAGTTATCATCACTTATGGGAGCCAATATTATTCCGGCTCTTTTCGGACTTGTCGCTACAGTATTAATAGCTAAAACTTTGATCAACAAGGGTGGAATGGTTACTGAATCCGATGAACACGAGATTGAAAAAGAGCTGCCTGGATTTTTGCCTGCTATCTTAGGACCAATAATCACAATTGGATTACTAGCTCTAAGACCTATTGCCGGAATCTCTGTAGATCCACTTATAGCTCTTCCTGTAGGAGGAATAATTGGTTGTGCTGCTATGGGTAAATTACCACATTTAAAAACTTATATGTCGTATGGCTTATCTAAGATGACTGGAGTTGCTATCATATTAATGGGAACAGGTACAATTGCAGGTATTATCTCTAACTCTACACTAAAAGATGTAGTTTTAAATGCCCTAAATAGTATGGGGTTACCTGAATTTTTATTAGCTCCTATAGCAGGAAGTTTAATGTCGGCCGCTACAGCTTCAACTACCGCTGGTACAGCCGTTGCTTCTGCTACATTTGCTACTACTATAATGGCAGCTGGAATCAATGGTCTTTATGGAGCAGCTATGCTTCATGCCGGTGCAACAGTATTAGATCATCTTCCTCATGGATCTTTCTTCCATGCCACAGCAGGTTGTACTTCTACTGGATTTAACGACAGACTAAAATTAATTCCATATGAATCAGCAGTTGGATTTGTATTAGCTGCAACTTCCACAATTATCTATGGAATTATCTTATAATTTATAGGAATATTTTTTAAAATAAAAAAAGTAGTTTAGCCATTTTTAATGGAAAAACTACTTTTTTCTACTTTTTTTATTTTTTCTAAGAAAATTCTAAACTAAAAATGTTATGATTGTAAATAGATATTAAATTTTAAAAATATAACTAGGAGATACTCTATGAACAAAAAAATAACCTTTATTTTCATGCTTTTTACTCTAATTTGTTCTACATCCTATGGATCTTTGGAAAAAATTTCTTTTACTGATGGTTTAAATACTCTAAATTTAGAGTATACTATTAATATAGGTCCATCTGAGGCTATCATAGAATTTTATATTCCGACTATTTTAGATTACTATCATTGGAATAGATATAATAAGTTTAGGTTTGATAAACATGTATTTAACCTTATCCTTAAGTACGCCCTTTATAATACCGATAAAAATATTGATATTATAGTTAGGTCTAAATTTTTTCCATTAAATAATAAAATCTTATATTCAAAAAAATATAATTTCGAACATCAAAAAAACATTCCATAAGGGAGTACTATCCATGAAAAAATTTAATTTTTTTAATAAGATCTCCACTAAGATAGCTATGTCTTTTTCCCTTACATTTGTTTTGACTCTATTGGTATTAAACCTTATTATCTACGTCTCTATTTCAACACACATCAATACCTTAGAGCAATCTCTTGTTATTGCTAGAAAAGAAGTTATCTTAGAAGAAGTCAGTAATATAATCTCTGACTCTACCGTCTTGGGAGAGGAAGAAATTTCAAACATTATAGATAAAGTGAGTTCCCATAGAGACCAAATATATGTTAATTTTAAATTCCCAAAAAAAACTTATCAAACCTTTGAGAAAATAAGCCTTCCCTACACTATCGATCTCGATCAGGTAGGAGAGTATCACTTTATTAAATTGAAAAAAAATAGATTTTTCTATTTGAATACTATGATAAAAGCCCCTTCTGGGGAACCGATATACATACAGCTAATCAGTGATCTAAAAGCTTCTGATTCACTCATCGATGCTCTAACATCTACAATGCTTCTCATCGATTTGGTTGGTTTTATTTTTTCCATTGTTACCGGAGTTATTTTTGCAAAGAAAACTTTAAAACCAATAAATTCAATATCAGATACTGCTGAATTAATAAACCTTCATAATTTGAATAAGAGAATTGAAGCTTCTAACCATGATGATGAAATTGGAAGACTGATAAAAGTTATAAATGATATGATGGAAAGATTAGAACGCTCTTTTGAAAATCAAACAAAATTTATTTCCGATGCTTCCCACGAACTGAGAACTCCTCTTTCCATTATAAATGGATATGTGGATCTGCTCAATCAATGGGGAATTGACAATAAGGATCTAACTGAGGAGGCTCTTTCTTCTATTAAGGGAGAAGTTTTCAATATGACCGACCTCATGGAAAAACTTTTATTCATTGCCCGGGAAGAAAATACCAGGTATAAACTAAATTTAACAGATGTAGATATTTCTAGCTTACTTAAAAGAATTCATAAAGAATTTAAAATGATAGATAAAAAACATTCTTACTCAATACAGAATTTCCCTGAATTTCATGGGTTTATAGACGAAAAATTAGTTTTACAGGCAGTTCGAGCTATCATGGAAAATTCTATAAAATATACACCAAAAAATAAAAAAATAACTATTTCCTGTGAAATAGGGAAAAGTTATTTTAAAATTAAAATTTCAGATGAAGGGATTGGAATCCCTGAGAAACATATTCCAAAGTTATTTAACAGATTTTACAGAGTGGATGAAGCAAGAACAAAAAATACCGGTGGAAATGGCTTGGGACTTTCTATCGTGAAAAGTATCGTAGATATGCATAATGGTCATATTTTTATAGATAGTGAAGTCAATAGGGGGACTACCGTAACTCTTAAACTTCCTATATAAATAAGATTGCAGACAATAATAAGGGGGAATTTATGTATAATATTTTAATCGTAGAAGACGAGACTAAGATAGCTCGTTTAATGGAATTACACTTAACATATGAAGGGTATAAGGTAGACGTAGCCTATGATGGATTTGAAGCTTTAAACAAGATCAGAGAAAAAACATATGATGTAGTTATTCTAGACTGGATGCTTCCTAAGGTCGAAGGACCTAAGGTATGCCAAGAGATCAAAAAATTCTACCCTGAGACTATCGTTATCATGGTTACAGCTAAAGACGATATTACCGATAAAATTACCGGTTTTGAATTCGGAGCTGATGATTACCTGACTAAACCATTTGAATCTTTAGAACTATCCGCTAGAATCAAAGCACATCTTAGAAAGATTCACCGTCAGGATACTACTAACCAAATGACTGTTAAAGACCTTACTTTAGATCTTTCCAGATTCGTAGCTATCAGAGGGGAAAGGGATATTAAATTATCTAAAACAGAATTTGAGCTCCTAAAATTTTTAATTGAAAATAAAGGTATAGTTTTAACTAGAAATAAGATCTTAGTAAATGTATGGGGTTACGATGGAAGTGATAGTATCTTAGATGTATACATCAAATATTTAAGAGATAAGATAGACAAGGAGTTCCCTGTAAAGTTGATAAAAACTATCAGAGGAATAGGGTTTACTATAGAAAAATAAAACTTGAAGTTATAAAAAAAGACCATTCAATCGAATGGTCTTTTACTTTCCCTAAAAATATCCTTTTCCCCTCTCTCTAATTTAGGAGAGGGGCTAGGGGTGAGGTCTTATACAGTTGTGATCTCTTTTTCTTTCTTTTTAAATAATTCATCTACTGTTTTGATATAGTCATCTGTAAGTTTTTGAACATCAGTTTCAAAAGCTTTTAACTCATCTTGAGTGATATCTCCATCTTTTTCAGCAGCTCTTAACTTATTGTTGATATCTTTTCTTATCCCTCTAACAGCTATTTTTCCAGCTTCTGCTTCAGTTTTAGCCATCTTAGCATATTCTTTTCTTCTTTCAGCTGTTAATTCAGGTATAGATAATCTTACTACTTTACCATCATTATTAGGAGTTAGTCCTAAGTTAGCTAAGTTGATTGCTTTTTCAATTGCAGGAATTACAGTTTTATCCCAAGGATCTATAACTAATAATCTTGCTTCTGGAGCAGATACGTTTCCTACTTGGTTTAAAGGCATTTCACTTCCGTATTGAGTTACTTTTACGTCAGCTAACATAGCTACATTGGCTCTACCTGCTCTTATTGTAGAAAATCTATGTTTTGTTGAATCGATAGCTTTTTCCATTCTTTCTTTAGTTTCTGTTATTAATATTTTTGACATTTTATTCCCTCCATTGATTAATTAACTTTTCCCTATTACGTTTTTTCGTTGACCAATACAAGATTTTCTAGTTATAAATACTTGTATATTAAAAAGAAAACTATAGCATAATTATACTGCTTTAGTTTCTTTTATGACATTGTAATTTTTTTATAACTAGAAAAAATTACAGCTTGTCAGTGAAAACTATAATAAGAAACAATATTATTTTACTACTGTTGTTCCTATAACTTCTCCAAATACTGCTTTTTTAATATTCCCATCCACCAATGAATCGAATACTAAAATCGGAAGATCATTATCCATACATAATGAAATTGCTGCTGTGTCCATTACTTTTAGACCTTGAGCTATAACGTCTGAATATGTAATTGTATCATATTTTTTTGCATCTGCATATTTAGCTGGGTCCTTGTCGAATATTCCATCTACTTTCGTTCCCTTCATTACGATATCAGCATCTATTTCCATCGCTCTCAAAGCAGCTGCTGTATCTGTTGTAAAGTATGGATTTCCTGTTCCAGCACCAAATATTACTACTCTTCCTTTTTCTAAGTGTCTTTGAGCTTTTCTTTTGATAAATGGTTCTGCTACTTTAGGAATTTCTAATCCTGTTTGAACTCTTGTTTGAACCCCTAACTTTTCAATTGTATTTTGTAATGCAAGTGCATTGATTACTGTAGCTAACATTCCCATATGGTCACCGGTTACTCTATCGATTCCTTGTTCTTCACCAGACAGGCCTCTAAAGATATTTCCTCCACCAATAACAACTCCTACTTCTATTCCCAAATTAGCCAACTCAACAATTTGTTTAGAAAACATATTTATCATATGAGATGAAATCCCGTATTCCTGCTCTCCCATCAAAGCTTCTCCACTTAATTTTAAAAGAACTCTTTTATATTTTGGTGTCATATTTCCTCCTGGATTTTTTTAGTATTTTTTAGTCTCTATGTCGAAAAAAAGGGGCATAACAAAAGTTATACCCCTAAAAGAATTATGCGTTAAGTTGAGCTGCAACTTCTGCTGCGAAATCTTCTTCTTTCTTTTCAATTCCTTCTCCAACTTTAAATCTAGAGAATCCTTTTACTGTTATATCTCCTGCAAATTTCTCTACAGTTTCTTTATTTTCTGCTCTTACGTAAACTTGCTTAACTAAACAAGACTCTTCGTAGAACTTTCTTTCTTTACCTTTTAAGATGTTATCAATTATTTTTTCAGGCTTTCCTTCTTCTAATAATTGAACTCTTGCTATTTCCATCTCTTTCTTTAAGTCTTCAGTAGTTACTTGCTCTGGACATAAGTATCCAGGGTCCATAGCTGCTACATGCATAGCGATTCCTTTTGCTTTTTCTACGTTTACTTCAGTAGCTTCACCAGTCATTTCGATGATAACTCCTAATTTTCCACCCATATGGTTATAAGTAGTTACGAAACCTTCAGTAGTAACAGTCTCTAATCTTCTTAAGTTCATGTTTTCACCGATCTTAGCGATTAAGTTAGTTAATAAAGTTTCGATTGTTTCTCCGTTTATTTCTAATGCTTTTAACTCTTCAACAGTTTTAACACCATTTTCTAAAGCTAATTTTACAGCATTTTTTCCGAATTGAATAAATTCATCATTTTTAGTTACGAAGTCAGTTTCAGAGTTGAATTCTAAAACTATTGCAGTTTTTGCATCTTCAGAAATACCATCAAAGATCATTCCTTCTGCTGCTACTCTTCCTGCTTTTTTAGCTGCTTTAGCCATTCCTTTTTCTCTTAGGTAATCAATTGCTGCTTCCATATTACCTTCTTTTTCAGTTAATGCTTTCTTACAGTCCATCATTCCTGCTGCTGTAATCTCTCTTAATTCTTTTACCATTTTAGCTGTGATTTTCATTTGAATCCTCCTAAAATTTATAGTTACAGTCTCAAATCGACTTTTTTATTATTGTATATATACATATTAATACAAGAAGAATTGAGTACAAAAGTACTCAATTCCATTTTTGTATTTAATTACTTAGTTTCAGCTGGTGCTGCTTCCATACCTTTTCTACCTTCGATGATTGCGTTAGCCATGATAGTAGACATTAATGTTACTGATCTGATAGCGTCATCATTTGCAGGGATTGGGAATGTGATAGGATCTGGATCAACGTTTGAGTCAACCATTGCGATTACAGGTATTCCTAATTTGTTAGCTTCTTCAACAGCTAAGAATTCTTTCTTAACGTCTACTACGAAGATTGCTTTAGGAGCTGCTTTCATGTTCTTGATTCCACCTAAGTTCTTATCTAATTTTACTAATTCTTTTCTTAACATAGAAGCTTCTTTCTTTGTGTAAGCTGCATCTAAAGTTCCATCTGCATCTAATGCTTCTAATTCTTTTAATCTAGCGATTCTAGTTTTGATTGTTTGGTAGTTAGTCATCATTCCACCTAACCATCTGTTGTTTACATAGTACATTCCTGCTCTTTCAGCTTGTACTTTTACAGCTTCTTGAGCTTGCTTTTTAGTTCCAACGAATAATACGTCTCCACCGTCAGCTGCTACGTCTCTGATTACGTTATATGCAACTTCGATCATCTTTAAAGATTTGTGTAAATCTAATACGTGGATTCCGTTTCTTTCTGTGAAGATATATTTCCCCATTTTTGGATTCCATCTCTTAGCTTGATGCCCGAAATGCGCTCCTGCTTCTAATAATTGTTTCATAGTTACTACTGCCATTTTTGTGTTCCTCCTTGAATATTTGTATTTGGTTTTTAAACTTCCGTTAAGCTCGAAACTAGGAGACCAATATAGATTGGCACCTTCCCTAGAAATACCTAACGTGTTAAATAGCTACTAATAATATCATTTTTGTAAGAAAAAGTCAATCTTTTTCAGCCAACGAAAGTGAGTAAATTATTACAGCACGTCCATTTTTAATTTTATAATGCTTATGATATAATTATATCAGTATAAAAAATAAAGGAGTTAATTTATGACAACTAATATCAACAGTTTAGAACAAAAGAAAAATATCTTCAAATCAGGAATAACCTATCTTACCAAGGTATTAAATGGTATGGCTTTGGGACTTTTTTCATCCCTTATAATAGGTCTTATCTTAAAACAAATCGGAGTTTATACAGGACTTAATTTCCTGTCTCACTATGGGCAGATAGCTCAATGGATGATGGGTCCTGCTATTGGTGCAGGAGTAGCATATAGTTTAAAAGTCCATCCTTTAGCTATATTCTCAGCAATTATTTGCGGTGCTTTAGGAGCCGGTACCATTACTGCTGGTGGCGGAATAACTATAGGGGAACCTGTAGGAGCATTTATAGCTTCCCTTGTAGGAGCCGAAGTTGGTCGATTGATAAGCGGTCGAACAAAGTTTGATATCTTATTAATCCCTTCTTTAACAATTATTTGCGGTGGGCTTGCAGCTAGCTTAGTCTCACCTTTTATGGTGGATTTTATGAAAGAAGTCGGGATATTTATAAATACACTTACTACTCTTCATCCTATTCCTATGGGAATTACTCTCTCAGTGGTAATGGGAATCATCTTAACACTGCCAATTTCTAGTGCTGCTATCTCAATTTCTTTAGGATTATCAGGAATTGCAGCTGGTGCTGCTACAGTTGGATGTGCCACTCATATGATCGGGTTTGCAGTCTCCAGCTATAGGGAAAATAAGGTTGGAGGATTGGTCTCCCAAGGATTAGGAACCTCTATGCTTCAAGTTCCCAATGTTATAAAAAAACCTATTGTTGCTCTACCTGTTATCCTTACTTCTGCAATTTTAGGACCCTTAGCAACTACCGTGTTCCACATGAAAAATAATTCAATTGGTGCTGGTATGGGAACTTCTGGATTAGTTGGACAGATAGGTACCTTTAAAACCATGGGTACTGATGGGCTTTTAGGAATTTTACTCCTCCACTTTATTCTTCCGGGAATTTTCACTTATTTTATAAGTGAATTCATGAGAAAAAAGAATTGGATTAAATATGGAGATCTACAATTGTAAATAAAAAAAAGACTTATTCATCGGTGATGAATAAGTCTTTTTTTCTATATTATATAATACCTTCTGGCTATTAATTTATTTTCATCCTCACTCACAAAAATTAGATTCACTTCATAGTCGTTAGCTTTCACCTGATCTTTTACCAACGCCACTATTCTCTTGAAGTATTCATCAAAAAATCCACCTTCAGATTTTGCAATCAACTCATTTATCCCTACAACATTTTTACCTATAAGTCTTACTATGCCACTTTTCTCAAATAAATTCACTTCAACTTCACAAGTTATTGGTTTCCCTCCATTAGGTATTTGAGAATGGTCAGCAATAAAAATTTTTTCAATCTCTTTTTCCATAATATTTATCTTAAGTAGAGTAGAGATGTCCATAGAATAAACCGATACTCCTACCATTACCATTAAAATCACCAAATTTATTTTTTTCATCTCTTCCCTCCCTATGTTCATTTTTTCTAATTATATGCCCCTTTATTTTACCCCTTAATTATCAAATATCTTAAATTTATTCTAATACTTTTCTTGTTTTTTTTCCACTAAAAATAATAACACTTTAATCTTAATTCTCTCTTAAAATATATTCATCTTTTATACAAAAATGTAGTATAATAGATATATATAATACCGTTATCTTTTTAAAATCGATACCCTGAGTTTCTGTTTTTATTAATTTTAAGGGCATTCATAATATTATTTAAATACAAGGAGATGATATACCATGGAAAAAATTCTTATCGTTGAAGATGATAACAGCCTTTCACAACTATTGGAATTCCAACTGAAATATGCTCATTACGATACCGTTATTACCCCTAGGGGAGAAGAAGCAATTAAATTAATAAAAGAATACGATTACAACTTAATTATTTTAGATATTATGCTCTTAGACGGAAGTGGAATTGATGTCTGCAAGGAGATCAGAACTTTTTCTGAAGTTCCTGTAATTATGCTGACAGCTAAAGACAGTATCAATGATAAGATCTCTGCCTTTGATGCTGGAGCCGATGATTATTTGACAAAGCCATTTGAATTCGCTGAACTTTTAGCTAGGATAAAGGCTAACACTAAAAAATCTAAAAATTCTAAACCTAAAATTCTTACTCATAAAGGAATAACTATATTCTTAGATACATATAGAGCTGAAAGAGACGGAGTAGAATTAAATTTAACAAAAAAAGAATTAAAAATATTACAACTTTTATTGGAAAATAAAGGAAAAGTAATCAGTAAGGAAGAGATTATCAACAAATTATGGCAAGGTTTCTATGAAGAAAATAATAACATTGTATCAGTATACATCAACTATCTTAGAAATAAAGTAGATAAGGATTTTTCTGAAAAACTAATTGAAAATGTTAGAGGTATCGGATATATAATAAGGTAATTTATGGATAAACATATATCTATTAAACGTACCGTAATTACCTCCTACCTATCATCTATGCTTATTATTTTAATCTCTATTCATGTAGTGATTATTGTAGTATTTTTAAATTGGGAAAATAGGAGAATTAAATCTGAAATAAATAAAACCTCTCTTATCGTTCACAAAGAATTACAAATGGTTAAACATTTGGATAAAAATTCAGCTATTAAATTAATCAATAAAAAAATAGCTGAATTTGCTATAACCCAAGGAAGCCAACCTTCCTTGCATATCAATTTAATATATGAAAACATTTTTTTTTCCACTGAATCAAATGACTCTATTCACGATTACAACAAAGAATTAGGGAAATTTCAGTATGTATTAAATAATAAAAATGCCTTAATTATAAAGAATTTATTGCTAAAATTCGGAGATCAGAAGGTCTATCTTCAAATCTATTCCGATTCAGATGAAGTAAAGAACGATACTATAGCTCTTATGAACTCTCTTTTCTTTTCTAGTATTTTTATCATAATGATCTCCCTTGGCGTAGTGAGAAAGATCGACAAGATCATCCAATCGCCCATCCACGAGATCACTAAGACTGTAAAAAAAATTAATAGACACGATTTGAGCGAAAGAATCACCATTATAAACCAAAATAATGAACTGGGGAAACTTTCAATAGTCATAAATGAGATGATAGATCGATTGGACATATCATTTAAATCTCAAAATAAATTTATTTCCAATGCATCCCATGAACTTAGAACGCCCCTAGCAGTGATCAAAGGTTATGCAGATCTTTTAAATGCCGGGGCAAAATCTGATCCCGTTATGGTTGATCGGGGTATTGCGGAAATTTTAACAGAAGTAAGTAATATGGAAAACCTGCTAAAAAAACTTCTTTTTTTAGCTCGCAAAGAGAATAAAATGTTAAAAAATAATATTGTTCCCTTTGAAATTTCCTCTTTGATAAAAGAGCTTATGGAAAAACAACAACTTATAGATAAAGATCACAATTATAAAATTATACGAAATAAAATATCTATTTTAAATATCGATAAAGATTTGATCCTTCAAGCATTAAGGGAACTATTAAAAAATAGTTCTAAATATACACTTGAAAATCGCGAAATCTCCATCGATTCATTTCACAGGAAAAAATATCACTATATAGTAATCAAAGACCAAGGGAAAGGAATCCCAAAAGAAAATCTAAAACATGTTTTTGAAAGGTTCTATATCCAAGATGAAAGTCGAAACAGGCAAAAAAATAGCTTTGGCTTAGGTCTTTCCACTGTAAAGGATATCGTCGAACTACATGGCGGAAACATCTATATTGAAAGTGAATTCAACAAAGGAACTACTATAACCATAGAACTTACAAAACCTAGTTAATATAAGAGGAGAGATGAATTATCATCTCTCCTCTTTTTAATATATTCTAATATTTAAAATTTTATTTTCCTATCTTTTCTCTCAAAAATTCTATTTTTTCTTTAACAGCTTCGTCTCTTGGGTCAATTTCATAGGCAGCTATATATTCCTTCACCGCTCTTTTTAAACGCCCCATTCTCTCGTATTTTATAGCAAACTCTACATGAGCATCATAGATATCAAAATCTAAGAATATCGCCAAATCATAGGCTCTTATAGCATCTACTATCCTTCCTATCCTTGAATAAGCATTTCCCAATAAAAAATACACAAATGGAGCTTCTGGGTCTATATCTAAAGCTTTATTAAAAAGCTCTATAGCCTCTAAAAAATCGTCCTTTTCATAGTAGAGATACCCCATATACGCCATATACTCTGCATTTTCCGGATCTGATTCTAACACTTTCTTGTAAACCCTTATGGCATCATCTGTTTTTTTTTGGAAACAAAGTATTGCTCCTAATTCTTTCAAAGCCACACGATCATCTGGATTAAAAATCAGTTCTGATCTAAGATCTACTCTTCTCTCATCCAGGTTTTCCATCTCATTAATTTCCATAAATATTGCTGTTCTTAACATCTCTCTCTCCCCCCTGATTCTAAAAAAAAGTATCACAACTCCTTATTCTACTGTTACAGATTTAGCTAGATTTCTAGGTTTATCTACATCTACACCTCTATTTACAGCTGCATAATACGATAATATCTGCAATGGTATAACATTTATTACTGGTGAAAACAATTCATCTATTTCTGGTATATAGATAACTTCATCTGATATCCCTGATATTTCTGTATCTCCTACAGTTGCTACCGTTAATACTTTTCCACCTCTAGCTCTTACTTCCTCAATGTTCGATTTAACCTTATCATATGTATCACTTTTAGTAGCTATCGCTATCAATGGACATTCTTCATTTATAAGTGCTATAGGACCATGCTTTAATTCTCCCGATTGGTAACCTTCTGCATGGATATATGAGATCTCCTTCAATTTCAAAGCACCCTCATAGGCTATTGCTGTATTTATATTTCTACCTATGAATATACTAGATGCTACATCATCTAATATTGCTGCTTTTCCCTTAATATCATCTTCTATTTCTAATATTTTTTCTACAATATTTGGTAATTTTCTTAAATTTTCAATTATATATCTTCTTCTCTCTACACCTAATATATTTTTCTTTTCGCCTAGATATAAAGTCAGAATATAAAGTGCTACTAGTTGTGATACAAATGCTTTAGTAGAAGCTACACCTATCTCTAAACCTGCATTGGTATATACTGTTCCATCTGCTTCTCTAGATATAGTACTTCCCATTACATTGATTATTCCAATCGCCTTCGCTCCACTTTTTTTAGCCTCTCTCAGTCCCGCCAATGTATCTGCTGTTTCTCCAGATTGAGATATCAATATCACCAAGTCTGTTGCGGCAATTATTGGATTTTTATATCTAAATTCAGAAGCTACCTCTACTTCAACCGGTATCCTTAGCTCCTGCTCTATCATATATTTCCCTACTAAAGCAGCATGATAAGATGTTCCACATGCTACCATATGAATCTTAGTTATATTTTTTAATTCTTCTTCTGATAGTGTTATCTCATCTATGATAGCACTGTCACCATTTATCTTTCCATTTAAGGTCTCCGTGATAACCTTTGGCTGTTCATGGATTTCCTTTAGGGTAAAGTGATCGTACCCACCTTTTTCAGCAGCTTCTAACGACCATTCTATCTTTGTTTCCTCTGTACTTTTTTCATTTTTATCTAAATCCCATATCTTTATCTCATCTTTTTTTAATGAAGCTACATCTCCATCTTCTAAAAATATTACTTTATCAGTATATTCTAGGATTGCTGGTACGTCTGATGCTATATATTTTTCCTCTGCTCCTAATCCTATAACTAATGGTGACCCCTTTCTAGCTGCTACCAATAGATCAGGCTGATCCGATGAAATTACTCCTATTGCATAGGCACCATCTAAGATCGGCAATATTTTAAATACAGATTCTAACAGATCTCCAGTATAGTTATCCTCTAATAAATGAACTATAACTTCTGTATCTGTGTCGGATAAAAATTTATACCCTTTATTTTTAAGCTCTTCCCTCAATTCTGCATAATTTTCTATTATCCCATTATGTACAATAGATAGTTTATTATCCTGTGAATTATGAGGATGGGAGTTTCTAGTACTAGGTACTCCATGAGTAGCCCATCTAGTATGTCCTATGCCTACATGACCTAAAATCTCTTTGTCTTTTATTATTTCGCCTAAATTTGCTAATTTTCCTACCGATTTAAATGTTTTCATAAGTCCGTCATCGCTCAAAATTGAGATACCAGCTGAATCATATCCTCTATATTCCAATTTTGATAACCCGCTATATAAGACTTCCTTTGGTTTTTTGTTTCCTATGTACCCTACAATTCCACACATTTTTACTTCCTCCTAAAATATTTGATTTCAAATGTTCGTTTAGATCTATCGATCTAAAGGGTTATATTTTAAAAGAAAATAGCCACTAGAAGATTTTTGTAATAATCGTCACCGATTATTTTTGTTTCTTCTTTAGGTTGTGACAACCTCTAGGGTACCCGCCGATTTTCGATTTTCCCTAGCCCTCGTCAACTCCTGGTTTTACACCTTATTAAAGGTGAGAACTCATTCAGAAGTTCAGGCGCTTTTATATTTTTTTACTTTCTTTTAATTTCCCCATAACCTATTGTATAAAAAAAATAGAAACTATGTCAACTAACAATCCATTGATTTACATTTCAGAAAAAACATAAATTCTCTTTAAACTATTTTTTTCACAATTTAATGGTATTATATCACCATTCTGTACTATTTAAAAGTTAATTATTAATTAATTTTAATCTTTCAATAATTCTAATTTTATAAAAAAAAAGCTACTCAAATGAGTAGCTTTTAGATCTTTTTTATAATGCTGCTTTTGCAGTTTCTGCTAATTTAGCAAATTCTGCTGCATTGTTTACAGCTAAGTCAGCTAAAACTTTTCTATCTAAAACGATTCCAGCTTTCTTTAATCCGTTCATGAATTTAGAATACGTTACTTCGTTTAATCTCGCAGCAGCGTTTATTCTTATGATCCATAATTGTCTCATTTTTCTCTTTCTAACTTTTCTATCTCTTGTAGAGAAAGCTTCTGCTCTCATTACAGCTTGGTTAGCTTGCTTGAATACGTCACCAGACGCACCTCTAAATCCTTTAGCTCTCTTTAATATTTTCTTATGTCTTTTTCTTCTAATAACACCAGTTTTTACTCTTGACATTGCTTGTTCCTCCTATCTCAAAAATTTGCTTAACATCTATTTAAAGATTATAATTATCTTCCAACTTTACCTGTAGGTAATAATCTTACCATCATTCTAGCAGCACCTTTAGGTAATACCATATCTTTGTTTAAAGATCTCTTTCTTTTTGTCTTTTTCTTAGTTAAGATATGACTCATTCCTGATTTCTTAGTGATATATTTCCCTGTTCCAGTTACTTTTACTCTCTTAGCAGTTCCCTTGTGAGTTTTCATTTTAGGCATAATAAATATCCTCCTTTCAATTTTATGATTATTTTTTTAATGGTGATAACATGATAAACTTTTGCGGTCCACCATATTTTTTATCAACAATAGCTTCATCTTTAAAAATTTCAGCTACTTCATCAAGTTTTTTTATTCCTAGTGCAGCATGCATTCTCTCTCTACCAAATAACATAAGACTAGCTTTTACTTTGTGTTCTTTTTCAATGAACTTTCTAATCTTTCCTATTTTAGTTTCAAAATCATGTACATCTATTCTAGCTTTAAACTTAATTTCTTTAACTACAACTTGCTTTTGATTTTTCTTCGCTTCCTTAGCTTTCCTAGCCTGCTCATACTTATACTTTCCGTAGTCCATAATCTTACATACAGGTGGTTTAGCTGTAGGCGAAACTTCTACTAAATCAAGTTTTCTTTCTCCTGCAATGCTTAATGCTTCTCTTGAAGTCATTACTCCTAATTGCTCTCCATCATCCGATATTACCCTTACTTCTCTAGCTCTAATTCTTTCATTGATTCTAGTTTTGTTAGAAATAATAGTCACCTCCAAAATTATATAAAAAAAACAGGGCATGATAACACGCCCTGTAAAAGTTATTCCTAAAATTAAATTTTCATTTAATTTGTAACTCATTCACATTTTTAATTCGTAACCTAATGCATCTAACTTGATCCTAAGACCTAAACTCTTGTTTAGTGATGATAAGGTGAGAAACGGGCGTCTCTTCTTTTCATATATTTAATTTTTTATTTTACAAGACATGATATCACAAAAAAGATATAATGTCAACTATTTTTATGGCGTACCTAAGAGGAGTCGAACCCCTAACCTTCTGGTCCGTAGCCAGACGCTCTATCCAATTGAGCTATAGGTACGCATATTGAGTAAAAAAAAAGCGGTTACAACCGACTTAGTTTTTATATGGCGGAGAATGAGGGATTTGAACCCTCGGTACCCGGTAAAGGGTACACTCCCTTAGCAGGGGAGCGGATTCGACCACTCTCCCAATTCTCCGTATATGGCGATGAGACTGGGACTCGAACCCAGACCCCTTGCGGGTTCACCGGTTTTCAAGACCGGCTCCTTAGCCAGTTCGGACATCTCACCACTCGACAAGGACTATACTATCATATATATATATGATGGTCAACACTTTTTTCATTTTTTTTATAAATTTTACATTTTTTTCTGCATTTAAAACTAAAACGATATCAAATGTAACGATTATGTAGAAAAAACCTAGCTAATATGCATTTTTTTCAAATTAATAAATTTAATTTTTTTAGTTTTAAAAAGTAGGATAATCACAATACAATCTAAAAAAATTTGTAAAATCAAAATTCTAAAGTTAAGCTATATATATATGTAACTTTTTAAATATTGTTCTTTCACATCATAGAGACCTCTAAAGAGGTTATATTCTTAGTGATAAATCAAAGGAGGAAGTTTTATGAAAAAAATTAAGCTATTTACGACAATTATAATATCGATACAACTATTCATATTCATTGTATTATGGTTTCTATCATATGATAACGTATACAAACTAGCACATACAATTAATTCTATTTTTGTTCTTATCACGGGAGTTCTAATGATAAAGTATATCATCAAAACAAATAAAAAAGTAATTTCAGAAGAAAGTATTTCCAAGACTTTATTAAATCTATCCCTTGATGGTATATATATAGAAAATGAACGTGGAGAAATCCTTGAATGTAATCAAAGCGGCCATGAAATATTTGGATATACAAAAAAAGAGATGCTGAACCTTACTATAAGGGATCTTGTACCTAAAGAATTTGCTGAAGAAATTCCTAAAGTGATCCCCGATAATATGGCCACAGGAGATCTGTATTTAGAAAGAATTAATATGAAAAAAAATGGAGAGCTCTTTCCTACAGAAATAAACTCAAAATATATCTATATAAATGGTAAAAAAAGACTTATTGTGTTCGTAAGAGATATAAGTGTTAGAAAACAGATGGAAGATGACCTTAGAGAGATGTCTATAAAAGACGAACTTACAAAAACCTATAACAGAAGATACATCATGAAAAAACTAAAAGATGAGTTTTTCTTCTCCAAGATAAATAAATCTACTTTTTCTATTGCCCTGCTAGATATCGATAATTTTAAAGGAGTAAATGATAATTTTGGACATCTTTTTGGTGACGAGGTTCTCATAAAATTTTCAAATACTATCCAAAAAAATCTAAGAAAAAATGATTATTTAGGAAGGATCGGAGGGGAAGAATTTATAATTATTTTCTGTAATACATTTCTAATCGAAAGTTACGAAGTTCTTTTCAGGATAAAGGAAAAATTAAGTTTAATATCATGGGGAGAAAATGACTTTTCCATAACTTTCAGTGCTGGTTTATTTGAAGTCCCTCATAAAAATATAGATGAACACAGCAGTGAAAAAACTATAAAATTAATTGATGACCTTATGTATAAAGCTAAGGAATGTGGCAAAGATTGCATAATTACCCCAAGTAGTGAAAATTTATAACAAACTTTTTTAATTAAGTACTTCATTCTAATCCTTAAATATATTCATTGCTTTTTTCAACTTCCCCAAAATTAAAAATCATAAAATAACCCTCCATTCTTGGCTTCAAGACCTTCTAATCTTACCAAAAATAAGTTTATTTAGTATTTTATAGAATATATGGTATAATAATGGGTAACATTTGGCAAATATAGTGGCGTATTTTGAATTTAATGAGGAGATAATAATGAATGAAGTAACAAAGAACAATGAAATAATGGAAGAAGAAGCACCTAAACAATCAATAATCAAGATGGGTAAAAGACAAAAGTTAACTGTAAACAACATCTCAACTATCGGAGCTTACCTTGATGCTGAAACTGGAAATACAGACGACAATGTCTTACTGCCAAATAATCAGATTGAAGGAAAAAACATCCAAGAGGGAGACGTTTTAGATGTATTCATATATAGAGATTCTGAAGATAGATTAATAGCTACATTTGAAGCTAGTTTCGCTGTAGCTGGAACAATGGCAAAATTAAAAGTTGTAGATATCGCTCCATTCGGTGCATTTTTAGACTGGGGATTATCTAAAGACCTTCTTTTACCAAAGGGTCAGGAAGAGTGTAGAGTAGAGATCGGAAAAACTTATTTAGTAGGATTATTCGAGGATAAAAAAGGCAGGGTTTCTGCTACCATGAACGTATATAAGTTCTTATTACCTAACTTTGACTTAGAAAAAAATGAATTGGTAATAGGTACAGTATATAGAGTAGTTCCTGAGATCGGTATATTCGTAGCTATAGAAGATAGATACTACGGACTTATTCCTAACAACGAATTTTTTGGTAATTATAAAGTAGGAGACGAAATAGAAGCCCGTGTAATCAGAACTAGAGAAGATGGAAAGGTTGACCTTAGTCCTAGACTACTAGCTCATGTACAGATGGATAAGGACGCTTCTATGATCTTAGAGAGTATTCAAACTAACTACCATAAAAAATTGACTATCAGTGATAAGAGTTCTCCTGAAGATATTAAAAGAGAATTTGGACTTAGTAAAAAAGCTTTTAAAAGAGCTATCGGTGGACTATTAAAAAATAGACTTATTGAAAAAACAGAAGCTGGTTTCAAACTTACTGAAGCTGGAAAAAATCATAAATAAGATAAAAAGGGAAAACTGAAATTCAGTTTTCCCTTTTTTTATCTTACTTTTTCTTAACCTTTATTCTCCCCTTAACATACCTTCAATTTTATCTAAAATTTCAAAAGGATGTTTAAGTTTTTCTAATTTTTCCTCATTGGTGTGTCCAAACAAATCATGATAGCCAAGAGAATCACTTAATTTTACTACTCTAGCATCTAGACTAGCCCTTAAATCTGAAAGTTCTATCTTTTCTAAATCTTTTCCCTTGTTAGTAGCATATAAAAATATCCTGTCATCCTGATCTAAAAACGCTCTTTTTATATACTGTACAGATTCATCCATGAACTTTTTTTCTACTATAAGTTCTTTTTTTATTAGATGCATTTTCTCCCCCTATAATTCTATTTTTTATCTCTATGTGTAATAACTTTATTTTTGCTCTTAATATAATTGATTATTAAAATGATATAAATTATACCATCTGAACTACCATAAGACAACCGAAAAAGAATGACTTCAAACATTAGTATTATCTAGAATAGATCTATTTTTTCCTAACTGGCTCCTGTCTCTCTTTATCTTTTAAAAGTGAAAAATTTATATGACAATATCCACTTGGATTTTTTTCTAAATACTCCTGATGGAACTCCTCGGCGTCATAAAACTTATCCAATTTTTCTACTTCTACAACTATAGGATTTGAGTAACTATTTCTCTGATCTTCTATATATTGTTCGATAGCTTCCCTATCTTCTAAATCCATATAATATATTCCTGTTCTATACTGGGTACCACTATCCCCCCCTTGTTTATTCAATAAAGTTGGATCTATTATTCTAAACAGATGATTTAAAACCATTCTTAATGGTAATATTTTTTCGTCATACTCCAAAAAACAGGCCTCTACGTGCCCTGTTTTACCAGTACATACTTCCTTATAAGTAACCTCTTCAGTTATTCCATTGGCGTAGCCTGATTTGGTAGCCAAGATCCCCCTTACTCTTTTAAAATAAGCTTCTACACCCCAAAAGCATCCGCCTGCCAACACTATTTTCTTCATCAGAATCACCTCCTAATATAAGATATACCACAAATTCCATATAATAAAAACCTCCCTTCTATATAGTAATATAGTTAGGAGGTAATAATTTTTATATATTTGATATTTTTTTACAAGTTCTAACTAATTGAGCAGTGTAAGACATCTCATTGTCATACCAAGCCAAAACTTTTATTATTTGATGTCCATCTACCGTCATAACCGTTGTACATTGTGCATCAAATAAAGATCCATAGTGCATCCCTATACAATCCGAAGAAACAATAGGATCCTCTGTATAACCCAATGTCTCGTTGGCTGCTTCTTTCATCGCTCTATTAATATCTTCTGCTTCAACGTTCTTTTTTAATCTAACCATAAGATCTACACAAGAACCAGTTACAGCAGGAACCCTTATAGCTGCCCCTCCTAATTTCCCGTCCAGATGTGGTATTACCTTACCTAAAGCCGTTGCCGCTCCTGTTGTCGTAGGAACCATGTTCCCTGCAGCTGTTCTACCTCTTCTTGAATGAATTCCTTTTTTATGAGATCCATCCAGGGTATTTTGATCATTTGTAAAGGCATGAACAGTTGTCATGTATCCTCTGATTACTCCAAATTTATCATCTAAAACTTTTACAATCGGAGCTAAACAATTTGTTGTACAAGATGCTCCTGATATTATAGTTTCACTTCCATCTAAGATATGATCATTTACATTATATACAACTGTTTTCATATCTCCAGAAGCTGGTGCTGATATAACTACTTTTTTTGCTCCTGCATCTATATGAGCCTGTGATTTTTCCTTTGAAGTATAAAATCCACTGCACTCTAAAACTACATCTACATTTAATTTACCCCATGGTAAATTTACCGCTTCCCTTTCTGTGAATACAGCGACCTCTCTTCCATCTATCATTATATTATTTTCTGTATGCTTTATTAAATCCTCTTTAAATCTTCCTTGGGCTGTATCATATTTTAATAGGTACGCCGCTGTCTCCGCCCCACTCATACTATTTATTGCCACTACTTCAAATTCGGGATTATCTTCCATCATTCTTAATGCTAATCTTCCAATTCTTCCAAAACCATTTATCGCTACTTTTACTGACATGCTTCCCCCTTGAGAATATATTAAAATTTTTCACATCTCAATATAACCCGTTTCCACCCTAAAAGTCAACAAAAAGATGAAAAAAAGAGCATTTTTTCATCTTTTTGTGAGCAATTATTGTACACTTATATCGAAAAAATGATTTTTTGTTAAAAAAATTTGAAATTGTAGATTCCAAATAAAACAAAAGCCCTCCTAACTGTAATAGTCATACAGTTAGGAGGGCTTTTGTTTTATATTCTTTTAGGAAAGAAAGAAACGAAAAAAAATTTATTATTTTCATTTACTTATACTTATCAGATGTAAGTTCCCTTTAAAAAGTTTATTTTTTCCTTACAGATCTTAATTTTTGATCGATTTATATACTTAATTCTTCCATAAAATTTTCATATAATAAGTATAGTATAAAATATATTTATATGTTATAATGGTTAATATGGATGTTATATAATACAAAAATATGTTTTAATGAGTAGAGTAAATGGATTTTTAGATAATAAAAAAACCTTCCTCAATTAATAGATTGTACCTCTAATAACTGGGAAGGTTTAATTAAATTGAAATATATCCAATCAACTTGTAGATTAAATTAAGCTGCTACTGAAACAGGCTTTCTAGAATCTTTTATTAATTTAATAGCTGTATATAATACTACTGCTATAACTATCTTAGTCAATATTGCTATAGGTAACCCTGTAACTAAATAAGCAGCAATAACTACTCCTACAACACCAAATATAGCATTCATTAAAGTTGCTTTTCTATTGTAAGCTCCTGCCTTAATAAACTTTACACTTGCTGCCGGCATAAGGTATGCACAAGATCCCATCATAACTGGAAATGCTACTAAAGGACTTAAACCTAGAGCATATACTAAAGCCATACAAGGTGCATATAGACCTATTCCTAAAGTCATAAGAGCTCCTAAGATGAAGTTTCCAACTACAGCTATAACTAATTTAATTCCAGATAGTCCTACTGCTTCTCCTCCACCTTGGATTAATCCTAACTGTTGTGCAACCATTATCAATACTACTATTACTAAAGCCGATCCCATGTATAGTTGTACTTTTTTCTCATCTAATTTAGCTACATATCCTGCTCCTAATATAGCTCCAAGAGTTGCCGCTACTAACATAGAAATTAATGTCATTGGTTCAACTTCAACTTTTTTTATAAATATAAAAGCTTCAGCCATTACAGGTATAGTCATTGCTGTATTTAAAGTTCCCGGTAAAATTCTGTCATGAACCAAGTTAAACTGCTTAAAAAGTGCCGTCATCGGTGCGAATCCTCCGATACCTAATGTATCAAAGAAATTTACTCCTAAACCTATTCCTGCATGTGCTGCTGTACTGCCTTCATCTACCCCAGCGTTATTCATTTTAAACTCTTTGTAATCTTTAGCAAAAACAACTAAATACCAAATACCCATAATTGCTAAAATCCCCAGTAATACTTGTACCATAATTTTTTCCTCCTCTTTGATTTTATTTTATTTTGTTCGTTACTCCTACTTCAGTGAGAACCCATATTTCAATGGATCTGTTGGATCTACATATAAATGGTTTACTCCAGTAATGTATGCACTTGCTGTAATTTGCGGAGTTACATATTTTACTCCATCTTTTTCAGATGTTTCTAATATTTCACCGATAAATTTAGTTTCAATTATACTTTCATAAACAAATCTTTCACCTTTTGCTAACTTTCCTTTAGTAAATAAAGTAGCCATCTTAGCACATGTTCCTGTTCCACAAGGTGATCTATCTACTTGACCTTCTCCAAATACCACTACATTTTGTAATGTCGCATCTTCACTCTTAGCCGGTCCATACATCTCTACTAAATCAATCGTCTTGATATGATCTAATTCAGGATGCTTTACTATAATTTGCTCATTAGCAGCTTTTAATATTTTAACACCTAATTCGCATAATTTATTTGTATTAGCCGGGCATATATCTAACCCTAATTGAGACGCTTCTAATATAGCGAAGAAACTTCCCCCAAATGAAACATCTAAAGTAAGTGTTCCTATTCCATCTACATCTATTTTAACGCCTTCTTTATGTAAAAATGCTGGTACATTAGTAAATGATACTTCTAAAGCTTTCCCATCTTCTACTCTAACTCTACCTTTTATTAATCCTGCAGGAGATTCCATTGTGATGTTTGTATATGGTTCTGTAACTTCTACCATTCCCATCTCAACTGCAACTGTCATTGCACCAATAGTTCCATGACCACACATGTTTAAGTAACCTCCTCCGTCCATGAAGATTATTCCTAAATCTGCTTCATCTATTGTAGGTGTTACTATGATTGATCCAAACATATCAGCGTGACCTCTAGGTTCATGCATAGCTAATGTTCTTACATCATCCAAGTTTGATTCTAAATAACTCTTCTTTTCTGCCATTGTTTTTCCAGGGATTTTTGGTACACCACTGATGATTATTCTAGTTGGTTCTCCCATTGTGTGTGAATCTACAGCTATTATCTGTTTGTTGATTTTCATTCTTTGTTCCCCCTTCTTATTTTAAGCTTTAACATTGCCAAAGCTTTTTTTGCGTCTAAGTAAGTCATGTTGTTTTCTCCAACAACTTCTGTTTCAATACCATTTTCGTTTTTATTTATATCGACTATAGTATCCATATATTTATTTTTAACTACAAATTCTGCCTGTGTTCCCACAAAACTCATTCCAACTACTGGTATTTCTCTTTCACCTATCTCTCTCATGGTATTTTCATAGTCAACATGACTATTTCCCCATCCATCCAGTGAAAAAATAACACCATCAGCTCTCATGGCTTCAATTAAATTTGCAGCTCTTTTACCTACAAAATTTTTCTCTTCATTTAACTGTGGAGTGCCTACTAATATTATTCCCAATAGATCTATATCCGAATCTTTAGAAACAACATCTAATAACGGATCTCTAAAATGATGCAGTGTTGTTTCCTTAGTTGAAGGTCCAATTCCCATAATAATTCCTCCTAATGCATAGCCTTAATAGCTCCATCCCTATATTCGTTTGGAGTTAATAGTACAGGCATATTGTATAATTCAATTATAGATTTTCCTCCTGAAAATCCAGATGGTTCTCTAGAAAAAAGTCTTGTATCATACATAGCTCCCTGTCCTGCAACTTGCTTTAGTATAACCACTTTTTTAGCTCCTGGTTTTATCTCGTCAAAAAATTCACATACTTCTGTGCAGCTTCTTCCATTCAAGTTTTTTAATTTTTTTCTTATTCCTTGAACAAGATCATCACAAATTTCATGGCACTGATCTATTCCTTCTCTTGTTTTGGCTCCACCTGATACTAGAGTTAAATCTAGATGAATAATTATATCTGTATCTCGAGGAGTTCCTGCCCTTCCAAATACCACTTGTTCCGATAATATTCCTTCTGAAGATCCGAATTCTGCAACCTGGACTCCATCTTCATCTACACCTGTTATCATAACGCTTACACCTGTTAATGTATGAGTTATTCCTTCACCTATATTCCCTAATACCTTTGTTGAGATAGGAATAAAATCCATAATAGAATTAACAAACTTATCTTTTTCATTTGGTTTTATTATTTCGATCTTCAATTCTTTCACATATTCTAATCCACATTTTATCTCTGGAGTTTTAAATTCATCCCCTAGAGATAAAACATGATTATAGATCGAAGTGGCTTCCGAAAAAACCACTTCTTCTATGTGAAAAGCTTTTATTTGCAATTTACGCCTCTTTAAGCTCTTCATATCTTACTCCTTTAAAAACCCTACTTATACCTTTGCGATATACTCGAATGGTAATGGTACAATTTTACCTGGTGTTTGTATTTCCATTAAGTTTTCTAAAGTTGCCTTTAAAATCTCTAGTTGCATCTTGTGATCATTTGGTGCTCCTGCATTTGCTCCCATTGGTACGTTTGGTGCTACTGCTCTTGGTGTTCCAGATTGTCTTACAACTGGAGGTAATGCTGCTACAATTATTGTAGGAATCCCCGATTCCTCAATCGCTCTCTGTACTAATACAGCAGAACGGTGACAAGTCCCTCAGCCAGCAGTTAATACTACAGCGTCTACTCCGTCTTCTTTAAATTTTGCAGCGATGGCAGGACCAGTTTCATTTTTAAATTTCTCTTGGTTTCCACCTCCACCCATGAATCCAGCGTGAACATTAGCCACACCTTTAATATATCCTTCTTTTGCTAATTCATTTAATGGATCTACTGGGAACATACAGTTAACGTCTTTGTTTACGTCTCCGTTGTCATACCCACCATGAGATACCATCATATCAGATGTAGGTGCATCTCCTGGAATAAATCTATATGTGAAATCTCCAGCAAAGTTAAATCTTTCTTGTGATTTTAAATGTACTCCTGCAGCAGTTGCTAAACCTATCTTCATTTCGTTTAAAGGTTTAGTTACTGGCGTCCAAACAGACTTAGGAGTGATCGGTACAAATATTTCAGATTGCATACCTTTTATTGCCATTCTATTTTCCTCCTCTATTATTTTTCTCTATATTACTTACATATTTTTCATTTACTTCTCCAGATATTACTTCTGGAAAACTCAGATTAAATTCAACCTCTTGACCTACTTTTAATTCGTAATCAGTTATCAGCATTCTCATAGGTACAGTTAGATGACCTAACCTTCCTTTTAAATCCATAGATACGCCACCTTCAGATAGCTTTACTATGATTCCCTGCATCTTTATTAATCTATCTCCATATTTCATATCATAAACCTACTTTGTTTTTAATTTTTCTGTTCTTTTTTCACTCATAGGAATAGAAGTTTCATTTAAAACTCTGTCTATTTTTGTCCCTAAGTGAGCTTCTACAGATTCTAAGTTTAACTCTTTAACATTTGGATTCCACTTTCTTTCAGGTCCTTTAACTTTTGAACCATCCATAGCAGACTTTAACATTCCAAGAGCTCTTAAAGCATCTTCTTTACATAAAGTATTACAAGCAAGTACTTCATTTTCGATTCCTTCTTCAGACTTGTTGTTATCTACCATGTATTCCATATATTTGTTTCCTACAACTAATGCACCTTGAACTGCTGAGAATGACATTCCTACTACTTTCATTCCTCTCATTCCTACTTGCTCAATATGACTTGCGAAGTCGATATGGTTATTTCCAAATCCTTCAGTTGTTACGATAGCTCCTTCTACGTCTAAAGCTTCAACTGTCATACCTAATCTCTCTGATACATAGAATTTTTCAGCGTTTACTTGTGGACTTCCAACAAATATTACACCACATAAATCTATTTCAGGGTCGTTCATAGCTTCGATTACTAATGGCTCTCTATAGTAATGTCTAGAACATTCTTTTGATGCAGGTCCGATACAAGTTAATGCATGAACTCCTCCATCTAATACTTCTAATGGAGATAAAACGATTGGTAAGTTTCCTAAGTCAACGTTTGGTCTTCCACCCATGATTCCTGCTGGTTCAGTTGGTAAAATGATGTTGTCATGCATTGCACCTTGTCCCATGATTTCTTTTATTACTACTACTTTTTTCTTTCCAGGTCTTCTGAATTGAACTAATTCTTCAGTTTCTGTTACTAAAGTTTCGTCAGCTTTCTTTAATACATTTCTGATCTCTTGAGTGATGAAATCACTTGCAGCATGAGCAGCTAATGGACCAGGTCTTTCCATGTTTGTTCCAGCTTTGATTGTAACTGTAGTTTTGATGAAGATATCCCCTTTATCAGGTGATCCAGGTCTATTCCACATGATGTTTTCAGATAAGATTCCTTCAGATGATCCGAATTCTCCTATTTGTACTCCATCTTCATCTACACCAGTTACCATTACGATAACACCGTCGATTACTCTTGTAGTTCCTGTTCCTAAGAAGCAGTCTTCTTCTTTTGTAGCTATTGGTTGTACGTCCATGATAGTTTCACTGTAAGTGTCATACTCTGCAGGAGTGATGATATCTACAGTCATAGATGTTACTAACTCTTGAGATTCTACGGCTTCTAACTCTACACCTTTTCTTACAGTAAGAGTAGTTCCTTCTATTTTAGTTTCTTCTCCAAATACTACATTTTCAATTTTGAAATGTTTCTTAGTTAAAGATCTTAATTTTCTTTCAGGTAATACTGCTGCAGTTTCAGTAGTTGCTGCAGTTTCTTTTATTTCTACAACTTGTGCAACTGGTGCAGTTGTTGCTGCTGAAGTAGACGCTGCTTGAGTTCCAAACATTGGAATTTCTAAGTTGATGTCTTTTCCTTCACCTATGTGGATTTTTAACATTCCACCATTTAATGATGTTGTCATTGAAGCAGGTGCTACAGCTTCAGTAGCTGCTGTTGGTGTTCCAACTATTTCTTCCTTAACTTCTTCTTTTACTTCTTCAGTTTGTACATTAATTCCCTCTAACATATCAGCTGTTAATGGTGTTAACGCTTCTGCGGTTTTAATTAATTTTGCTCCTAAAACCTCACCGATTTTTAATGTATTTTCATCAAATTTTAATAACCCTGACTCTTCTAAGTCGAAGAATATTGCGGGGTCCTCTAAGTTTGAAGGCTCGATTATTGTTCCGGCCTCAAATCTACAACAACTTACAGCGTTGTCCATTGCATGCTCTTTTGCAGTTTCTACAGTGATTGACATTTTTCCCTCCTGATTTTCTTTTAAGATTGAATTAACATAAAAGTTAACTCTTATATATATAATTTATTTTTTCTTACTTCTATAAATTTTGTGTCTTGCACCACGAAGTATGTGGTCCGTGCTATGGTATACAGGTACTCCCAACCTAGGAGCTACAGTCATTACTGTATTCGTTCAGTCTTCGCAAGTTCCTGTTATTATTACTTCTGCACCTTGACTCTTTAAAAATAATACTTTTTCTGCTTGTCCTGGACAAATTCCCGGCTTATCGCATCTGTATCTTCCATTAACTTCTACCATCCTCTTACACTTGGCTTCCGCGACTACTTCTCCACCCATACCGTGAGCTATTTCAGTTAATCTTTCTTCTCCAGCTCCACATTCACAAGCGATTATTCCGACTTTTCTCGTATCTTTTGGATACGGCATTGCCACTAATATTCCACCTGTAGTTTTAGTTATTGATGCATCTTCAGTTATAGCACTTCCAGTAAATGGACCTCCAGCAACTATCTCTCCATAAGGAAGTATATAGCCACCACTTTTTTCAATATATTCTTTTACAGTTGCTCCAATTGGAACATCTGAGAAAACTTTACCTTTTTCAGCATTTACAACTCTTCCACCTACTGTAATATCTTTGTCGATTACAGGTTTTCTATCTTCTACAGCCAATACTAAGTTCTTTAAAGTTTCTACATTAAATACTACAGCATTTGCTTTAGATGGTAATTCACCTGGTTGTAATTCAATTCCCAGAACTTCTCTGACAATTACTCTTTCATCTCCAGCAGGATACATATTTGGTAACCATTTTATTTCTATATTTTCATAGTTTTTCAAAACTTTACCAATAGCCATGGCAGCATTAAGATACTTAGGCTTCATAGCAATATAACCCATCTCAGATCCTGTAGATTCCATGGCATATTTAACACCTTTTACTACAATTTCTGGATTTTTCTCCATTAACTCTACATTATGTGATAATACAGGTTCGCACTCAGCAGCATTGGCTAATACATAACCTCCATTTAATTTTGTAGATAATTTAATGTGACTTGGGAAACCTGCCCCACCTGATCCTACTATTCCTGCTTCAAATGCATATTCAGAAATACTTTCACATTCTTTTATTTTTAAATAATCATTTGAATTTTCTTCGGTTTGTTGAATCTCTATATAAGAATCGGTTATTTTTTTCACTACACCGTTCACACTTGAGTGTATTTTACATCCTAATGAAATTGGTTCAGCTATACACTGACCTCTTTTCACTTCCTCATCTATCTCTACAATTGATTTAGAAGGAGCTCCTACAGCCATTTTTAGAACAAACTTGAATTTTTTCATACTCATTAAATTTTCACCCCCTTAAATTTAAACATCCTATGTTTATACATCCATTTTTTCATCTAAGTGAATCTTTGCACAGTTATATATTCACATATTTTTTATATTACGTCAAGAATTAATTGGAATATTTCAAAAAAAAAAATACACCTCTTCTAGAGTCCAATAACCACAATAAGTGTTCTGTAACAGATTAAAAGATTTTAATTCTTGATGATTTAGATATAGTTTTCACACCAAACCTTTTGTCAAAAAAACAAGGGATCACAGCTTGTGATCCCTTGCACTATTTTCTTCTATTCCCTATATAATCAGCCAATTCCATATGCCATTTTGCCTCTTCCCCGAAGACATCAAACATTATTTGCTTAGCCTCTTCTATTTTCTCTGACAAAATTTCCTTGGTTTTTTCCATCCCAAAAATCGAAGGATAGGTAGACTTCAATAGCTCCTTGTCGCTTCCTACTGGTTTCCCAATCTCCTCAAAAGTTCCCTCGATATCCAAAATATCATCCTTTATCTGGAAAGCTAACCCTATTAATTCTGCATATTTTTTCAAAACTTCCCTTTTCTCAGCCTCTGCACCTGCAATTATACAAGCACACTCTATTGGCAGCATCAATAGTTTTCCAGTTTTATGAGTATGAATATATTGTAGTGTCGGGAGATCTATCTCTTTCTCCTCAGATTCTATATCCACCATCTGTCCGCCGATCATCCCATTTACCCCTGCATAATTAGAGGTCAATTTAACCATCTCCACTATTTTAGATGGTTCAAGATCTTCTCTAGTTATCAAATTAAAGGCGTGAGTTAGGAGTGCATCTCCTATTAATATAGCTTCTGCCTCTCCAAATTTTTTATGGGTTGAAAATTTTCCTCTCCGATAATCATCGTTATCTAAAGCCGGTAGATCATCGTGAACCAATGAATAAGAATGAATCATCTCTATAGCTACACTCATAGGCAGTCCATTTTTTTCCTGGACTCCCAATAGATCTAATGTCATCAAAAGTAAAATAGGTCTCAGTCTCTTCCCACCATTCAATACAGAGTATTTCATCCCTTCGGCTATAACTTTTGGATATTTTATCTCATTTAGATATTCTTCAATAACTAGATCTACCAGTGTCCTTCTTTCCTTTAAGTATTCCTTCATAATTCCCCTCCTACTCAAAATCTTCTATTATTATTTCGCCATTTTTCTCCATTACTTTCTTTACCTTTCCCTCTGCTTTTTCCAATATAACACCGGATTTAGCCAATAACTTCATCGCTTTTTCATATTCTTTCATAGATTCATCCAAATCCATCCCACTCTCTAATTTCGATATTATCTCATCTATCTCACTTATATTTTCTTCAAAAGTATTTGCTTTTGCCATTTCCTATGCCTCCTCTTCTACTACTTCTCTGTATTTTTTAAAACCATACCTTTTCTCTATTTTTTTCAATAGATCCACCTTTTTTTCTATATCCCGCCTATTTTTTATACGAGTTATATCTTTTTCTATTTTTTCAATATAATTATATCCTAAATTATATATTAAAACTAGTTTTGATAATTCAATACTACCTTTCGTAGATAAAATTTCAAGATCTTCATCTTTCAATATATAGCCTCTTTCTAAAAATAATTTCATCCCTTCCAAATAATCATTTTGTATTATTTTTATCATTGGACTAAATTCTCCTCCAGTATAATCTAGATCGGCACCTTTTTCTATTAACATCTTCATTATTTCCAAATCTTTCGATAATATACTTAAGAACATAGGTGTCAAACCTTGGACTGTAATATCTAGCTTTACATTTTTATCTAATAAAACCTTAACCATGGGTTTATTTCCATGAGCTACTACGTGATAGATAGGACTTTGCAGCTCGACATCTGTACCTTTTTCTATTAAATATTTAAAAATATCAAATTCATTCTCTATAATAGAGTAAATTAGAGGAGTAATTCTTACTCTATTTTTTTTATCTACACTTTCTCCTAATTTAGCACCGCTACTTACCAATAATTTCACCATCTCTAGATCTTTATTTTTTATAGCTGTCATCAATGGTGTTATTTCATCTTCCGCTTCTGTCTCTACATTCCCTCCTAATTGCAGAATTTTTTTCACATTTTTTACCTTCTTATGTTCACAGGCAAGGAGTAACAACTCATCTAATTTAGGTTTTTTCTTACTCTTGGATATATATTTTTCAATAATATCTCCGTCATCCAAAAGAGATACAATAGTTTTTATATTCAATTGGCTGGAATAATTTTCCATCAGATAGTTGATTCCATTCTTTCCGCCATCTATATGGTAGAGTTTGATCAATAGTTTAGTAGGAGATTTTATACTATATCTTTTAGAAATTTTACTTTTAGACTTAAATCTATCGTTTAATATTACCAGGATATCGCCTATATTTTTTTCCTGTTTACCCATTATATATTTTTTATCTAGATTTTCAAATTCTATCAAAGAAAGTTTCTTAGAGTTAATTTTTTTATCCGATAAGACTCTCACTTCATTGGCTATGTCCAAGGCTGCATCATTCTTTTCTAGTTCTTCCTTCAATCTTTTTATTAGTGGCATTACCTCTGTTTTCATGGCATATTCAAAACTTTTTTCTAATTCCCCCTCCATCTCAAATAATTGTGAAAGTTTTTCATAATTTTCACTTTTTTCATAATATTCTTTTGCTTTTTCATAATATTTTTTTTCAAATGCATAATCTCCTATCCTGTCTGTTACTACATATTTTTCTAAACAACGAGATAACGAATCATCATTATTTACAATATACTCTATGGTCTTTTCCTGATTATACTCATTAAAGAAATCATCCGCTGCCAATTCATCTTCAGCTTTCTTTATATATTTTTTAGCTCCTGCTTTTTTAAATGCAGCAATGGCTTCTGAAAATAATTTTTGATTCAAAAATTCTTTTCCCTCTTTCAAAAAATCTAATTCCCCACTTTTTAGAGTAAAATCTCTTTTCCCCTCGACTGTCATGGGAACCAAATAGTCTTTCAACTCCTTCAATAGAGAACTCCCTTCATCTTCCTCCATGAGAAGGAGTCTTTTTCTAGCACGAGTTAACCCCACATAGAGCAGATTAAAATAATATCTATACAGTTGATTTGTTTTGGCTCTTCCAGAAAAAATAATCTTCCAATATTTTTTCAGTTCTGTTGCAAAGTTATAGAGTACAACCGAATCAAATTCCAACCCTTTTATATCCTGCACTGTCAATATTTTATTAGCTATTTTAGGCAACTCCATCCTCAGAGCTTCTTTAGTTTGATTAGTTGGAACTAAGATTATAGCTGTATTTTCTTCTAGTTTTTTTAAGAAGTCATTATCTTTTTTATAGATATATACGTCTTCCCCTTCTAATATTGAGGCTTCCTTATAGTCCTCTCCTAATTTTCCAATATATTCTCCTCTGAGATCACTTAGTTTATTGGCTAAATCTACTATTTTCTTTTGGCTTCTGTAATTTTTCCCCAGCTGCTTCTCAATATATTTATCCTTATAAAACAGTGATTTCACCCTGGAAAAACTAAAGTAAGTTGGATTTATTATTTGGTGAATATCTCCAGACAGCAATAAATTCTCCCCATTTTTTACCAAGTTTTTTAACATATATATCTCGATCTCTGTTAAGTCCTGTACCTCATCACAGATTATACAATCAAATATTTCTTTACCATTTAATATCACTCTTCGAGCTAGGTCATTTTCATCCATATAACCTCTTTCAGCAAGCCAATCTTGATAACTAATAGCAACTTTGTATATCTCTTTCCTTATTTCTTCACTATAGACTGTATATTTCTTATTCAATACCAAATAATCTTCTCGGGGTATAAGTTCTTGTTTTAAATCTCTATTCCAATTTCCTGCCCCTTTAGCCCCCATACTCCCTTTTATTGTTCCTCTAATTTCTTGATATAATTCCAAATGTTCAACACCTTTAGGAATCTTTGGATTATATTCATAGATAAATTTTTCAAATATTTTTAAGCCCATGGGTTTTTCCTTTAATTGTTTTTCATACAACTCCTCCAAAGAGTAAAATTCAACCATCTTTTCACAACTAGGATCTCTAAACTTTTCATACATTTCATAGGCTTTTTCCTTCAAAGGCTGTGTAAATGTTATATAGCCCACCTTTAAATCTTGCCTTTCCTCTAATTCCAGAGTTTTTCTAATAGCTACTGTAGTTTTCCCACTTCCAGCACTTCCTTTTAAAAATAATGGAAATTCACTGTTTAAAATTTCATACTGCTCATCATTCAGATAATAATATGTATATTCATCCTCGTTTTGAATAAACTGCAAAAGGTTTTCATCGGAAGTGATCTCGTATACAATCTTTGAATTTATCTTATTGTATATAATATCTAAATCTTCTTCTAACCTTTCATCTATAGGTTCATAGCTCTTCTCTATCTCTAATTTTTCGACCTTAGAATTTTCAATTTTATTTTGACGCATCCCGCTTTTTACTGCCAGATCATGGGTTGAAAACAATAATAGTACCAATACTTTTTCTCCATACCCTGCCCGTTTAATATCTTTAAATTCAAACAACACTCTGTCGCCGCTATTTACCCTGAATTCATATAGATTTTCCTTCAGTTTTTTCACCCAAAACCCCTTGGGTATCTCAAATATCTTTTTTTTATTTTCCGATATTTCCCTATAAAAATACTGTATTCTTTCTTTAACCTGCTTTATCTTTTCCTTAGGTACATTTTTAAAAAAGTCCCCAGTTATTAAAAATCTCATATGTAAATACTCCTAATTTTATGTCCTTATTCTTATTATACAATACTAAACTATAATATATATTTTAATTTTTTTATTCTAATTTTATGATAAACTATATTACAA
The DNA here is from genome assembly GCF_000426625.1 of Psychrilyobacter atlanticus DSM 19335. Taxonomy (NCBI): domain Bacteria; kingdom Fusobacteriati; phylum Fusobacteriota; class Fusobacteriia; order Fusobacteriales; family Fusobacteriaceae; genus Psychrilyobacter; species Psychrilyobacter atlanticus. The sequence continues at coordinate 312,642 of NZ_KE384547.1, read as the reverse complement.
TAAGCTTTTAGATTTTAGCTCAGTTATTCTAATACCTTTAGCTAAATCAAACATCCGATTAAGCTATAGATATCTCAATAACTTAATCGGATGTTTTTAATTCAGTCCTAATTTTATTAGGCAAACTATAAATATATAATGGGAGTTGTAAATATGAAAAAATTTGATTTGATTACTTTAATATTTTTTATCTCTATAAGAAGTTTTTCTATATCTTTTTTAGACCCTGCCGTTAATCGTGTCATGGTGTATATAGATAAAGATGGGGCCAATAACTATGCATTCATTAGAGGAATGTCAGAGGAAAAAGACAAAAAAAGAGAAAAATTTATTTCCCTTGGTTTTGCCGCATCAGCTATTGAGCCACGGTTAGAGGATAAATCTTCCTATTCCACTGTAGTCCCGCTAATAAATGCTAAATACAATAATTTTTATACCTTTGGAGGTATCTATAATGGTTATACCTTCTATGAAGGTGATAAATTAAATTTAAACTTTACTGCTGAGTATAGATTTGCCGGTCATACAGATGAAGATTTTAATTCCTATCTAAAAGATCTTTCCGACGAAAATAATCCCATTATGCTGGGAGTAGGTGGAAGTTATGAATTGGGCTATGTTTTTTTAACTGGTGGAATCAATCATAATATTCGTGGAAACAGTGATGAAAATACAGCATCTATAGGAATTCTAGGAGGTATTCCCTTTAAAAAAATTATTGTCCTTGGTTTTTTAAGTTATGAAATTATGAGTAATTCCTACACCAATCGATATTTTGGTACCTCTATATCCACTGATTCTAAAATCCCATCTCATAATATAGATGGATTTGGTAGTGCAATAAGATTCACCACTGTAATAGCCTATAGTTTGAGTCGAAATATCGATTTATTTTCATATTATTATATAGAGACTCTTTCAGACAACATAAAAAAAAGCCCCCTTGTAAAAGGGAGCAATTCTAGTATGGTAGGTTTAGGAGCTACCTATACTTTCTAATTTTTCTAGTTCTTTTTACCTGAGTTCCATGCAGGTATTAGAAGTAGCATAGCTATTATCGCTGAAGCTATCAACATTATAAAATATACGTTCCATGAATAGTTATCTAAAACATAACCTACACCTAATTCAGATCCTGTTGCTCCTATAAAGTAACCAAATAGTCCTGTCCATCCTGCTGACATTCCCGCACTGTCATCTTTGGCAATATCCACCGCTGCTATACCTATAGCTGCTACTGGGAAATAGATTAAAGCTCCTATTAATGAAATTGCGATATTTATTATTATCATATTGTCGGTCATCCAATAAGTTGTTACTAATACTGCTGACAGTAATAAACATAACATAATTAAAGGAGTTCTTCTACCTTTGAAAACTTTATCTGATACCCATCCCAATAAGATAGTTCCTGGTATTGCTGCAAATTCAAACATGAAAAATGAGAATCCTGCATCTTTCATATTAATTCCCTTGTATTGAACTAAGTATACAGAGATCCAATCCAATGTTCCATATCTAAGAAAATAGATAAATGCATTTGATAGTGCTAAAGACCAAAGAACTTTATTTTTTAAAATATCTTCTACAAATATTTGTTTAGAACTTCTCTTGCTTTTAATCTTTACTTCTTCCTTTACAACTTCTCCATGATACTCTCTCACAGATGGTAACCCCAATGATTCAGGTTTATCTCTCAAGAATACCATTGTCAAAATACCTGCTATTATAGATATGATTCCTGGTAGGAAAAATAGTCCTCTCCAGCTTCCTGAAAACATACTTACTCCTATTATTACTACAAATGGAATCAGCATAGCTCCTACATTATGAGCAGTATTCCAAACAGACATCCATGTTCCTCTCTCCTTATCAGAAAACCAAACTTTCATTGTTTTTCCACATGGAGGCCATCCCATAGATTGAACCCATCCATTTATAGTCCAAAGAACGGTAAAAGCTACAATACTATGAACACTTCCAAACATAATATTCACTATTCCTGCCAAAATAAGTCCGAATCCCATAAAATATCTAGGATTCATTTTATCTGATACTCCCCCCATAATAAATTTTCCGAATCCGTAGGCTAAAGGCATCCCAGCTGCTATAGCACCAACTTGCAATTTAGTATATCCCAGTTGTTCAATCAAGTATGGTTTTGCAAATGAAAGGTTTTTTCTTGTTATATAAAAAATTGCATAACCTACAAATATTGTAATAAATACCTGCCACTTATATCTGGTGTATTCCTTATCTACATTTTTAGTATCAACACCAATTGCTCCTCCTACCGATTTAAAAAAATTACTCATCTTTCTTTCCCCCTATATTTTTTTCCCTTCTTACTTTGTTAAGCTATTCTCAAAGCAATATTTCAAAAAAAAAATAAAAGAGAGGACTAGCTAATCAGCTAGTCATCTCCTCCTCTCTTTTTCTCTTCAGGATATTTAATTTACACATATTTATACCGCATACAGAACATTTTGTCAACAAATAATATTGTGATTTAATTATTTTGATACTAAAAATGCAGATTAAATAACAAATAAATAACACTTTCGACTAAACATTTCTTAAGTAAGATAAAAAATACAGTTGTTTTCTTAAAAAACATAATTTTATGTAAATAAGAAACACTCTACCAAAAAATCAAAAAAGAGGAAAGTTTTTATAAAACTTTCTCTCTTTTTTTCAGATATCTATAGATATTTATCTAGTATAAAAACTCAATTCTTTTTTTCCGTATCTTCTTTCATCAGCTTTTTTAAATTCAGCTACTGTTTCTTCCATATCTTCTAATATATGGTGCTCCGCTATTATTAATCCATTTTCAGCTAATATCCCAGTTTCCGATATCTTTTCAATCACCTTAGCACATACATTATCTTTATATGGGGGATCTAAAAATATAATATCAAATTTTTCTCTTTTTTTCCCTAAAATTGTAATAGCTCTTAAAGTTTCGTTCTTATACGCTCTACACTGATCTTCAAATCCTAGATTATTTACATTCTCTATGATCACTCTAAGTGCATCTTTTTCCTTCTCTATCATTACAGCTCTTGAAGCTCCACGGCTTATTGCCTCCAAAGCTATATTCCCAGTTCCACTGAATAAATCCAATACTTTAGCCCCATCTATATAGGGAGCAATCATTGAAAATAATGATTCCTTTACCCTATCTGTAGTTGGTCTGGTATCAAATCCATCTCTACATTTTATGTTTTTACCCTTAGCACTTCCTGCTATTATTCTCATATTTTTATTACCTCTTTCTATATTTTTATTTTGATAATTTTAAATCTAATCATAAAACGAGTTATCGCTATAATTAGTATATAAACATGGCATCTCCAAAACTAAAGAATTCATATTTTTCTTTTACAGCTTCCTCATAGACACTGAACATAAAATCTTTTTCAGATAGTGCCGAAACCAACATAAGCAGTGTTGATTTAGGTAGATGAAAGTTTGTAATTAATGCATCTACTATTTTAAACTCATATCCTGGATATATAAAGATCTCTGTATCTCCAGAAGTTGCTATTAGTTTCCCAGAACTATCCGTAGCTGATTCCAATGTTCTTACAGAAGTTGTTCCTACTGCAACTACTCTTCTACCTTCTTTCTTTGCTCTATTAACAACTTCTGCTGTTTTTTCTGGCACTTCAAAAGTTTCAGAATGCATTTTATGTTCCAATACATTTTCAGTTTGAACAGGTCTGAATGTTCCCAGTCCAACTTCTAAATATACATCTACTATCTCTACACCTTTTTGGGCTATTTTTTCAAATAATTCCTCGGTAAAATGAAGTCCAGCAGTAGGAGCTGCTACAGATTCACCTTTTTCAGCATAAACAGTCTGATACCTATCTCCATCTTCTAATTTTTCTGTAATATATGGCGGTAATGGCATCTGCCCTAATTCATGGATAATCTCTTCAAAAACTCCATCAAAAGTAAATTCCAAGATCCTATTTCCATCATCCTTTACCTCTTTTAAAGTAGCCTTTAATTGACCGTCACCAAATATTATAGTTTGATCTAATTTTAATTTCTTAGCACGTCTTACCAAGCATTCCCACCTATTTAATTCCAGCCTTTTCAGTAAAAATACTTCCATCACTGCTCCACTTTCTTTTTTACCTATAAGTCTTGCAGGAATTACCTTAGTAGAGTTTCGAACAAGCACATCTCCCTCATTTAGATAGTCTAAAATATTATAAAATCTTTTGTGCTCTATCTCTTTTTTAGTTTTATCTACAACCAACAATCTAGAGTGATCCCTGGGCATTGTAGGAGTCTGCCCTATCAATTCCTCCGGTAGATGATAGTCATAATCTGACAGTAATATTTCCTCTTTAATCTCTTCTTTTTTCTTATCCAATTTCTATACCTCTTTTTTGACTCTTCCTTTTTATAGTTTCTCTTCGCAAAAGAAACTAAAGCTAAAATATCTAGCGTTAGTTTTCCCTTACGAAGGGAAAACGCCAACGAGGAAAGAGTTATTTTGTTTGTAACATCTTCCATAATTCTGAATCTGTAGATAATATCACCTTAGTTTTATTATCCATAATCTTCTCATAGGATTCCAATGTTTTCATAAATTTATAAAATTCAGGATCTCTGTTATATGCATCTGCATATATTTCCAGGGCTTTTGCATCTCCCTCACCCTTTAATTCCTCAGATTTTCTATAAGCTTCTGCTAATATTATAGTTTTTTCCTGATCAGCTTGAGAGGTGATTTCCAGGGCTTTTTCCCTTCCTTCAGCTCTATATTTCTTAGCCTGCTGATTTCTTTCAGCCTCCATCCTTTTATAGATATTTTGTTCATTTTCTTTAGGTAATTCAACCCTTTTTATCCTTACATCTATTATATCAATTCCTGAAGATTTAGCTATTTTTTTACTCTCTTCAGTTACGTTTTCCATGATAATATCTCTCTTTGAAGATATTATTTCAGATAAAGTATATTTCCCCATCTCTCTTCTAAGTTCAGAATATACAATATCATCTAATCTGGCCTGAGCTCCTGCTATATTTTGTACACTCTGTAAAAATAATAGGGGATCAGCAATCTTCCATCTGGCATAGTTATCTATTACTATACTTTTCTTTTCTTTAATTATAATTCCCTTAGGTGCCGCATCATAGTTTAATAACCTTTTATCAAAATATCTGACATCATCAATAAACGGAACTTTTCCATATAACCCAGGTTCCGTTACCACTCTTTTAGGTTTTCCCAACCTGATTACAACGGCATTTTCAACCTCTGAAACTTGAAATAAAGATGTAGATGATACTATCACAACTATTGCTAAGATACTAATTATTAGTTTTTTCATTAGTTCCCACACCTCCTCCAATTAAGTTTAAAACACTTCCTTTTAATTCAGGATCGACTATTATTTTTTCAATACCAGGCATTGTTTTTTCCATAGTTTCTAGATACATTCTTGTTTTAGTAACCTCTTTACCCAATGAATATTTTTCACTTAATTTTATAAATTTTGCTACATCCCCTTGAGATTCTTTAATTCTTTTTTCCTTATAAGCTTCCGCTCTATTTATCATTTGAGATGCCTGTCCACGGGCATTTGGAATAATATCGTTCCTATATCCATTAGCTTCATTTATAAATCTAGCTCTATCTTCACGAGCATTAGCTACTTCTTTAAAAGCTTGCATAACCTCTTCTGGTGGTCCTACATCTTGTAGTTGCAATCCTATTATCATTATTCCAGTTCCGTAACTATCTAATATTTCCTTTAGTTTTTCACGGGTCTCTTCTTGAATTCTCTCTTTTCCAACTGTAAGAGTTTCTTCTATCCCCTTACTTCCAACAACCTGTCTAAGAGCAGATTCAGATGCACTCTTTATCGTTTCATATTGGTCTCTTACATTGAATATATAATCTTTTAAGTTACTGATCTTGTACTGAACACTAAAATCAACATCAATCATATTTTCGTCCCCTGTAAACATCAACGATTCCTCTGGAATATTTTGATACCTTGCAGGTGGTCCAGCCTCAACAGTTTCAAATCCTATCTCCACTCTATAAACTTTTGTTGTTTTTACAACATACCTTTTCCCAATTGGGCTAGGAAAATACCAATGCATCCCAGGTCCTACAGTTTTAGAATATTTTCCAAATCTAAGAAGTACCGCTTCTTCATCTGGTCCCACTTGGTATACACCGGTTCCCAGAAAAATAAGAGATAATATTATTATTATTCCCCCTAATCCACCCTTTATATGGTTTCTAGATGATTTTCTTGGTCTTCTTCCCCTGGGATCTTCTCCCTTTGGAGGTTCATTTTGGTCATTTCTTTCCTCATCCTTACCGTAAAATATTTCCCTTATAAATCGCTTAACATCCTCTAAATCGTCAAACCTTATCTCTCCCATAATATTCCCCCTTGACGGCTATAAGCCGACTAATAATGGATAATTAAATTCCAAAGCCTTTGAGACCCAAAATAATAATTAGAATAAACCAAATTTAGTTTATCCACAACAAAATAATCTTGTGTTACCTGTTAAGTTTTCCAATTACCATTCTTTCGTGTTCTGCATAATCATAATATACTTCTACATTCAAAAAATCATTTTTTTCCATTATTTTTTTTACAGCTTCTCCTTGATTATACCCAATTTCAAAAGCCAAATATCCACCTTTAACTAGGTGATCAGGGGCATTTTTAGTGATTTTCTCATAAAAATATAAACCATTATTAGGAGCAGTCAAAGCTAATTTAGGTTCATATTTTAAAACCTTTTCCTCTAAGACTTCATATTCATAGTCAGGTATATATGGCGGATTAGAAACTATCAAATTAAATTTATTATATTCTACATCCCTTAATACATCAGATTTAATAAATTTTACATTAGCAGCATTATTTTCTAACTTATTTTTCTTGGCTACAGCCAAAGCTTTCTCACTAATATCTACTCCTAAAACCATGGATTTAGGAAGTTCCTTTCCTAAAGTTATCGATATAGCGCCACTACCACTGCCTATATCTAATATCTTGGGTTCCTCTATTCCATCCATTAATTTTATACATCTTTCTACCAATAATTCAGTTTCAGATCGTGGAATTAGTACAGATTCATCTACATAAAATTTATAACCATAAAACTCCTCAAACCCCAAAACATATTGGAGAGGCCTCTTATTTTTCCCTATCTCTACCAGCATCTCTCGAATTTCTTTTTTTTCTGCCTCTGTTATAACTCTTTCAAATTTTAAGGTCATCTCCATCCTAGAAACCTTTAAAATATAACTAAATACATGTTCTGCATCTAATTTTGCTTCCTTAGATCCATGTTTTTTTAGATATACTATACTTTTAGTCAGAAGGTCTAAAAATTCTTTTCTGTAAGTTTTTTCAATCTTATCCCTATCTAAATCTGTGACTGTTTTATCACTTTCACTTTTTTTACACTCTATTTTTTCTTCTTTTAGGAGTTCATCAAACCCTATTTTTTTCTTTATCATCTGTAATATGTATTTTTTAATCCTAACCCTCTCATCATCTATAAGAGGTCTGTCATATTCTGCATAGAGTAATATCCTATCGATGGATAATACATGGGATATTACCTTCTCTGCTTCTAATCTAGGTTTAGAAAAGGAGTATTTTTTAAAATACTCCTCACTCCATCTCAATATATCGAGTAGATTTTTCATTAATCTACCATACTTTGTAATTGATCTGCTTGATCAAATGTGATTAATCCATCGATTATCTCATCTATGTCTCCATCTAAGATATAGTCTAACCTATGAAGAGTAAGTTTGATTCTATGATCTGTTACTCTTCCTTGTGGGAAGTTATATGTTCTAATTTTTTCAGATCTAGCACCAGTTCCTACTTGTAACTTTCTGTTTCCTTCTACTTCTGATCTTTGCTTTTCAACTTCAGATTCAAATAATTTAGCTGCTAATAATTTCATAGCTTGTTCTCTATTTTTTAATTGTGATCTACCATCTTGACATTGAACAACAGTTCCAGTAGGCATATGAGTGATTCTTACTGCTGAGTCAGTAGTGTTAACGTGCTGACCTCCTGATCCTCCTGATCTATATGTATCTATCTTAAGGTCAGATGTTTTGATATCAACTTGTGTAACGTCATCTATTTCAGGTAAGATTGCAACTGTGATTGTAGAAGTATGGATTCTTCCTGATCCCTCTGTAGCAGGTACTCTTTGTACTCTATGTACTCCTGATTCAAATTTTAATCTAGAGTAAGCTCCTTGACCCTTTATTAAGAAGATTACCTCTTTTAATCCACCTACACCAATTTCATTTTTTTCCATTATCTCTATCTTCCATTTTCTTCTCTCTGCATATCTACTATACATTCTGAAAATGTCTCCAGCGAATAAAGCAGCCTCATCTCCACCTGCTCCACCTCTGATCTCTACGATTACGTTTTTATCATCGTTAGGGTCCTTTGGAAGTAATAATATTTTCATATCCTCTTCCATTTCAGGTAATTTTTCTTCGATCTCTGATTTTTCCTCTAACATCATCTCTTTCATCTCGTCATCTTTTTCATCTTTTAAATTTACTTTGATGAATTCTAACTCTTCTAAGTACCCTCTGTATTCCTTGTATTTCAATACAATCTCTTCCATATCATTGATAGCTTTATTGTATTCGATCATTCTCTTGTGATCTGTCGCTACTTCTGGAGTTGCTAATAATGCATTTAATTCGTCATATTTTTTTGCTACTTCATCTAATTTTTTAAACATCTATTCATCCCTTCCTACAACTTTATTTTTTTACAATATCTATTGTTCATTTTTTTATATTTTCTTGATTTTATAGTAGTATATCCCTTTAAAATTCAAGACTTTAACTTATAAAGTATACCACAATATGTTATTAAAAACAATTATCCCTTATACTAGAGGTTGTTTTAGAAACTAAATTTTAATAAAGTACCATTTTTTCAGCACCACAATATTTATTATTGACATAATATAAAAAATAGTTTATACTTCTTACAAATAGATTATAAGGAGCAAGATTATGTTTAAATTAACTGTAATTTCTAAAAATAATAATAATAATATGAGGGGATTTGTATATTAGATAGCATTTAGTTATCTTTAGGCAAATCCATTTTGTGATAAAACAAGATGCAAATGCCTAGAACCCCTCAATGAAACTATAAGGGAAACCATCAAGGCAATTATGCTTTGATGGTTTTTTTAATTTATTTAACCTTTATATTCTAATAATCTCAAACAAATAAACTCAGGAGGACAACTATGAAAAAAACAACAGACAAGTACGAAAGTAAATTATCACTATTAGAAACAGAGGTAGCAATCAAAAAACTTAAAGATTTTTTTGAAAGCTCATTAGCTTATGAACTTAACCTAACTAGAGTTTCAGCACCCCTATTTGTTAAAGCTACATCTGGATTAAACGATGATCTAAACGGAATTGAAAAAGCAGTTGCTTTCTCAACTGAACATGAAGAAAGGTTAGAGATAGTTCATTCACTTGCAAAATGGAAAAGAATGGCTTTATACAGATACGGATTTGAACCTCATACAGGTTTATATGCCGATATGAATGCCATCAGAAAACATGAAGATCTTTCTGAAATCCATTCTCTATATGTAGATCAATGGGATTGGGAAAAGATAATTTTAGAAGAGGAAAGAGGTATCCCAAAACTTAAAGATATCGTTGATAGAATCTATAAAGCATTTAAAAAAACAGAAAGCTATATAAAGAGAGAATATCCAGTTCTTACTCTTGGCTTACCTGAAAAAATACACTATATCACAGCTGTTGAATTAGAAGAAAAATATCCTGAACTTACTCCTAAAGAAAGGGAGCATGCCATAACTAAAGAATATGGTGCTGTATTTATCATTGGAATTGGAGATATCCTTCCTTCTGGAGATCGTCACGATGGCCGTGCTCCGGACTACGATGATTGGTCATTGAATGGAGATATATTATTCTGGAACTCTATTTTGGATAGATCTTTAGAGCTATCTTCTATGGGTATCAGAGTAGATAAAAAAGCTCTTCTTGAGCAATTAGAAAAGACAGATACTATGTGGAAGAAAGAGATGGATTTCCACAAATCTCTTCTTGAAGAAAAACTACCTTTTACAGTCGGTGGGGGAATTGGACAATCTAGAATCTGTATGTTTTTCTTAGAAAAAGCCCATATTGGAGAAGTTCAATCATCTTCATGGCCTGCTCATATCATTGAGGAGTGCAGAGAAAAAGGAATAGAGCTACTATAAAAGATCATAAAAAAAGATACCACTCCTAAAATTAGGAGTAGTATCTTTTTTTACCTCATATTCTTTTTTGAAAAATTTAATCTCAATCTAAAGATCTATCCCCTCTTCTTCTGACTTTTTAAATTTAGGATAGATTCTTTTCAATTTTCCTGTCGTTGCTGGATTTTCTTTGAATATGTTTAAATCTATTTCCTTATTTTGGTTATCTTTATCAACTATCTCAGCAGTTATTTGAATATATACCTGTCTGACATTATTTGTAGTTGCAGTATTTCTAAATAAAGTTCCTAGCATAGGAATATCCCCTAAGATAGGTACCTTATTTATAGTTTCTTTTACCGTTGTTTTCTTTAATCCACCTATAAAGATTACATCTCCATCCTGTACTTGTACCTTTGTTGAGATATTACTCTGTATCTTTGAACCACCTTTATCATTATAAGTACCTGATTTAGTTAATTTAAAATCACTGACCTCAGAACTAATTTCAAGAATTATTGTATCGGGTTCGTCTAACCCTTCTCTTATTGTAGGAGTTACAGTAAAGATTGTTCCTGCTTCCTCAAATATAGGTTCCTTTACCCTATTATTATCATCATCAGATTCCTCTTTTTCTCCTACTATTACCTCTTCTGTGACTTTAAATTCAGCTAATTCACCATTTACAATAACTACAGAAGGTACAGAAGAGATCGATAAATCCTCAGTGTTTTGCAAAAGACTTATTGAAAGGTTCAATAGATTCTTTCCGTCATTAAATATATCTACAAAACTTATAGCACTAGACCCACTGACAACTCCAAGTGCGTTAGCTGGAAGTAACCCTATACTCCCTCCTTCCGTACCTTGAGCTTTATTTATATCGCTATCTTTACTAGAAAATAACCAGTTAAATCCAAGGTCTTCAAATAAATTATCGGTTGTATCCAATACCTGGGCAGTTATCCTTACTTGTTTTACAGGACGGTCCATATCGTCTATCAACTTTTTAGCTGTATCGATATTATCTTTATCACCCTTTAATACCAACATATGCAATTTTGGAAATGCAGTTACTCCCAGAGTTTCTCCTAAGATAGAATCAACCACCCCCTTTATATCCTCAGCAAAGCCATGTTTAAGCTGGATCCTTTCTGTAATAACTTCTACTCCATCGAGTGTTTTAGTACTTCCTAACTCTTTTTCTCTAATACCTTCTTCTTTTTTAGCTACAACTAACCCTTCTTTATTTTTCTTATCTAACATTATATCTATATTGGTGATCTTGTTTTGCTTAATATCTACTACCTCACTAGATGTAGCATACCCATTTTTTTCCAATTTTAATATATAAACACCAGGTCTTATATTATCATAGATAAATACTCCTCCGGCCTCTGTTCTTATAGGTTTATATCCGCTGTCTACCAAGGTTACTCTCACTCCAGTCAAACCTTGATTACTGCCCCCTTCTATTTTTCCCATCAATGTGGTGGCACCCTTACCTGTCTTAGTCAGCATAATAATTTTTCCTATATATACCTCTTCTAACCCATTAGTTACCTTTATTATATCCAATACTTCCCTTAGTGGCTGACCCTTATTTATATATAAATCTATTACCACATCTTTAACCTCTGAATCTGCTACCATGGTTACTTTCGTTACCTTCGACATCAATGCTAAAGCATCGGATAATTTAGTCCCGTTAAAGTCCATATCCTCCTCAAATTTTGATTGTGGTAATTTTTTTATAGTAGCCCCAAAAGTTGTGGCTCCTATGGTAAAAATTGTAAGCAGTATAAAAATATATTTTTTCATATCATCACCTTTCCCTTAAATATAGGGGAACGGCTCTTCCATTCTTCCCCTGTTTTATTTCTATCCTATCCTTAAATACTCTTATATAGTATGTTATATCTTCTATTTCAATCATTTCAAGCCCGCTTATCATAGCTCTATTTTTAGAGCCCTCTTCTAAATAATAGACCACTGCTGAATTTACCCCGTTTTGCGTTATCAACATGGTTGGTTTAAATCTTGCTTCAACATATGCCTTGAATTCCTCATAACTTCCAGAAAATTCATCTGTATCTTCCATAAACATACTCTCTTCATCATCGTAAAAAATTTTAACCCCTTCATTATAAACTTCATCGGAAACATATTTAGATAATGGATTTACTTCCTCTGGTACCTCTATTACAGGAGGTGTCGTTACTTTAACTACTTCTATCACCTCTTTTTTTACCGGTATATCTAGAACTTTTTTCTCCTCCTTCTTCCCACAGGAGATAAAGATGAATCCTGCAAACATTATAAATAATATATTAGTTTTCATCATTACCTCCTTTATTTCCATTGGTAATATCATAGTATCCAAGCTTAAACTTTACTTCTATCAGGCCAGTGTTGTCATCTCCCTTATTAAATGGTTTGCTCACTACCTCTAACCTGCTTTTTTTCAAAGTGAGGAGAGTTTTAGAGTTCTCCAGATAATAAAAAAACAATGCTATATCTCTACCTTTTCCAGTTATTTTATATGGTATTAAATTCCTTTTATATTCTTTATTTCCTTCGATTTCAACAATTTCTGTCTTTCCAATCTCTAATAATTCTATATTTAAATGATCTAATATATCCTGTATCATCTGCTTTAATCTAGCCTCGTCTTTAAAGCTATACTGCCTAAATTCTTCTAACAGCTCTTCTAACCTATATTTTTGATTAGCCCTCTCTATCTTTATCCTTTCATACTTCTTTTCAAATAATTTTAAATTTTGTTCAGTCGATATTTTCTCCTGCTTAGTTCTCAATAACTCCTCTTTTTTATCAAAGACTCTTCCTATAGGTGATATCACCAAGGAAAAAATAAGAAAAATTATACCTATGATTGTTCCTATGATCAAGAGTAATTTAGTTTGTTTTTTATCAATATTAATATTTATCTCTTTCCCAAATAAATCCATACCACTCAACCCCTAATTATATAAAAGTATCTATTCTAATACCAATACATATTCAAATTCATTTATTTTTTCCCCGTATTTATTTGATTTTTTCAAATAATTTAAAGTTACACTCCTGTACAGTTTACTATCTAACATCCTTTCTTCAAAGAAGTAAGCGTTGTCCTCTGAACTTTTAGATTTATTATCTTTAAAAGAAAAACCTTTTATTCTTACCTCTTTCCCCTCATAAACCAAACTTTGAATCCATACATTTTTAGGAACATTCCCTTCCAATGAACGAAAGATCTCCGACACCCTTAAGTTTTTTTGAGAAAAAATATCCTCTATAATTTCTATTTTCACTCCTACATTAGTTTCTTTTTTAGAGTCTAAGGTCAATTGTTTTATCCTTTTATTATTTTGTGCTATCTCTGCAGCTTCAATATTTATTTTCTTTTGAACAGAATGCTCTACCCTTCCAATACCAAAGGATACTACATAAAGAAGTAAAAATACTCCTATAAAAACACCTAAACATTTTCTGAAATGCTCCTCTATCTCTAATCTATTTTTATACTCTTTAGTTAAAAAATTCATTTGATTCATCTATCCCACCTCTTTTATTAAGGCTCCCATAAGGGTAGTTATTTTAAAAGTCGATAATAGTTCCCTGTCCTCTAAATTTTTATAGTTTAAATTCAATAAATTTAAATCTAGCTCCTGACAAGGGAGATCAAAGGCATCATCAAAATAAGTTTTAAATCCCTTTATAAGGGCTCCCCCTCCAGTTAAGAAAATTTTACTTATCCTTCCTTCAGTCAAATTAGAATTGAAATATTCCAGAGAATTATGTATCTGAGTAGTTAATTCATTCACCACCGATGTCAAATCCTTAAACATCGACACCTCACCCTGAGTTTTATATTTTCTATTCTCATCATCACCTAATTCCAACTGCTGTTTCTCTAGCTCTGCACCTTCATAATCTAACATCTCATGATCTTTTATTATTTCAGTAAAATCATTTCCGCCTATCCCTACGATCCTCAGCATATTTAAGGTTCCCAGTGTACTCATAAATATTTTGCTGGTTTCTCCTCCTATATCAACGATCATTATGTTTTCGTTTGTCTCTTCCTCTGATTTTTGATCCAAGATATCCACCAAGTTATTAAGAGCAATAAAATCTGGAATTATTTTTAAGACTCTTATTTTAAAATGACTTAAAATCCCCAGAATTTTTTCAACTTCTTCTATGGGAATTGTAATTACCAATAATTTTTTATAGATATCTGTTTCATAAACAGTCTCTACCTGGGTAATAAACTCATCCTTTGTATAGCCTGAGATTATATCCTCAAGATCCTCTTCTATTTTAGTCTCTAGATCAGCCTCTGCACCGTCTTCTTTATTATTATTATATTCCAATGTTTTCACATAAAATTTAGAAGCAGGAATAGTTACTATTAAATTTTTTCCCTTTAGATTTATTTTTTTAGCTAGTATTTCTAATGATTCTTGTAGAGCTACTATTTTTTCTTCAGCCATATCTAAATAATCAACATAACTAATCTTATCTATCCTCTTATTCTTGTAGAGTGCCGCCTTTATTCCACTGTTTCCTATATCTAAAGCTCCATCAACCTTAAACTCAAACATAGATCCTCCCCCCTTTTTTATTTTAACTTCTCTACCGTCATATTTTTTAATTCATCCTTATCTATTATTATACTGCTGCCACTAGGAGTGACTTCCACCCCTTCTATATAGGTTATTCTATAGTTTTCTTCCCCTATTCCAGAGACAGAGACAGCCACTATTTTCTCATAAGTCAGATCTATAGAAGTTGATGTAGTAGAATCTAATGTACTTGACTCTAACGGTGCCACTACCGAACTTCCGTCTTTATCCGTCCCACTTATATCTATCAGCCTATACCCTCCTACACTTATTGCACTTCCTGTTGTTTCTGTCCATAATCTCACTATTTTTTCCCCAGTATTATTCAGCCAAGCACGGCTTAGAAGTATTCCAGCTGGAGAAACACTTATTTTATCCTCTGCTATCCAGGGCTGAACTGATTGTTCTGGTGTTATAGTTGCTCCTGATGTTACTTCCATAGCGGACCCTGTTGACACATCCCAACGTGCTCCAAAATATTCATTGTAATTATTTAAGACAACACCTGTATAATGCTCTCCCGTTATAGGTATTACTATTATTTCACTTCCAGAGGTAACTTCTTGAGTATATTGTTTTGTCCCAGAAGGTAATCCAGTGTAATTATCTACTTTATATGCTCCGTAGGAAGTTGTTGTTACTATGCCATATGGATGTCCCTTACTCACATATTCATCAGCCAAATAGAGCTCATAGTGAGCTATAGCTGATCCACTATCTAAACCACTGCTAATCCTCATTCCTTTTATCTTATATATTGACCGCTTATTTCTATTTCTTGCTATATAATACATGGTCAGGGTAATTGTCATAAAAAATGAGAGCATCAATATAGACAGGATTAAAGCTGAACCTTTCTTTTTCATATCCCCCGCTCCTTTTTTTTAATTTTTTAAAGAAAAACGTTATTGTAAATTTATCCTTGTAATTCCAACATCTCTAACTTCATTCCTTATTTTGCCATCCAATCTATCAGGCAGGTCTATCTTAAAATAAAAAAGCAATACCTTATCTTGGTATTTAAATTCCCCCATTTCTATATTACTTAACACAACACTACTTCCTATTGTTTTTGTAAAAGAATCTGTTGAATTTAATTTCAAAGTACTTCCATCTACAGCGTATTGAATGAATTTAGGATTCCCACTTAGATCTGTAGTTTTTATAATTACTTTTTTCCCTTTAGAACCGTCAGTTATCAAAATATCATCGCTATCAAAAACTCCCACTGGTTCCCCACCTAAATTACTGTCGCTTCTTGCATTCCTTACATCTCTTTTTATAAACTCCACTACCTCATTCAAACGACTGTCTACCTTGGACTGATTATAAAGTCTATCTTGAGCACCTATAAAGGCATCTATCATAGGAGAAAATATTAACATAACTATCCCCATTATGGCTGTTACTACTATTATCTCTACTAAACTAAATCCACTTTTTTTCATATTATCACTTCCAATTTTCTATAGGAGTTATTATAAATGTCGTTTCCATCTCTTTTTCCCTGCCAGTATCCGTTGATTGACCATCTTTTCCAAATCCAAAAATAAATTTTCCATAGACAATGTCATCTTTATACATGTCTTTTGGACTGGCTGGAGTTTCACCTGTAAGAGGATCTGTATAAGTATCATTATTTCCATCACTCTTTTTTAATTTTACTATGTCTTTATCCTTATCCATAACCACATAAAAATTAACCTGATTCAGATTTACCCCTTTAGAGTTTAACAAAACTAAATCTTGAGAGATAGAAAAATCTCCGATGCTTCCTCCTTTATTCCCAAAACCATCTACAGTAAAAGCTCCTCCACTTACAGAACTCAAAGAATATTTTCTCCCTGGTAATACATCTAAATTATTGTATCCTCTGGATTTTATATAGTCTATCATAGTCTGGCTGATTCTCGCTGCCTCCTCTGTTTCAGAGGCTTTATGATGAAATAATATAGCTTGTGTTGCTACAGTTACTACTGGTACTATCCCTAAAAGCAATACTCCCAAAGCTACTAAAGCTTCTATCAAACTATATCCTATTTTTTTTTTATTCCTTTTATTTTCTATTTTTTCTCGGATCATCATTTCACCTCCTATGGGCTAACTCAAATATCCTATCACTAAACCTGCTATTGCTATATAAGGTCCAAAAGGCATTATGTCCTTTCTTGTTTTTTTCTTCAAAAGAATCAATCCCACACCAATTACTGCTCCTGAGATAAATGCAATATTTAAAAATATAAAAACTTGATACAGACTGAAATATCCTATCATTGCTCCTATACCCATGGCTAACTTTACATCTCCAAACCCCATTATTTCATAGCCAAAACTCTCTCCAAAGCCGTATAAAACTATGTAGAACAGTGCAAAACTTCCTGCCCCTAAAATACTTCTTTCAAATCCAATAGTGAAGAAAGAAGTCATGATTCCTATTATAAAAATAGATAGACTAATTCTATCCGGGATATAATAATGGGTAAAGTCCACCCAGATACCTATAACCAGAAGGCATATAAACATTAAATATTTTATTCCTAATATCCCTAACCCAAACCTCAAAAAAAAGATGTAGAATAAAATACCTGTTATAAATTCTACAATAGGATATTGAATAGATATCTTTTCTTTGCATTCACTGCATTTTCCTCTCAAAATAAAGATATAGGAGAATACTGGGATGTTCTCATACCACCTAATTTTATGACCGCACGCCGGACAATGAGAAGGGGGAAATGCTACGCTTTCCCCCTTCGGTATCCTGTAAATGCAAACATTTAAAAAGCTTCCTATAATTAATCCTACTAACAAAACTAACCACTGCATCTCTTACCTCACTTTTGCTCTTAATTCATATTTAATCCATTAATCACTTTCATAGTATCTTAATATATACATAATACGTGTATATTTTATTTTTTCCTATAACTAAACTAAATTAAAAAAAATTAATTTAAATTTGTAATCATAATAATACTCCTATTATACGATTTTTTCCCCTCTTCTGCAAATTGCCCAAGAAAAAAAGGTGCCCTAAGGCACCTTTAAAAAATTATTTATTTAAGTTGTAGAATACTCCCATACCTTGGTATACAGCAGATTCTCCTAATTGCTCTTCAATTCTTAATAATTGATTGTATTTAGCCATTCTATCTGATCTTGATGCAGAACCAGTTTTGATTTGACCTGCGTTAGTTGCTACTGCAACGTCAGCGATTGTATCATCAGCAGTTTCTCCAGATCTATGAGATACTACAGCAGTCCATCCTGCTTTCTTAGCCATCTCGATAGCTTCTAAAGTTTCAGTTAATGTACCGATTTGATTTAATTTGATTAAGATAGAGTTTGCAGATTTTAACTCTATTCCTTTTTCTAAATATTCAGTGTTAGTTACTAATAAATCGTCTCCAACTATTTGAACTTTATCTCCCATCTTTTCTCTCATAGATGCGAAACCTTTCCAGTCATTTTCGTCTAATCCATCTTCGATAGATGTTATAGGATACTTTTCTACTAATTCTGCATACCATGCTACCATTTCAGTAGTTGTTCTCTTAACTCCGCCTTCTCTTTTGAAGTTGTATAACTTTTCTCCATCTTCTCCACCTTCACAGAATTCAGATGCAGCAGCATCTAATGCTAAAGTGATGTCTTTTCCAGGCTCATATCCAGCAGCTTTGATAGCTTCTATGATGATGTCTAAAGCTCCTTCAGTTCCTTCTATTTTAGATGGTGCATATCCACCTTCGTTTCCTACGTTTGTAGAATCTCCGTTAGCTTTTAAGATTTTCCCTAAGTGATGGAATACTTCTGTTCCCATTCTTAATCCTTCTCTAAATGATGTAGCTCCTACTGGTTGTACCATGAATTCTTGTACATCTACAGCTGAGTCAGCATGTGATCCACCATTTAAGATGTTCATCATTGGTAATGGTAAGTCTTTTGCGTTTGCTCCACCTAAGTATTTATATAAAGGTTGTCCTAAAGCATTTGCTGCAGCTTTTGCAGTTGCTAAAGATACACCTAATATTGCGTTTGCTCCTAATCTTGCTTTTGTTTTAGTTCCGTCTAAAGCAATCATCTTTTTATCTACAGCTACTTGATCAGTTGCGTCCATTCCTAAAACAGCCTCTCTGATTTCAGTGTTTACATTTTCTACAGCTTTTAAACATCCTTTTCCAAGGTATCTAGCTTTATCTCCATCTCTTAATTCAACCGCTTCTCTTTCTCCTGTTGATGCTCCTGAAGGCACTGCTGCTCTTCCCATTGATCCACATTCTAAGATTACGTCAACCTCTACTGTTGGGTTTCCTCTTGAGTCTAATATTTCTCTTCCTAAAATTTCTACTATTCTAGTCATGTTCTCCTCCTGAATTTTTTATTATTTAATATGTATTAATAATAGTACATTTTTTTAGCTATGTAAAGATTAATTTTGTATCATTTTCAAACAAAATTAGAGCAAAAAATGCCTGGATGTTATTTTACTAACTTTTATAGTTTACACTTAAAATTTTCTTTTTTCAAATAAAAAAAAGATATAGAAAGTATCTATATCTTTTTCATTAACTATAATTTTTTCATCTCTTCCATTAATTTTTGATTTTTGTAATCATAGACTACTCTATCTTTTACTTTGTCAAAATTAGCTTCTTCAAATTTTATTTCCTTTGTCTTTTGAAATACATAGATCCCTTTTTCAGTCTTTATTATATTGACTTCATCTAAATTTGATTCAAATATTTTTTTAGCTAATAGGTCATCATATCCTAAAAGTTTGATGTATCCATCTTTCTTTATATCTAAATACTCTGAAACTTTATGCTTTGAATATGACTTTTTAGTAGCGTCTTCAAAATTTAATGTGTTAGTTTTTAACTCTTCAGCTACTGTTTCAGCAGTTCCCATCACTTTTTTAAAAGTTTCTTCCCCTGAAGTTACCTTTATTAGGATATGAGATGCTTTAACCTGCCCTTTTTCCTCATTTTTGTTTTCTACAAAGATAATGTGATATCCAAACTTTGATTTAACAACTTCTGGATACACTTTTCCAACTTCACATTTAAAAGCTGCTGTTTCAAATTCAGGAATCATTTGACCCTTTCCAAACCATCCTAAATCTCCACCATTTGGTGCACTTGGTCCCTCTGAGTATTTTTTAGCCATCTCAGAAAAATTAGCTGCATCTACTTCTTTCAAAATTTTATTGGCTCTTTCTTTAGCTTCTTCCATGTCTAAATCTGTTGGATTTACAACAAAATTAATTATATTTGCATCGGCACTAGCCTCTACATTATAGACCTCTTTATTTTTATTAAAAAACTTTTTGATAGTTGCATCATCGGCTACAATGTTTCCTTTGATGTTGTCTACAAGCTGTAATTTAAGATCCATTATTTGATTCATAGTTGGTAGAGTTTCATCTTTTTTAGCCCCTCTATCCATTGCTATTTTCGCTAACTTAATCTCATTTTTTATATCAGCTATAGATTTAACTTTTGCTTCATTATAGTCTTTAACTCCATAAAAAGATTGGTACAATGCACCTTTTATGATATCTATATTAGTTATCTTAAATCCATTTTCTTCAAACTCTACAGTAGGTGTGACATTACCATAATTTTCCCTGATATCATCTATTTCAGCTGTTTTTTTAGCTGCTTCTATAAGCCTAATTAACTCTTTATTTCCATTTGTTTCCTTTAATTTTTTTTCAATAAGAGGTTTTGCTTCCTCATAAGTTTTTCCTAAATATTCACTATATCTGTCTTTTTCATATTGAGCTGCTTTCTCGTCTTCTAGAATTTTAGTCTTTTCAACTATTTTATCTCTAGTTTTTTCTACTAAGATTGAATCTTTAATAGATTGTTCAAAGCTTTTCTTAGTATAGCCTTGTGCACTTAACATCCTTTTAAATTGCTCTTTATCTGGAATTTGCGTCTCTATAGCACCAACCTTTACCTTTACTTCTGAACCACTTACTTTAACTTTAAGGTCATCCCCGATTTCTTTCAAAATTTCATTAGTTAAGATGTTATCTACTGCCAATATCTTAGCTTCTTCCCTGTCCAGAGGAGTTGTAAAATATTGACTATATTGATTACTGATATTATTGATTCCTCTTTCTAATTCAGTAATTGCTACTTTAGTTCCATTTACTTTAAAAGCATATCTTTTGTTTTTTAATCCCATGCTGATATTACTAACTATTACAGTTAACATTGAGATGAAAAATCCTATTGTAATCATCCAAATTACAGGTCTCATCTTTTTTCTCAAACTTCTAATTGCCATTATATTCCCCCATTTCTATTTTAGTACTATCCTTTTTGATCTAATTTGTATCTTCTGATCTTTTCATATAATGTAGTTCTACCTATTCCTAATAACTTAGCTGTTTCTTGTTTATTCCATCTAGTCTTTTGTAAAGCTGTAGCTATTACTACTTTCTCAACATCTGCTAAATTATAAAGCTCTTTTTCTAATATTTCTTTTAATGGACCTAATCCAATTATTGTTTTATTTTCAAGTGTATCTGATTTCATCTTGATCTCTAATGGAAGATCTTCTACTCCGATTACTCTATCAGTTGATAATATAATCATTCTTTCAATTATATTCTTTAACTCTCTGATATTTCCAGGATATGAGTATTCCATAAGATATTTCATTGTATCACTTGAAATTATAGGCATCTCTCTATGAATATCTACAACTATCTTATTTAAGAAATAGTTAGCTAATAAAGGGATATCGTCTTTCCTCTCTCTTAATGGTGCCATCTCGATAGGGAAAGCTGTCAATCTATGGTATAGATCACTTCTAAATTTCCCACTCTCAACTTCTGTTTTAAGGTTCTTATTTGTAGAAACAATAAATCTAATATCTACTTTCTTAGTTTTATTTCCTCCTACTCTTCTGAACTCACCATACTCTATTACTCTAAGTAATTTTGCTTGAGCCTTGATATCTAAACCTGTAATTTCATCTAAGAATACCGTTCCTCCGTCAGCTTCCTCTAAGATTCCTACTTTACCTGAACCAGATCCTGGGAAAACATCTCTTTCATATCCAAATAACTCTGACTCTATTATATCAGAAGACATCGAAGCACAACTAATTACCATGAAATTTTTCTTTCTTCTGTCAGATTTTTTATAGATTTCTGCCGCTATAAGTTCTTTCCCTACACCATTTTCTCCACTTACAAGAACAGTAAGATCACTTTCTGCTATCTTATCTATTAAGTTTTTAATTTCTTTTATCTTAGTACTTTGTCCTACAATCTCTTGTATTTCTTCTGTATCAGATAATTTTTTTTCTAATTTTCTTTTTTCCTTTAATATAGACAAGCTTTGTAAAGCCGGGAAAATTAACTTATTAAATTCCTTTATACATAAAGGTTTTAATAGGTAGTTGTAGATATCAGCACCTCTTAAGTCTTTTAATACTTCTTCAGTCTCTTCCTCTATTAGTCCTACTACTACAAAATCTTTTCCTATACCATTTAATTTTCTTCTTACCTCAGTAAAGGTAAACCATGTCATATTTTGATCTAATAAAATAATATCAAAATCACTTTCCCTCAACATATCTAACCCATCTAAAAAATTATTAAAAGTAATTACTTCATATTCACCTAACAATTCTTTTCTTACCTGTTTTAAAATTTCCTTTCTCTCAGAAATCGCTAAAATCGATTTTTTCACAACATCCCTCCTACATATTCTTGATTTTTTTCATCACTGTATTATAACCAACCAAGTGTCAAATTTCAAGATTTTTTTGTTTTATTTTGTTTTTTTTGAAACATATTTCCATTTTCATTACACAAAGGTTAAAATAATTAAGAATTTTAATTTAAATATTGCTAATTTCATTTCCATATCTGTATAACCATTAAATCTTAGAGCTCTAAAAAATTTAAAGTGAGGGCAATAAATACCCTCACTTTATCTAAACATTAATATATTCTAGTGCCCTTACTGAGATGTCAAAAGTTATATTATAATCTAAACGTTCTTTTAAGTTCGAAAATTTTTCCACCAGTTCATAACATCTCTCTCTTTCTGCTATAACCAATAAAACTTCATCCTCTCCAGGCCAAACATGGGTATTGAGATGTTTTATACCTTTCTGCCATGACACCTTCAGCTTTGGAATAATAGCATATTTTATAACATCACTATTTTTCAATTCTTCCAATATCACTTCTTCTAAAGATCCATCAAACAATACTCTGAGCTCTTTATATTCTCCCTTTAATTCCATAGAATCTCCCCCTTGTCGTTTGCGACAGCTCTTTGTGGGTAATTCATGAATTACCCACTTACAAATTCATTTTTTTCTAGAACACAAATTATACTGAGTAAATAATCAGACCCACAGAGGTTTATCTATATATATCTTCTGTTTTTTAGTAATAACTACTATAATTTAATATTTTCCCCTTTTAACTTTTCTTTTTGAATCTATTTTTTAATCTATCTACCCCATTCTCTACTAATTCATAGAGTACTGGTATTATTATCAGTGTTAACAATGTTGAAACCATCAATCCAAAGATTACAGCTATAGCCATACTTTGATACATCTCAGACCCTTGACCTATTCCTAAGGCTAACGGCAGCATACCTAACATAGTTGTTAAAGTCGTCATAAGAATTGGTCTCAATCTTGTTCTACCAGCTTCTAAGACCGCTGTTCTTCTTTCACTACCTCTTGCAATCAATAACTTTATATAGTCAATCAATACTAAGGCATTATTAACTACTATACCAGCTAACATGATAATTCCTACCATTACCATTACATTAAATTCTTTTCCTGTAATTATAAGTCCTGCATATACACCCATTATAGATAGCGGTACAGACCCCATGATTATAAACGGTAATACCAATGATTCAAATTGAGAAGCCAATATTACAAAGATTAAGAATATTGCTATGAGCATTGAGTTAGCTAGTTGTTCCATCATCTCAGCAGTTCTTTGGTTATCTCCACCAAATCTATAACTTACACTAGTTGGTACACCTAATTCCTCTATCTTCTCTGTAATCAGTCTTTCAACCGTCTTACTGTTGTTTCCACCTCTTAAGTTTGCACTCAAGGTTACCTTTCTGATTCTATTTAATTTCTCTTTTTCCGCCGGTCCTTCTACTACCTTTATATGAGCCACATCAGAAACCTGGATAATATCTCCTGAATCTAATTTTAATTTACTTGTCATCAATTTAGATAGTGATTTTCTATATTCATCAGGCATCATTACATTTACTTCGATTTCCTCTAAATCAGTTTTAAGATCTATAGGATTAGATCCTAATACTTGATAGAAAATAACCTTATTAATATCTGCCGGTCTTATACCGTAATATCTTGCCTTTTCTCTATCTATTACTATTCTAGCCTCAGGACTTCCTCCAGTCAAACTACTCTTAAAGTCCCCTATTTCCGGCATATTTTTCATCTCTGCAAAGACTAATTCAGCAAAACTGTCCAATTGACCTGCATTATCTGATGTAAGATCTAATTCTATATCCCTTCCACCACTACTAGGTCCCTTAGCATATCCATCAGCTACATTTAAATCTACATCGGGAATGTCTTTTAATTTTTCCCTTATGACATCTGTTATCTCAAATACCGATTTATCTCTATCTTTTCTTAGATCCAACTTTACATTGATAGAAAATCCATCGTTCTCTACTGAGGTTTCTATATTTTTTGTATATTTATCAGCTTCTAATATTTTTTCAACTCTTCTAGTAATAGAATCGACTTTGTCTAGTGTAACTCCTGGTGGTGTTTCCCCAGTTACTACATATACATTGTCATCTGTTGCAGGTATAAATCCTCCTCCAACTATCTTAATCCCTGGTATTACTATAGCAAAGAACATTATTATTACTACCAATAAAGTCTTAAACTTATGCTTTAATGTCAATGATAATAATTTTACATATCTTTTTTTTATAAAAGTAAGGAATTTTCCATCCTGAACTTCCACTACCTTTTCCTTTAAGATTTTATTAGCTATCATAGGTACAAAAGTCATAGCTACTAATAAAGAAGCTAACAGTGAAAAAGTAACTGCCCATGACATTCCCCAAAATACTTCCTTAGCCAGTCCTTCAGTCATTACTATTGGTAAAAATACCGCAACTGTCGTAGCTGTAGAAGCTATGATCGGTACTAACATCTCCGAAGCTCCATCTCTGGCAGATTCAAACTTAGGTTTTTTCAATTCTGTCATATGTCGATAGATATTATCTAGAACTACTACTCCGTTATCTACCAGCATACCTACTCCTAGAGATAATCCCATGAGAGATATTATATTCAGCCCTACTCCTATACTATTCAATAGAAAAAATGCTCCTACAATAGATAATGGTATTGCCATAGCTATGATAACAGTAGCTCTAACATCTTTTAAAAATATAAATAATACTATTGAAGCAAGGATCAGCCCTGCTATGGCACTATTTTTTACATTGTTTATAGAGTTAGATATATCTACAGATGTATCATAGGATACACTTAATTTAACATCTGCTGGTAATGTCTGCGATAAAGATTCCATCGCTTCTTTTACTCCATCTGAAATCGATACAGAGTTTCCATCTGTAGATTTTTCTACTGATATCGAGATTGAAGGAGTTCCATTCATCCTATTGTAACTTTCTACATCTTTATTTCCTAGCTTTACATCAGCTACATCTTTCAGATATAAAACTTTACCATTTTCATTACTAATTACTATATTTTGTACCTCTTCTACAGTTTTTAATTCTGTCATTACTTTAATAAGGTACCTTTTTCCACCCTCTTCTACAGTTCCAGCTGGAATATTTGTACTCGATTTAGCAAGGATATCGTAAAGATCATCGATATTCATTCCGTAAGATTCTATCTTAGTCGGATCTACCTCTACCTTTACTTCTTTTTCGTATCCACCATAAACCTCTACATTTCCAACACCTAAAATCTGTTGAAATCTAGGCTTAATTCTATTTTCTGCCAAACTTTTAGCTGAGATTAAATCTTCAGCCGACACTGTAACGGCGATTACCGTTTCTCCCCCTGGTTGGACTTTTTTTACTATGGGAGTATCTATATCCGATGGCAGATCATTCCTAATATTATTTAATTCTGTCTGTACATCGGTTACTTTCTTATCTGTGTCTGTTCCATAATCAAATTCTAATACAACGAAGGATACATTTTCTGACGAAGTTGAATTCATCTCCTTTATTCCTTCTATATTGGGCATAACTTCTTCTATTTTTCTGGTAACCAAACTATCCATATCCTCTGGAGTAGCTCCTATCCAAGTAGTCTGAATCATCACTACAGGAACATTCATATTTGGCATCAAGTCTACTGGCATATTTTTTAATCCTAACAAACCCATCCCTACCATGGTTATCATAAGCATGATAACCGAAACAGGCCTTCTTATTGCAACTGATGATATAGCCATTTTCGTCCTCCTAATTCTCTTCCTTTATAAAATCTCCATCATTTAGAGAATACTGTCCTACTACTACTACCTTATTTGACTCCTTTAAATCTGAGCTTATTACCTCTTGATTTTCCCCGTCGGAGATACCTAAGTTTACCCTTATCTTTCTGGCTACTAATCTTTCATTCGTCTCTTTCACTATATAGTTTTCTGATTCAATATTTTCCTTATTTACCACAAATATATATGAATACAACTCTTCAATAATTACAGCTTTTTTAGGAACCAGTATTCCTTCTTTTTCCCCGGTATATAACTCTACCCTTGCAAACATTCCTTGCTTATATTTAGAATCTTTATTTTCCATCTTGATCTTTACTTCAAATTTTCTAGTAGATGGATTAGCTATTGGGTTGATCTCATATAACGACCCTTGCACAGATTCCAAAGAATTTTCAACATAGATATTAGCTCTTGCTCCTGTCTTTAACCCAACTACATCCTGAGAGGATACCCCGCTCAAGATTCTTAAATTGTCATTGTCCACTACCTTAAATAGAGGTTGTTCTTTCTCTATTTTTTGATATAATTTAAGGTCTAAATTTGCTATTGTTCCATTTATTTTTGCTTTGACAGTCAGATCATTGTAATCTTTTTCATTTGTTAAAAGTGACGCCTTAGCAGACCTGTATGTTCCTTCACTGGAAGCCAATTTATTTTTGACATCCAAAAATTCCTCCTCTGAAATTAATTTTTCATTGTAAAGAACTTCATATTTATTATAGGTAGTTTTCTGCGTTTCGTAATCTGCCTTTGTTGAGATTACTCTAGCTTTAGAATCTAAATATGCAGATTTTACATCTTGATTTTCAAGAACTAATACTACATCTCCTACCTTTACTTTATCTCCGTTTTTATAATTTATTTTTATAATATCTACTCTGCTCTTAGTGATTTCTTCCATCTCATTTATAGAATCTAAAGATCCAGATGATACCGCGACTTTATTTATCTCGCTTAAATCAGCATCTACAACCTTTACGTTTTTATAATTAATCTCTTCTTTTTCTTTAATATTCTCCTCTTTTTTCCCACAGGCTACTACACTCAATGCTACAAGTAATACAGCCATTTGCTTCATTATTTTATTCATTCTATCCTCCCGTTCGCCTATAGGCGAAACAATAATTAATAATTAAATTTTTACTTTAAATCTTCTAAATATTTTTCGTATGCATAGTAATAATCCAACTTGGTTTTAATCAGAGATAATTTCGTATCATTTAACTGGGTTTCATAGATTAAATAATCTGTTATAGATATAATACCTTCATTATACTTTCTTTTTTGCAGATCATAGTTTTCTTGTGAAGCATCTAACTCAGCTTCCTTAGTCTCTGTAGTTCCACTCAATTTAACTACATCAATATAGTTAGTTCTGATATTCACCTCTAAATCATCTAAAGTTTTTCTCTCTGTGTTCTCAGCTTTCCTTGTATCATTCTTACTTCTTGTATAGGCATCCCAAGATTTTCCAAAATCAAATAATCTCCAATTTACCTCTACACCGGCAGTCCAATACCAATTATCCATAGAGTCACTCAAATGACGATCTTCAGCATTATAAGCCAATCTTGCATTTATTTGCGGCAATAGATCTGATCTGGATATTTTTTCCTGT
This sequence comes from Psychrilyobacter atlanticus DSM 19335, assembly GCF_000426625.1. Taxonomy (NCBI): domain Bacteria; kingdom Fusobacteriati; phylum Fusobacteriota; class Fusobacteriia; order Fusobacteriales; family Fusobacteriaceae; genus Psychrilyobacter; species Psychrilyobacter atlanticus. The sequence goes on along the minus strand of NZ_KE384547.1, from coordinate 284,579 downwards.
TCCTCGACTATATTAGTATTTAACTGAGATATTCTGCTGTCTTTATTGTTTAAAAGAGCGTAATTTACATCTTCATTCACATCTATCAGATCTAAATCATATTTTTGAAACTCTAATTCCTGTAGTTTTATATCCCGATCTATCGGTAACCCGATAATATTTTTAAACTCAATCATATATATCGCACCTTGATTCTGGGCTTCTACCAAGTCAGTTCCTGTAGATATAACTTGTGTTTTAAGGGGCAGATAGTCAGATTTAGATATTAAGTCTAATTGATATTTTCTCTCTGCTTGGTCAAAGGCAACTTTAACTTCCTCTAAGGACGTTTCGTATACCTTAATAACTTCTTCTTGAGCCAACACTTTTAGATATGCATCTATAACTCCTAACTTTAACTGACTCTTACTTTTAGCCAATTTATATGTCATCAATTCTTGAGATATCTTAGCAATTTCAATCCCTGCAATTACCGTTCCACCATTATAGATAGGCTGAGTAATTCCAAGTTCATGATTAAGCCTTTGATCACTCTTTGGCCCATCACCCATCAAACTCATTTTATTTTCATCTCCTGTAGCAGTATATCCTCCTCTATAATCCAACCTAGGAGCAGCTGATTTATATCCTTCTCTTACCTGTAAATCAGTATTGTCTCTGTCGATTTTCACATTTTGGTATTCATAGTTATTTTCATAGGCCATATCTAAGGACTCGTTTAAAGTCATCTTTTCTGAACCCCATAGGGAAGATGCTATTAGTATTAACATCAAACTCATTATCTTCTTCATTTTTTCCTCTCCTCTTCATTAAAATAATTAATCTTCATCACCTAGTTCGATACTCTTGCAAAACCTTTCAAAGGGTTCATCAGATAATTTCTCATCATAATTCTCATTAGTTATATGAAAGTATTTTGCTGTAAATATACAAGCTCCCATAAAATTAAGTATCAGCATCAGTTCATTTATATTTTTCATATCTTTTTTCTCTATAATTTCTCTAAAGATATCCAATAAAAATTTATAATTTTTATGAATTTCTGTTTTAGTATTGTCGCTTATAAAGTTAGAATTACTAAAATAATTTATAAATTTTCTTTCTTCTGAATTTTCTATTCCCCATACAATTAAATTATTCCAAATTTTCCTTAATTTCATTTTACAAGTTTTTGCTCCATCTAAATCCTTTAAAATACTCTCTTTTTGTTCTAATTTTATCTCTATGAAAATCTCATTTATTAAAATATCCTTGGTCTTAAAATAATTAAATAAGGTTCCTGTAGCTATCCCAGCTTCCTTAGCTATCAAACTAGTAGGAGTTCCGTGAAATCCCCTTTCTACAAAAAGCTTTATAGCTACTTCTATTATTTTTTTTCTTTTTTTGCTTTTATTGTCCATTTTCTCCTCCTCCCTAAAAAATGACTGACTAGTCACTTTCTAGAAAAGTATATACTTTTCTAGTTATAAAGTCAACTTTTATTTCTACATTAATATTATAAAAAATCCTTTATATATAATCAAAAAAAGGCTTAAATCAACTTTTATTGTGATTTAAACCTTTTTTTATTTTATTTAATAATTATTGATATAGTCGACTCAATATTTCAACTAATCTATCAAAATTTTATTACATATTCAATGTTTTACCAATTATAAATTTTTCAATCACTGTTTTTAAAGCATGATTATTATGAGATGTTGAGATAAACTTCGCCATATTCTTCACTTCTACTTTCGCATTTTCTACAGCCACTGGCATCCCTACTACTTCTAGCATAGTCATATCGTTATAAGAATCTCCTACACTTATAATCTCTTCAGGTTTTATATCTAATTTATGAGCTAATTTTAATAGACTAGCTCCCTTGTCAATCCCTTTTTTCATTACCTCCAAGAAAAATGGTTTGGATATAGCTAAGCTGTACTCTCCCTTTAGGAGTTCGTTTAATTTTTTCTCTACCTCTTTTAAATACTCTGGTTTTTCCAGCATAATACACTTTACTACTGGTTCAGTTACTGTTGATTTAAAACAATCTACCTTTCTATACGGCATCCCTGTAAGGTCTACTTCTACGTCTATATATTCACTTGTAGTTTCAGCAGTAATTTCCTCATCTACATAGGTAAGAAGATGAACATCATGTTCCTTTGATAAATCATATATCTTATGGGCATCTTCTACAGTTAATTTTTCCTCTAACCATATTTTATCTGTAGCACACTCAGTGATTATAGCTCCGTTATAACTCAGCATATAGCTTCCATATCTATCTAACTCTAACTCTTTGGCAAACTCCTTCATAGCAAAGGTAGGTCTCCCTGAAGCTAAAACAAATTTTATACCCATCTCTTGAGCTTTCATTATAGCCTTTTTATCTTCTCTCGATATCTTTCCCTCACTGTTTAACAGAGTATCATCCATATCAGTTACTATCATCTTATATTTCATCTTATGTCCTCCTAAGTTTTCTTTTATTATATCATAAAAATATTCTCACCGAATAAATGGGCAGATCTTATGATTAAATTCAATATATGTAAAAAACCCTCCTAAATCAGCTGAGCTGATTTAGGAGGGTTTAATTTTATGATAAATAGGTGTTAGGATACGCCGGGTTTTGTCGTTGGTCAATCATTTATCTAGACCTATAATTGCTTACAGGTTCAAGCGACACACCTAAAGATCGAGACGGGCAGTCTCATAATGACCTTTCTTCGGTCTTGCTCCAGAAGGGGTTTACCAAGCTACAAACGTTTCCGAATGCACTGGTGGGCTCTTACCCCACCTTTTCACCCTTACCTATAAAACAAGTTCATAGGCGGTCTATTTTCTGTGGCACTTTCCTTAAGGTTTCCCTCAGCAGCCGTTAGCTACCTTCATTGCCCTGTGGAGCCCGGACGTTCCTCCCCTGGATTTCTCCAGCAGCGACTGACTCTAACACCTAATTATTAACTATTAGTTAATTTTATTTTTTTCTAATTCCACCCATCTTTATAAACCTTAAAGTTACAAAAATAGCTATAGCCATAAATATTAAGATCAGTAATCCTGCAAATTTATTTTCAATGAATGTTTTTTTTACCTCTTGTTTTTGGATCTCTTGTTTATCGTCTTCTATATCATCCACAATCTTTTCCGATACATCCAAAACACTTAGTATAAATTTTTCATACTCTTTTTTTACTATTGCCTCTTCCCCTTCAATCAATAAGTTATCGATCTCTTCCTCGTAAGCACTGGTATCTATGTCCTGGGTAAATTTTAACTTTACATTAATATCATTTTTCCCGTCTGGAATTATGTCCAAAATTATCGCCTTCTCAACAATATCTTTTTCGTCCATTTTTCTACCAAGATTTATATGATACACTATATCTCCATTTTTTTCAATCTCTGATAATTTTTTTTCAATCTCCTGCTTCTCTTCTGTAGTCAAGTAGTTACCGCTGTCATTCACTTGTCCAAAAGAAAATGTAAATACTACAAGGATTAGAAATACTATTCTTTTCACCATAGGATCCTCCTAATTTTATAAACTCTTAAATACAGGCTGATCATTATAGATCTCTACCTCTAAGTCATCACAATATCTTTCTATTATATCGGTAAAAAAATACTCACTTTCATAGTGTCCAATATCAAAGATAGATATCCCCATCTCCCTAGCATCCAAGGCTTCATGATATTTTATATCACCTGTTATAAAAAGGTCAACACCTATTTTTTCTAATTTACCTAAAAAACTAGCTCCTCCACCATTTACTACAGCTATTTTTTTTATTTTTTTATCCAATTCTCCTACTACTCTTACATTATTTAGAGATAATCTATCTTTAACTTCCTCTAGATAGCTACCTAATTCAATTTTTTCAGGGAGACTATATATCCTCCCTAGTCCACCTAAAGAGATCTTATTTTCTGTTTTTATCATCTCATAAGGGACCTCATCATAGGGATGGATTTTTTTTATTTCATTCAATAAATTAGACAGTTTTCCTTTTTCACCTAAGATACTTATTTTTTTATTTTGATTTTTAAATTTTTCTTGTTCTCCTGCCTTTTCAAAACTTTCCATAGAATCAGAGGTATAATATACATTTTTATACCCATTATACTCCAGTCCAAATTCCTCTACCTTAGATTTTAACCTCTCTTCAAACTCTACCTTTATATAGACTGATAATAAATACATATCCATATTTTTTTCATCTAAAATTTTAGAGGTTTTTATCCCTAATTTTTCACATATATATTGATTTAAACCACTTTCTGCAGAATCCAGATTAGTATGCATAGAGTATACAGCAATCTTATTTTCAATTAATTTTAAGAGCTTTCTACCCATCAAGTTTTTTGAAGTAACATTTTTTATCCCACTAAATATAATTGGATGATGGGTTATAATTAAGTTTGCTCCCACCTCTATGGCATGATCTATAACCTCTTCTGTGGCGTCCAATGAAACTTGCACCTTGGTTATCTCTCTACCTTCATCTCCAACTAAAAGACCAACATTATCCCAAGATTCAGCTATGTTTTTAGGGAAGTTTTTTTCCAATGTTTTTATTAAAGTTTTAATTTTCATCGATCCATTCCTTCTTTCCATTATACTTTAATTTTATCATAAGTTTCTCTACTTCTGTCTTTACCTTTGATGATTCCATACCTAATATTTCACCAATCTCCTCAAAGTATTTTCTCTTTCCACTGAGTCCATAGTATAGATCCAAGATCTTTATCTCCCTCACTGTAAATTTGTTAGCCAAATTAGATACTGACATCAATTTTTCCACCTTTGCTAACTCCATATCCACCTCGGCAATACTCTTATATACTTCGGCTTCCTCTCTATCTTCTTTTTTTATCAAGAATCCATAATCACTGATCTTCTGTAAATTTTCAAACTCTTCTATCTCCATATTTAAAACTCTCTTTATCTCTTCTGCATTTACCTCTTTTATCTCTGAATCGCCAGTTTTATTCTCTGACTGATATACCTCTACCTTCATATTTTTAAAATAAGCGACTACTGGTGATTTCAATTCTTCTACAACTAATTTATTACTTTGGATCATTTCATATTTTATCCAGAACTCCATATATTCTGAAAATTCCATAGGACATTCTAGGTCATAGTTCTCTATAGCATCAACTACCCCCATAAGACCATCTTGAACTAACTCTATATAACTTGTTCCTACTTTGGAATAATAAAGAGCTGTCTTAGCCACTAATTTTAATGATCCTTCCATTAGGATCTCTCTAGAAGAGGTGTCTCCTGCTTTAATATTTTTTATCAGTTCTGACATTTTTTCCTTTTTTATAGATTTTACAGATGACAGTTCTCTCAAATAATTTTCCACAGTATTCTCATAAAAACTTCCTATATTTTTCATGTCAAATTTTTCAATTCTTCCATCTATTTCATCTATTTTTTTCCCCTCTAAATTTAAGATTAAACTCTTAAATTCATCGGTCGTAGAAGTTTCAGCCATTAATTCGAAACTTCTCATATCTATTGTGTTACCCGCATTTTTAAAATCTATTCTCATCTTCTCAACCCCAAACATATTTTTTTAGTATTATATATAATACCAAAGATTTTAAACTCTTTCAATGAATTTAATATTAAAATAAGAGGCAGTCCAATAGGAGCTACCTCTTAGTCAATTAAGTATACAAAATATTCTCTTAATATCCTTAATTTTTATTTTTTTAATTAGCAGTTTGCATTAAAATCAAATTTAGCTAATCCACCTAATGATGTTTCTTTATATTCACTCTTCATGTCTAGACCAGTTTGTTTCATTGTAAGTACTACTTTATCGAAACTAACTGTATGCTGACCATCTGTAAATAATGCATAGTTAGCTGCATCTAAGGCTCTAACTGAAGCTGCTGCATTTCTTTCGATACAAGGAATTTGTACATATCCTCCAACTGGGTCACATGTAAGACCTAAGTGATGCTCTAATGCCATCTCTGCTGCATATTCTATTTGATCTAAAGATCCACCTAAGATAAATGCTGCCATTCCTGCTGCCATTGCACATCCAGCTCCAACTTCAGCTTGACATCCACCTTCTGCTCCAGATATAGTTGCATTTTCTTTGATTAAGTTTCCAATTAATCCTGCAATTGCAAGACCTCTTAAAGTTTCTTCCTTAGATAAGTTATGCTCTTCTTTTAGTGCATATAATAATCCTGGAATGATACCAGCGGCACCACATGTAGGAGCAGTAACTACTCTTCCTCCTCCACCGTTTTCCTCTGATACTGCCAATGTATAAGCAAATATTTTTCCTAAGTAACTAGTTCTTGAATCGTCTCTTCTGGCTTTTCTATAGAACATTTGAGCTTTTCTTGGATATTTAATAGTTCCTGGTAATACTCCAGTCTTTGAAAGTCCTGTCTTTACTGAATCTTCCATAGCTTCCCAAGTTCTTTCTAAGAATGCCCAGATAGAAGAATCTTCCATCTCTGCTACATATTCCCATAATTCTTTTTGATTTTCTTTACACCACTTTATTACTTCATCCATAGTTGTTAATGGATAAATTCTATTTGATCCACCTCTAGATTCACCATCTTCTACGATAGTTCCTCCTCCAACAGAGAATACTAACCATTCTTTAGTATCATTTCCATCTTTATCTACAGCTATAAATTTCATTCCATTTGTATGAAATTCATGAACAAAATCTGCCATCCAAACTATTTCTGTAGCCTTAGGCTTTAAAGTTTCTTCGATAACCCAGTCAGTTAAATGACCTTTACCAGTAGCTGCCAATGATCCGTATAATTCTACCTTAAAACTAGCTGCATCAGGGTTCTCCATTTTAAATCTCTTTGCTGCTCTTTCTGGTCCCATAGTATGCGAACTAGATGGTCCATTTCCTATCTTAAATAATTCTTTTAACGAATCCATAACTGCTTCCTCCTAAGTTTTTTCTGAATTTCAAATAATTCAATAAAATAATATTTTTTATACTATATTATAACATAATTTTTATATTTTACAAACTTTCTTCCATATAAAGTTCGTATTATTGTGCTTTTATAGTCTTTTAAGGTCTATAATAGTTCAAACTGTACTTCATAAATTATAAATAGGTTTAGGAAGAATTCCCTAAACCTATCATTATTCTATACTTTTTTAATTTTATTTTGTTCCTCTAACAACATCAGCTGGTATTATTTTATAATTTTTAAAGATAACTGATCCTAAAAATCCACTGAATGCTCCTGCTGCTGCACATAATAAAGCTGCTTTGATTACTGTTATTGCTGGATTAAATCCAAACATTACTGCTAAACCTGCGATAGGTGTTGCTGTTCCTACTGCATTGTTAATTAAACCAAAGTGAACTACTACTAATCCTGCTAAAGCTCCTCCAATAAAGTTCGTAACAAATACTGGAATTGGGTTTACAGATATAACGTCAGCTTGTGTTAACGGTTCAATAGCTACTGCTATTACAGTCTCTTTGTTTCCTAATTTTAATCTGTGGAATAAAACAGGGTTTAAGAAAGATGATCCCATTACTGCTAAAGCTCCTATTGCCATTGGTAATCCAGTTAATCCTAACATTGCTGTAAGTGCCATTGAACTAAGTGGTGCTGTTGCTACTACTGTAATTACTCCACCTAAAACAATTCCCATTACCATTGGACTCTTAGTAGTCGCTGCTGTGATTACAGAACCAATGTTTAATAATGTTTGGTTAACTACTGGATCAGCTAATAACGCTATCCCTCTTGCTGCTGGTGCTACTAATACTAAACAGATTATTAAATCTAATCCTGCTGGTGCTTTTTTCTCTATTTTAGGTACTATAAACGCCAATACATATCCTGCTACAAATCCAGGTATTATTCCGTAACCTAATACTGCTGCACCTATTAACATTGCATAAACTGGTGATACACCTAAAGCTAATGCAACTAAGGTAGCTGCTGCTACTCCACCCATCGATCCCGATGAATCTCCGACTTTACCTAAAAATTCTATTCCTATTAAATCTCCACCAACATATCTTTGAAAAGCTTCGACTAAAAAAGTTGCTACTGCTGCATTTGCTAATGCTCCCATTGCTTTCATCCCTTTTGGCATCTTTAAACTGAATAAAGAGAATATTGAAAGCACTAATAATAATAATGCAATACCTTTTAACATTTCCATAATTTTTTTTCCTCCTAAATATTTTAATTGTTTCAACGAACAATTTTCCCTAACGTGCTTATTTAGTATAACATAAAATTCACTATATTCAAATAAAAATTTCACTTTTCTGAATAAAAGTGTGCTTTTTCCAAAAAAAAAACAATTTAATCAAACATAGTTGACAAAATTTAATTATAACTTAACACTTAGTGTTGTTTGCTGTTTAAAAAAATTCATTTTTTTGAACCTATTGTACGAAACTTCAGTTTTTAATATATTAGTTTTTATGATATAATGAAGTGTTAAATAAAATACAATGTTTCAAAATATTACGTTTTGCCTTAAAATATGATTTTTTTTAGATTTACATAGATCGTTTTAAAATTGGAAAATTAAGATAAACGTAAAATATACATTAACATTTAGATTTAGGAGGAATATACCTTGAATTTAGGAGAAAAAATTAAGTTTTTTAGAAAAGAACAAAAAATGACTATAAAGGATCTTTCAGGTAAAACCAGCCTGTCAGTTGGATTTATCAGTAATATAGAAAGAGGACAAAATAGTCCATCTATCAGTAATCTTCAACAAATTTGTGAAGCTTTAGAAGTTAACCTTATGGAAGTTTTACAAGATGTCAACGAACAATCTCCAATTACTAGAAGAAACGAAAGAAAATCTATCTTTGAATCGGAGCAAGGAGATATCACTATACAAACCCTAACCAATGCTAACCATGCGTTAAATGGTATATCTATCACTATTTCAGATGATAATCAACACAGTGACTTTTCTTGGGGACACAACTATGATGAAGTAGGAGTTGTTATTGAGGGTAATTTAGAAATAGAGTTAAATAACAAGCTTTACACTTTAGGTGAAGGAGATTCTATCTATATTGAGAAATTCCAAGCTCATAAATATAGAAATCCTGCTAAAAAGAAAAATATCACTCACTGGTTTTCTTTAAGAAACTAAAAAAAAGTTTATCTGCATAGCAGATAAACTTTTTTTATTATGATTAATTCTTATACTGTTTTAAAGTCTTCTAATTTCTTTCTTCTACTAGGGTGTCTTAGTTTTCTCAAAGCTTTTACTTCGATCTGTCTAATTCTTTCCCTAGTTACTTTAAAGATCTTTCCAACTTCTTCTAAGGTTCTTGGACATCCATCATCTAAACCATACCTAAATCTTAGAACTTTTTCCTCTCTATCACTCAGGCTGCATAAAACTTCATTTAATTGTTCCTTTAATAAAGTTTTATGAGTTTCTTCGTATGGACTCAGCATATTGTTATCCTCTACGAAATCTCCTAATTCACTGTCTTCTTCACTTCCTACTGGAGTTTCCAATGAAATTGGATCCTGGTTCATTTCTAAAATAGTTTTTACTTTTTCAGTTTCCATTCCTAATCTATTACCTAAAATTTCAGGTGTAGCTTCCTTACCTGTCTCTTGCAGATAGATTCTAGCTTCTTTCTTTATCTTATTTATTGTTTCAATCATATGTACCGGTATCCTTATAGTTCTACCTTGGTCAGCTATCGCTCTTGTTATAGCTTGACGAATCCACCATGTAGCATATGTAGAAAATTTATATCCTTTGGCATGTTCAAATTTTCCAACAGCTTTCATCAGACCAATATTTCCCTCTTGAATTAAATCTAATAATTTAAGTCCTCTATTAGTATGTTTCTTCGCTATACTTACAACCAGTCTTAAGTTAGCTTCTACAAGTTGATTTTTAGCCCATTCATCTCCATCATCAGATAATTTAGCTAATTCTATCTCTTGAGCATGTTTTAATAATGGAACCTGACCAATTTCACGCAGATACATCTTTATAGGTTCATCTACAGATACTCCACCTACAAGTAAGTTCTTAGTATCCAATTCCTCTTTAGTTACTTCCTTTACTTTTTTAGGATCAAATTCAGAGTCATCTTCTGGCAGACCAGATTTTACTATCATTGATTTTGTTTTTGTTGTTTTAGCAGTTTTTTCCTTAGCTTCAGTCTTTTTCTTTAACTCTTTTTCACTTACTACTTTTATCCCCTGGTTGATCATCCCATTGATCAGGGTTTCTATTTTTTCTGGAGCAAAATCATCTTGAAGTTTACTGTTTATCTCTTCAAAAGACATAATCTTGTCTTCTAAAGCCTTCTTTATAATTTCACGGACTTTCCCATTTTTAATAAAATTTTTCATCTTGCCTCCTCAACACTTACAAATCAAATTTTCATAGAAATAAATTCTTTATAATTTTCCTCTAAATCATCTATCTTTATATCACCAATTATTTTTTCCTTTATTTTTTTACAACTTAAAAATGATTTTATATCATTTGTTTTAAAAAACCCCATCTTTTCATCGATCTCTTTTACGAACCACCTCTTATAAACCTCAATATAAGTATTCATAATGTCATCTTCATTTTTAGCAGAAAGTTCTGTAGATATATTGAGTATTATCTCTTCCTCTTCCTCCTCTAACTTAAAAAAATTCCCACGTAGTAGTTCTGTTATATAGTTCTTTTCTCCATTTTGCTCAATTGTATCAAATATATTTTGAACAAAGGGAGACGTTATAGTCTTATTTTTAAATTTTTTAAAATATTTTTTATCCTTTAAACAAAGTTTTAATGTTTCTAATTCCAATTCATCTATTTTTAATGATCTTGTTTTTGAAATAGGTTTCTCTATTCTTTTAGGTATCCTAGCACCTTCATTGTTTTGGATTAAGATTTTTTTTAATATTTCAACCTCTTTTTCCATCCCTAAAGATACTGATAATTTATTCAAATACAAGCTTTTTTCCAAATCAGTTTCTACAGATAGAAAAAATTCCTTAAATCTACCTATAAAATTTTGTTTTGCCATAAAATTACTTAGATCATATTCCTTAACATAATAATCATATAAAAAATCAAAGATCTCCTTTGAGTTTTTTACTGATTTCAAAAATTCAGTCTTACCATATTTTTTTAAAAATTCATCGGGATCTTTAGCATTTTTAAGTTCTAAAACCCTTATATTAAATCCATATCTTTTTAAGACTAGACTAGCTTTTTCACTGGCAACCCTTCCGGCATTATCCATATCAAAAGCGATTATTACATTGGATGTATATCTTTTTAAAAGTTCAGCCTGTTCATTAGAAAAAGCCGTTCCCAGAGGAGCCAATGCCACATCAAACCCATAGGCATGAGCTGCCAATACATCCATATAACCTTCCATTAGGAGGGCATAATTTTTTCTTCTAATACTATTCCCCTTATTTTTTATTCCATAGAGGTTTCGGCCCTTATGAAATACAGGGGTTTCTGGTGAATTTAAATATTTTGCAATATCCTTTCTATCACTCATTGTTCTACCACCGAAAGCGATTACATTTCCACCTGGTGAGTAAATTGGATAGATTATCCTGTCACGAAAGGTATCATAATACCCCTTATCCCCACTCTTTATTAAACCTAACTTAGATAGGATCGGAGGATCATACCCTTTTTTTATCAAATGATCATACAGAGAATCCCAGCCATTCAGTGCATAACCTAAATTATTTTCCCTTATAAAATCAGGCTGCATTCCCCTATTGTTTAGGTAAGAAAGCGCTTCCCTTCCAGAATTAGAAAAAATATTTTCCTTAAAAAATGAAAGTGCTTCATCTAATATCTTATAATATTTCTTATTTCTATCCTCTGAATTATTTCCACTTATAGGAGTTATATCCAAATTATATTTTTTACTAAGTTCATAAACTGCTTCCCCATAGGTTAACTTATTATATTCCATATAGAATTTAATAACATTTCCACCTGCACCACAAACAAAACACTTATATATGTTTTTTGAGGTACTTACCATAAAGGAAGGATTAGTATCTTTATGAAATGGGCAAAGACCTTTATAGTTAGAACCTGTCTTCTTTAAATCGACATATTCGCCTATAACTTCTACAATATTCAATTGTGTTATAACCTTATCCAAATCTTCATTTCTAAATCTCATAAAAACACCATCTTAATTTATTTTGATACTACATTCAGTATATCTCATAATATTCATTATTTCAAGTATTTTTAATACTATTTTGAATATTTTTGTTTTTATTTTAAAATTACTGATTAGAAGTCAATATGAGCCAGAGAAAATTCTCTGGCTCTAAATTTATAATTTTATTATCACATTATATAAATAATGGAACTAATACCAATGAAACTATAGACATAAGTTTAACCAAGATATTTAATGATGGTCCAGAAGTATCTTTAAATGGATCTCCTACTGTATCTCCTACTACTGCTGCTTTATGTCTGTCAGATCCTTTTCCATCTCCACCATAACCTGCTTCTATCTGCTTTTTAGCATTATCCCAAGCTCCACCTGCATTTGCCATCATGATAGCCATTAATATTCCTGTCACAAGTGCTCCTGCTAATAATCCTCCCAAAGCTTCTGGAGACCATAACCCAACAATTACTGGAGCTAATACTGCCAATAATCCTGGTATTACCATTTCCTTAAGTGATGATTTTGTAGAGATATCTATACATTTTTTATGATCAGGTTTAACTGTATAATCCATAATCCCTGGATTTTCTCTAAATTGTCTTCTAACCTCTTCTACCATCTCCATAGCTGCTTTCCCTACCGCTGTCATCGTTAGAGCTGAGAATAAGAATGTAAGCATCCCACCAATGAATAATCCTGCTATTACTTTAGGATTAGTTATATCAATTACCAATGACCTTCCTGACAGAGCCTCTATCGACTGCTTATAGGCTGCAAATAGTGATAATGCCGTAAGTGCTGCTGATCCAATGGCAAAACCTTTTCCTACTGCTGCTGTAGAGTTTCCTACTGCATCTAATCTATCTGTACAAGCTCTTACCTCTTCTGGTAAGTTACACATTTCAGCTATTCCACCTGCATTGTCTGCTACTGGTCCATATGCATCTACTGCTACTACCATTCCTGTTGTTGATAGCATACCTACTGCTGCAATGGCTATTCCATAGAGTCCTGCAAAGTTAAAGGCCGCTAAAATAGCTATTACTATCACTATTATAGGTGCTACAGTTGATTCCATCCCTACAGCTAATCCCTCGATTATTGCAGTTGCTGGTCCAGTTTTAGCTGCATCTGATATTCTATTTACTGATTTTTTACCTGTATCAGTATATAATCCTGTAAAATAAGCTATAACTAATCCTGCTACTAACCCTGAAACGATTGCATAAAATACACCCATTGGAATTCCTAAGTATTTTATAACTCCAAATGCTCCTAATAATGCTAATGCACCAGATATTCTAGTTGCATTTTCTAATTTATGATAAACCTCATCTGGGTTATCTGTTTTTACAGTAAATGTTCCGATTATAGATGCTATAATCCCTACGAACGCTATTAAAATTGGTGCCATAATCAGCGCCATTCTTTGTCCTGGCATAAGTCCTGAAAGAGTAGCTCCTAATGCCATAGTAGCTATCATTGAACCTACATATGATTCAAATAAATCGGCTCCCATTCCTGCTACGTCTCCTACATTATCTCCTACATTATCTGCAATAGTTGCCGGATTTCTCGGATCATCTTCAGGTATTCCTGCTTCGACCTTTCCTACTAAGTCTGCACCTACATCGGCTGCTTTAGTATAGATTCCTCCACCTACTCTAGCAAATAAGGCAATAGACGATGCTCCCATTCCAAATCCTGTTATAATTTCCATGTTTCCGCCAAATATTATAGTCAATGCTGAAACACCTATAAGTCCTAAACCTACTACTGCTAACCCCATAACAGCTCCACCTGCAAAGGCTACATCAAGTGCTTTTGAAAGACCTCCATCTCTTGCCGCTATAGCGGTTCTTCCATTAGCTTTAGTAGCTATCCTCATCCCTACATTTCCAGCAACTGCTGATGTAATTGCTCCCAATATAAAGGTAAGTGCCACATACGGACTTAAAAATACTCCTAATAAAACCGAAACTCCTAAAACAAACCATACCAATACCTTGTATTCAGCACATAAAAATGCCATGGCACCCTCTCTGATTGCTTCAGTTATCTCTTCGACCTTAACATCATTAATTTCATATTTATTAACTTTTGTAGCGTAAAAATATGAAGCTACCAATGCTAACAGCCCACCAACTATTCCCAATAACAATAAATTAACCATAATCATTTTCCCCCTATAAATTTTTGTTTCACCTAAGGTGTCGAACTTAATTTAAGTAAGTGATATATAAGTATAATTTCATTCAGTTTAAGTATAGTTTATATTTTGCCTTTTTCAAAATTAATTTTTTTATATTTTAAGGTTATTTTTATTATAGAAAATTAAAAGAAGCCAAACAATTATTTGGCTCCTAGGTTAATATTTTTAATATTCACCCCATTTTTTCCCTTCCATGCTATATACTTCTACTCCTGTATATGGCTCTAGAAATAAATCCAAAGAATCTTCTTTTATTTCTATATTCCCAGGTCCTGAAGCATTATAATGAACAAACCCTCCATATTTAATAGTTTCACTATTCTCATCCTTACTTCCACCTATTTTTAAATAATTTGGATTCCCTCTATCATGTATTTCCTGAGCTTTTGAATCTAATTTATCATATATTTCTTGCGTAGTTATATAAATAGTTCCTCCGCTTGTTGAATCTAAAATCATTTTTTCAACTAATATTATATCCCCAACTGTTCTTGCAGACCCCAACACCGCTATCGCTTTAGAATCCTTTGCCTTAGCTAATTGTTCCCTTAATTTAGGAGCTAACGTAGTGGCTAATATCCCTATTATTGCTATAACTACTAACAGTTCTATCAATGTAAATCCTTTTTTTCTCTCTTCCATCTCTCTCCCCCTTACTAGTTTTAATTCCACAACAATTATACTATATTTATCCAGCAATTGTTATATTTTTGATATAAAAATAGGTGTAATTATAAATTACACCTACTGTATATATTATTTAACCATGTACTTTTTAAATCCATCACTAAATACTTCAGACATATCAGCTTTTACTATCATTACCTCTAAGTCATCTGTATTATTGACATAATCCATTACATCTTCTATCGGCATAGAGAAAAAAGCAGTAGAATACATGTCAGCAAAAAAACCATCTTCTCCGATAACTACTACCATCTTTCTATCTCTCACTGGATATCCAGTTTTTCTATCTATCAGATGATGATATTTTTTACCATCTATCTCTACATAGATCTGATAATCTCCAGATACACCCATAGATTTATCATCTACTCCGATTATATGATACACCTTAGAAGGATCTTCTGGATTTTGTAACCCCACCTTCCAAAATTCCCCTTCTGGTTTTGTATTCAATGTTTCAATACTGGATATAGCACTTATAAAGGCATGTTCCACTCCATTTTCAGCTAATACAATCTTCGCTCTATGGATAGCATATCCCTTTAGAAATGATCCTGTATCTATCTCATTTTTAGAAGTTTTCAGTCTTATTTTATTCCCTGTAACTTCTAAATTATTGTAATCTACCATTCTAATAGCTTTTTCCAATTCATCCTTTTCAGGGATCTTCACCCTATCAGATTCATCGAAAAAACCCCAAACTTTCATCAGCGGTGTTATAGTGATATCATACTTAGTTTTACTCAAATTATAAGTTTGTTTCACACCTGAAAACAAGTATAAACCCTCACTATCCAACTCAAAAAATTTCCCTGGGTTATGATTCATCTTATAGATAACACTATCCTCTTTATGAGTATTAAATTTGTCATCTATCCTTTCAATCTCCTCAAAAGCAAGCTCTATAGCTTTTTTAGCTTGTGTAGAATTTTCAGAATAAACTACCATATCTATCATAGTCCCGAAGGCAAATTTTCTCTCTACTATTTTTTTCTTTTCTTTTTTTCCACATCCAATTAGGAGTAACAAGATAAAAATCAATAGAATTTTTTTCATACTATCCCTCTATATTTCCTCTCACTAACTCTACTTTACCTTCTATAACTTCTTTACTTGCAATCTCTGCTACAGTATCTTTTTTTCTTACTTTTACTAAAGGAGCTTCTCCAGCTACTATTTGACCATATCTTTTACCTAGTGTCATTGCTAATTTATATTTGTTAGGTACTTTTTCTAATAATTCATCATAAGTTACTTTCTTTTTCATTTTTATTCCTCCAGTATTAATTACTTTCTTTTTTTATTATTTCTATCAATTCCAACACAGATTTATCTACAGTTTCATTTACTATCACATGATCATATTCATCTTCAAAAGCCATCTCTTTCAATGAATTTTTTAATCTTAACTGGACAGTTTCTTCAGGTTCAGTTCCTCTTCCACGAAGTCTTTGCTCTAATATTTTTTCATTAGGTGCTTTAAAGAAAACTAAACATGCATCATCAAACCTTTTCTTTATTTGAATTCCACCCTGCACATCTATCTCTAAGACTACATTTTCTCCACGTCCTAATCTAAATTCTGCTTCAGATTTTAATGTCCCGTAATAATTTCCGTGTACATTAGCATACTCTAAAAATTCATCATTTTCTATTCTTTTTTCAAATTCTTCCAAAGTTAAAAAATAATATTCCCTACCATTTTCTTCCCCTTCTCTAGGAGATCTGGTAGTTGCTGAGGTAGCCAAATTAATATTTAGGTCTCTGCGAACTTGTTTGCATACTGTTGATTTCCCTGCTCCACTTGGACCAGATACAACAAATAATCTTCCTCTTCCCATATTTATTCTCCTTTAATAACTCTTATCCCTTTCTTTACAACTGAAAAAAATACTTAATTATTTGTATTTCATTTTTTCTATAAGAATTATAAGTTAAAATGAATTTCAATAATCATAAAATTTCATAAAATCGTTGAGGGGATCTAGTATATTTATAGTAAAATAGGCGACTACGTCGCCTATCTTTTAATTTTCTTCTACAGTCTTTATATGTAAATCTTCGTATTCATGGAATCCTGTACCTGCTGGTATTCTCTTACCTATGATTACGTTTTCCTTTAATCCTTCTAAGTAGTCTTCCTTTCCTGCAATTGCTGCATTTGAAAGAACCTTAGTAGTTTCTTGGAATGATGCTGCTGAGATGAAACTATCAGTATTTACTGCTGCCTTGGTAATACCTTGGATTACAGATTTATACTCTATTTCTTTCTTACCAGCTTCTCTAAGTGCCTTATTCTCAAGGTCTGCAGTTCTCTTTTCGATAACTTCTTCCTCTAGGAATAATGATCCACCTGCATTTAGGATTATTACTTTCTTAAACATTTGCTTAACAATGATCTCGATATGTTTATCATTTACCGAAACTCCCTGGTCTCTATATACTTGTTGTACAGATTCTAGGATAAATTGCTCTGCTTCTACTAAACCTTTGATCTCAAGGACGTCATGTGGTGAAATAACACCTTCAATCAACTTGTCTCCGGCTTTAATTATCATTCCATCGGTAACAATTAAATGTTCTCCCATTGGAACTAAGTATTCTTTAACTATTTCAGAATCTTCTGTCGATCTTACTAAGATTATTCTTTGACCTTTCTTCTTCTTACCAGTAACTTCTACCTTACCATCAATTTGAGTTAAGATAGCCTTACCTTTAGGGTTTCTAGCCTCGAATAATTCTTGTACTCTTGGAAGACCTCCAGTGATGTCTTTTGTTCCTGATGTTTCTGGGATGATCTTAGCTACGATGTCTCCTTCGTATACTTTATCTCCCTCTTTCATCAATAAGTATGCTCCATATGGAATTACATATTCTGCAACTTTTTCATCCTTAGAGTTAAATATAATAACTCTTGGGTTAACGTCTCCAGTTTCTACTGGTTTGATTGCAAGATATTCCGTAACATCATATTTTTCATCGTATATCTCTTTGATGAATAGTTCTCTATATTCAATTCTACCATCTTTTTCAGCAATAATAGGGATATTGTATGGGTCAAATTCTGTTAGTGTATCTCCAGCTTTTACTGTTTGTCCTTCTTCAACCCTTAAGATTGAACCAGTTGTTACTGTATATTCGTATGTTCCAACGATTATTTTTGAACCTTGAGAAACTACTTGTAATTCATTAGTTTCCTTATTTAATAAAGTTCTAATCTCTTGGAATTCTACAACACCATCATTTTCTGTTTTAATAGTATTTTGAGCGATCGATGTCGATGCAACTCCTCCTGTATGGAAAGTTCTCATTGTAAGCTGTGTACCAGGTTCTCCGATGGATTGGGCTGCGATTACTCCTACAGCTTCTCCTAATAGGATATCTCTATGGTTAGATAAATCTCTACCATAACACATTCTACAAACTCCCTTTTCAAGAGCACATGTCAACGGAGATCTGATCTTAACTGATCTAACACCTTTATCTACGATAATTTGTGCTATCTCTTCGTTCATCATTGTATCTCTAGGGTATAATAATTCATCATTATGATAAAGATCTTCTGCGATTACTCTACCTAAGATTCTTTCATGTAAGAATTCAATGATGTTACCTTCTGAAATCAGGTTGGCAACTTCGATGTTTTCATGAGTTCCACAATTGTCTTCATTTACAATAACTTCATGTGATATATCTACTAGTCTTCTTGTTAAGTAACCCGAGTCAGCTGTTCTTAGAGCCGTATCTGCTAGTCCTTTTCTTGCTCCATGTGATGACATGAAGAATTCCATTACTGTCAGTCCTTCTCTAAAGTTGGCTTTGATAGGTACTTCAATGATCTTACCAGTTGTATCAGCCATTAGTCCTCTCATGGCAGCTAGTTGTCTCATCTGTGCGATGGAACCTCTGGCACCTGAGTTGGCCATCATGTTTACTGGGTTAAAGTCGTCTAGACCTTTCATCATGTCTGTAGTTACATCTTCGGTAGCTTGTGACCAGATTGCAACTGTTCTTCTATATCTTTCTTCATTGATGATCTCACCATTTTTATAAGCATTGTTGATATCAGCTACGTCTTGGTCAGCTTTTGCTAAGATATCTTTTTTAGTTTCAGGAATTGTCATATCTTCTATTCCTACAGTTATTCCTGCGAAACATGCATAATGGAAACCAAAGTCTTTGATGTCATTGATTAACTTAGCTGTGATAGTAAATCCTTGAGTTTTAAATAAATCTGTAATTAATTCTTTTAACTGCTTCTTACCAAATGTTACATCATATCTCTTAGCTTCAGTTGGTAATAATGCGTTGAATAAAAGTCTTCCTACAGTTGTAGTTACCATGTTTCTATCTTCGTTTTCACCCATTCTTACGTTAATAATCGCGTGTGTTTCGATGATATCATTTTGGTAAGCTGTTATCGCCTGGTTTTTATTTGAGAAGTTCATTCCTTCTCCTTTAGCTCCTGGCTTTTCCTTTGTCATATAGAAACAACCCATTACCATATCTTGAGATGGTACAATTATAGGTTCACCATTTGATAGTGCGATAATATTATTTGATGCCATCATAAGAGTTTTCGCTTCCATGATAGATTCTGGTGATAATACTAAATGTACTGCCATTTGGTCTCCATCGAAGTCGGCATTAAATGCTGAACATGCTAATGGATGTAATCTGATTGCTTTACCTTCAATTAATACTGGTTGGAAAGCTTGGATAGATAATCTATGTAGTGTTGGGGCTCTATTTAATAATACTGGATGATCAGCGATTACGTCTTCGATTACTTCCCATACACAGTCATCTGCATCTTCTACTAATTTCTTAGCAGTTTTGATAGTTCCTGCGATCTCTCTCTTTACTAATTCTCTCATGATAAATGGCTTATATAATTCTAATGCCATCTTCTTAGGAATTCCACATTCGTGTAATTTTAACGTTGGTCCTACTACGATTACCGATCTTGCTGAGTAGTCCACACGTTTTCCTAGTAAGTTTTGTCTAAATCTTCCTTGCTTACCTTTAAGCATATCTGATAATGACTTTAACTCTCTATTATTTTGAGCCACTACTGGTTTACCCCTTCTACCGTTGTCGATAAGGGCATCTACAGCTTCTTGTAACATTCTTTTTTCATTTTTTACTACGATCTCAGGTGCACCAATATCTAATAACTTCTTTAATCTATTATTTCTATTGATTACTCTTCTATATAGATCGTTTAAGTCTGAAGTCGCAAATCTTCCACCATCTAATTGTACCATTGGTCTAAGATCAGCAGGAATGATAGGAACACTCTTAAGTATCATCCAAGCAGGACTATTTTCAGAAGATAATAAGTCTCTTACAACTTTTAATCTCTTAACTAATTTTTTTCTTTTTTGAGCAGAAGTAACCTCTTCAAAATCCTTCTCTAATTCTTTAGATAATTTTTTAAGATCTATTCTTTCCAATAATTTTAAGATACCTTCAGCACCCATCTTAGCTTCAAAAGCTTTTCCATGCTGCTGTCTATATAACTTATATTCTCTTTCAGTTAATATTTTTCCAACTTCTAAACCAGTATCAGCAGGACTTAATACTAAGTATCTAGCAAAGTAAAGTACCGATTCTAATTCTTTTGGAGATATACCGATTAAAAGAGCCATCTTATTAGGAGTTCCTTTAGAGTACCAGATATGTGCTACTGGTGCTGCTAATTGGATGTGTCCCATTCTTTCTCTTCTTACTTTTGATTTAGTTACTTCAACCCCACACTTTTCACATACAAGGCCTTTGTATCTCATTCTCTTATATTTTCCACAAGCACATTCCCAGTCCTTTGTTGGTCCGAATATTCTTTCACAGAATAAACCATCAAATTCAGGATTTAATGTTCTATAGTTTATTGTTTCTGGTTTTGTTACCTCTCCAAATGACCACTCCTGGATCTTATCTGGGGATGCAAGTTTAATTCTAATTTTTTCGAAGTTTTTTATTCCCATACTATTAAATAGCCTCCTTAATTAAATCTTTTCAAAAATAAGCTTTTTAAGGGCAGGTTTTAGCAGGGAAAGTACACCTTTCCCTGCTATATTCTGTCTTTTATAACCCTATCTATAATTTCAAACTGCTCGTTTGATTAATCTTCTTCTTTTAAGTCTGCCAATGAGAATTCAGTGATGATTTCCTCTTTTGCTAAGTCACTTGAAACATCTATTACGTCACCTTCGGTATCGAATAATTCGATATCCAATGCTAATGCTTGGAATTCCTTTAATAATACTTTAAATGATTCTGGTAAACTTGCTTCTGGCATCTCTTCACCTTTAACGATGGCTTCATAAGTCTTAGTTCTACCCATAACGTCATCTGATTTCACTGTTAACATCTCTTGTAAGATGCTAGAAGCTCCATATGCTTCAAGTGCCCAAACTTCCATCTCTCCTAATCTTTGCCCACCAAATTGTGCTTTTCCACCTAATGGCTGCTGAGTTACTAATGAGTATGGTCCGATTGCTCTAGCATGCATCTTATCTTCAACTAAATGATGAAGTTTAAGGATATACATACGTCCTACAGTTACAGGATTATCAAATGGTTGTCCTGTTCTACCATCTATTAAGTTTACCTTACCAGATCTATCAAATCCAGCTTCTTCTAAGTAGTTCTTGATAGTTGCCTCATGGCCACCAGACTCTTTATCTCCACTATCAAATACTGGAGTTTCGATGTAAACACCGTCGTCTCCGTCTTCATCTTTCATAAATCCAAGAGCTAGTCCTAAATGTACCTCTAGTACTTGCCCGATATTCATTCTTGATGGTACCCCTAGTGGGTTAAGTACGATATCAACATGTGTTCCATCTTCTAAGAATGGCATATCTTCTGCAGGTAATACTCTTGAGATTACCCCTTTATTTCCATGACGTCCAGAGATTTTATCTCCTACGTTTATCTTTCTCTTTTCAGCGATGAATATTCTGATAGATCTATTGATCCCAGCTTTTAATTCATCTCCATTTTCTCTAGCTAATTCTAAGATCTCTACTACTGTACCTTTAGAACCGTGAGGCATCTTAAGAGATGTATCTCTTACGTCTCTGGCTTTTTCACCAAAGATAGCTCTCAATAATTTTTCTTCTGCAGGTGGTTCAGTCTCTCCTTTTGGAGTAGTCTTTCCTACCAAGATATCTCCTGGTCCTACTTTTGCTCCGACTCTTATGATTCCTCTTTCATCTAAGTTTCTAAGAGCTTCTTCTCCTACATTAGGGATCTCTCTAGTTATCTCTTCATCTCCTAACTTAGTAGATCTAGAATCTACTTCATACTCTTCTATATGAAGTGAAGTAAACACATCTTCCTTTCTAAGTCTGTCAGATATCAAGATTCCATCCTCGAAGTTATATCCTTCCCAAGGCATGAATGCCATCAAGATATTTCTTCCAAGTGCTAAGTCTCCACCTTTTGTAGATGGTCCATCAGCTAATATAGTTCCTACTTCTACTTTTTGACCCATGTTCACTAATGGTGTTTGGTGTAAACACATAGCTTGGTTAGATCTTTCAAAGTTTAACATTTTATATACATGGTCTCTACTACCATTTTTTGTTTTTTCAGTTATTATTATTTGGCTGGCATCTAAACTAGTTACCTCACCAGTAGTTTTAGAAACAACAACGGCTCCTGAATCTACTGCTACCTTTCTCTCAAGACCAGTTCCAACGAATGGAGCTTCTCCTCTAAGTAAAGGTACTGCTTGTCTTTGCATGTTTGATCCCATTAATGCTCTATTGGCGTCATCATGCTCTAAGAAAGGAATTAACCCAGCTGATACAGATACTACTTGTTTAGGAGATACATCTAAGTAATCTATCTTCTTACCGTCTACCCATACAACTTCATGTCCAAATCTACATAATCCATCACCAGTGATTTCATGTGTTTCTTCATCCATTACAGTATCGGCTTGGGCAATAAATAATCCCTCTTCCTCATCTGCTGCTAAGTATCTAATATCTTCGAAATTAGCTACTCCATCAGTTACTTTTACATATGGAGTTTCCATGAATCCATATTTATTAACTCTAGCATAAGTTGCTAAAGATCCTATAAGTCCGATGTTTGGTCCCTCTGGAGTTTCTATTGGACAAACTCTTCCATAATGTGAATCATGTACGTCTCTAACCTCGAATCCAGCTCTTTCTCTTGAAAGTCCTCCAGGTCCTAATGCAGATATTCTTCTCTTATGAGTTAACTCTGCTAATGGATTAGATTGGTCCATGAATTGTGATAATTGACCTGATCCGAAGAAATCTAAGATAAGTGCATTAAGTGGTCTAGTGTTTAATAATGATTGTGGTGTAAGTGCAGATGCATCTTGTACAGTCATTTTTTCCTTTACCATCTTATTCATCTTAGCTAATCCTGATCTGATTTGCATATGAAGTAGTTCTCCTACTCCTCTTACCCTTCTGTTAGAAAGGTTGTCTATATCATCTGTATGTCCGTCTCCACCATATAATGCTATTGCATATTTGATAGTAGCCATTACATCTTCTTTAGTTAATACAACTATGTCTTCTGCAACATCTAATTTTAATCTTTTATTCATCTTGTATCTACCAACTGAGGCAAAGTCATATCTTTGCGGGTTGAAGAACATTTGTCTGATAAGAGATCTAGCTGAATCTACAGTTACCATATCTCCTGGTCTTAGTTTTTTGAATACTTCCATTACAGCGTCATCTGAATTTTCAGTTGTATCGTCTAATAGTGAATTAGCTAATACCTTATCTTCAGGTTTAACTTCCCAGTAAGTAAGAGTTTCTAATTTTTCATCTATGATCTTTTCTACTGTCATTTCATCTATAACACTCTCTGCTTCTAAGATGATCTCTCCAGTTTCTTCATCATAAACGTCTTCCTTTATGAAACTTCCTTCTATTCTAGTTCTAAGAACAGATAATAATTCGTCTCTGTTAGAGTATTTTTCATAGTATTCTGTAAGATCTTTCACTTTAGTTTCTAATAGATCTTCCATTATCTCTGTATTAGTTTCGTAGAAATCTACGGCTTTTAAGAATACAGGTGCTAATACTTTTTTCTTTCTGTCTATTTTTACATTTAAGTAATCATTTTTGTCAGTTTCAAACTCTAACCAAGTTCCCTTGTATGGGATTATCTTACCAGTAAACATATCTTTAGCTGTCTGGATATTTACTTCCTTAGTAAAAGATACACCTGGTGATCTATGTAGTTGCGAAACAACTACTCTTTCTGCACCATTTATTATGAATGTAGCATGTTCAGTCATTCTAGGGATCTCTCCGAAGTAAACTAAGCTCTCTTGTATTTCGTTACCTGCTTTTTTATTTTCTAATCTAAGTCTAACTTTTAAAGAAGATGAAAAAGTCTTTCCTCTTTTTTTACATTCTAATTCGTCATTTAATGGAGGTTCATTTTCATGTAACTCATACCCTACATAATCTAATTTAATGTCACCATTAGAAGATTCTATTGGAAATATCTCCTTAAAGGCCGACTCTAATCCCTTGTTCTCTCTTGAAGTAGGATCTTTTTTAGCCTGTAAAAAGTCCTCATACGAGTTTAATTGGAATTCTAAGAAATGAGGCATTGTACCTCTCTCTTTTATCCTTCCAAAACTAGTTCTTTTAATAAGCTTTGTCATCAATTCACGCTCCTTATCTTTATATCATTGAAAATTAATAGTTAATATCTTAGGCTGATTTTCATCATTACCCAACATATGAACTATTAATCTTTGATAAATTTATTTTATATTTTGTTTACTTTTTTCAATGATTAAATAGGGCACTCTAAGCTAAAAGAGTGCCCTATTTTATTCAATTAGTCAATTTTGAACTTAGAGAGTTAATTACTTAACTTCTACTTCTGCTCCAGCTGCTTCTAATTTAGCTGCAACTTCAGTTGCTTCGTCTTTAGAAACTCCTTCTTTAACTTTTGCTCCAGCTTCTTCAGCCATTGCTTTTGCTTCTTTAAGACCTAATCCAGTGATAGCTCTTAATTCTTTGATTACAGCTATTTTCTTAGCTCCTGCTGATTTGATGATTACGTCAAATTCAGTTTTTTCTTCTGCTGCTTCTGCCCCTGCTCCTGCTACTGCTACTGGTGCTGCTGCTGTTACTCCAAAGTGATTTTCTAATGCTTCAACTACTTCTTTTAATTCTAATACAGTCATTGCTTCTAAATCAGCGATGAAAGTTTCTTGGTTAAATGCCATTTTTATGTTCCTCCTAATTTTTATTTGGTAAGCTCATAGCTATACCTTGATATTTTTAATTTATTTTGATCTAACGATCATATTTTAAAGCAGAGAATTACGCCTCTTCTTTTTGATCAGCGATAGCTACGACACCGTATGCTAACTTTCTGATTGGTCCTAACATTCCATTTAATACCATAGATAATAATGCTTCTCTTGATGGTAAAGTTGCTAATGCTTCTATTTCAGAAATCTCAACTCTTTTCCCTTCAGAGTAACCACCTTTGATGTTAAATAAATCTTTTTTCCCTTTACCAAATTCGTAAACCACTTTAGCTGGTGCTACTGCATCTTCATATCCAAACGCAAATGCTGTAGTTCCTTCTAAAAGATCGTCAAATGAGTCTGCTACACCTGCTTCAGTTAAAGCTATTCTGAATAATCTATTCTTAGCTACTAAGTATTCAGATCCAGTTTCTCTTAATTGCTTCTTGATCTCAGTATCATCTTTTGCGTTGATACCTTGATAATCTACAAGTACGATTGTTTTAGCGTCTTTGATTTTTTGAGCTAATTCTGCTACTACTAATTTTTTCGCTTCAGTTGCCATTCTTCTAGTCACCTCCTCTTTAAATTAAAATGATCTCTGACTAAAGGTTTAGTTAAAGACAGAGATCATTTCTGATAGGTGAGGTTATAAGCTTTGTATTCAAAACTGTATAAACCTCGGTAGGATTTACGGTTTACACCACCTACTGTCTTTAGTTCAATTTATAGTTTAAAAAAAGTTAAACTTTAATTAATTAAGCTTCTAAGTACTTAGAAACTAGGATAGGATCAATTTTGATTCCAGGTCCCATAGTTAATGATAAAGCTACAGTTCTAAGGTATTGACCTTTCGCTGCTGATGGCTTTAATCTGTTGATTTCTGCCATGAACGCTCTGAAGTTATCTTCAATTTGCTCATCTGTGAAATCTACTTTTCCAATTCCTACATGAATAGATCCTAATTTGTCTACTCTGAATGCAAGTTTTCCTCTTTTGAATTCAGATACTGCTTGCTCTACGTTAGTAGTTACAGTTCCTGATTTAGGATTAGGCATTAAACCTTTAGTTCCTAAAGTTCTACCTAATTTTCCTAACTTAGGCATCATGTCTGGTGTAGCGATTACTACATCAAAATCAAACCAACCTTTTTGGATTTGCTCGATATATTCTTCTGCTCCTGCATAGTCTGCTCCTGCATCTAATGCTTTTTGCATGTTTTCACCTTGAGTGATTACTAATACTTTAGTTACTTTACCAGAACCATGAGGTAATACTACAGTTCCTCTTACTTGTTGGTCAGCATGTCTAGGATCTACTCCTAATCTTAATGCAACTTCAACAGTTTCTACGAAGTTTGCAGTTTTAGTTTTTGCAACTAATTCTAATGCATCTTTAACTTCATATAATTTACCAGTCTCTACTAATTTAGCAGCTTCTACGTATTTCTTAGCTTTCTTATTTGCCATTATTACTTTTCCTCCTTATGTGGCTTAAGCGAACTCTCGTCCTACCACTTAATTATCAACAATGTGATATATATTGAAATTTAAAATATCGAATTAAAATTAACCTTCTATTTTGATTCCCATTGATCTTGCAGATCCTGCAATGATACTCATAGCTGCTTCTAATGATCCAGCGTTTAAGTCTGCCATTTTAGTTTCAGCAATCTCTTGAACTTGTGCACTAGTTACTGTTCCAGCAACTTCAGTCTTTGAATTTCCAGCTGCTGATTTGATTCCAGCTGCTTTCTTTAATAAGTCTGATGCAGGTGGAGTTTTTAATACGAATGTGAAAGATCTATCAGAATAAACTTTGATCTCCACTGGTATTATGAATCCAGCCTTATCTTGAGTTTTTGAGTTGAATGCTTTACAGAATTCCATAATGTTTACACCATGTTGACCTAATGCCGGTCCAACTGGTGGTGCTGGGTTTGCTTTCCCTGCTTGTAATTGTAATTTAATTAATCCGATTACGTCTTTTGCCATTTTTTGCTACCTCCATAATTTCCTTGTGGTTTTAATGATTTACTCTCCCACCTTTGAAAAGATCTAGTTATTCTATTAAGACATTACTTTCTTAACTTCATTAACCCCAATCTCTACAGGAGTCATTCTACCAAACATATCTATCATTATTTTTACTTTTCCGTGTTCCAAGTCAATACTATTAACTTCTCCAACACTTCCAACAAAACCGCCCTCAAGCAGTTCTACCATATCCCCAATTTCGAAATCCAATATGATCTCTTCCTTTGGTTCAGGTTTTTCTTCTCCTTCTTCTCCTAAGAATCTAAGGATAGTTACTACTTCCTCGTCTTCCATAGGGATAGGATCAGATCCAATACCAACAAATCCTGTAACACCGTTAGTGTTTCTGATTACATACCATGCATCAGAGTCAACACTATACCAGATACCGTCATTTGTCTCTTCTCTAACTGCTTCCATTTCTATCATTACGTAACCTGGAAATAATTTTCTAAAAACGATTTTTTCTTTACCGTTCTTAACTTCTTTTATTTCTTCTTCAGGTACTACAATTCTAAAAACTTTATCTGTTAATTCAAGTGTTTGAATTCTTTTTTCTAAGTCAGCTTTCACTTTTTTTTCATAACTGGAATATGTATGAATCATATACCACTTTTTTTCTATTGTTCTTTCCATAAATTACCCTCCAAAAAAGGTACCTATCATCCTAAGTATCCTCGAAGCTATCACGTCAAAAGCACCTACATAGATACTCACCGCGACACTCATAGCTGCAACAAGTAATGTTGACTTAACAGTTTCATCTTTGTTAGGCCATACAACTTTCTTATATTCAGTCTTAACGTTCTGTAACAAAGTATTCATATTAACCACCTTAAAGTATAAAATGGCAGTCCAGTAGGGACTCGAACCCTAAACCCACGGTTTTGGAGACCGTTACTCTACCAATTGAGCCACTGAACTGCATGTTGTTAAGCTATGTCTTTTCCAAGAATTACTTCTTAGTTTCTTTATGCATAGTTACTTTTTTGTCCCACTTACAGTATTTTTTTAATTCAATTCTACCATCCGTGTTTTTTTTGTTTTTAGAAGTACTGTAGTTTCTTCTCTTACATTCTGTACATTCCATTAAAATGTTTACTCTCATTTCTTTACACCTCCACTCATCATATCGGAATTGCTATCCTCCCACAACTTAATTGTGGTGCATGAGCCAAAAATTCGCTCACAAACATAGATAATGATATCATACATAATACAAAAAGTCAATAATTTTCAAAGTTTTTTTATATCTTTTTTGTATTATTTTTATGACCTTGAACTCCCCCTTTAAAACCCACGTTTCCTCGTGGTTTCTTGTATAATTTTTAGTCAAAAAAATTAAAAGAACCCTTGAAAATATCAAGGGTTCGGAGAGAGTTATGAAAAAGTTACTACTTTTCATGTACACATATTACCACTGTTATCTTAGAACGACCTTAGAAAAAAATTAGTTTATTGTTAATTTTTTTCTTACCAGAAATTATACCCTAAAGTCAACGATACCATCTCTACATTATCTTTTCCACTGGGATTATTTTTCACTTCAGAGATCGAGTAAAGAAGTTCTCCTTGGAAAGAATCCAAGAACTCTATTCCTACTCCTACAGCTCCATAGGCGCCTCCATCAGCTTCAGACTTTCCATGGTAATCTGTACTGTCATTTACCACAAAGTTCTTTCCCAGTCTAGCCACTACATAAGGTTTCACAGCTACTGGTATGATATTAAATTTTGCAAAAACATATACAGGAGCCAAGTCATATCCAATGTTTTCCTGCACTGAGGCATTCTCATATTTTAAGTTCCCATTATAAGCCACACCTGCTCCCAGGTCTACAAAACCTAAGAACCCTTGACTAAGTTCCAACCCAGCATTATATCCCGGGTCTTCCATCTGTTTACTTCCTGTACCTTGAATAACCCCACCTTTTACCCATATGTCTAAAGCCAAAGCATTTAATGACATTACGGTAAATATCAACACAACTAAAATTCTCTTCATAACTGTTTCCTCCTTTTTTATTTTACTACTATATTTACTATTCTTCCTGGAACAACTATCTTCTTGACTATAGTTTTTCCTTCTGTAAACTTAATCACGTTAGGAGCCGCTAAAGCTAAAGCTTCTAACTCTTCCTTTGTAATAGTTCTAGAAACATCTAAAGTTGCTCTTAACTTACCATTTACCTGCACACCGATCTGCACATCATCAGAAATAGTCAACTCTTCTATATGAGTAGGCCAAGCCATCTCGAATAAGTGACCTGTTTCTCCCAATTCTACCCATAATTCATCGGTAATATGAGGAGCAAATGGCGACAACATTATTATCATAGTTCTTACAGTTTCTGTAAATACCTTTTTAGATTCACTAGTTGTTTCTCCATTATCTAATATATTTGCTTTAAAATCTTGTAACTCATTTATAAGTTCCATGTTAGCTGCAATAGAGGTATTGAAGTGATAGTTATCCTCGATAGATGCAGTTATTTTTTTGATTGTCTGGTGTAACTTCATAATCACATTTTTATCCGCTTTAGAAACCTTCTCTAAATCTATACTTCCCGTTTCAAAATATCCTTTATTTTCAACAACCATTCTCCAAACTCTGTTTAAGAATCTAGATGATCCAGCTAATCCATTTTCATTCCATTCTAATTCTTTTTCCGGTGGTGCAGCAAACATTGTAAATAATCTGGCAGCATCTGCGCCATATTCAGTAATTATATGTAATGGATCTACCCCATTATTTTTAGATTTAGACATCTTTTCTACCTTGACAACTAACTCTTCACCTGTAGCTTTCGAATATGTTTTTTCATCCTTTATCTCAGTTTCATTTGGGAATAGATATGTTCCTGTACTCTTCTCATAATATGACGGTCCCAATACCATTCCTTGAGTTAACAACCTCTTAAAAGGCTCATCTGTAGATAGTAATCCCATATCTCTAAGAACTTTATGGAAGAACCTAGAGTATAATAGATGCATTACAGCATGTTCTACTCCTCCAATATATTGATCTACAGGAGACCAGCTGTCAGCTATATTTTTATCGATTGGTAGATCTGTATTTTTTGGATCACAGTATCTCAAGTAATACCAAGATGAATCTACAAAGGTATCCATTGTGTCTGTCTCTCTCTTAGCAGCTCCTCCACACGTTGGACAAGTTGCATTTTTAAATTCTTCTGACGTTTCCAATGGATTTCCATTTCCTGAGAATTCAATATCCATAGGCAATTTAACAGGCAAATTCTCATCTGATTCCATTACTATTCCACATTTATCGCAGTATATAGCTGGAATAGGAGTTCCCCAATATCTTTGTCTAGACACTCCCCAATCTTTTAATCTATATTTTACTGTTCTTTCTCCAAATCCTAGCTCTTCTACATGTTCTGCTACTTTAGTTAGTGCTTCTTTAGAAGACATACCATCAAACTTATCAGAATTTGTCATTATCCCTTTTCCAATAAATGCATCTTTCATCTCTTTTACATCTATTTTTATCTCTTCTTTAGTTTTCTTTTCTATAGGATTTATAACTACTTTCATAGGAAGGTCATATTTCTTTGCAAAAGCGAAATCCCTCTCATCATGAGCCGGTACAGCCATAACAGCTCCTGTTCCATAGTTCATAAGTACATAATCAGCTATCCAAAGTTCTACTTTCTCACCATTTATTGGGTTGATCAAGTATCTTCCTGTAAACACTCCATTTTTTTCCTTACCCTCGGCAGTTCTAGCTATCATATCTTCATTTTTCATAGCTTCTACTGCATCTTTGATCTCAGGTTTTTCAGCCAATATCTCTGCTACCATTGGATGTTCTGGAGCTATTACACAATATGTTACACCATATAAAGTATCTATCCTAGTAGTAAACATCGGTAATTTTTCCTCAGTTCCTTCTAAATCAAAAGATATTTCAGTACCAAAAGATTTACCTATCCAGTTTTTCTGCATAGTAATTACTTTTTCCGGCCATCCTTCTTTTATCTCTTGGTGTCCCTTTAATAATTCATCTGCATATTTAGTTATCTTAAAGAACCACTGTGTTAAATCTTTTTGAATTACATCTGTATCTCCATGTCTCCAGCACTTACCATCTTCTACTTGTTCATTGGCTAATACTGTATCACATTTTGGACACCAGTTAACTGTAGATTTTTTTCTATATACTAAATCATTTTCATACATCTTTTTAAAGATCCATTGATTCCATTTATAATAATCCGGCTTATAAGAAGCTATCTCCCTATCCCAGTCATATGAAAGTCCTAACATTTTTAACTGGTCCTTCATATATTCTATATTTTTTACTGTCCATTCAGCTGGATGTGCACCATTTTGAATAGCTGCATTTTCTGCAGGCAACCCAAATGAATCCCATCCCATTGGGTGAAGGACATTATAACCTTTCATTGTTTTATATCTAGCGATTACATCACCTATAGTATAATTTCTTACATGTCCCATATGCAGTTTCCCTGATGGGAACGGCAACATCTCTAACACATAATAATTTTCTTTTCCTTCAACTTTATTCTTTGTTTCAAATATTTTTTTCCCGTCCCATGTTTTTTGCAAGTTCTTTTCAATCTCATTAAACATATATTCTCTCATCTACTACGCTCCTACTCTATATTTTTTATATTTTTTTATTTATATCACAAAGGATTAAGGTAGGTATAAACCTAACTTAATCCTTTATATGTATCCAGCCATAACTCACTTTTTCTTTTTATCCTTTGGATGGCATTATCAACTGCCTTTACCTTTTCACCCATTTTTTCCGCAATCTCTTTATACGGATATCCTTTTACCATATATCTAAAAACAGATGTTTCTAACGGACTCAATTTTCTTTCTAAATAAGTTTTCAACCCATTCATCTGCTCTTTAGATAGAGCCAACTCTTCTGGATTATACGATTGATAAGATTTTAATCCCCTAAAATATTCTATCTCTCTATTGGTTTCTTTATTTTCATTTTCTATACCAATAGATGTATTCAATGCTTTATTTTTGTTGGAGTTAGCTTTTTTTATAGCCGTAATTATCTGCCTTTTTACACAAATCGTGGCAAAAGTTTTAAATGACGCAGCCTTCTCCGTATCATACGCTCTAATAGCTTTTAATAGTCCAATCATTCCTTCTTGAATAAGATCGTCTCTTTCAGCACCCAGTAAAAAATAGTTCTTGGCATTCATCATAACAAAACCTTTATAGTTTTCCACTACCATCCCTACAGCTTCCTCATTTCCACTTTTTGCTTCCTCTAATATTTCTTCAGTAACTTCAAATCTCGCTCTCTCTCCCAAAATTTTTACCCCCGTTAAAATCCTATTAAAGACAATCTTCTATTAATATTATGATCGATTTTTCTTATCGATTTTTTGATATCTCCGATAGTAGAATTCCACCTGCAACCGACACATTCAATGAGTTTATCTTACCTTTCATAGGTATTTTTATTAAAATATCGCAATGCTCTCTTACTTTCTTCCTTATACCAAATCCTTCACTACCTAAAACTAAGGCTGTTTTAGCAGGATAGTTTTCCTCATGATAATATTTTTTTGCACTTCCTTCTGCACCATAGATCCAGAAATCATATTTTTTTAACTGATCGATTGTTTCAGCTATATTTTTCACCTTAATGATGCTAACGTGCTCAATAGCTCCTGTAGATGTTTTTACTACAGTCTCATTTATCTTTACCGAATTTCTTTCTGGGATTATTATTCCCTTTACACCAAAAATCTCTGCACTCCTAATAAGGGCACCAAAATTTCTAGGATCCTGTACTCCATCTAAGATAAGCACAGTTGATTTTTCTTCCTTCACAGCACTTTCTAAAAACTCTTTAAAAGTTATATAGTAATCATAGTCACTTATATAAGCTACTACTCCCTGAGAATTTTCAATCTTTTTCTTACTTGCTTTGACGATTATATTTTTCTTGCTGGCTTTGGTTTTCAGCTTAGCTACCTGCTCAGGTCTAACTCCTGTAAATATTTCTATATATTCAATATTTACATTAGATTCTATCGCTTCATTTACAGCGTTGATCCCTATTATCTTTTCCATTATTACATCTCCACCTTAATCCTTTCTATATCTGCACCTATCTTTTTTAATTTTTTCTCTATCTCTTCATACCCTCTATCTACATGGTATATTCTTGTTACTATAGTTTCACCTTTAGCTTTTAATGCTGCCATTATAAGTGCTGCTCCTGCTCTCAAGTCACTAGCCATTACTTCCGCACTACTGAATTCCTCTACGCCTTTTATTATAGAAACATTACTATCTATATGGATATCTGCTCCCATCCTGTTTAATTCCGGAACCTGCATAAATCTATTTTCAAATATAGTTTCCTTTATCTCACTAGATCCTGAAATTAATGCTAACAACGTCATAAATTGAGCCTGTAGATCGGTAGCAAACCCTGGATGAGGAGCTGTTTTTATAATTACAGGTTTTAAATCCTTCATCTTGGCATCTATCGTAACCAGGTCGCCGTCAAAGATAACCTTTACTCCCATCTCTTCAAGTTTCGCAACAAAACTTCCTAAATGTTCCTTAATAGCTCCTTTAACTTTGATTTTTCCATCAAATAAAACTGAAAGAACCATATAAGTTCCAGCCTCTATCCTATCTGGCATGATAGAGTATTCTACTGGAGTTAATTTTTCTACACCAACTATTATAAGTTTTCCTGTACCAATTCCTTCGATCTTTGCTCCCATAGCAACCAAGTAGTTGCATAGGTCATCTATCTCAGGTTCTCTGGCTACATTCTCTAAAGTGGTTGTACCCTCTGCTTTTACAGCAG
Source organism: Psychrilyobacter atlanticus DSM 19335 (assembly GCF_000426625.1). Classification (NCBI taxonomy): domain Bacteria; kingdom Fusobacteriati; phylum Fusobacteriota; class Fusobacteriia; order Fusobacteriales; family Fusobacteriaceae; genus Psychrilyobacter; species Psychrilyobacter atlanticus. The sequence continues at coordinate 250,343 of NZ_KE384547.1, read as the reverse complement.
CCATTATAATATTTTCAGTAGCTCCTACACTTGGGAAATCTAAAACAATGTGTCCACCAACTAATTTTTCAGTTTTAGCTTCTACATATCCATGGGTAATTTCAATTTCAGCACCCAAACCTTCAAATCCTTTTAGATGTAAATCTACAGGTCTAGAACCAATTGCACATCCTCCTGGAAGAGATACTTTAGCATTATTTGCATGGGCTAACATAGGTCCCATAACTAAAAATGATGCCCTCATCTTTTTTACTAGATCATATTCAGCCTCTAAATTAGTTAATCCATTATTTACAATTTTATAACTATTACTTCCAATCTTTTCAGTTTCTAATCCTAGACTCTCTAATAATTTCATCAAAGTCCCAATATCTCTTAAGTTTGGTACATTATGTAAGATGTGAGTCCCTTTTTCTATTATCGTCGCTGTTATTATCGGCAGTGCTGCATTTTTTGCTCCGCTTACTTCTAGTGTTCCACTGAGTGGGTTTCCACCCTTTATTTTAAAAGCTCCTATCATTTTTTTTCATTTCCTCCTAATTTCTTCCGATCTCTACACACCGGACAGTTAGTTCCTAATAATTTATCTATAATATTAAGCCTTTTAAATTTTTCTAAATAACTAGGTAATTTATCCTCAATCTTAAGATAACATTCATTACAAATACTCTTATTTTGATTTTTAGAGAATTCATACCCTAGTCCTACATCTAAAAAATCCTGATCCATATCCCTTACAACTAATTCCTCATCTTCATTATCTAAAGATTTATCCGAAACCACTATAAGTCCTATGTCTCCTAAGTAGCTGAGACCATCTACAAGTTCATATCTAAAGTCTAGCTTTTCCGCTTCCTTTATATACGGCTTTAGATATTTCAGCCCCACATCTCTCCTTAATTTCAAAAGTTTAGCATGATCGCTTTTCATAGCTTCTATTATTTCTAAATAGACCTCGTCTTCTACCAATTGATCTATTTTTAAAGCTATTATTATTCGCTCCCTATATTCATCTAAATAATACTTTTTTTCATGCTGAATACTATATAATTGATTCATTTTTTTTTCTTTTTCATCCAATAAATCCAAATGATTCATTTCTTTCATAGTTATCATCCTTTTTTTTTAAGTTCAATTATAATTATACCACATTAAGGTCTTTTTTCAATCCTTCCCAACAAATTAGTTATTTTTGATGACTATTAATTATTTTTCTAGATATCCTCTAACAAAAACCATCAAGATTTTAAAAAATTATTACTCAATAGTGTATATATAATGTATAATTTAATAAAACAACCTAATGTGGAGGCACCTATGAAAAAATTAATATTTTTATTTATAGTACTATTCAACATCACTTGTTATTCTATCACCTTAACAATAATAGGGGAAGACAAATCACCCCTAAAAGAAGTTATCGCAAATATCAATAATCAAGTTAAAATAAGTGATTCAAAGGGCTACGTTGCCTTCAATACCTCGGAAGATATCCTAAACATTTCCATCTCCAAAGAGGGTTATAAAGAAGAAGTGCTGACCCTGAAAAATTCCAAAGATGAGGTTCAAAACCTTACCCTTGTCATGAAAAAAATAAACACTTCTTATGTTACGTTCGAATTCCCTGTAAGCAGTGGATTGATTGAATATCGTGAAGTTGGAACCAGCAGATATACCAAGGTTCCTTTTTTAGGTAGCACAAAATCCATTGAATTTTTAGCGGGTACCTATGAATTTATATTTTCTGCAAAGGACTCTAAAAAAAATAAACAAATATTAAATTTTAGAGACAATTCCGAACATCTCATGATAGATATTGATATCCCTAAAAACATTTTTTTTATCCTAGGAAATATCTCTAAAAACAAAGGGATAAATTTCTATAAAAATAATATTGGAAGAGTCACTCCTCCTAAAGACCTTACCCTTGTAATCTTTAAAAATGGTGAATTCAAAACAAAATTCAAACTTAAAGACACCTTTGTTCCTATTGAATTAGAGGATGGCGTTTATGATTTTATGATTGAAGGCAGGTTTTATTCCAATCTCTATTTTAGAGGTCTTAAAATTGACTCCTCTGTAAATAGAAATATAGTGATTTCCATTCCATCTGTACAAACTACTATCCGTGGTGTTATAAAAAATAACGACCAATTCATTGGTGGAGCCAAAATTTTATTTACAGATGTCGACAACAATTCCTACGAAACAATGAGTAACTTTGCAGGGGAATTTTCTATAAATTTACCCCCTCAAAAATATAAAGTAACTCTAAACAAACCTGGGTTTGTCTTGAAAAAAAATCAAAATTTAATCTATGACTTCAGTGCACCTAATGAAATTTACAACCTTACTCTCAATACAAAAGAACTTCTCAGTAATATTGAAGGTATGGTCACAGATGACAAAGGTATCCCTATTTCAAATGCCGACATTATGGTAAAAAATGGAGATAAAATAATCCATTTAAAAAGTGATGACTTTGGAAACTTTTCCACATCTACACTTCCGGGTCTGCTATTTATAAAGGTAGAAAAAGATGGATATAAAGCCTTTGGTGTTGTAACAAAGTTAGAACGTTTTTCTACCCTTTCTGGCTTGAAAATTTCTTTGACACCGTATTTATCTAATATCTCTGGTGTAATAAGTAATAGTTTTACTCCCCTAGGGAATCTCCACCTGTCCCTTAGAGATAATCAAGGTGAAGTTGTAGCTAACACTATTTCAAACCAAAATGGATATTATGAATTTTCTGACATCAAGATAAATAACAGCTATTTTATAAGTGTTGGGGTACAGTCCTATAGATATTATTATTCCGATGTTTTTACGCTGACAAAAGATGACATAATAAATAAAAATATTATCCTACAAGGTCGAAAGATCCGAGTTCACTTAGAACTTTTAAGCAGCTCTAAGACACCACTGAGTAATCAAGAAGTCATTGTAGAAGGTACAGTTTATAAGACCGATACTAACGGTTTCTTATTATTAGAGCTACCTGAAAATAAAAAAAACATAGACATACAAGTAAAATCCTATGGCTATCAAAAACAGATCGATCTAAGTAGCATGTCTACAAATCCAAACCAATTGACTTTAATCATCAAATAATAATTAGAGAGGTGACCTAATAGGTCACCTCTCTTTTAATTTTTAATCTTCTTCTATTCCCATATTTGCTACCCCATTTAATTTTAAATCAGCAAATATTTTATCTGAATCTCCATAGGTTAACTTATAATATCCTGCTGCTGCAATCATCCCGGCATTATCAGTACATAACTTCATCGATGGATAAAAAACTTCTATTCCCTCTAATTTTGACCTCTCCAACAATTCCTTTCTGAGTAATGAATTAGCTGCTACTCCCCCTGCTATAAGGATATTTTTAACTCCTTTTTCCTTAGCTGCTGCAATCGTTTTCTTGCACAATATGTCCACTACTCTATTTTGAAAACTAGCAGCTATATCGGCAGGATTATATTCCTCTTTTTTCATATTCATCTTGTTTACATAGTTTATCACAGATGTTTTTACACCTGAGAAACTAAACTCATAACCTCCAACCTTAGGTTCCGGCATAGGTATCTTATCTTTATCTCCCTCATATGCCAATTTGTCTATCACTGGCCCTCCAGGATATCCTAATCCCATTACTCTCGACACCTTATCATAAGATTCTCCTACTGCGTCATCCAGAGTTCCTCCTAAATTAAAGAATTTATGATTTTCGTCGATGTATATTATGTTTGTATGACCTCCAGATACTACCAATGCAATTGCAGGAAGTTCTACTTTATGTTCTAAAAAATTAGCATAAATATGTCCCTTTATATGATGGACCGGTATTATTGGTATATCTCTTCCATAAGAGATCCCTTTGGCAAATGAAATCCCCACTAAAAGTGCTCCTATAAGACCAGGTGCATAAGTTACTGCTATATAATCTACATCATCTAGAGTTATTCCGGCTTCTTTTAAACTAACTTCCATTATTGTCGCTATATTTTTAATATGGTGTCTCGAAGCTATCTCAGGAACAACTCCTCCATACTCCTTATGTATATCTATCTGTGATGAGATATGGTTAGACAGCATCTCCTTCCCATCTTTCAATACTGATATAGACGTTTCATCACACGATGTTTCTATTCCTAATATAATCATTTTTTCTCCCTTGTATCATCTCTATTTTATTTTTCCCTCAAATTTATATCAAATCGAAACCTATTTTTTTCAGCAGATATTTTATCTGATTTTTATCTACTTTTTTTATAGCTATCTTTCCCATTTTTTTTTCAAACATAATATTTTTATCCACTTCTTTATCATCGTACATCAGCTGTGCCTCTCCTATCCTTACCTTGGGAAATTCAGCTTCTTCTATATATACAAAACTAGTTTGATGTTTGTTAAAATCACATCCAGCATGTAGAGTCCCATGAGCTTTTCCATAAACAAATATATTTTTTCTGCTCTGGACATATGATCCGGGGTTTAGGTTTCCTAATATCACTACATTGGTCTCTGAATTAATTTTTTCCCCCGATCTTAAATTTCCATAATGTAATGTATAATCAATTTTTTTCTCCGCCATTTTATTTGATTTATCAGCTTTTTCCAGCGATTTTAAACTCACAGTAGACTCTATTATTTTTTCTAACTGCAATATTTGAATTTCGCTAAAATTTGAATTTATTATTTTATAAAATTTTAGTGTTTTCAGTAATTTATAGTTTTTTATAACTATACTTTTTAAATCTACCTCTATTACCTCAAAAACTGTAGTTGAAGGTATTTTTATTCCTACTAAATTTCCTGATATATTTAATTTTATCTTTTCCATACCTCCTCCTATTTTATTTAAAGATATATTTTTTCACTTTATATTTTATAACTCCATTTAACTCTTTGTCAACACAATTTTTTAGAGTTCCATTCTATATGTTTGAATAAGCACCATATATTATTTTTTTAAAGGATTTAATATTTTAAACAGTATACTAGAACAATCAAATTTATTTTTAGGAGGTAAAGTTATGAATTACGTAGATTATTTTTCTACACTTTTTATCACTTATGGAATTAAACTTCTTTATGCCATATTAATATGGGTTGTTGGAAAGTTTATCATCAGTAAATTAATGCTGCTGGTAGACAAGAAAATGGAACTTGCTCGTACCGAGATTACGCTGAAGAAATTTGTACATTCTATAGTTAACACACTTTTTTATACTTTTTTATTTATCATCATCGTCTCTACACTTGGGATTCAAACGGCATCCTTTGTAGCAGTACTAGGTGCGATGTCTTTAGCTATTGGGTTTGCACTCCAAGGCAGTTTAGCTAATTTTGCTGGTGGGGTACTAATTATTCTCTTCAAACCATATAAAATCGGGGATTATATCGAAGCCTCTGGAGTTGCTGGAACAGTAATTGAGATACAAATTTTTGCTACCCTTTTAAATACTGTTGATAATAAAAGAGTTGTTATTCCAAATGGAAAATTATCCAACGATACCCTTATAAATTACTCTAAAAACCCAGTTAGAAGAGTTGATATTGTATTTGGGGTGGGTTACAACGACGACATCGAAAAAGCTAAATCAGTTCTTGTTGAAATCGCTAATTCCCAGGAAAAAATATTAAAAAACCAAGAAGCTTTTGTTGAAATTATTGAATATGGAGATTCCTCTGTTAACTTAGTGTATCGAGTTTGGTGTAATACTGCTGATTATTGGGATGTTTATTTCTGTTCTATGAAGATGGCAAAAACTGAATTTGATAAAGCCAAGATCTCTATACCATACCCACAAATGGATGTACATGTAGAAAAATAAAATTATTCTTTCCATAAAAATCAGGGGATTTTCCCTGATTTTTTTATTCCTTTATCTATGTTATAATTTAGTTACATTAAATTACAACAAAGGAGAGAGAGATGTCAAAAATAAAAACAATAATTTTTTCGACCATACTTATTATGGCGCTTTTTTTTATCTTTAAAAATAAAGATAATTTTTTTTCAAAAAAAGAAACAAAAAAAGAGGTATCTTTACCATCTACTATGTATATTTCAGAATTGACTACTTTAAGGGAACATATCGATGGAAAACCTCAAAGATCATTGACAATCGGTACTTCAGTAAAAATTTTAAAAGTCGAAAAAAATTGGGTATATATATCTACTGACAAACTTGAGCACAAGGGATGGATTGAACAAAAGTATCTAACTAAAACCAGATTAGAGGATCAAGATATATTTCAGACTATCAAAGTTCTAACCGATATACCGGTGGATAAAGATGGGAAAGAAATGAAAGATACAGATCAAAATAATAGTGGCCAAAGATTTATAAAAAAGATGGTAGATACAGATTTCAATATCAAAGAACTCCACCAATTAGGAGATGTACAATTTAAATCTATTCATAAACAACTCTATAAAAATAACCCTAAAGAAGATATTAAAGCTATATATATCTCTCTCAATGGGATGTATCATGTAGATGATTATATTGAATTAGCTAAAAAAACAAATGTTAACGCCTTTGTTTTAGATATAAAAAATGATCACGGAAGAATCTTGTTTGAATCCCCTACAGCACGTAAAGCCTTAGGAGATTCCTATATTCGTCCCAGGATAAAAGATATAAAACTGTTCATAGAAAAACTAAAAAAAAATAATATCTATCTTATCGGAAGGATCTCTACCTTTAAAGATGAAGCATATGCTGTTTCCAATAAAAGTGATATCATATTAGATAAAAGATATAACCGTGCATATCAAAGTTCAGACAAGATCCCATGGTTATCAGCTTACAATCGAAGTGCCTGGTATTACAATGTAGAATTGGCAAAGGAAGCTGCTAATTTGGGATTCAATGAAATTTTATTTGATTATGTCAGGTTTCCTGATAGAGTTCAGAACCTAGAAAAAAACTCAAAATTAGTCTATAACAATATCTATTCAGAAACAAAATCAGAAGTTATCCAAAGATTTTTAAAATATGCTCATGATGAGCTCTCTAAAAAGGAAGTTTATACAGCTGCATCTGTTTTTGGACAAATCGGCATCTCAAAAAATGATGAAAATATTGGTCAGCATTGGGAATCAGTTTCCAATGTAGTTGATTTTATTAATCCCATGGCTTACCCTTCTCACTATGCAAGGGGAACGTATGGACTAAAAAATCCAGATAACAACCCATTTATACTATTAAATAATTATACAAAAGACGTAATTTTAAGAAATAACAATTTGGAAAATCCAGCTATTATAGAAACATGGATTCAAGGCTTTAGTGCTCCTTGGATTAAAAATCATAGAAGTTATAAAAAAGAGGAATTGAAAGAGCAGATAAAAGCTCTTGAGGTAGAAGGTTTAAACAGTTACCTTGTTTGGAACGCATCCAGCCGTTATTATTGGGATGGTTTAAAATAAACACTCCTCTAAATTAAAGACCATCTGATAGATGGTCTTTTTTATTTACCACTAATAAAAAGGCTCTAACCTCCTTTTATTTTTGATAGTATACATAAAAAAAAGATCTGTCAATTATATTGACAGATCTTTTATATAAATCAGAATAATGTCTGATTAAATTTTATTTGGTGGAGATAAGCGGGGTCGAACCGCTGACCTCCGCAGTGCAAGTGCGGCGCTCTCCCAACTGAGCTATATCCCCTTAATAAAAAAGACTTGGCAAGTTCCTATCCTCCCAAGGGGCTGCCCCCTAAGTACTTTCGGCGTTTACGGACTTAACTTCTGGGTTCGGAATGTGACCAGGTGTACCCCCGTAGCTTTTCTTACCAAGCTTACTTTCTTATTGAATATTGTTATCGCAAAACCCTTGATTTATTAAATAAATCTTAGTGTTTTGGTGATGACCTTTACGGTTAAACATTCAAAACTATATAATAATGTTTTTCTAAATTAACTCTTTTCTTCTAAATCAATTTTACTTTAGGTAAAGTGTTCGTCATATTAGTATTGGTCAGCTAAAGACTTCACAGCCCTTACACCCCCAACCTATCAACCTCCTAGTCTCGAAGGTGACTTATCAATGATAGAATACTTATCTCTGAGTTGGCTTCCCGCTTAGATGCTTTCAGCGGTTATCCATTCCAAACGTGACTACCCAGCTATGCCATTGGCATGACAACTGGTACATTAGAGGTTTGTCCATCCCGGTCCTCTCGTACTAAGGACAGATCTCATCAATATTCTTACGCCTACAGTGGATAGGGACCGAACTGTCTCACGACGTTCTGAACCCAGCTCACGTACCGCTTTAATGGGCGAACAGCCCAACCCTTGGGACCTTCTCCAGCCCCAGGATGCGATGAGCCGACATCGAGGTGCCAAACTTTGCCGTCGATATGGACTCTCGGGCAAAATCAGCCTGTTATCCCCGGGGTAGCTTTTATCCGTTGAGCGATGGCCCTTCCATTCGGAACCACCGGATCACTATGTCCTGCTTTCGCACCTGCTCGATGTGTCTATCTCACAGTCAAGCTCCCTTATGCCATTGCACTCTTCGGTTGATTTCCATCCAACCTGAGGGAACCTTTGAACGCCTCCGTTACTCTTTCGGAGGCGACCGCCCCAGTCAAACTACCCACCTAGCACTGTCTCCATGATTACACATCACAGATTAGAATCAAAATGTTATATGGTTGGTATTCCACCAGCGACTCATATGCAGCTAGCGCCACACATTCACAGTCTCCCAACTATCCTATACACATAACATCTCAACCCAATACCAAGCTATAGTAAAGCTCCACGGGGTCTTTCCGTCCTACTGTAGGTAACCGGTATCTTCACCGGTAGTACAATTTCACCAGGCCTCCCGCCAAGACAGCATTCGAGTCATTACACCATTCGTGCAGGTCGGAACTTACCCGACAAGGAATTTCGCTACCTTAGGACCGTTATAGTTACGGCCGCCGTTCACCGGGGCTTCAATTTGAGTCGCTAAACCCTCCTCTTAACCTTCCGGCACTGGGCAGGTGTCAGCCCATATACATCGCCTTTCAGCTTAGCATAGACCTGTGTTTTTGCTAAACAGTTGCTCGAATCTCTTCACTGCGGCCATCAAAAGCTCAAGAACGCGTGTTTCTATCACCTTTAATGGCACCCCTTCTCCCGAAGTTACGGGGCCATTTTGCAGAGTTCCTTAGCGAGAGTTAGCCTGTACGCCTTAGATTTCTCATCCTAACCACCTGTGTCGGTTTACGGTACGGGCACTATAATTCTCAATAGAAGCTTTTCTCGGCAGCGTGGGATTTGTACCTTCGTGTTCATTACAAACACTCCGCATCACACCTCAGATCTAAAACCGTGGATTTTCCTGCGGTTCCATCCTACATGCTTACACAGACATATCCAACAGTCTGCGCACATACCCTTCTGCGTCCCTCCATCTCTCAAACAAATTATAGTGGCGCAGTAATATTAAACTGCTTTCCATTCGCCTACGCAATCTAGCCTCGGCTTAGGTCCCGGCTTACCCAGAGAAGACAAGCTTTACTCTGGAAACCTTGGTTTTCCGGCGAGAGGGATTCTCACCCTCTTTCTCGCTACTCATTCCTGCATTCTCACTTCCGATACCTCCAGATTGGGTTACCCCTTATCCTTCAACGGCCTACGGAACGCTCTCCTACCAGTCTACACATAGTGTATACTCCACAACTTCGGTTTATATCTTAGCCCCGTTACATTGTCGGCGCAGAGACTCTCGACCAGTGAGCTATTACGCACTCTTTAAATGTATGGCTGCTTCTAAGCCAACATCCTGGTTGTTTCAGAATCTCCACCTCCTTTCCCACTTAGATATAATTTGGGACCTTAGTTGGTGGTCTGGGCTGTTTCCCTTTTGACCATGGATCTTAGTACCCATAGTCTCACTCCTGATCTCTTGAAATATGGTATTCGGAGTTTGATTGATTTCGCTAAGCAATATGCCCGCTAGACCATTCAGTGCTCTACCCCCATATTTAAACAATCAAGGCTGCACCTAAATGCATTTCGGAGAGAACGAGCTATCTCCTGGTTCGATTGGCTTTTCACCCCTATACCTACCTCATCCCCCGGCTTTTCAACGACGGTGGGTTCAGACCTCCACTGTGTCTTACCACAGCTTCATCTTGGACAGGCATAGATCACCAGGTTTCGCGTCTACAACCAACGACTAATTCGCCCTATTCAGACTCGGTTTCCCTTCGGCTCCGTTATACTTAACCTCGCCATTGATCGTAACTCGCAGGATCATTCTCCAAAAGGCACGCCATCACACGCCCGAAGGCTCTGCTCTGACCGCTTGTAAGCACACGGTTTCAGGTTCTATTTCACTCCCCTCCCGGGGTTCTTTTCACCTTTCCCTCACGGTACTATTCACTATCGGTTAGTAAGAGTATTTAGCCTTACGAGATATGGTCCTCGCTGATTCACACAGGGTTTCTCGTGTCCCGTGCTACTTGGGATTACAATGACTCTCTAATCTAAGTTCCCTATACAGGACTATCACCTTCTACGGTTGAACTTTCCAGTTCATTCTAGTACCTTGATTAGTCAAGCGCAGACTTTGCAGATCTGCTACTTTGTATCCCACTACCCCCAACAAGCAACGCCTGCATGCTATCACACTTGTTCGGTTTGGGCTCTTCCCCGTTCGCTCGCCGCTACTTAGGGAATCGTTTTTACTTTCTCTTCCTCGGATTACTTAGATGTTTCAGTTCATCCGGTTCCCGTTTCCACACTAGTTCTTCAAACTAGTAGGTTTACCCATTCGGAAATCTAAGACTATTACGCTCAATTGCAGCTTGTCTTAGCTTATCGCAGCTTATCACGTCCTTCATCGGCTCTTACTACCAAGGCATTCTCCGTGCGCCCTTAATTTCTTAACCTATTATTAAAATAGAATTTTAATATTTTTTGCTTAATTTGTTTTTAGAATTTTTGAAATCTAATTTACGTTCAGTTATTTCTAACTCTTCGTTAATTATCGTTATGCTCTCACATAACTTGAAGATCTAATAAAATTGTTAATTTATTATTTCATTACTATATAGTTTTTAATGTCCAACTGGTATTTTCTCTCAAAAAAAGAGAACATTACCAAATAAATAGAGAAAGAGACGTGTAAATATTCTTTATATAGATCAGTAAACTGATCTCATAAAGTGCTCCTTAGAAAGGAGGTGATCCATCCGCACCTTCCGGTACGGATACCTTGTTACGACTTCACCCCAATCGCTAATCACACCTTAGGAACATCCCTCCATAAATGGTTAGGCCTGCTACTTTAGGTGCAACCAACTCTCGTGGTGTGACGGGCGGTGTGTACAAGACCCGAGAACGTATTCACCGCGACATTGCTGATTCGCGATTACTAGCGATTCCAACTTCACGCAGTCGAGTTGCAGACTGCGATCCGAACTAAGATTGGCTTTCTGAGATTTGCTCCACCTCGCGGTATTGCTGCTCTCTGTACCAACCATTGTAGCACGTGTGTAGCCCAGCACATAAGGGGCATGATGACTTGACGTCATCCCCACCTTCCTCCTGCTCGTCGCAGGCAGTCTCGCATGAGTCCCCAACTTAATGATGGTAACATACGATAGGGGTTGCGCTCGTTGCGGGACTTAACCCAACATCTCACGACACGAGCTGACGACAGCCATGCACCACCTGTATCAACGTTCCACCGAAGCGGCACCAAGTCATCTCTGACGAGTTCGTTGTATGTCAAGTGCTGGTAAGGTTCCTCGCGTTGCGTCGAATTAAACCACATGCTCCACCGCTTGTGCGGGTCCCCGTCAATTCCTTTGAGTTTCACACTTGCGTGCGTACTCCCCAGGCGGTTCACTTATCGCGTTAGCTTCGGCACAGAGGTTCGACCCCCTACACCCAGTGAACATCGTTTACGGCGTGGACTACCAGGGTATCTAATCCTGTTCGCTCCCCACGCTTTCGAGCTTTAGCGTCAGTATCTGTCCAGTGAGCTGTCTTCACTATCGGCATTCCTACAAATATCTACGAATTTCACCTCTACACTTGTAGTTCCGCCCACCTCTCCAGTACTCTAGCCTGCCAGTTTCAAACGCAATACGGAGTTGAGCCCCGCATTTTCACATCTGACTTAACAAGCCGCCTAGACTCGCTTTACGCCCAATAATTCCGGATAACGCTTGCGACATACGTATTACCGCGGCTGCTGGCACGTATTTAGCCGTCGCTTCTTCTGGTGGTACCGTCACTTTCTTCTTCCCACCTGAAAGCACTTTACAATCCGAAGACCTTCATCGTGCACACAGAATTGCTGGATCAGACTTTTGGTCCATTGTCCAATATTCCCCACTGCTGCCTCCCGTAGGAGTAAGGGCCGTGTCTCAGTCCCCTTGTGGCCGTTCACCCTCTCAGGCCGGCTATCCATCGTCGGCTTGGTAGGCCATTACCCTACCAACTACCTAATGGAACGCAAAGTTCTCCTTCAGCGCATATAGCTTTCATAAGTCCTTGATGCCAAGGTCTCATAATATCCGGTATTAGCTAACCTTTCGATTAGTTGTCCCAGTCTGAAGGGCAAATTCTTTACGCGTTACTCACCCGTCCGCCACCGTACTATCTTCCGAAGAAGAATTCCAGTCGACTTGCATGTGTTAAGCATTCTGTCAGCGTTCATCCTGAGCCAGGATCAAACTCTACATTCAAATTTATATCCTAACTTCATAAATGAAGTTTAGCTATCTATTAAAAGATAATTATTTTTATAGTGGTTCATTCCACTGTACACCTTAATCGATTGTTTGAAAACAAAGTTTCAAACGACAATTGAGTTTTTAATTTACACTTTCTTTCTCTATTTAATTGCTAATGTCCTATTAAATGTCTCGCTTCAAGTCGCTTTCGCTTTCCCTTGCGGACAAGAAGAAGTATACCGCGTTTACAAGTTTTCGTCAAGGATTTTTTTGTTTTTTTATTGTATTTTTGTAAAACATTTTCTAAAACAGGACCAAAAAACCACCCATACCTTCTACAATAACTTAATTTATTGATATACAGCCGATAAAACGCATGTGTTATCACCCATAAAAAATATTAAAAAACTTTTTTTCTCTATCCTTGCCCTGATAATCTTGGTGTTATTCAAATAAAGGGCTTTATTATTTATACAAACAAAATAATAACAAAAGATAATAAAATTATATATATAATTACAAATAAAAAACCTCCTAATTATACTATTAATACAATTAGGAGATTTTGATTTTATATTATACTTCTTTCAACACTGCTTCTTTTTTATTATTTCTAACCACATACACACTTAACATTCCTACTAAAACCGTCGGAAGCACCCACGCAAACCCAGCTGATGATAATGGAATATTGTTATATATAGTATCTACAATTTGAATATCTGTTTCTTCTGATATAACCTGTAATACAGAAACTAAACCTGAAACTATTATTGTATTTCTCCTAATAGGTCCATCTAGTATCCCGGCTATCCCAACAAAAATTAATACAATCGTTATTGGATAAAGGATAGCCAATATCGGTTCTGCTACTCCTACTATTCTATCTACTCCAAAGTTAGCCATAAATGCCGATATAGCACAAGATATATAAGCTACCTTCTTATAACTAAATCCATACGTATCTAAGAAAAATTGTGAAACTACCATAGTTAAAGCTGTTGCAGTAGATAGACAAGCTACCGTTACACAGACTCCAAAAATTAAGTTTCCATATTGTCCAAGGAACATATTAACAAAATTTGATACTAACGCTGATCTGCTTATATCTGCCGGGAAATATTGATTTCCTGTAGCTCCTAAATAAAATAGCCCTATATAGATAACCAGTAAACCTGTTCCAGTTACAATACTCGCTTTTTTTATTATTTCTGCTTTCTCACTCTTTTTATTATATCCTCTAGCACCTAAATTAGATAAAATAACCATACTGAATAATCCTGCCATTATTCCATCCATTGTTTGATATCCCTGTGAAAATCCAAACCCAAATGCATTTGTATCCAGATGAGGAGTTCCAGGAGCTCCAATTTTATTTGTAACCCCCATATAGATGATTGAAAGCGTTATAACAACTATTGTAGGAGTTAATATCTTCCCTATACGATCTATCGCTTTAGACGGATTAAGAGCAATGTGAAGAGTTAATCCAAAGAATATCAACGACACAACTATAGGGCTTAAATTAAATCCTCCTAAATTTGGAACTATACCTAATTCATAAGCAGTAGCCGCTGTTCTAGGTGTATTTGTAAAAACTACTGATGTCATCAATAATAAAGAATACAACGTAAAGAATAATTTTGATACTCCTCCTGAAAAAGCCTTGAAGCTCCCCACTTTATTCATTGTTAAAACACCTAATACCGGCAGACCTATTCCTGTTAATGCAAATCCAAATGCCGATGGTAACCAACTTTCTCCCATTGAGAGTCCTACACTAGGTGGAAAGATCAAATTCCCCGCTCCAAAAAACATTGAAAACAATGCCATTCCTACTATTAACCAATCATAATTTTTTTTCATTTTTCCCCCTAATAATTTTATGTTTTATTAATTTATTTTTTCGTTAAGCTTGATGACAATTTATCAAACATATTGACCCGATGATAATTTTTTATCCCCAACAGTCAACACATTTTCAAAAATAAAAATTAATTATCACTATAATACATTATTTTCTACATATTGTCAACAATTATGTACTTTTTTATTGTTTTGTATTCGTTTTTGGTCCATTAAATCCCTGTTTTTGATAATAATTTATTATTACTAAATAGAACGAAAGAATAAAAAAAAGGAGATAACCAAACGGTTATCTCCTCTCTATATAAAAGTTGTTGAACTCTTACATCTGTGAATAAGATACACTAATTACTTAGTGATGTTTCCTACTACACCTGATGCTACTGTTCTTCCACCTTCTCTTATTGCGAATCTTAATCCTTCGTCCATTGCGATTGGATGGATTAATTCAACAGTCATTTCGATGTTGTCTCCAGGCATTACCATTTCTACTCCTTCAGGTAAATGTACTGCACCAGTGATGTCAGTTGTTCTGAAGTAGAATTGTGGTCTGTATCCTGTGAAGAATGGAGTATGTCTTCCACCTTCTTCTTTAGTTAATACATATACTTCTCCTGTGAAGTTTGTATGTGGATTGATTGTTCCAGGATGACATAAAACTTGTCCTCTTTCTACGTCTTCTTTCTTGATTCCTCTTAATAATGCTCCGATGTTATCTCCAGCTTGACCTTGGTCTAATAACTTTCTGAACATCTCTACACCTGTACAAGTAGATTTGATTGTATCTTTGATTCCTACGATTTCAATCTCTTCTCCTACTTTTACTACTCCTCTTTCTACTCTTCCAGTTACTACTGTTCCTCTACCTGTGATAGTGAAAACGTCCTCTACTGGCATTAAGAATGGTTGGTCAATTGCTCTTTCTGGAGTTGGTATGTATGAATCTACCGCTGCCATTAATTCAATTATTTTGTCTACCCATTGTTGCTCTCCATTTAATGCTCCTAATGCAGAACCTATTACTACTGGAGAGTCATCTCCGTCGAATCCGTATTCAGTTAGTAATTCTCTTACTTCCATCTCTACTAATTCTAATAATTCTTCGTCGTCTACCATGTCAGCTTTGTTTAAGTATACGATGATGTAAGGTACTCCTACTTGCTTAGAAAGTAAGATATGCTCTCTTGTTTGAGGCATTGGACCGTCTGCTGCTGAAACTACTAAGATAGCTCCATCCATTTGTGCTGCTCCTGTGATCATGTTCTTAACATAGTCAGCATGGCCAGGACAATCTACATGTGCGTAATGTCTGTTTGCAGTTTCATATTCGATATGAGCTGTGTTTATAGTGATTCCTCTTTCTCTTTCTTCTGGTGCTTGGTCGATGTTTGCGAAGTCTACTGCTTTAGCTAATCCTAAATCAGATAATACTTTTGAGATCGCTGCTGTCGTTGTTGTCTTTCCATGGTCTACATGACCTATTGTTCCGATATTTACATGTGGTTTACTTCTGTCAAATTGCTCTTTTGCCATTGTTAAAGCCTCCTAAAAATTTTAATTTATTTATTTTAAATTACCCTGAAATGTCTGGAAACCCAGACACTCAGCTGTTATAGTCGTCAATAATAATATTATTAATTCAAGTGCATTACTCTATTTTATTGAAGAAGAAATATTAGTTTCTCTCTTCCATTATTGTTTTTTGGATAGCTGCTGGAACTGGTAAGTACTTCTTGAATTCCATTGCATAGTTTGCTCTTCCTTGAGATTTAGATCTTAAGTCAGTAGAGTATCCGAACATTTCAGATAAAGGTGCTTCAGCTTCAATGATTCTAGCTCCAGCTCTTTCAGTCATTCCAAGAACAACTCCTCTTCTTGAAGAAACGTCACCGATTAAGTCTCCCATGTACTCTTCAGGAGTAGTGATCTCAACTTTGAAGATAGGTTCAAGTATAACTGGGTTACACTCTCTAGCTGCTTTCTTCATTGCCATTGATCCTGCAATTTTAAATGCCATCTCGTTCGAGTCTACATCATGGTAAGATCCATCATATAACTCAACTTTAACATCTTCCATTGCATATCCAGCGATAACTCCGCCTTCAAGTGCTTCTCTACAACCTTTTTCAACTGCAGGAACATATTCTCTAGGGATTGCTCCACCAGTAACTTTGTTAACGAATACGAAACCTTCACCTGGGTTAGGAGATACTCTGATCTTAACGTGTCCGTATTGTCCTCTTCCACCTGATTGCTTAGCATATTTCATGTCAGTATCAGTTTCAGTTGTTATAGTTTCTCTGTAAGCAACTTGTGGTTTACCTACGTTTGATTCTACATTAAATTCTCTCTTCATTCTATCAACTAGGATATCTAAGTGAAGTTCACCCATTCCAGAGATGATAGTTTGTCCAGTTTCTTCGTCTGTTTTAACTTGGAAAGTAGGATCTTCTTCAGCAAGTTTGCTTAAAGCGATACCCATTTTTTCTTGGTCAGCCTTTGTTTTAGGCTCAACAGCTACTGAGATAACTGGCTCAGGGAATTCCATTCTTTCTAAGATGATAGGGTTAGCCATATCACATAGAGTATCACCAGTTGTAGTATCTTTAAGACCTACTGCTGCTGCGATATCTCCACAGTATACCATTTCTATCTCTTCTCTTTTATTTGCATGCATTTGAAGGATTCTTCCTACTCTTTCTTTTTTACCTTTTACAGAGTTTAATACATATGAACCTTTTGCTAAAGTTCCAGAGTATACTCTGAAGAAAGATAATCTTCCTACGAATGGGTCAGTCATTATTTTAAATGCTAACGCAGCGAAAGGCTCGTCGTCTCCAGGCTTTCTTTCCATTGCAATAGTTTCATCTTTAACGTCAGTACCTGCGATTGCACCGATATCTACTGGTGAAGGCATTATGTCAATGATTAAGTCTAATAATGGTTGAACTCCTTTATTTTTAAATGCAGTTCCACATGTTACAGGAACGATTTCATTTGCAATCGTAGCTTTTCTTAATCCAGCTGTTAATTCAGCAACTGTGATGTCATCTCCACCAAAGAATTTTTCCATTAATACGTCATCTGTCTCAACGATAGATTCGATCATGAATTCTCTAGCAGCTTCAGCTTCCTCTAATAATTCAGCTCTGATGTCAACAATTTCCATGTCTTGACCATCTTTAGTATCTAAAGGCCATTTCATTTCTTTCATTGTGATTAAGTTGATGATTCCTTCGAATTCATCTTCTGCACCAATTGGTAATTGTACAGGAACTGGGTTAGATCCTAATTTTTCTTTGATGTCACTTACACACATCTTGAAGTCTGCACCTGTTCTGTCCATCTTGTTAAAGAAAGCCATTCTTGGTACGTTATATTTATCAGCTTGTCTCCAAACTGTTTCAGATTGTGGTTGTACTCCATCAACTGCAGAGAAAACTGCAACTGTTCCATCTAATACTCTTAATGATCTTTCTACTTCTACAGTAAAGTCCACATGTCCAGGTGTATCGATGATGTTTACTCTATGATTTCTCCAGAAACAAGTTGTTGCTGCTGAAGTGATTGTGATTCCTCTTTCT
This sequence comes from Psychrilyobacter atlanticus DSM 19335, assembly GCF_000426625.1. Lineage (NCBI taxonomy): Bacteria > Fusobacteriati > Fusobacteriota > Fusobacteriia > Fusobacteriales > Fusobacteriaceae > Psychrilyobacter > Psychrilyobacter atlanticus. The sequence goes on along the minus strand of NZ_KE384547.1, from coordinate 232,185 downwards.
TGCTCTTGTTCCATCCAGTCCATAGTAGCTGCACCGTCATGTACCTCTCCAATTTGATGAGTTACACCAGTGTAAAGTAAGATTCTCTCTGTTGTAGTTGTCTTACCAGCGTCGATATGAGCCATGATTCCAATATTTCTAGTTTGATCTAAAGAAATTTCTCTAGCCATTTTGGTATTCCTCCTCGAACGTTTATACGTATATATATGAAAAACTAAGTTAAAATCAACTTAGTTCTTACCACTTGTAATGTGCGAAAGCTCTGTTTGCTTCTGCCATCTTATAAGTATCTTCTTTTTTCTTGATAGTTGCACCTTCGCTGTTAGACGCTGCGATTAATTCGTTAGCTAATCTTTCAACCATAGTGTACTCTTTTCTGTTTCTAGTATAAGTAGTTAACCATCTTAAAGCTAATGCTTGTTGTCTAACTGGTCTTACTTCTACTGGTACTTGATAAGTAGCTCCACCAATTCTTCTTGATTTAACTTCTAATGCAGGTTTGATGTTCTCGATAGCTTTCTTGAAAGTTTCGTATCCCTCTTCACCTGATTTTTCCTTTATTAAATCCATAGCTCCATAAAAAATAGACTCTGCTAAAGATTTCTTTCCATCTAACATGATAGAATTTATAAATTTAGTTACAACTTTATCTCCATATCTTGAATCAGCTAAAACGTCTCTTTTAACTGCTGCTCTTCTTCTTGACATATTTTTTGCACCTCCTAATAGTTTAAATTATTATCCTTTTTTTACTCCGTACTTAGATCTTGATTGCTTTCTATCTGCTACTCCTGCAGTATCTAAAGCTCCTCTAATTACTTTATATCTTACCCCTGGTAAGTCTTTTGTTCTTCCACCTTTTAAAAGAACAATTGAATGCTCTTGTAAGTTATGTCCGATTCCTGGAATGTAAGCAGTAACTTCGATTCCGTTAGTTAATCTTACTCTGGCTACCTTTCTTAAAGCTGAGTTTGGTTTCTTTGGTGTAGAAGTATAAACTCTTACACAAACTCCTCTTTTTTGTGGGTTTCCTTTTAATGCTGGTGATGTTTTAGAAGACTCTAAAGTCTTTCTTCCTTTTCTTATTAATTGGTTAATAGTAGGCATCTTTACCCTCCTTTTCTTTTTTTTCTCATTATCTAAATAATTTGAAAATTAATTTATTTCACAACTAGATAAGTATATCAGAGTTTTAAAACTACGTCAATACTTTTTTTGATATAATTCCAATGAAAACAAGGCTAGAATTACGAACCACCAGGTAGTGTGGTCTTTATTAAATAAGAGCTAGGATAAATATCCCAGCTCTTAAATGTTTTTATATTTTTTTAAATATTTTTTACCATAATTAAACAAGGGTTATTTTCTCCCCATATTTCTTTAATTTCTTCTAATGGAAGAAACCCTACTGAACTATAAAACTTTCTAGTTTTTGAATAAGCTTCATTAACTAATGACTCTCCTACTGTTTTCACCATAAGGAATTTATACCCCTCTTCTTTCAAGTCTTCTACTATTTTTTTCATCACCATTTTTCCATATCCTCTATTGTGATATTCCTCTAATATTCCATTTACATAAAGCTCTGCTGTATATTTATTGTTTCTTTTAATTGAAAAAAAACCTATATTTTCTTTTTCTAGATTTAATAAATAAAATTTCTTCCCCTCTAAATTATCTACATAATTCAACAAAGATTCTTCTTTCCCAAACCATTCATAAAGATTTTTCAAGATCTTTAAAGCAACCTTCCTTTTAATTTCTAAATTTTCTATAACCTCTATAGTCATAAAACCCCTCCTCTTTTATATATAGCCTGAATTATATAATTAAATTAGAAAAAATAGCTTGCATAATATACTCATTCGAATTTTTTTTAGTTTAAAATACTTTCCTCAAAAACTCCACTATTTCATCTCTGAATCCCCAACTAAGAAAGATTGTCATCTTATTCATAGCCAAAAGTGTTCCCATTACAATAAGTATTACCCCACTTACCTTATCTGAGAATAAAAAATTCTTCTTTATAAAGTCCAATTTATTAGTTTTATCCATAAATAGTGCAAAAATCATAAAAGGTACTCCCAGCCCAAAAGTATAGGTCCATATATATAGTGTTCCCATCCATACAGTATCAGCACCTGCCAAATATGACATAACTGTAAATAGAACAGGTCCCATACAAGGCGTCCATCCAAATCCAAATGCAAACCCAAAGAGGTATGATGTCCCTATATTTCTCCGAATAAAGCTAAAATTCATCCTCTTTTCAGAGTACAGCTTAGTTATCTTAAAAATACCTATCATATGCATACCCATAATTACAATAATTCCACCAAAAATCATATTTAATATATTGTTTCCAATAAGTCTACTAGCAAGATTGGTAAAATTAAATAATAATATCTGCAAAGCTGAAAAGGCAGTTCCAAATCCCAGTATAAAAAATAATGTATGAAGGATAACTTTAAATTTCTGCTTACCGCCATGCTTTTTTCCTAATACTATCCCACTTATGTATGAAAGGTAACTGGGCACCAAGGGGATTATACAGGGAGCTAGGAAAGTTCCCATTCCAGCAAGGAACACTATCAATATATTTATTTCCATTATTTTTCTCCTTTTTTTACTAATTCACACCTGCTGTACTACCAACTGGCCAAATCAATTCCTCCAAATCTTCTGCCTTTAACTGGCTCCAATCTAAAGCCCCATGGATTCTCTCTAAAATTATTCCATTTTTATCAATTACATAGGTTGTAGGCACAACTCTTATTAAAAAATTTTTCGATAAGGTCTGTCCTTTGTCAAAATAATGAGGAAAATCCATAGGGTTTTCCATAAAAAATTTATCTACTGCTTCTCCACTGTCATCTATCATTATAGATACTACATTTATCTTATCTTTATTTTCGTTATAAAATTTATTTAACAGAGGTTTTTCCACCTTACAGGGAGGACACCAACTTGCACCAAAATTATATATAGTAATCTTACCTAGATATTTTTCCGAAGTCCCCTCCAATTCTCCCTTTGTATTGTATAAGTTCATAACAGGAAGTTTATCTCCTGTCTCCAAACCTTCTTTAGATAAATTTGAAGTTGACGTAATTTCTGTGGGAGAAATACTTGTCAACCCTTCTTTAGATAAATTCGAAGTTGACGTAATTTCTGTGGGAAAAATACTTATCAACTCATCTTTGATAAAGAATAAAGTACTGACCAACAATAACAATATAAATATTAATTTCTTCATAAATTCTCTCCTTTTGTCACGAATTACACAGATTATCCCAATCTTTTTGAACAAAGAGATTCACCGAGGTTTTAAATAGAATTTCACAGAGAAAATCTCTTATAATTTACATAGTCCACTACCAAAAGATCTTCTGACCTTAATCATTAATTATATATTTTTAATTACTTTTCACATCATTCGCGGTAAAAAGCTCTTAAACTTCTTTCAGAGTCTCTAACTCCTCATTGATCTCTTCCCACTCATCCATCTTTAACATTATTTTTTCGTCCATCTCATCCAATTCCACCTGGAGATCCATCAACTTATCTATCTCATTTTTTATTCCAGCTTCATTGTGTAATTCCTCTATTTCAGCCTTTTTTTCCTCTAATTTTTCTATTTCTTGTTCAACCACTACAAATTTTTTCTCCAAATTAGATGTCCTGTTTTTCCTTCTTTTTTGTTCCTCATAATCTGTATTGACTTCCTTTTCCTTTTTAGGCTCGGTAGATTTTTTCATATACTCTTCGTAGTTTCCATCGAACACATTACTGCCTGTAGGAGTTATCTCGTATATTTTATTTACCACACTCTCTAAAAAGTGTCTGTCATGGGATACAACGACTAAAGTACCGTCATAATCTTCTAATGATTCTTCCAATACTTCCCTTGCATAGATATCTAAATGGTTTGTAGGTTCGTCCATTATCAATAGATTAGGCTTGTTCAAGATCAACTTCATCAATGCTATCCTAGATTTTTCTCCACCACTGAGATCATCTATACTCTTAAAGATCTCATCCTCTGAGAATAAAAATCCCCCTGCAAATGTTCTAGCCTGCTCCTCCGATAACGGATAGTTATACATCAGTTCTTCCAAGATATTCTGTTTCCCTTCTAAACCTGTATGATTTTGATCATAGTATCCAATGTCTAACTTTTCACCTAACTCCACTTTACCGCTGCTCTGTTTTTCCAAGTCATTTATTATCCTGAGTATAGTAGATTTTCCTACTCCATTAGGTCCCATTATCCCTATCTTATCTCCACGATATATATCCAGATTGATATTCCTAAAGATCTCTTTCTCTCCAAAAGCCTTGGATAAATTAGTAATTTTTACTACCTTATCAGTAGTAACTCTTTCTATTTCAAACTTTAATTTCATCTTTCTCATATTTACAATGGGATCTCCCATCTTTTCCATACGGTTTAGGAGCTTTCTTCTACCCAATGCCTGTTTAGTCTTTATACCACCCATATATTTAGTGATATAATCCTCCATTTTTTTTATCTTATCCTGTTCCTTTTCAAACCTTTTTACTGCCCCTGTAAGGTATGCTTCTTTTTGAATAGTATATTCAGTAAAGTTACCCTTATATAGATTTATAGTTTTATTCTCAATTTCAAATACTCTGTTGATTACATTATCTAAAAAATATCTATCATGAGATATCAAGATAAAGGCTTTATTATATGAATTTAAATATCTTTCCAGCCATTCAATAGCGTTTAAATCCAAATGGTTTGTAGGTTCGTCTAATATCAATAATTCCGGTTCATCTAATAATATTTTTCCCAAAGCTACCCTCGACTGCTGACCTCCACTAAGATCATCGACTTTTTGTTTCCATAGATGTTCTGGAAAATTCAGACCATTTAAAATCTGCTTCACCTTATATTCTATTACATAACCATCCTCTTGCTCATATCTGGTGTTTAGTTTTGCCAATTCCTCCATGATACTGTCAAAATTATCCATATCGGTAGCTAGTCTTTCATTTAATATTTGAATTTTTTTATAGTCCTCTTTCAGATGTGAATATACACTCATCAACTCGTCAAATACTGTGTTTTCCAAATTCAAATCAAAATTTTGAGATAGGTAGCCGATCCTTAAGTTCCCCTTTTTTCCAATTTTACCCATTTGTTTAGTTTCAAAACTTTCATCGTGGGTTTCCATTCCCATAAGGATTTTTATCAGTGTAGTTTTCCCAGCTCCATTGGCTCCTACCAACCCTATCTTATCCTTTTCATCTATTGCAAAGTTTATTTTTTTTAATAAAGCTTCCCCTGTAAATTGTTTCCATAAATCCGTAACACTAAGTATCATAATTCTTCTTCTCCCTTACTTTCTTTAAGTTTTTATATTTTTATTTCATTATATCATATAAATTTAGGTTTCTATTATTTTTACATCTATGTTATACTTTCCTTATGTTTTAAATAAAGAATAGGAGATAATATTATGAATATAAGAGATTTTATTAATAGAGAAATTACATATGAAGAAGCTATGGAACTTACTAATATAAGTGGCAGTAAGATGATGGAATTATTTGCTGTAGCCAATGAAATAAGGGAAAAATATTGCGGAAATAAGATCCATACCTGTACGATTTCCAATGCAAAATCAGGAAGATGTGAGGAGGACTGTAAATTTTGTGCTCAGTCAGCTCACTACAACACCAATATCACCAGTTATGAACTAAAGGACAAAGAAACTCTTTTAGATGAATATAATAGAGCCAAAGAATTAGGCAGCTCAAAATTTGGAGTAGTTACCTCTGGTAGAAGCATCAATAAGGGAACTACTGAATATAATGACATAAAAGAATTTTTAAAAACTGCTAAAGTTGCTGACAATGATGTAGAACTATGTTGTTCTATCGGGTTGTTATCTAAAGAAGAGTTGATGGAGTTAAAGGAAGCTGGAATAACTAGATTCCACAGCAACTTACAGACATCTATTAAGTCATATAATGAAATAGTAGCCACAACTCATGGAATAGAAAACAGGTTAAAAACTATAAAAGCTGCCAAAGAAATAGGATTAGATGTGTGTAGTGGCGGAATAATCGGTATGGGTGAATCTTGGGAAGACAGAATTGACATGGCATATACCTTGAAAGAGCTAGGAGTAAATGGAATTCCTGTTAACATCTTAAATCCTATTCCTGGTACTCCTCATGGAGATCGTGAGCATTTAGCTATGGATGAGATTTTAAAAACTATCGCTATATATAGAATAATATTTAGAGATAAAGTTATCAAAATTGGTGCCGGTAGGGAAGGTATTCTAAAGGACTTTATGGGGATGGCATTTATGTCTGGTGCTAATGGAATGTTAGTAGGTGGATATCTTACTGTAAGAGGTAGGAGCGCCCAGGAGGATTTTAAATTTATTGAAAATATTAAAAAGATGTGGAAATAATAAAAAAAGGAAATTCATTGCGAATTTCCTTTTTTTACTTTACCACCTTCAATTTTATTATTTTCATAAGTTAAAAAATAAAAATAGTATGATCAACCATAACTCCAAAACATAATTTGCACTTTTAAAAATCATTTTATTCTGATTCAAAACACTCCTTTACAATCTATAGAAAATATAGTAAAATTTTTAGTGAGCATTAAGAATATTTAATGGATCATTAACGTTTTATTATTTTTTTAGGAGGAAATGATATGAGAAAAGTATTATTAGGGTTAACTTTATTGACAACCGGTATGGTTGCCAGTGCTGAGCATTATTCTCAAGATGTAAATAAGAACGACAACTTATTTTTCAACTTTAAAGTTATGCAAGGTTTAGATCAAAAAAATCCAGGTGGACAAAAAAATGACACTTATTTAGAATTAGAATTTGGTGGAAGAAAAGGAGTTATGGACCTTTATGGTTATGTAGATTTAAAGAATATATTTGGTTCTACAAATAATGACTCTTATGGCGGAGATAACTTTTTTGCAGAGATCAAACCTAGATTCTCCATCGACGGGATGACTGGAAAAGACCTGTCTATCGGGCCGTTTAAAGAGTGGTATATCTCTACTTGGATCAAAGCTGGAGATAGTGGTAAATTCGGTGGTTTATGGCATAATGGTATTGGTCTAGGTACCGATGTGGAAGTACCTTGGTTCGGAACTACTGGATTAAGTTTATTATCTACATATAAAAGAGAAGATTTTGGTTCAAATGCAGAAGGTCACTGGGACGGATATTCATTACAATGGAACTGGTTTAAGCCATTACACTTCTTTGAAAATGGATCATTTGTATCTTACCAAGGATATGTAACATATGACTTCGGTGCTGATAAAATTGCTGAAAATGAAGGAAGAACTAAAGATTCATTACAATGGTACAATGGAATCTACTGGCACAACAATGACTGGGCAATCGGTTATGGGTTAAAAGTATTCAATAACATGGCTAACTTCGACGATGGTGTAATTACAAATGGTGCAACACAAGACACTAGCGGAGTTGGACACTACTTCGATATAGGATATAAATTCTAAAGATTTTTCATTAATCTATACAGATATAGCAGAAAGGGTGATTCATGGAATCACCCTTTCTGCTATTTTATCTAAATATTATATCCATTACCATTACTTGGATCAGATAGACCATATGCTTTATCTTATATGTTATCCCTTGTCTATCTCCTCCGATTTCAATAGATTTTTCTCTAATAGCTTCGGTAGATTCCGCTTCTCTTAACAACTGAAAATTATCTACGTCTACTTTATAGACATTCCCCTGTTCTGTCGTCAACACCAAGTTTTTTTCATCCTTTGTAAAAGCTACAGCCTCATATTGATTTATCCTAAAATCCCATTTTAATGGGTGGTAATATACTTCACCGTCAAAAAAATTAATATTTTTCTTATCTCTTTTAAACATATAGATCCCTTTATAGGTATTGAAGACCATAGTCATTTCATCCTTTGAGATATCAGCACCAGTTGCCGCATCCATGTAGTTTGACAAACTAGAGCCGCCTAAAAATTCAAATTCCCCTATATAGTCTGCAATATTGACTCTTCTTGTATCGATATTTTTATCCATCAAACGATACATCACAGTTTTTCCATATTCTTTATTTAAGATATAGATACTCTTATCCCCATAGAATACAGCTTCATTGTTTAGTTCTTCCCCACCTGGGAATCTAAACGTTATCTTCTTTATATCATTTTTTTCTACTTTTTTCTGACCTAACTTAGGCTCTTTAAATCTGTATAAAACAAAGTTTTTCCGTACAAGGTTATCTCCAGTATCTGCCACTATTAAGTTTCCTCTTTTATCCTTGGCAATATCTCCCCAGTCTAGGTTAGTTACTCCATCTAAAATTACCTCTTGATGATCCCTTGTTCCTGTACTATCAAACCTGAATCCATGAATACTGGTTCTAGGAGTTTCACCATAATCTACCGAATCTCCATGGGTCCAATAATAATCTTTTTTATCTACTGATAGAATTATCCCTGAAGATTCCTCTATCCCCATATCCAATATATTAGCTATAGCTTTAGGTCCATTTTCCCTATTATATAAGACCTCTCTTCTTACCTGCATGTATTGATAAATTGCAAATAATAACACTATCCCAAGAAACGTTAAAATGATTTTTCTAAATATATGTCTGTTCTTTTTTCTTAACATATCGGCCCCCTTCGGCAGTAATTTTTATTCATTATAACTTAAATGCCAGACTTGTGCAAAAGTTCTTTAATAAAAAAATTATATAATAAAAAAGCGACAAGGCCGAGACCTTATCGCTTAATTTCAATCAATTATAAAACTTCAATGTTTGAAGCTTGAGGACCTTTTGCACCTTCAGTTACGTCGAAAGTTACTTCTTCCCCTTCTTTTAAAGTTTTGAATCCTTCTTTGTTGATTTGAGAGAAATGTGCGAAATAATCGTTTCCATCCTCACCTTGAATAAATCCAAATCCTTTTTCTTCGTTGAACCATTTAACTGTACCTTTTAACATGTTGTACCTCCGTGTATTTTTTTCAGATAGAATCCTAGAATCCCATTAAATACAAACACACTTTGGTGGTATTAATGAAAGTTCTGCTTTTAAGCCATCTGTTTCTTCAATCAAGTATATTCTATTTATAACCTTTTGTCAACATTATCTATGTCAATATTTCCCTATGATTTCTATTTTTTTTCGTATAAATTCACCTTATTTTTTTCGTATAAATTAAATGCTCAATTCCATTATAGTTTTTCTTCTCACTGAATAAAAAACCAAAGTTAAGAAACATCTTTTTAGATATATCATTCTCTTCTAAAATATAGGCTACAATCAATTCCACATCTTCTTTTTCAGCTTTTAACTCTTCAATAGATCTTTCTACAAATGTTTTTCCCAGCCCTTTACCTCTATTTGCTTTATCCAAATATATACTAATTATAGATATTTCTCCATCTATCTCATACCTTATCTGACCTACGACTTTCCCCTTTGAATCTTTTATAACATAGATAAGATAATATGGCGATTTTATCCAAAATTTATACCATTTTTTATGTTTTTCCAACTCTTCTTTTTCTGAATTAGGAGAATATTTTTTTACAAATTCCCTATGAAGTAGATTATATATTCCGACAATATCGTCTTCTATTGCTTTACTAATTATATAATTTTCTTCCAAATCTCTACCCTCCAAATTTGTTTTCTTATTCTCGCTTACAGATGATTATACCACATTTTTTTTAGGAATATAATTCTAAAATATTTCATAAAATAATTATAAAATGTTAAACTAGTTGTAAACCATAACTATTAAATCTAAATGTGAGGAAAATTTTCGAAAAAATAATCCTTCTAAAATAAATAAAAAGGTTAGAAAAATATAAATCTTCCTAACCTTTTTAGTCTTCTAATTATTTAATAACTATCAATTCCTTAGTTGTATTGTTTAAGATCTCATAACCACCTTTTTTTACTACTACATCGTCTTCTATCCTTACTCCTCCAAACCCATCTATATAAACTCCAGGTTCAATAGTAATAACCATGTTTTCTTCCAAAATAAAGTCTTCAGATTTTCCAGATACATTTGGCAGTTCATGAATTTCTAATCCTACTCCATGACCCAATCCATGACCAAAGTTTTCACCATACCCCTTAGATGTTATATGATCTCTTGCTATCTTATCCAATTCTCTAGTACTCATCCCTACTTTTACTGCGTTTATAGCTTTTAACTGTGCTTCTAAAACTGTATTGTAGATGTCTAAATGTTTCTCACTAGGCTGATCTCCAAAATAAACTGTTCTCGTCATATCTGAAGCATATCCCTTATAAAAACATCCAAAATCAAATTTTACAAATCCATCTCTGTCTATTTTTTTCTCACTGGCTACTCCATGTGGCATTGCAGATCTATAATTAGAAGCAATTATAGTATCAAACGAGGGACCCTCTGCTCCTAATTTTTTCATCTCATATTCCAATTCTGTTTTTATATCATTTTCTACTGCCCCTTCTTTTATTAAAGGAAGTATCTTTGCAAACGCTTTATCAGCTATATCCGCAGCTATTTTTATATTTTCAATCTCTGCCTCTGTCTTCACCATTCTAATTCTTGTAAAATTATCACCTAGAGAGATAAATTCTACACCTTTAAATTTTTCTACATATCCATTATATGCAGATAACGTTACATTGCCGTCTTCTATCCCTAATTTTACTATATTTTCATCTTTTAAAATTTCACATATTTTATTTTCTGCTGGTCTTTCGATTACAACAACTTCGAATCCATTAGGAATTACTTCCTCATTAGCTTGAGCTACATATCTAAAATCAACAAAAAAATATTTCCCTTTTTTAGTTGCTAGGGCTATCCCTGTTGTTCCTGTAAACCCTGTAAAATATCTCAAATTTACTAGATCTGTTATCAATATACCATCTAAATTCTTCTTTTCCATCAATTCTCTCAACTTCATCATTTTCCCCCTATTTATTTTTGTTCTCGATTATAAGAATACTCTAAAAGTAGATTTATTTCAAGGTTTATATCAGATAGCTATTCTCTGTTAATCCTAAAAAAATATATCTAATCCCCCGCCATTTCATAACAACAAAATTAATACGAAAGAAAGAAACCCCAATAAAATTTGGAGTTTCTTTCTATATTAAATAAATAATAAAATTATTTTTTTAATGAAGTAAATATATTTTCTATTGCTAATGCCCCTGGATCTTTTACACCATCTAAGTTTTCTTCATTAACATATGAAGAACGTCCTGCTTTCGCTTTTAACATTTTCGACGTTGAATCAGCTCCATTCTTAGCCTCTTCTATAGCTTTATCTATCCCATATTTTTCTAATGCTAATAATGCAGGCTCTAAAGCATCAATCATTGTGCAGTCTCCTATATTAGCTCCACCAAAAAATTTCATTTGTTCTAATCCTTTAAGTAATGACTTATAGATATTCTTTGTGATTTCATATTCAGCTCCTGAAGCAGTAAAGAATATAGATAATAATACGCCACTAGATCCTCCCATAACAACAGCTAATTTTTCCCCTATTACTTCAAACAATATTCCCATATCATTTAATGGAAGATCATTATTTCTAGAAAAATTTAAAATTTCATTTGCTCCACTTTTAAATGTGGATCCAGTATCACCATCTCCGACCAAACTATCTAACCTATTAAGTTCTGTTTCTGAATTAATAATGGCATGACATATCGCTTCTAATATTTCTTTTACGTTTTCATTTCTAGTAGCCCTATATTCTATATTCGTTGTGAAATTTTGTGATTCTTCATTTGTAATTACTCTTTTAGGTGTAATTCCTGTCCATGATTCTACTTCTACTTTACTTTGTAACGCTACTAATATGTCCTCAGTCAATTGTATTGAAGATATAGAAAACCCTTTCATATCAATAGATGTCATATAAGCATTAGGTCCCATAAAATAATCACACGAATTAAAGAATTTTTCTTTAAAAATATCATTTGTAATTAAATTCATCTCTAAAGGAGATATTCCACCTAAATTGTTAATTAGTATTGCATATTTTTCATCTTTAGAGTTATGTTTTTCTAATTTCTCCATAAGCTCTCTACTCAATTCTTGGGCTTGTGTATGTTTTAGTAAATTTATTCCTGGTTCACCATGAATACCTAATCCTAATTCAGCTTCCCCTTGTTTCATTCTATCCGTATAATCTACCCCTGGAATTCTACAATTAGTGATAGCTACACCTATTGTTGCGATTCGTTCATTGCATTCTTCTGCCATTTTTTTAACTTTTTCTAGTGAAGCTCCTTGTTCTGCATAATATCCTGCTACTTTATGAATAAAAAGAGTCCCTGCTAGTCCACGAGGTTGATCTGCTTTTTCTATTGCAATATCTTCTTTTACTATTACTACTTCTACTGGTATTCCCATTTTTTTAGCTCTTTCAGCAGCTAAACCAAAATTTAAACGATCTCCAGTATAATTTTTTACTATTAGTAAACAACCTGCTTTTCCAGAGACAGATAATATTGCATTTAAAACTGCATCTATACTAGGAGAAGCAAATATATCTCCACAAACAGCAGCACTTAACATTCCTTTTCCTACAAAACCTGCATGTGCAGGTTCATGACCTGATCCTCCTCCAGAAATAATAGATACTTTATTTTTTTCTATATTTTTTCTAGAGATTACTCTTATATTTTCTCCAAGATTTAATTTCATTAAATTATTATGTTTATTAGTTAATAATAAACCATTAATTGCATCATCTACAATAGTCTCTTTTTTATTAAAAAATATTTTATTCATAAAATATATCCCCCATTTTTTTAAAAAAGATGATTCCTGTAGAATACAGAAACCACCTTTTAATTGTTAAATAAATTATTGTTTCTCTCTTTTCTTACTAAAGAAAAGTCAGCTTAAACAATTCTATTTTTTTAGTCATTTTCCCAATCTTGTGATCTAGTCACTGCTTTTTTCCAACCTTTATACAATGTTTCTTTTGTCTCTTCATCTAACTTAGGCTCATACAATCTATCTAAGTTCCATTTTTCCATTATTTCATCTTTATCATTCCAGAATCCAACAGCAAGACCAGCTAGATAAGCAGCTCCTAAAGCTGTAGTCTCAGTCACTTCAGGTCTTAACACTTCTGCTCCTAAGATATCTGATTGAAATTGCATCAAGAAATTATTTGCAACTGCTCCACCATCAACTTTTAAACTAGATAATTTTATTCCTGAATCATCTTGCATAGCTTCTATAAGATCTTTACTTTGGTATGCTATTGCTTCTAAAGTCGCTCTTATAATATGATTTCTATTAGCGCCACGAGTAAGACCTACAATACATCCTCTTGCATACATATCCCAATACGGAGATCCTAGTCCTACAAATGCAGGTACTACATATACACCGTTACTATCCTTTACTTTATTAGCAAAATACTCAGTATCTGCTGCATCTTTGATAAGTCCCATCTCATCACGAAGCCATTGTACCGATGCTCCACCTACAAATACACTTCCTTCTAAAGCATATTCTACCTTTCCATCAATTCCAATAGCAATAGTAGTTAACAATCCATTTTTAGATTCCACCATCTCTGTTCCTGTATTCATAAGTAAGAAACATCCTGTACCATAGGTATTCTTTGCATCTCCTGGTTTAAAACCAGCTTGTCCAAATAATGCAGCCTGCTGATCTCCTGCTATCCCAGCGATAGGAATTCTAAATCCACCTTTACCACCTAAGTTAGTTTCTCCATAAATTTCACTTGAATTTTTCACTTCTGGTAACATAGATTTTGGTACATCTAATATTTCTAATAGTTTTTCATCCCATTTTAACTCTTTTATATTAAATAACATAGTTCTAGATGCATTTGTATAGTCAGTCACATGAGTTTTTCCATTAGTTAATTTCCAAATCAACCAAGTATCGATAGTCCCGAAAAGTAACTCTCCATTTTCTGCTTTTTCACGGGCTCCTTCTACGTTATCTAAGATCCACTTAACCTTAGTACCACTAAAATAAGCATCCACTACTAATCCTGTATTTTTTCTTATATATCCCTCATGCCCTTGCTCTTTGATATCATCGCAGATAGAAGCAGTTCTTCTACATTGCCATACTATAGCATTGTATACAGGTTTTCCTGTACTTTTTTCCCATACTACTGCTGTTTCTCTTTGGTTTGTGATTCCGATACTTGCTACTTCTTCAGGCTTAATTCCTGTTTTAGCTAAAACTTCTGTTAACATTGAACTTTGAGTAGCCCATATTTCCATTGGATCGTGCTCTACCCATCCTGCTTTAGGATATATTTGAGTAAATTCTCTTTGTGAAGAACCTACAATATGCCCACTTTTATCAAAAATAATTGCTCTTGAGCTTGTAGTTCCTTGGTCTAATGCTATAACATATTTCTTTGCCATCTTTTAAGCCTCCTATTTTTTAGTTGTTAAATACTCCGATTTCTTCCTCACATTCTTCTTTATTTTCTAAATCACAAACACCCTTTGGTAGGTTTGTTGCAATCACTTTATCGTATACTAACCCTCCAAGCTGTGCCCCAACTATCGGTCCTAAGATTGGTACCCAGAAATATGGATTTGCCAAGCCACCTGTAAAGGCTACCTTTCCCCATCCTGCGAAAAATGCAAATAATTTCGGTCCAAAATCTCTAGCTGGATTCATAGCAAATCCTGTAAGTGGTCCCATAGATGCTCCAATTACTGCAATTACTATACCAACTAAGATCGCTGATGTATGTCCTTTAGGAGCACCATTTTGGTCATCTCCAACTGCAAAAATTGTCATCATAAGTACTGCTGTTATTACAACTTCCACTACAAATGCTTGAAAGTTATCGATATGTGGATTTGGGTACGTAGAAAAAATTCCTGCTGTAGATAAACTTTCTACACTTCCTCTGATTATTCCATGAGCTTTGTCGTAAGCTACAAATAGATGTCTATAAAGAAAGTAAACTAACCCTGCTGATGAGAAAGCTCCTAAAATTTGAGATACAATATACGGTAAAACCTTAGATTTTTCAAATCCTCTACGAGTCATTAGTGCCAAAGTTACTGCTGGATTTAAATGTGCTCCTGATACTCCAGCTGTTACATATATTGCCATAGTTACACCTAATCCCCAAACGATACTAATTTCCCATTGTCCCATGTCAACACCTGCTACTACTAGTGCTGCTACACAACCTACTCCAAAAAATATTAAAATTCCTGTCCCTAGAAATTCAGCTAAACATTCACCTATAATTCCTTTACTTTTCATCTACAAACCCCCTTTATTTATAATGATACCGCGGCCAAAACTTCGTCCAAATTATAAACCCAATAAAAAAGAAGATTAAAAAATGTATCCCTTTAACAGGATAGTAATTAATCTTCTCTCGGTCTCTAAGATTTATATTTCTTTCTACTAAGAGAATACCTTTATTTTTTTGTTTTGTCAAATTTATGTGTTTTTTTTATACGTATAGTCTGTCTATGAAACATTTCACAAAGTCCATATGTCTGATTTAGTTGTAGATATACCTATAGCTCCGGCTTTTAGAGCTAATATAACATCCTCTTTATCCATTATTATTCCACTTGCTATAAGAGGACATTTATAATTATATAAAAATCTTTTTATTATTTTTGGCATAGCTCCTGGTAAGATTTCTACAATATCTGGCTTAGTTGCCCTAGCATATTTCAAACTATTTTTATATGAGATAGAATCCAAGATAAAAAATCTTTGTATTGTCAGTAATTTTCGTTTTTTAGCCTCCTTTATCAAGGCTGATTTAGTACTAATAATTCCATCCAATTCTGTCTTTTCATTTAAATATTCAAGTGCATCTACTGTAGGGGACATACCATCTATCAAATCTATATGTACAAAAACAATCTTACCCGTTTTTTTTATTTTCTCCACCATTGTCTCAATGGTTAATATAGTTGATTTTAAAAGAAAGATTACCTCTATATCACTATTTAAGGCTTCTCTCAATGTTTTTTCATCTTTTACTGCCGCTATTATTGGATTCAACTCCAATTTCTCAATTAATCCCATCTTTTCCTCCTACATATTTTCCACTAAATTTGTAATCCATTTTTTTGAAATAACTCTCCTAACACTAAAAATAAACTTTATAACTTCCTCACTTCCGGCCAGTCCATAAACTATATAGATAGGCAACCCCAAGGTCAATCCTCCATAGATCACAAGAGGTATTCCCACAAGCCAAAGTGCTGTTATATCTAAGACCAAACAATATTTCACATCTCCTCCAGCCCTTAATATTCCTACCACTGTAGTTGCTGTAAAACTTTTAAACGGTGTCAGAACTGCCAGCATATAAGTTGTTTTTACCACTAAGTCATAAACTTCCACCTCTAAATTATAAAAACTTAGTAACGGTTTTATGATTATAACCATGATTACTCCTGTTACTATCCCTATATATACAGATATTTTCCCCAATAGGTATGCATATTTAATAGCTTCTTCCTCTTCTTTTTCTCCAATTTTATGTCCTATCATTACTGCTGTTGCACTGGCAATACCAAAGAACCCTGTAAATAATATTTTAGCAATACTATCCACAATGTTTATTACTGCTACTGATTCAGTACTCATCCTAGCATATACCATAGCATAAGCAGTCATTCCAAGAGCCCAAAGCATCTCATTTGCTATAACCGGTGCAGTAGTCAGAGTGAATTTTTTCAGAAACTTTCTATCAATTTTTACCATTTCTTTTATCTTACAAGCCAATGGGTATTTATTTTTATATACTAAACTTACTATTATTGTCATCTCTATAATTCTGGCAATTAAAGTAGCTATTGCAGCTCCCTCTATCCCTAATTTCGGAAACCCTAAATTTCCAAATATTAATACATAATTAAAAAAGACATTAACTACCAAACTGACTACACTGGTAGAGACACCCAATTTCAAGATACCTACACTCCTAAGCTGAATTCCATACACCATGGATATTGCTGTTATTATATATGACCAACTTACTATCTTTAAATACGAGGCTCCTAAGTTTATTACTTCTATGTCCGGAGAATATATCTTTATCAAAAACTCTGGAGCAAATTGCCCACCTGCAAAAAAAATTATACCTACAAATATACTAGCTATAAGAGCTATTCCCAACACCTTATATAAACTTTCTTTATCTTTTTTTCCCCAAAATTGCGACATAAAAACTGCCGATCCACTATTTACCCCATATAATAGGAGTGCCATTAAAAACATTATTTGATTGGCTAACCCCAAGGCAGCCAACTTAGTTGCGCCTAGTTTCCCAATCATAAATACATCTGCCATATTTACCGAGGAGGAGATCATACTTTGCATAGCTATAGGTACTGCTATAGTTATCAATTGTTTATAAAACCTTTTTTTACTTTCCATTCTCTCTTCTCCCTTGGATTTATAAGTATTTAAAACTCATAAATTGTTATTAAAATCTAGCTATTATTTATTATATCACATAAAATATTATTACCTTTGTCTTTTTATTTTCTTGGTTGAAACTCATTTTTGACACTGATTTATATGAATTAAAATTCTCTGATCTTCATGGATTAAAATATCTTTTTTAGAGTTAGAAGTTATCTCTCTTTTCCTCTCCCTCCTAAGAAAAAAGGGACACTAACTTTTAAATTTTCTATTTTTGTAGTAGATTACACAGATAAAAAATCTTTTCTTTGTTTTTAACCTAAAAAATAAACCTGTAATCATTAGAGTTCCTTCTGTGTATGCGACAGTATTTGCGTTCTTTTTCTTTTAAACTTTCTGAGACTACCAAATATGGACATGCTCTACGGGAGGAGTTAAAGTTTTATTTTTGATAGTATACATAAAAAAGGAGCCATCAATATTAGTTGATGACTCCTTCAGCTTTTTGAATTTCTTCAAAAAATAAAAAAGACTTGGCAAGTTCCTATCCTCCCAAGGGGCTGCCCCCTAAGTACTTTCGGCGTTTACGGACTTAACTTCTGGGTTCGGAATGTGACCAGGTGTACCCCCGTAGCTTTTCTTACCAAGCTTACTTTCTTATTGAATATTGTTATCACAAAACCCTTGATTTATTAAATAAATCTTAGTGTTTTGGTGATGACCTTTACGGTTAAACATTCAAAACTATATAATAATGTTTTTTCTAAATTAACTCTTTTCTTCTAAATCAATTTTACTTTAGGTAAAGTGTTCGTCATATTAGTATTGGTCAGCTAAAGACTTCACAGCCCTTACACCCCCAACCTATCAACCTCCTAGTCTCGAAGGTGACTTATCAATGATAGAATACTTATCTCTGAGTTGGCTTCCCGCTTAGATGCTTTCAGCGGTTATCCATTCCAAACGTGACTACCCAGCTATGCCATTGGCATGACAACTGGTACATTAGAGGTTTGTCCATCCCGGTCCTCTCGTACTAAGGACAGATCTCATCAATATTCTTACGCCTACAGTGGATAGGGACCGAACTGTCTCACGACGTTCTGAACCCAGCTCACGTACCGCTTTAATGGGCGAACAGCCCAACCCTTGGGACCTTCTCCAGCCCCAGGATGCGATGAGCCGACATCGAGGTGCCAAACTTTGCCGTCGATATGGACTCTCGGGCAAAATCAGCCTGTTATCCCCGGGGTAGCTTTTATCCGTTGAGCGATGGCCCTTCCATTCGGAACCACCGGATCACTATGTCCTGCTTTCGCACCTGCTCGATGTGTCTATCTCACAGTCAAGCTCCCTTATGCCATTGCACTCTTCGGTTGATTTCCATCCAACCTGAGGGAACCTTTGAACGCCTCCGTTACTCTTTCGGAGGCGACCGCCCCAGTCAAACTACCCACCTAGCACTGTCTCCATGATTACACATCACAGATTAGAATCAAAATGTTATATGGTTGGTATTCCACCAGCGACTCATATGCAGCTAGCGCCACACATTCACAGTCTCCCAACTATCCTATACACATAACATCTCAACCCAATACCAAGCTATAGTAAAGCTCCACGGGGTCTTTCCGTCCTACTGTAGGTAACCGGTATCTTCACCGGTAGTACAATTTCACCAGGCCTCCCGCCAAGACAGCATTCGAGTCATTACACCATTCGTGCAGGTCGGAACTTACCCGACAAGGAATTTCGCTACCTTAGGACCGTTATAGTTACGGCCGCCGTTCACCGGGGCTTCAATTTGAGTCGCTAAACCCTCCTCTTAACCTTCCGGCACTGGGCAGGTGTCAGCCCATATACATCGCCTTTCAGCTTAGCATAGACCTGTGTTTTTGCTAAACAGTTGCTCGAATCTCTTCACTGCGGCCATCAAAAGCTCAAGAACGCGTGTTTCTATCACCTTTAATGGCACCCCTTCTCCCGAAGTTACGGGGCCATTTTGCAGAGTTCCTTAGCGAGAGTTAGCCTGTACGCCTTAGATTTCTCATCCTAACCACCTGTGTCGGTTTACGGTACGGGCACTATAATTCTCAATAGAAGCTTTTCTCGGCAGCGTGGGATTTGTACCTTCGTGTTCATTACAAACACTCCGCATCACACCTCAGATCTAAAACCGTGGATTTTCCTGCGGTTCCATCCTACATGCTTACACAGACATATCCAACAGTCTGCGCACATACCCTTCTGCGTCCCTCCATCTCTCAAACAAATTATAGTGGCGCAGTAATATTAAACTGCTTTCCATTCGCCTACGCAATCTAGCCTCGGCTTAGGTCCCGGCTTACCCAGAGAAGACAAGCTTTACTCTGGAAACCTTGGTTTTCCGGCGAGAGGGATTCTCACCCTCTTTCTCGCTACTCATTCCTGCATTCTCACTTCCGATACCTCCAGATTGGGTTACCCCTTATCCTTCAACGGCCTACGGAACGCTCTCCTACCAGTCTACACATAGTGTATACTCCACAACTTCGGTTTATATCTTAGCCCCGTTACATTGTCGGCGCAGAGACTCTCGACCAGTGAGCTATTACGCACTCTTTAAATGTATGGCTGCTTCTAAGCCAACATCCTGGTTGTTTCAGAATCTCCACCTCCTTTCCCACTTAGATATAATTTGGGACCTTAGTTGGTGGTCTGGGCTGTTTCCCTTTTGACCATGGATCTTAGTACCCATAGTCTCACTCCTGATCTCTTGAAATATGGTATTCGGAGTTTGATTGATTTCGCTAAGCAATATGCCCGCTAGACCATTCAGTGCTCTACCCCCATATTTAAACAATCAAGGCTGCACCTAAATGCATTTCGGAGAGAACGAGCTATCTCCTGGTTCGATTGGCTTTTCACCCCTATACCTACCTCATCCCCCGGCTTTTCAACGACGGTGGGTTCAGACCTCCACTGTGTCTTACCACAGCTTCATCTTGGACAGGCATAGATCACCAGGTTTCGCGTCTACAACCAACGACTAATTCGCCCTATTCAGACTCGGTTTCCCTTCGGCTCCGTTATACTTAACCTCGCCATTGATCGTAACTCGCAGGATCATTCTCCAAAAGGCACGCCATCACACGCCCGAAGGCTCTGCTCTGACCGCTTGTAAGCACACGGTTTCAGGTTCTATTTCACTCCCCTCCCGGGGTTCTTTTCACCTTTCCCTCACGGTACTATTCACTATCGGTTAGTAAGAGTATTTAGCCTTACGAGATATGGTCCTCGCTGATTCACACAGGGTTTCTCGTGTCCCGTGCTACTTGGGATTACAGTGACTTGCTAACATAAGTTCCCTATACAGGACTATCACCTTCTACGGTTGAACTTTCCAGTTCATTCTAGTACCTCTGTTAGTCAAGCGCAGACTTTGCAGATCTGCTACTCTGTATCCCACTACCCCCAACAAGCAACGCCTGCATGCTATCACACTTGTTCGGTTTGGGCTCTTCCCCGTTCGCTCGCCGCTACTTAGGGAATCGTTTTTACTTTCTCTTCCTCGGATTACTTAGATGTTTCAGTTCATCCGGTTCCCGTTTCCACACTAGTTCTTCAAACTAGTAGGTTTACCCATTCGGAAATCTAAGACTATTACGCTCAATTGCAGCTTGTCTTAGCTTATCGCAGCTTATCACGTCCTTCATCGGCTCTTACTACCAAGGCATTCTCCGTGCGCCCTTAATTTCTTAACCTATTATTAAAATAGAATTTTAATATTTTTTGCTTAATTTGTTTTTAGAATTTTTGAAATCTAATTTACGTTCAGTTATTTCTAACTCTTCGTTAATTATCGTTATGCTCTCACATAACTTGAAGATCTAATAAAATTGTTAATTTATTATTTCATTACTATATAGTTTTCAATGTCCAACTGGTATTTTCTCTCAAAAAAAGAGAACATTACCAAATAAATAGAGAAAGAGACGTGTAAATATTCTTTATATAGATCAGTAAACTGATCTCATAAAGTGCTCCTTAGAAAGGAGGTGATCCATCCGCACCTTCCGGTACGGATACCTTGTTACGACTTCACCCCAATCGCTAATCACACCTTAGGAACATCCCTCCATAAATGGTTAGGCCTGCTACTTTAGGTGCAACCAACTCTCGTGGTGTGACGGGCGGTGTGTACAAGACCCGAGAACGTATTCACCGCGACATTGCTGATTCGCGATTACTAGCGATTCCAACTTCACGCAGTCGAGTTGCAGACTGCGATCCGAACTAAGATTGGCTTTCTGAGATTTGCTCCACCTCGCGGTATTGCTGCTCTCTGTACCAACCATTGTAGCACGTGTGTAGCCCAGCACATAAGGGGCATGATGACTTGACGTCATCCCCACCTTCCTCCTGCTCGTCGCAGGCAGTCTCGCATGAGTCCCCAACTTAATGATGGTAACATACGATAGGGGTTGCGCTCGTTGCGGGACTTAACCCAACATCTCACGACACGAGCTGACGACAGCCATGCACCACCTGTATCAACGTTCCACCGAAGCGGCACCAAGTCATCTCTGACGAGTTCGTTGTATGTCAAGTGCTGGTAAGGTTCCTCGCGTTGCGTCGAATTAAACCACATGCTCCACCGCTTGTGCGGGTCCCCGTCAATTCCTTTGAGTTTCACACTTGCGTGCGTACTCCCCAGGCGGTTCACTTATCGCGTTAGCTTCGGCACAGAGGTTCGACCCCCTACACCCAGTGAACATCGTTTACGGCGTGGACTACCAGGGTATCTAATCCTGTTCGCTCCCCACGCTTTCGAGCTTTAGCGTCAGTATCTGTCCAGTGAGCTGTCTTCACTATCGGCATTCCTACAAATATCTACGAATTTCACCTCTACACTTGTAGTTCCGCCCACCTCTCCAGTACTCTAGCCTGCCAGTTTCAAACGCAATACGGAGTTGAGCCCCGCATTTTCACATCTGACTTAACAAGCCGCCTAGACTCGCTTTACGCCCAATAATTCCGGATAACGCTTGCGACATACGTATTACCGCGGCTGCTGGCACGTATTTAGCCGTCGCTTCTTCTGGTGGTACCGTCACTTTCTTCTTCCCACCTGAAAGCACTTTACAATCCGAAGACCTTCATCGTGCACACAGAATTGCTGGATCAGACTTTTGGTCCATTGTCCAATATTCCCCACTGCTGCCTCCCGTAGGAGTAAGGGCCGTGTCTCAGTCCCCTTGTGGCCGTTCACCCTCTCAGGCCGGCTATCCATCGTCGGCTTGGTAGGCCATTACCCTACCAACTACCTAATGGAACGCAAAGTTCTCCTTCAGCGCATATAGCTTTCATAAGTCCTTGATGCCAAGGTCTCATAATATCCGGTATTAGCTAACCTTTCGATTAGTTGTCCCAGTCTGAAGGGCAAATTCTTTACGCGTTACTCACCCGTCCGCCACCGTACTATCTTCCGAAGAAGAATTCCAGTCGACTTGCATGTGTTAAGCATTCTGTCAGCGTTCATCCTGAGCCAGGATCAAACTCTACATTCAAATTTATATCCTAACTTCATAAATGAAGTTTAGCTATCTATTAAAAGATAATTATTTTTATAGTGGTTCATTCCACTGTACACCTTAATCGATTGTTTAAAACAAAGTTTTAAACGACAATTGAGTTTTTAATTTACACTTTCTTTCTCTATTTAATTGCTAATGTCCTTTTGTTTGTCTCGCTTCAAGTCGCTTTCGCTTTCCCTCGCGGACAAGAAGAAGTATACCGCGTTTACAAGTTTTCGTCAACACTTATTTTGTTTTTTTATTATATTTTTCCAAAACATTTAGCAAAACAGTATCAGAAAACTAAACAGCCTCTATCTACAATTGTTTTTATTGACTCACAGTCTATAGAACAGATATGTTATCCGATGAAAAAACATTTCTAATTTTTCTGATTCTCTCTCTTAACTCGATAACTTAAACGTTATTTTATTAAATGTATTTTATAAAATTTCACAAAGGAGCAACAATAATAGGTAAAAAATTTAAAATATACAAAATTCAGTCTCTTTAAATTCTAGGAAAATCAAAGAAATTCCAAATAAAAACCTCCTACCTGTAATAGTCACACAGTTAGGAGGTTTTTATTTTTCTATATTTATTTTAAGGAAAGAAAGAAATGAAAAAAATATTACTATTTTCATTTGCTTATACCTATCAGACGCAGTAAGTTTTAAAAAAGTCTAAATTTTTTATTTTATATTGTAACTTTAGTTTTATCTGCCTTTTGCTTCTTCAAAAAAACCCCTTCATAATTATCTAGACAACTTTTCACTTCCTTAGATAACAATACTATACCTATAAGGTTAATTACTGTCATCAATCCTATTCCAAAATCTGCCAAAGACCAGATAAATAGATTTTGTTGAATACCACCTTGAAATAACATAACTAATACCAACACTTTAAACATATTTTGAAAGATCTCTCTCTCAGATAAAAAAATTATATTGTTTTTAGCATAGAACATGATCCCCAATACTGTACTAAAGGAAAATAAAAATAATATAAGTGCTATAAATATAACTCCCCAATCTCCTACATGGTATCTAAAAGATTCCTGTAAAAACTTCATCCCCTTTAAATTTGTTTTATCTATATCTGCTAACAACATTACAAAAGCTGTAGCACTACATATTAATATAGTATCTACAAACACTCCTAGAGCTTGCAACAGCCCTTGTTTCGCCGGATGATCAACATCCGCTGATGCTGCCGCACTAGGGGCACTACCACTACCTGCTTCATTAGAAAATAACCCTCTCTTTATCCCAATCATTATAACTGCTCCTAAACTCCCCCCTACTGCCTGCCTAATTCCTAAAGCCTGGGAAACTATCTCTGTTATAAGTCCTGGTATTAAATCAATATTTTTTACCACTATAAACAACACTACTAATAAGTATAGTGCAGACATAATAGGAACTAATTTTGATAAAAGCATAGATATTTTATCCTTTTTTCCAAATATAACTACCCCTGTCAATATTATTAAAATTATAGTCACTATAAGTTCATCAATTCCAAAAGCCACCTTAAAAGATTCTGTTACAGAGTTCGAAACAACCTGCATTACTCCTGCCCAACATATCAATGCAGATATTACAAACAACACTCCTAACCATTTTTTCCCCACTCCTTTATGTAGGAAAAATGCCGGCCCTCCTACAAATTTCCCGTCTTTAGTTTTTTCTCTATAGATAACAGCCAAAACAGTTTCCGCAAACGCTGAAGCGGCTCCTATTACAGCCATTATCCACATCCAAAAAATAGATCCTGCTCCACCTATAGATACTGCCGCTACAACTCCTACCAAGTTCCCAGCTCCTACCCTGGAAGCTGTACTAATACAGAAAGCTTGGAAAGATGTAATCCCTTCACTTTTTTCTTCATTATTTGACTTTACCAAAGATATCATATGCTTAAACAATCTCAATTGAACAAACTTTGTTTTTATACTAAAAAACAGCCCTGCCCCTATCAACATCCAAACCAATACATTTTTTCCCCATAAAACTCCGTTTACAAAGTTTATAATATTTTCCATTACAACCATCTCCTCACAATAAAACACAATATAAAAAAGCCCAAGGACTACACCTTGAGCTTCACTTAAAAAAGTTTAACTACTAAAGATGCAGGCCATCAAAATCAACCTGCATCTATCGCTTATACGCGATGACCCAGATTTAATAAATAATAGTAGTAATAGTAGTTAAATTTAAATTTCATATCAGTCTCCTTATTTTAATTTAATAATTCTTAATGATGCCCTTTGCGAATATGATTTCCCAGATAATAAAAAAAGTCTATAGGTAAGTACCCATAGACTAAAATAACATCTCTTGATACAAATCCATCTCACTAAACTTATAGTAATACAAAATGGATTCGCATATAATTCTAATTTAAAGAATTAATTCAAATCCTGTTTCCTATAATAATAGTAATATAGAGTTGTAATAAAGTTTGATTTTTTCACTTTTTATTCCTCCGAACAATTTATTATTTATAAAATAATATCATTATTTTTATTTTTATTCAAGGTATTTTATATCATAATTTTATTCTTAATTTAAAAAAATTCTCCTAATTATCAGAGTGTTTATATCCCTGATAATTAGGAGATTAGTTTCATCTATTCAACTTCTGGCTTCTCTTCCCTTTTACTATCTAAAATTTTCTTCTTTTCTTTAGTCAATACACCTTTTATCTTCTCTTTAGCCTTATCTATCTCAGTGTATAATTCTCCACCTTTAGTTTTAGCAATATATTTATTCCCCTTAGTACTTACAATAACTTCTACACCATATACTTTTTTATCTTCATATTTTAAAACAACTTCAGTTTCATCTATATGATTAAAGTACGTCTCTAATTTACCAAATCTCTTCTCTGCATAATTTTTGATTCCCTCTGTTACCTCTAAGTGTCTTCCTCTTATTGTCGTTCTCATAAAAATCACATCCTTATTAGTTTGTCCTCATGCTAGTAATACAAATATACGACATAATTCCAACAAAATCAATAGTTAGAGCAAAGAAAGACTCACCAGGAAGAGTGGTCTAAGTATAAAACTGAATATAAAAAGAGGAGGATTTCTCCCCCTCCTGATCTTTCTATTTAATTATTTACCGCAGTTACAGTTACCACAGTGACTAGCTATAGAATCTATTCCTGGTAAAACTTTACCTTCTAAATACTCAAGTGAAGCTCCTCCACCAGTAGAGATATGTGTAAACTTGTCAGCAAATCCTAAATCGATTGCTGCTGTTGCAGAGTCTCCTCCACCGATAATAGTGATAGCACCGTCTAAATTGGCGATAGCTTCACAAACTCCGATAGTTCCTTTAGCAAAGTTAGACATTTCGAATACACCCATCGGTCCATTCCATACTACAGTCTTAGCTCCTGCTAATGCAGATTTAAATAATTCTACTGATTTAGGTCCGATATCTAATCCCATTTCTCCATCAGGAATTTCATTTACAGAAACAATTTTATGTCCTGCATCATTTGAGAATTCTTTTGAAGTAATAGTATCTACAGGTAATACTAATTTATCTCCTGCTAACTCCATTAATTCTTTAGCAAGGTCTAATCTATCTTCTTCACATAATGAAGATCCGATATTTAATCCTTTTGCTTTTAAGAAAGTGAACATCATTCCTCCACCAATAATTATCTTATCAGCTTTTGGTATTAAATTTTTGATTACAGAGATCTTATCAGAAACTTTTGCTCCTCCTAAGATCGCTACTAATGGTTTTTGCGGCGCATCTACTACTCCACCAATAAATTTAATTTCTTTTTCCATTAAGAATCCTGCTGCTGATTCTGTTACGTTTGAAGCGATTCCTACATTTGAAGCATGCGCTCTATGAGCAGTTCCAAATGCATCGTTTACGAAAACGTCTCCTAAAGAAGCCCAGTATTTTCCTAATTCAGGGTCATTTTTAGATTCTTTCTTACCATCGATGTCTTCAAATCTAGTATTTTCAAACATCATGATCTCTCCAGCTTTTAATTCCGCTACTGCAGCTTCTAATTCTGCTCCTCTAGTTTCAGCAACAAACTTAACTTCTTTACCTAATAATTCAGATAATCTTACAGCTATTGGTGCCATTGATTTTCCTGCTTTATCTTCCTCTGTTTTTACTCTTCCTAAATGAGAGAAAGCTATAACTTTTCCACCTTGCTCTAATACATATTTAATTGTGTCAGTAGCTGCAACTATCCTATTATCATTTGTGATCTTTCCATCCTTCATAGGAACGTTAAAATCCACTCTCATTAATACTTTTTTACCGTTTAACTCTAATTCATTTACTATTTTTTTCGCCATTCTCTTAACCCCTCCATAAATATAATTACTGCCTTTAAACGCCTAAGATATATAATACTTCTCTCTAAAAAAAATAGCGGAAACCAATGCTCCCGCTATTCTATTTATTCTATTATATAATTACTTTGCTAATTGAGCAAATTTCTTACAAGTTCTGATTAATTGAGCTGTATAAGACATCTCGTTATCATACCAAGTTAAGATTTTTACTAATTGCTTTCCATCTACAGTCATTACTTTTGTAGATTGAGCATCAAACCATGATCCGAATTCGATTCCGATACAGTCAGAAGATACGATTGGCTCTTCAGTGTATCCTAAAGTTTCATTTGATGCTGCTTTCATAGCTGCATTGATTTCTTCTACAGTTACGTTCTTATCTAACTCTACTACTAAGTCAACACAAGATCCTGTAACAGTTGGAACTCTTACTGCTCCACCATCTAATTTTCCTAATAATTCAGGTAATACTTTTCCTACTGCTACTGCTGCTCCTGTAGATGTAGGTACCATGTTAGCTGCTCCTGCTCTTCCTCTTCTTGCATTGATATCCTTTGGATGAGGTGCATCTAAGATGTTTTGGTCATTTGTATATGCATGGATAGTTGTCATGAATCCTTTAACTAATCCAAATTCTTTGTTTAACACGTTTACAACTGGTGCTAAACAGTTAGTTGTACAAGAAGCTCCAGATATGATAGTTTCTTCTCCAGTTAATACGTCATCGTTTACGTTGAATACAACTGTTTTAAGATCTCCTGCTGCTGGTGCAGAGATAACTACTTTCTTAGCTCCTGCATCTATATGTGCTTGAGACTTTTCTTTAGATACATAGAATCCAGTACATTCTAATACTACATCTACATCTAATGCTTTCCAAGGTAAGTCTGCTGCATTTCTTTCAGAGTATATTTTAATTTCTTTCCCATCTACTACTATTCCGTTTTCTGTAGCTTCAATTGAATCCATTTTGAATCTTCCTTGAGCTGTATCAAACTTTAATAAGTAAGCTAAAGTTCTAGGGTCCGTTAAGTCGTTTATTGCTACTACTTCAAATTCAGGGTTATCTGCCATTAATCTGAATGCTAATCTTCCAATTCTACCAAATCCATTTATCGCTATCTTTACTGCTGCCATAGTTTTATTCCTCCTGAGATTTTTTTATTTTACACTATAAATATATCTTAAATTTCTAGAGTTTGTCAACGGAACGTGAGTATTAATTTTGCAACAATTCTTGGTCTATTTTTACCCTATCACCTCCCCTTTTATAATTCTATCCATGTCATCAGGTAAAGTTGTAGTTACAGTTTCCTCTTTTCCAGTGTCTGGGTTAGTAAAGATTAATTTATAAGCATGCAGAAGCTGTCTTTTAATACTATCAACCATTCCCCCATAGAGTTCATCTCCTAATATTGGATGTCCTATAGATGATAGATGTACTCTGATTTGATGGGTTCTTCCTGTAAATAACTCCACCTCTAGAAGGGTTAAGTTTTGATCATCCATTCTCTTTAAAACCTTTACTCCTGTTTTTGCAGTTTGACCTCCATCTTCTACTGAAAGTAATTCTCTTTTCAGCGAATCTCCTACACGACCAATCGATTCCTCTATAACAAACTCTTCTTCTTTAACTATTCCCTTAACTATTGTTTGATAATACTTCTTCACAGTGGCTTTCTCTTTATTTTGTAAAAATGCCTGGGCAAACCCATTTTTAGCTACCACTATAATTCCAGACGTGTTCATATCCAATCTATTATAGAATCTCGGAACTGTAATTTCCCCTGTCTGTTCCTTCATATAATGCACTATTCCATGAGCCAGAGTTTTATCTACCTTCTTTTTAGTGGGATGCACTATCAAATATGGTTCCTTATTTAATATAATCAGGTTCTTATCCTCATATACTATATCCAAATCCATTTGGATAGGCTCGATGTTTGTTCCTTTATTGTGCTCCTTCACCAATAACCTATTCAATTTCCTTACTTTTTTATTGGGCTTCACTTTTTTCCCATTCAAAAAGATATCGATCTTCCTCATACTTCTACTAGAATAACCCAAAACTTCCTTTAAATAATCCCCAACTTTATATCCATGATATTCTGGCTCTATTATATATTTTTTCATTATTTCTCCTTCTCTCTAACTTTAATTTTTACTTATACTTCTATCTATTATAACATAATAATAGAAAAAGGAACCCAAAGATTCCTTTTCTACAAATTTCACTATAAAGTTTCTGTATTATTTTAGATTTATTTTATTTTCTCTTATAATTCCCTTTTCCACCATATTCATCTCCTATCTCTTTCCTGTATTTGATGTCCTCTCAACTTTCAATCTTGCATATTTATTTTTTTAGAAAAAAAAGAGTCTTTAAAGACTCTTTTAGTTAAATATTCTTTGAAAAAATCCCATTCTTTCAATTGAATGATCAATTCTTAGTTCACTTTTTAAATAAGTTTTACCATCTATTAAAAGCCTATACTCCCCAACTACAGTTCCAGCTGCAACAGGAGCTTTTATATCTTTTTTCATTGTCACTTGTTTTTCTATCTTTCTATTTTTAGCCATCAACTTAGTATAGTTGTTTTCAGCATAAAAATTAACTTCTGATTCCACACCATCTTCAACCTTTAGTGTCCCTATTTTTTCCCCCTGAACCAAAAGATCTATATACCCATAATCAATGTAGAATTTATCTAAATCTTCTAGCACAACTGTATCACGGGTCTTTTCATCTGGCGAACCAAACACAATCTCTATCATATTTAAATCATTCTTTTTAGAAACAATGGAGATATTATACCCTGCCAAACTATGATGTCCAGTTTTTATCCCATAGATCCCATCTATTCCCAATAATTTATTTCTGCTTTTAAACCTCTGCTGACCATTTCTTATACCAGCTTCCTTCATCGAAGCAATTTTCATATAGTCATCATTTTTCAACAATTCCATAGATAATTTATAGATATCATTTACTGTAGATACATCCATCTCTGTTCCCGTCATATGAGGAGGTAACCCTGCCGGAGTATAATAATTAGTATTTACCATCCCTAAAGATTCTGCTTTTTCATTCATTTTCTCTACAAATTTGTCTAAATCTCCACCTCCCACATAATAAGCCAGGGAATATGCTGCATTGTTGGCAGAATAAATAGCCGTTGCTTTGACCAGATCTCTCACACTGAGGCTGTCTTCCACAGTCATCCATATTCTGCTCCCACCAATTTTTCTCATCTCTTCTGGAATATCTACCATATCATCCATCGATATCTCGCCCTTAGATATAGCATCATAGGTAACCAATATAGTCATCATCTTAGTCACAGAAGCCAACGGGTAAATCTTTTCTCCATTGATACTATTTATTATTTTACCATCCGCTGTTCCCAATAGTTTTGCTGCAAATCTATCCCCTTGCCCAAAACTCAATATACCTACAATTAAATATATTCCTATAATAATTCTTTTCATCTTAGTCACTTCATCCTTTTTCTCTTATATTTTATTAATTAATACGCTTTTTAGATTAGAATATTATAGCATATATCAAATAAAAAAGGGATAGTTTCCTACCCCAAAATAAAATCATTATTTTTTAGACATATAGTCTTCTATTGCTGCTTTTATAGCTTCTTCAGCTAACACAGAACAATGTACTTTTGCTGCCGGTAAACCATCTAAAGCTTCTACAACAGCCTTGTTAGTTACTTGTAACGCTTCTTCTACAGTTTTATTTAAGATCATCTCTGTAGTTACTGATGATGATGCAATAGCTGATGCACATCCAAATGTTCTAAATTTTACATCTCTGATGATTCCATCTTCTATCTTTAAGAAGATCTCCATCATATCTCCACAAGAAGGACTTCCAATCTTTCCATATCCATCAGGATTTTCAATTACTCCAACGTTTCTAGGATTCATAAAATGATCCATTACTTTTTTTGTATATTCCATCTATCGTCACTCCCCATTTTTTAATTTATTTTTCAAGTTGAAATTCATTCCAAAGCGGTGAAATCATTCTTAATTTCTCTATCACTTTAGGAGCTTCCTCTATTACATATTCCATATCTTCACGAGTATTAAATTTCCCCAAAGAGAATCTAATAGTCCCATGAGCATCCACAACCTCTATCCCCATTGCTAACAATACATGGGAAGCCTGCAGATCATCCGAAGAACATGCAGATCCTGAACTAACGGCTATCCCTTTATAATCAAGTCCTAATAAGATTGACTCTCCTTCTAAATGTCTAAAACTAATACTTGAAGTTCCTGGAAGCCTAACTGCTTCTTTACCATTTATTTTAATTTCTGGAATTTTTGCGACCATCTCTGTTTCAAAGAATGCTCTCAATTCTTCCTCTTCCTTTATCTTTTCATCCATATTTGTAGTAGCTAATTCCAATGCTTTAGCCATTCCTACTACACCTGCCAGGTTAGTTGTTCCAGGTCTGATCTTTCTTTCCTGTCCTCCACCTGTAATAACTTTTCCTAATCTGATTCCATTTTTAACAAATAATCCAGCTGTTCCCTTAGGACCATTAAATTTATGCCCTGAAAAACTCATTAGGTCCACTCCTAATTCCTTAGGATAGACAGGTATCTTTCCAACCGTTTGAACAGCATCAGTATGAAATACAATCTTGTTCTCACGAGTTATCTTAGATATCTCCTCTATTGGCTGCACTACTCCAGTTTCGTTGTTTGCATGCATAAGAGTAACTAAGATCGTTTCCTTTCTGATAGCTTTTTTTAACTCCTCTACAATTACTACACCGTTTTTATCAACAGGTATATAAGATACTTCAAATCCCTCTCTCTCTAGATCTTGACATGTATTCTTAGCACCCGGATGTTCAATAGCACTTGTAATTATGTGATTCCCTCTTCTTCTATAAGCTCTTGCTATACCTCTTATGGCTAAATTATTACTTTCTACCCCTGTTCCAGTAAAAATTAACTCTGATTTTTCTATCTTTAATATATTTGAAATAGTTTCTCTAGCTGAATTTAAAGCTTTTCCAGCCTCTTGTCCAAAACTGTGCATACTGTGAGCATTTCCATATACCTCACAAAAATAAGGCAACATCGCTTCCAATACTTTTTCATCCGTTTTTGTTGTAGCGTTGTTGTCTAAATAAACTCTTCTCATAGCTTCACCCCTTATTCTATATACCTTATATTACCATTGTTTAGTTTTTATGTCAACATATTCCTTGGTATTCCAAAGGTTTGATCATCGAAACTTTTAAGACCTTAGTATCTCTATCCTATCCGTGGTCAGCTGTTATTTTTCTCCTCTTTTTTTAATTTTTTTCTTCCAAAATTACAAAAAATATTTATTTCACATCTACCACATTGAGGTCTTCTAGCCACACATACATCTCTTCCTTGTAAAATCAAATAATGAGATATATCTATCCAATATTCTTTAGGGACCAACTCCATTAATTCCCTTTCGATAATTATAGGGTTATCTCCCTTAACAAGCCCTATTAAATTTGTCAGTCTCTTTACATGGGTATCCACAGTTACTCCTTCCGCTAACCTCCACACCTCTCCTCTGACAACATTCGCTGTTTTCCTACCGACTCCTGCCAAGGCAACTAATTTATCCATCTCTTGCGGGACCTCTCCCCCATATTTTTCTAGTAGTATCTCACTGGTTTTCTTTATATTTTTGGCTTTATTTTTATAAAATCCTGTACTTTTGACTAAGGTTTCTATCTCTTCTAACTCCATCTCTGCAAATTGTTTCGGAGTATTTATACCCTTTTTTCGAAACATCTCCTCAGTCACTATATTTACCCTCTTATCAGTACACTGAGCTGACAGACTCACGGCTACCAACAACTCAAAAGGGGTCTCATGTTTCAGTGCACACTCTGGATTTCCAAATTTTTCATGGAGTACAGCTATTATCTTTTTTACTTTTTGTTTTTTCGTCATAATTTTCCTTCCTTTTAGTGGCTCTTGGCCAATTTTCATTCTTATAATATTTTCAATACTTTGTAAGTATTCTAGACTAATTCCCATCTTTTCTCTGGCTGTAAATATTCCAAATCTATATTTTCATATATTTCTTTTTCTATTGTATTTTCCATATCTATCTCCATCGCCTTCTCCTCATACTTTTTCTTTATCAGTTTTACATGAGGTTTTGGTCCTGTAGAGTGCCAAAGGGTATAGTTAAAGTGTTTTGAGGTTTCAGGGATTATATGAATAGATATTCCACTCTTTAATAAAAACTCATAATGATTTATACGTCTTTCCACTTCACTATACTTAGAAATTATTTCCAGCACCTTTATTTCTATCTCTTTTAAATTTTCTATTTCTATTTTTTTATCTTCGTTTTTTTCTATGACTATATCTATATCCCCTATATCTTCTTTCTTTCTTCTCAGACTCCCAGTGACTTCACACCTATAATCATATTTTTTTAGGTATTTTTTCACCTTTTCATACTCTTCCATAGCAAACTGGTAATCAAACCTCATCTTATTTCTCCTTCTGTCTTTTTTTTAGTTTATCACAAAAAAGCCCCACCTCAAAATTTGAGATAGGGCTACAGATAAATTAAAAATAAAAAAAGCTTACCAAATGCAAGCTTTTTTTCATCAATAATTCAATTGACACATATAGTCTTAAAAAGGGGGGCTTAAGCTCTACATGGATGTTCAAAGTCTCCCTTGAACTAATATAAGTATACTAAAGATTTTAAAAAAAGTCAACCTTTTTTCGAACGTTTTGCGAAAAAAATTCTGTTTCTACACACAATTCTACTTCAAAATGTACTGTTTGCAAACAAAACATTATTTTCGCATTTAAAACGTTATAAAACTTTATTTAATGACTAAACTTTACTTCTTTTACTTTAAAATAAAAAAATACCTGCAATTTGCAGGCATTTTTTTATTCTGACTTTTCAAATTCCAGTTTTTCAAACTGGTCTTTTCCTACTGCACATGGCGGACAAATCCAGTCTTCTGGTACGTCTTCCCACTTTGTTCCCGGTGCTACCCCTGAATCAGGATCCCCTAATTCTTCATCGTATACATAGCCGCATACCAAACATACCCATCTGTCCATATTCCCTCCAACGTTCTATTAATAGTTATAGAACTACATTTTTTCGAATTGATCTTTTCCTACTGCACATAGAGGACAAATCCAATCTTCTGGGACATCTTCCCACTTTGTTCCTGGTGCTATCCCTGAATCAGGATCTCCAACCTCTGGATCATACACATAACCGCATACTATACATAACCATTTATCCATATATATTCCTCCTAGTTTTAAGTTGTAAGTTACTTATTATCATATTACTCTATAATTTAAGTTTTTCCTAATAATTATTTTCTTTGATCTCAAAATGGCTTTTTGGGTGAAGACATGCAGGACATAACTCTAAAGCTTCCTCCCCTTCATGTACAAATCCACAATTTCTACACTTCCATCTAACTACACTTTTCTTTTTAAACACACTGCTATCTTCTAAATTTGCCAGTAATTTTAAATATCTAGCCTCATGTTCCTTCTCTACAGCCGATATACTTCTATATGCTGCTGCAACTTCAGGAAATCCTTCTTTTTCTGCAACTTCTCCAAAATGAGGGTATAATTCTGTCCATTCTTCATTTTCTCCACCTGCTGCATTTTTTAAATTTTCTTCAGTAGTCCCCACTTGATTAGTTGGGTAGGCAGCTGTAATCTCTAAGTCTCCCCCTTCTAAGAATCTAAAAAATCTTTTAGCATGCTGAACTTCATTATCTGCAGTTTCTAAAAAAATTGCCGAAATTTGTTCATACCCCTCTTTTTTAGCTTGCTTAGCATACATCTTGTATCTGTTTGTAGCTTGTGATTCACCAGCGAAAGACTTCAATAAATTCTTTTCTGTTTCAGTACCTTTAATTGTCATAAATACCTCCCATTACAGCTTATAGCTGTATATAAATTGATAATATATAAAAATAAAATTAACCTAATTTAAGCTTTTTCCTGTGTAGAGTCTATAAATACCCTGTTTTGCATCTCTCTATCTAGCATAAATAAGCCTGTTCCTTTGCCCTCTACCATCTTTAACTGCTCCAATACAGATGACACGTGAGCTTCCTCTTCTACCTGCTCATTTATATACCATTGAAGCATATTTATAGTCGCATAGTCCTTCACTTCATGGGCTACTCCTAAAACTTCATTTATAGATTCAGTTATAAACTTTTCATGTTTGTAGGTATCTTCAAATACATCTATAGGGTCTTTCCACTCCACTTTTACAGCTGCTATCTCAGCTAATACAGCCCTTTCTCCCCTTTCCAATAGATAATCAAACAGTTTTAATGCATGGGACATTTCCTCTTGATATTGTACCCTCATATAGTTAGCAAAACCTGGTAAATTTTTAGAAACGAGATAAGCATTCATCGATAGATATAGATGTGCAGAATACATCTCCTTATTAATTTGCTCATTTAAAATTTCCAACATCCTTTTATTCATTGCCATTTTTATTTCCTCCCAAAATTTAAACTAAATATAACTTTAATAAAATTTCCGCTCTTAAAATTAATCTAATTTTTTATAAAGCACCTCTCTGTATACCAACTTACACATTTTTTTCCTTCTTTTATCTTTTATAAAAAATAAAAAAAATTCCCCATTAAAAATGAAGAATTATCTTTTATTGTTCTACGAACATTATTTTTTTTTCTTTAAACACTCACCGCATACACCTTTAAAATAAAGATGGTGCTCATTTATTTGAAAATTATCAAGTTCAGGAATATTTACCTTCTCCATCCCTATATTAAGATCACTGACCTCTCCACATTCATCACATTTAAAATGTCCATGTATGCTTGTATCAGCATCATATCTAGTTTCATTTTCCTCTACTAAAATTACTATAGCAATCTTCTTTTCTACGAATAAATTTAATGTATTATATACTGTAGTTTTAGATAAAGTTGGTATTTCTGGAGCAAGACTCTTATACATCATATCTATTGTAGGGTGATTTTTATTTACTATTAAGTACTCAAAAATTTTCATCCTCTGATAAGATGGTCTTATATCATGACTTTTTAAATATGAACTTATTTTTTCTATATTTAACTTCATTTCTACCTCCTTTTAGATTGATATTTTGTAATCATTTCATATATAATTCTATTATATTTTTATTGTTTTGTCAACAAAATGATTTTTTTACTATATTTTCCTGCTGAAGTAAAGTCTGTCTATACCTTTTCCATATTCATCCTTTAACATCTCTTCCATCTTAAATCCTAATTTTTTATATAGTTCTATAGCGCCTTCATTTTCCAAAGAAACCGTCAGCCCTATTTTTTTTATCTTATTTTCTCTAAATATTTTTACAGATTCTTCCAAGAGTTTTTTTCCATATCCACATTTTCTATAATCTTTCTTTATAGAAAATCCGTATAAAAACATCTCATCACCATCGAAATTTCTAATATATTCAGCTATCCCTATAACTTCATCCTCTATAACTAAGACAAATACCTTCCCATACCGGATAATAGGCTTCAAGATCCATTCATCTACTCCACCACTTACTCCAAAAGCTTCTTTTTCAACCTCTATAATCTGCTCTATATATTTTTTATCTTTTGCTTTTATCTCTAAAAATTTCATTTTTTATCCCCCTAAAATAACTAACAACTAATAGTTTATCTCATACAGGTATAACCCCGATCCATCTATAACTATCTTTTCACCTTTAGGGTCAGGATTTTCTAATTTTTTTAACAAATAATCACAGGGTCTTTCATTGAAATAAATCGCCAAAGAACTTCCTACCATTATCCTTATCTGTGTCTTTAAAAAAGCATTTCCTTTTATATAAATTCCTATCTTATGGTCAGCTTTTTCATAACATCTTATTTCAAAAATTTCTCTTACAGGATTCTTCCCACCACAATCAGTCATTCTAAATCCATCAAAATTATGGCTGCCTAAAAACACCTTCATTATATCGTATAGTTTATCTACGTGAATTTTCCCTTTGACTTCAGTTAAATATCTAGTTTCAAACACACTTCTTTCAGGAGTCAATATAAATTCATAGGCTCTTGTCTTTGCCGAAAATCTGGAATGAAATTCCATTTCTACATCTTCTACCTTTAATATCTTAATGTCCTTAGGAGTGATGTTATCAAGAGCGTAAACCAGCCTCTCTGCTGGAATTTTAGAGTCAGTAACAAAATTAGAAACTTGTTCAACTGCATGGACCCCCCTATCAGTTCTTCCTGAACTTATTAAGTTTACCCTTTCTCTTATTATCTTGTACAAACCTGATTCAAGTTCCCCTTGTACAGTTCGTCTATCTGGTTGTCTTTGAAATCCAAAAAAATCACTTCCATCATATTGATAGACAAGTTTTATATTTCTCATTTTTTCATCTCCTAGATAAGGCTTTAATTTTATAACAAAAGGTATCTCTACTCTAAAAAAAAAACTCTAGAATAAATTCTAGAGTTTAAAACTTTAATATGGTGCGGAGGGGGGGACTTGAACCCCCACGTCGAAGACACTAGATCCTAAGTCTAGCGCGTCTGCCAATTCCGCCACCCCCGCGTATGGATGGTGCGCCACACAGGGTTTGAACCTGTGACAACTCGATTAAAAGTCGAGTGCTCTACCAGCTGAGCTAGTGGCGCATAATATAAAGTTTTTAAATGTTGGGGTGGCTGACGGGACTTGAACCCGCGACAACCAGTACCACAAACTGGCGCTCTACCAACTGAACTACAACCACCACATTTTGGAGCGGGAAACCAGGTTCGAACTGGCGACATTCAGCTTGGAAGGCTGACGCTCTACCAACTGAGCTATTCCCGCGTATCTTGGTATATTTTATTTAAATGGTCGGAACAATAGGATTCGAACCTATGACCCCCTGCTCCCAAGGCAGGTGCGCTACCGGGCTGCGCTATGCTCCGTTATTATCGTTCTCTCACGACAAGAATAATAATATCACAATAAAGTTAAAGCGTCAACACTTTTTCATACTTTTTTTATTTTTTTGAAAAATATATTTGATTTTAAAAAAAAAGAAGCCACAAAGTGGCTTCTTTTAAAGGATTAGTTAGCCTTTGGTAAAGCTATTTTTTCTCCTATAAAAATTATATCTGGGTTTGTAATCTTTTTATTTTCTTTTAAGATTGTATCCATATCTATTCCTGTTTTTTCAGAAATTGCTCTCAATGTATCTCCTGATTCTACTGTATATACTGAATCATTCGATTTTTTATCCATATTTGCAGTAATTTCTTCCTTCCCTGCGAATACTCTTCCATCTACAGTAGTATGAGTGATTCCATTAGTTTTAATATATTCTCCTAATATCTCTTCAATACTCTCATATTCGTTCACTGTCTTCTTCCCTTTTAAAGAAGCATACTTATCTCCACCTACAGCCATAAAGTCGTTTGTAGCTATCTTATAAGTTCTAGTTAGGTCTAATTTTTCTCCATTGTTAAATGTAACATCATAAACTTTGTTTCCTACTTCTTTCATAGGATCAAATTTAAATGTAAATCCTGCTACATGTGGGAACGCTCCTCTAGCATCTGGATAAGATTGCACACCATTTTCAATAGCATCTTTTAGATCTTGACCAGTTATCTCTTTTACCACCACATAGTTTCCAAATGGTAATACTGAGATAACATCTCCTCTAGTAATTGTTCCTTTTTGGATAGAAGCTCTTATTCCACCACCATTAGTTATAACACCTTCAGCTCCTGTTTTTGTTAACATAGCTTCTGTAATCATATCTCCTAAATTAGTTTCACCAGCTCTTACATCATTTCTTTCACCGTCTAAAAGTACAGGAGTTTCTCCTACAACTACAGATGTAATCTTTTCATTCTCTGTATTTACTTCATCAATAATTGCTCTTACAGCAGGATCTTCCTCAACGTTTTCCATTGCGTATTCTTTAGTAAATAATTTCGCTGTCTCAACTTTTGATCCATCTTTACCTAATTTAATAGTTACTTCTCCTAAGTTCTTATCATAGAATCCTGATTGAACAATAAGAGTATCTTTTACCCACATACCTTCTTCTAGAGTAGTATGACTATGTCCATCAACAACTAGATCTATTCCATCTACTTCTTGAGCTAATTTAATACTTGTATAAACTGAATCTTCATCTACACCTAAATGTGAAAGCGCAACGATGTAGTTCACTCCTTCAGCTTTTAAAGCCGTTACAGACTCTTTAGCTGATGCGATAGGGTCATCAAAGGTAACCGCCTCTACATTGGTAGGGTTAGTCTTATACGCTGTCTCAGGAGTTGCTAAACCAAAGATTCCTACTCTCACACCATTCGGTAATGTTTTGATTGTATATGGTTTAAATGCTTTTTCTCCTGTATCTTTATAAGTAAGGTTTGATACTAACACTGGAAAGTTCATAGTATTTTGTAATTTTTCAATTCTATCCAATCCATAGTTATAGTCATGATTTCCTGTTGTCATAGCATCATAACCCATTTCATTCATAACTCTTACAACTGATGCTCCCTTAGTTAAAGCTGCAAATACAGTTCCATGAATTGTATCTCCTGCATCTAAAAATAATACATTGGGGTCTTCTGCTCTAGTTTGTTTAACCATAGTACTTACTCTGGCTAATCCCATTCCGTCGTATTTACCTGCATCTACCCTTCCATGAATATCATTTACATGCATTACTTTAAATTCTACATCTTCATTTACAACTAATTTCTCAGTTGCCACTACATCTACTTTGTCCCCCGCTACTTTACTAGGTTCATCTGTTTTTGTAGTTTTTCCACATGCCACCACTAAAAGTAACATCATTGCCGATAAGATCTTAACAAATTTCTTCATCATCATTTTTCCTCCCTATTTATATATGTATATATTTAAAAGGTACAGATAAATTCTGTACCTTTTTAAATTTAATTTGCAGGAATTATTAATTCTTCCCCAACTCTTATTATATTTGCATCTTTTATATTTTTATTCTCTTTTAAAATTTCAGGAACTTTAAGATCAAATTTGTTTGCTATTGCTCCTAAAGTATCTCCAGTTTTTACTGTATACGATGCAACTTCTTCTGCAACAACATAATCCTTTAAATTAATAGATTTAACATTAACTGTTCTTCCATCAGCTGATCTAGGAATAACTATCTTCCCCTCTCTGATCATCTCATAGATAGCATCTCTTTCTGGATAATCTAATTTAACACCAATTATTTCCCAGTTATTATGTACAATAGGATCTAATTTTCCATTTTTTTCTTCCTTTGTATATTTGATGATTAAATCTCTTATTCTTCCTGCATCCTGCATAGTTTCATAAGAATCATAATATTTATCTTCAGGTTTTACCCATCCGTTCTTAGTTAATGTACCAAATCTATAGTTGTTTACTGCTACCTTATAGATCTTAGCTGGATCGATAGCTTCACCATTGATCGTTGGATCGACTACTCTATTCCCTGCGTCTTTAGATAAGTCAACTTTATAGTTTACCCCTGCAAACATATCATAGTTATATCCTCTTACATCTTCATTAAATGAGATAGTTACATCTCCTTCATTCCAAGTATTGTAATATGACATAGACCATTCCATAAATTTAAGTAAATTTTCACCAGTCATATTTACTCCAACTAAAGTATTTGCATATTTATAGATATTAGCCACATCTTTATTATGGAAATTTCCTGCTTTTAAGTTAGCTTCTGCCTTAAAGAATGCCGCTGATGATACATCTGCTCCTGCATATTTTAACTGCACATCATTTATTAGATCTATTACAGCATTTGGCTGTAATTGAGCTGTAGGCATAGTAGTTACCTTGTCTTCACCAGTTATGAAATCTGGTCTAGTTATAAACGTTTCACTAACCTCTCCAATTACTGTATTTGCTACAGATTTTGCTTGATCATCTACATATTTAAATTCGTCTAATATTTTTTGATCTGCTTCAATTGTCTTAGTTTGAATGTTTTCTACATCTATCCCTTTAACAACCCATTTACCCTCTTCTTTCTTTACATGGATATCAGCTTTAGAAACTGCCCAACCTGCAAATCCAGGTTCTACAATTGGAGTATTATTTATATTTTCAACATATTTAGCATGCTCATGTCCACCAAATATAACATCAAATTCAGGTACTTTATTAGCTAGATCATAGATTCCAGCTCCACCATATTCATCTTCTCTTCCCATATGGAAAGATCCAACTAAGATATCATATTGACCATCTAATTCTTTTACAGTTTCTTGGACAGATTCCAATATTTCATTGAACTCCAACCCTTTAAAATGACTAGGAGAAGATGATTCCCACATAGGTACATATGGAGGGATAACTCCTATTACAGCCACTCTAGCTCCATTTACATTAAAAATTTGATATGGATTTACATAGTTCGATCCATCTTTTTTATTTTTAATGTTAGCTGAAAGAACAGTTCCATTAAAATTAGATATATTTCTTTCTATAAATTCCTTTTCAAAGTTAAACTCATGATTTCCTAAAGTCCAAATGTCATAACCTATGCTATTCATAGCTTCTACCATAGGATGTACCTCAAGGTCATTAAATAATTCAGATGAGTTATCTTGAACCGTATCTCCATCATCCATCAATATCATATTTGGGTTTTCTGCTCTTAAAGAGTTAACAACAGTCGATACTTTTGCTAAACCTGCATCGTCATCCTTACCATCTATTGCATAATCATAAGGATAAATTCTACCGTGTACATCTGAAGTTGCTGCTACTCTAATAGTTTGTTCAGCTACCTCTTCCTCACCCTTAACTATAACTTCATGGGTTACTACCCTCTCAGTTATTTCCATTTTTACCGGTTCTTTCTTTTCTACCGATACATCATTTGAATTACAAGCCATAAAAATACTTGTTATCAGTGTTGCCATTAAAAACTTTTTCATCTTTCCCTCCTTGTTTTTCTATATTAAAATTTTATTCCATAATTAATTCTTTTCTCTTTTAAAAAATAATCCACCTTTTTTCCTTATTAGGTAGACAGAAATACTGGCTGTTATAGGAACTGTCAAAACTATTCCTATACTTCCAGATAAAGCCTGGATAAGTTCTATTGCTATCACTGGCATATTTATAAATTGTTTAGTATTCATCTGAAATCCCCATATCATAAGCATGAGATTCAGTGAACTTCCAGTAAATGCCAAAATTAATGTATTGGTCATAGTCCCCATTATATCTTTTCCTATATCCATAAGTGACATAAAGAGATCATCTAGGTGAATATCCGGGTTTCTTTTACATAGCTCATTACATGATGATGCAATTGACATAGCCACATCATTGATAGCCCCTAAAGATGCTATCAATATAGAGGTAAACATAAGACCGTTTATCTTCACATGATAATCTGCAGCCAGATATAAAATTTGTTCACCTTTTTCCATATGGATTCCTGTCAATTTAGCTAAATTTCCAAAAATGTAGGAGATTATTCCAGAGATCATCACCCCTGCAATAGTTCCAAGTATAGCCGAATAAGTTTTTCTATTAAAATCACCTATCAACAAAAATGTTACTACTGTTATTATTGAACATAATAATATTGCCCAGGGGATGGGATTACCACCTCGAAATATTATAGGTATGAGAATGAATATTATAACTACTCCTGTAAACACAAGGGACAATATTGATTTGATTCCGCTTAAACGTCCAAAAACAATTAAACTCAAGCAAAATAAGCCAATCAACACATAAATATACCGATCCATCTTATAGTTATAGAACCATACATGTTCCTTTCCGTCTTTCTCTCTAACTGTGAATATAGCTTTCATTCCTGGTTTAGCAAATATATTATGTCTGTTACTCAATACATTTATCACACTATATACCTGATCTTTATGGAGTCCTTCTAATATTTTAACCTCTATCTTTTGTTTCCCAACATATCTTCCAGGGATCAATGGATCTGGATTTATAGTTTCTTCCTTTATGGATAAAACTTCCCCATCTACAAATTCGTAGTTAAAATATTTCTGCACTCCGAAATTCTTATTTACTGCCAGCGATGTATAAATTATCCCTATAATAGATATAATTACCATAACTATCAATATTTTTTTATGCTTCGTCATCCTAAAATC
The DNA here is from genome assembly GCF_000426625.1 of Psychrilyobacter atlanticus DSM 19335. Taxonomy (NCBI): domain Bacteria; kingdom Fusobacteriati; phylum Fusobacteriota; class Fusobacteriia; order Fusobacteriales; family Fusobacteriaceae; genus Psychrilyobacter; species Psychrilyobacter atlanticus. The sequence continues at coordinate 188,621 of NZ_KE384547.1, read as the reverse complement.
ATCCTTTTTTTGTCATTTAAAAACATTTTTTTATTTTTTCACATTGTATTTAAGTATAAACTAAGCTACTACTTTTTTCAAGTTTTATAAAAAATAAAATAACAAAAAAAGCCATCAAAATTAATTGATGGCTCCGATATTTATATAAATTATGGTGCGCCACACAGGGTTTGAACCTGTGACAACTCGATTAAAAGTCGAGTGCTGTACCAGCTGAGCTAGTGGCGCATGTTTTTACAAAAAATAAAAAAGACTTGGCAAGTTCCTATCCTCCCAAGGGGCTGCCCCCTAAGTACTTTCGGCGTTTACGGACTTAACTTCTGGGTTCGGAATGTGACCAGGTGTACCCCCGTAGCTTTTCTTACCAAGCTTACTTTCTTATTGAATATTGTTAAACATTCAAAACTATATAATAATGTTTTTTAAATTAACTCTTTTCTTCTAAATCAATTTTACTTTAGGTAAAGTGTTCGTCATATTAGTATTGGTCAGCTAAAGACTTCACAGCCCTTACACCCCCAACCTATCAACCTCCTAGTCTCGAAGGTGACTTATCAATGATAGAATACTTATCTCTGAGTTGGCTTCCCGCTTAGATGCTTTCAGCGGTTATCCATTCCAAACGTGACTACCCAGCTATGCCATTGGCATGACAACTGGTACATTAGAGGTTTGTCCATCCCGGTCCTCTCGTACTAAGGACAGATCTCATCAATATTCTTACGCCTACAGTGGATAGGGACCGAACTGTCTCACGACGTTCTGAACCCAGCTCACGTACCGCTTTAATGGGCGAACAGCCCAACCCTTGGGACCTTCTCCAGCCCCAGGATGCGATGAGCCGACATCGAGGTGCCAAACTTTGCCGTCGATATGGACTCTCGGGCAAAATCAGCCTGTTATCCCCGGGGTAGCTTTTATCCGTTGAGCGATGGCCCTTCCATTCGGAACCACCGGATCACTATGTCCTGCTTTCGCACCTGCTCGATGTGTCTATCTCACAGTCAAGCTCCCTTATGCCATTGCACTCTTCGGTTGATTTCCATCCAACCTGAGGGAACCTTTGAACGCCTCCGTTACTCTTTCGGAGGCGACCGCCCCAGTCAAACTACCCACCTAGCACTGTCTCCATGATTACACATCACAGATTAGAATCAAAATGTTATATGGTTGGTATTCCACCAGCGACTCATATGCAGCTAGCGCCACACATTCACAGTCTCCCAACTATCCTATACACATAACATCTCAACCCAATACCAAGCTATAGTAAAGCTCCACGGGGTCTTTCCGTCCTACTGTAGGTAACCGGTATCTTCACCGGTAGTACAATTTCACCAGGCCTCCCGCCAAGACAGCATTCGAGTCATTACACCATTCGTGCAGGTCGGAACTTACCCGACAAGGAATTTCGCTACCTTAGGACCGTTATAGTTACGGCCGCCGTTCACCGGGGCTTCAATTTGAGTCGCTAAACCCTCCTCTTAACCTTCCGGCACTGGGCAGGTGTCAGCCCATATACATCGCCTTTCAGCTTAGCATAGACCTGTGTTTTTGCTAAACAGTTGCTCGAATCTCTTCACTGCGGCCATCAAAAGCTCAAGAACGCGTGTTTCTATCACCTTTAATGGCACCCCTTCTCCCGAAGTTACGGGGCCATTTTGCAGAGTTCCTTAGCGAGAGTTAGCCTGTACGCCTTAGATTTCTCATCCTAACCACCTGTGTCGGTTTACGGTACGGGCACTATAATTCTCAATAGAAGCTTTTCTCGGCAGCGTGGGATTTGTACCTTCGTGTTCATTACAAACACTCCGCATCACACCTCAGATCTAAAACCGTGGATTTTCCTGCGGTTCCATCCTACATGCTTACACAGACATATCCAACAGTCTGCGCACATACCCTTCTGCGTCCCTCCATCTCTCAAACAAATTATAGTGGCGCAGTAATATTAAACTGCTTTCCATTCGCCTACGCAATCTAGCCTCGGCTTAGGTCCCGGCTTACCCAGAGAAGACAAGCTTTACTCTGGAAACCTTGGTTTTCCGGCGAGAGGGATTCTCACCCTCTTTCTCGCTACTCATTCCTGCATTCTCACTTCCGATACCTCCAGATTGGGTTACCCCTTATCCTTCAACGGCCTACGGAACGCTCTCCTACCAGTCTACACATAGTGTATACTCCACAACTTCGGTTTATATCTTAGCCCCGTTACATTGTCGGCGCAGAGACTCTCGACCAGTGAGCTATTACGCACTCTTTAAATGTATGGCTGCTTCTAAGCCAACATCCTGGTTGTTTCAGAATCTCCACCTCCTTTCCCACTTAGATATAATTTGGGACCTTAGTTGGTGGTCTGGGCTGTTTCCCTTTTGACCATGGATCTTAGTACCCATAGTCTCACTCCTGATCTCTTGAAATATGGTATTCGGAGTTTGATTGATTTCGCTAAGCAATATGCCCGCTAGACCATTCAGTGCTCTACCCCCATATTTAAACAATCAAGGCTGCACCTAAATGCATTTCGGAGAGAACGAGCTATCTCCTGGTTCGATTGGCTTTTCACCCCTATACCTACCTCATCCCCCGGCTTTTCAACGACGGTGGGTTCAGACCTCCACTGTGTCTTACCACAGCTTCATCTTGGACAGGCATAGATCACCAGGTTTCGCGTCTACAACCAACGACTAATTCGCCCTATTCAGACTCGGTTTCCCTTCGGCTCCGTTATACTTAACCTCGCCATTGATCGTAACTCGCAGGATCATTCTCCAAAAGGCACGCCATCACACGCCCGAAGGCTCTGCTCTGACCGCTTGTAAGCACACGGTTTCAGGTTCTATTTCACTCCCCTCCCGGGGTTCTTTTCACCTTTCCCTCACGGTACTATTCACTATCGGTTAGTAAGAGTATTTAGCCTTACGAGATATGGTCCTCGCTGATTCACACAGGGTTTCTCGTGTCCCGTGCTACTTGGGATTACAGTGACTTGCTAACATAAGTTCCCTATACAGGACTATCACCTTCTACGGTTGAACTTTCCAGTTCATTCTAGTACCTCTGTTAGTCAAGCGCAGACTTTGCAGATCTGCTACTCTGTATCCCACTACCCCCAACAAGCAACGCCTGCATGCTATCACACTTGTTCGGTTTGGGCTCTTCCCCGTTCGCTCGCCGCTACTTAGGGAATCGTTTTTACTTTCTCTTCCTCGGATTACTTAGATGTTTCAGTTCATCCGGTTCCCGTTTCCACACTAGTTCTTCAAACTAGTAGGTTTACCCATTCGGAAATCTAAGACTATTACGCTCAATTGCAGCTTGTCTTAGCTTATCGCAGCTTATCACGTCCTTCATCGGCTCTTACTACCAAGGCATTCTCCGTGCGCCCTTAATTTCTTAACCTATTATTAAAATAGAATTTTAATATTTTTTGCTTAATTTGTTTTTAGAATTTTTGAAATCTAATTTACGTTCAGTTATTTCTAACTCTTCGTTAATTATCGTTATGCTCTCACATAACTTGAAGATCTAATAAAATTGTTAATTTATTATTTCATTACTATATAGTTTTCAATGTCCAACTGGTATTTTCTCTCAAAAAAGAGAACATTACCAAATAAATAGAGAAAGAGACGCGTAAATATTCTTTATATAGATCAGTAAACTGATCTCATAAAGTGCTCCTTAGAAAGGAGGTGATCCATCCGCACCTTCCGGTACGGATACCTTGTTACGACTTCACCCCAATCGCTAATCACACCTTAGGAACATCCCTCCATAAATGGTTAGGCCTGCTACTTTAGGTGCAACCAACTCTCGTGGTGTGACGGGCGGTGTGTACAAGACCCGAGAACGTATTCACCGCGACATTGCTGATTCGCGATTACTAGCGATTCCAACTTCACGCAGTCGAGTTGCAGACTGCGATCCGAACTAAGATTGGCTTTCTGAGATTTGCTCCACCTCGCGGTATTGCTGCTCTCTGTACCAACCATTGTAGCACGTGTGTAGCCCAGCACATAAGGGGCATGATGACTTGACGTCATCCCCACCTTCCTCCTGCTCGTCGCAGGCAGTCTCGCATGAGTCCCCAACTTAATGATGGTAACATACGATAGGGGTTGCGCTCGTTGCGGGACTTAACCCAACATCTCACGACACGAGCTGACGACAGCCATGCACCACCTGTATCAACGTTCCACCGAAGCGGCACCAAGTCATCTCTGACGAGTTCGTTGTATGTCAAGTGCTGGTAAGGTTCCTCGCGTTGCGTCGAATTAAACCACATGCTCCACCGCTTGTGCGGGTCCCCGTCAATTCCTTTGAGTTTCACACTTGCGTGCGTACTCCCCAGGCGGTTCACTTATCGCGTTAGCTTCGGCACAGAGGTTCGACCCCCTACACCCAGTGAACATCGTTTACGGCGTGGACTACCAGGGTATCTAATCCTGTTCGCTCCCCACGCTTTCGAGCTTTAGCGTCAGTATCTGTCCAGTGAGCTGTCTTCACTATCGGCATTCCTACAAATATCTACGAATTTCACCTCTACACTTGTAGTTCCGCCCACCTCTCCAGTACTCTAGCCTGCCAGTTTCAAACGCAATACGGAGTTGAGCCCCGCATTTTCACATCTGACTTAACAAGCCGCCTAGACTCGCTTTACGCCCAATAATTCCGGATAACGCTTGCGACATACGTATTACCGCGGCTGCTGGCACGTATTTAGCCGTCGCTTCTTCTGGTGGTACCGTCACTTTCTTCTTCCCACCTGAAAGCACTTTACAATCCGAAGACCTTCATCGTGCACACAGAATTGCTGGATCAGACTTTTGGTCCATTGTCCAATATTCCCCACTGCTGCCTCCCGTAGGAGTAAGGGCCGTGTCTCAGTCCCCTTGTGGCCGTTCACCCTCTCAGGCCGGCTATCCATCGTCGGCTTGGTAGGCCATTACCCTACCAACTACCTAATGGAACGCAAAGTTCTCCTTCAGCGCATATAGCTTTCATAAGTCCTTGATGCCAAGGTCTCATAATATCCGGTATTAGCTAACCTTTCGATTAGTTGTCCCAGTCTGAAGGGCAAATTCTTTACGCGTTACTCACCCGTCCGCCACCGTACTATCTTCCGAAGAAGAATTCCAGTCGACTTGCATGTGTTAAGCATTCTGTCAGCGTTCATCCTGAGCCAGGATCAAACTCTACATTCAAATTTATATCCTAACTTCATAAATGAAGTTTAGCTATCTATTAAAAGATAATTATTTTTATAGTGGTTCATTCCACTGTACACCTTAATCGATTGTTTAAAACAAAGTTTTAAACGACAATTGAGTTTTTAATTTACACTTTCTTTCTCTATTTAATTGCTAATGTCCTTTAGTCGGCTTCAAAGATGTTTCTCTGATGCACAAGAAGAAGTATACCGCGTTTACAGCTTTTCGTCAAGGATTATTTTGTTTTTTTATTGTATTTTTCCAAAACAATTACTAAAACGTGGATAAAACACCAACCACACCTCTACAACAACCTATTTTATTGATCTACAACCGATAAAACGCATGTGTTATCAACTTTGAAAATTATTAAAAAATTTTTAAGACCATTTCCATTCTAAATATAGTCCTACACTATTTTAGTAGTAACAAAAGGTTTTAATACTTTTTTTCTTAATAGTGAAGATTTAAAAGATAATTAAATTGATTTTAAATATCAATTTTAAAATCTAGAAAAACGTAACTCTAATCCCCCCCTAAACAAAGAAATTATTAAGTCATAACGATATATCTATAAAAAGTATTATTATATATACAATACTTAATTTAAACTTTTAGAAAATTGTGCCAAGACTTTTAATTAAAGATCAACTCCAAACCTTTTTCTCTATAATTATAATAAAAGGATTTAAGGAGAATACAAAATAATATTAAAACTGGATAAAACACCATGACTCGAATCATTAAAACAACCCCCCCCTCATCTTTCACCTTCATATCAACACTATCTTGTTTTCCAATTTTATAAATATCTTTCACAAATGATCTCTATAATAATTCAGATTATAATATTGTTAATTGATCGTTGATTAATTTCATAATATAGTTTTTCTAAACAGTGACGGATTATAAATATGCTACTTCAGCTTCTATAACTAAATCAAAACCGATTAATAATCTTAAATATATATATAATAATACACTTCTCGTAATCCACTCTTTTTATTTATACACTACCAAACAAAACACTTTATTTAATTCTAACAAACCTTAACATATTTCTATTCTAATATTTATTTAATACATTATTAACATCATAAGTAATTTTTTTCGAGTTTCATAAAAGTTTAAAGTTGTATATTTTTTTAAAATTCTAAATATTCTTCCTATAATAGATCTACAAAATCAACGTGAATCAACAAAAAATTAATTTATATCTGAGATTAAACTAATATTAAAAATTAAGCGACCTTCCTTTGTTTAAAATAAATTTATAAAATTGTTATCAAAAGTAAAATCTAAAATTGTGTCTCCACGCCATGTTAATTGCGGTTGCATATATATAGTAAATAAAACTAATCGCGATTAGTATGTTTTTTGTAAAATTTACTAATCGCGATTAATAAAAAATGAAAAAATAAAATAAAATGTTGACAAAACACGATAAATGTAATAAATTAGTACTAGATAAAACAATTGAATACAAAATCGGACGAAGGTATGTGGAGAGACTCTAGAAAATTAGAGCACCGAAGAAGTAAAACTTTCAGGTTTTCACTCATGAGTGAATAAGTACACCTACTGGACGAACCTCTGGAGAGACTTTTAAATAAGTCACCGAAGGAGCAAACCTAATTTAGGCGAATCTCTCAGGTAAAAGGACAGTGGAAATATAAAAAAACATGAAAAGTTTATTTTTTTATTTTAACCAATTCTTAATTCAGAGGTCATACAATAGTATGACCTTTTTTGATGTTTCACTCTTTTTCAAACAAAACTTAAATATTATAAATTCTATAAAATTATGATCCCTCAGTTGACTCTAGAAGGCTTTCATTTTTTCAATCTAGCTTTTATAAATTTGTAAAAAACTAAATAATAAAAACTACTAATGTAATGGTCTATCAAAAAAAAATAACCTATCAAACTTAAACATTATCTCTAATGTAAAAGTTCAATAGATTATGATTAACTATGCCTGTATCATACTTTTTGATTCTTTCTTGTCTTTAATTGCAAGGAAGAGTGTCGACATTATAAATCCACCAGCTATACCACCGATCATCGCAAAGAACATAGCTAACGCAACAGTTCCAGCTGGATTAAATGCAAATGGAGTGAGTAAACCAGGAATAGGAGATGCAGTTCCAGGAGCATCAGCAATAATATTAAAATATGCAGCAGATAAACCTGCAAGAGCTCCACCAACAAAACTGGAACTGAATATAGGAACTGGGTTAGCTGTAACTATATCCGCTTGTGTGAGAGGTTCTAACATCATTGAGATAGCTTTACTTTTACTTCCTAATTTAAGTCTGTAGAATGTTATACCGTTTGCAAAACAACCACCGAAACAAGCCACACACGCTATTCCCATAGGTAGTCCTGTTAAACCTAAGATAGCTGTAAGAGCCATGGAACTTAGAGGAGCTGTACAAATAACCTTAATAAGCCCTCCTAAAAGAAGTCCCATAAGTATTGGAGATTGATTTGAAGCGTTTAATATCATTTCTCCTAATTGATTAAGAGTAATAGTAACAACAGGTGAAACTGCTTCTGCGATAAATCTTCCTAGAGGAGCTAAAACAAGTACGCCGACAATAACGTCTACTCCTTCAGGTAAGTGTTTTTCTATAAGTGGAACTAAGAACGAAAGGGCATATCCTACGATAAATCCTTCTAAAATTCCCATTCCAGAAAGTGCGAGACCAGTAGCAAGAGCAAACACAGGATTAATACCAAGAGCTAACATAACCAAACTTCCTGATGCTACACCTCCTAGACCACCTACGATGTTACCTACATTACCTAAAAAAGCAATACCAAGCATATTTCCTGAAATAAATTTGTGTAAAGCTTCGACTAAAAAAGTAGCGACTGCAGCATTTGCTAAACCACTCATGGCTTTTTGACCATTTGGTGCTTTAAGACTGAACGCTGAAAAACATGATAGTGCCAATAATAGTAGTGCCATTCCTTTTAACATTTCCATTGTATAAATTCCCCCTAAAAAACATTGAACGATATTTGTGAAAAAAATCACTATAATCCGAATAATTCACACATAAATAAAATAATTCTTATTAAACCTTGGTTTTGAGCCATTTGATTATTTAAATAATTGTGAATCTTATAATTTATAACCTTTTAATGGACGTTTGTCAATTAAATTCTAATCTTTTTTCCAAAACAATGTATTTAAAGCAACTGTTTTGTTTCGTTTCAAAACTCATTTTCAAAAAAAATCTCAAAAAATAAAAAAAATTAATTTCTAACAACATTTTAGTTATTAACCATCTCGAATCTCTTGTTAAATAAGGGAATGAAAAAAATTAGAATAACATAATATGTGTTTATATACAAAACAAAAAGTAAAAATATTAACTTTAGTGGTTGACTTTTTTTTATAAAAGGAGTATAACTAAATTGGAAATAGACAAGACGCTGGTGTGCTTACCGATATTAAAATCGAGTTTCAATATTAAGTTATTGTAGGTGGGTTCGATTCCCTCATAATTCCATCAAATAAGTATCAATATAATCAAAATAAATAAAAATTAAAAAGTATCTATATCTATTGAATACTTTTTATTTTTTTGGAAAAAAATGTGAAAAAGAGAACAACTACTCTTGTTTAGGAGGGAAAAATGAAATTTAGAATAATAACTAACAATCCTTCGGTTAACTTAAAATATAAGGATCTTTACCCTATGGATTACCATGAAGATGCTACCTTTTTAGAAATAATGGAATTCACAAGATCAAAAGTTCATATTGGTCACGAAATTTTAACCCATCCATTGACAGGGAGTATCAAACCTGGGGAAACACCTTTTAAATCAATAATAATATCTGAAGAAGCTACTAAGTTAAACTTTGATTCTTTGAAACTTATCGAAGATGCTATAATAACTACTAAAAAATTTGTCTTAAGAAGAGGATGGACAGACAAAATTATAGGTGACTTCAAATTAATCGATTGCGATATCATTACTAGTGGTGTCGAAAGTATAACTCAAAATAATTAAATAAAATATATATATATTAGGAGGGTACAATGTCAAAAATATACGACCTTATAGTAATAGGTGCAGGACCAGCAGGATTATCTGCAGCTCTATATGCAGGAAGATCAAAATTATCTACATTAGTATTGGAAAAAAGTAAAACTGGAGGACAGATTGTTATAACTCATGAAGTAGCAAACTATCCTGGATCTGTAAGAGAAGCTACAGGACCATCTCTAATCGCTAGAATGGTAGAGCAAGTTACAGAATTCGGTGCAGAGATCAAAGCTGACGATGTAATAGATGTAGATTTTTCTGGAGACATCAAAATAGTTAAAGGTGACAAAGAAGAGTATAAAGCTAAGTCAGTTATTATAGCAACTGGAGCTACACCTAGAAAGATGGGTTGTCCTGGAGAAGCTGAATTTACTGGTAAGGGAGTTTCATATTGTGCTACATGTGACGCTGACTTCTTTGAAGATTTCGAAGTATTCGTAATCGGTGGAGGAGACACAGCTGTTGAAGAAGCAATGTATCTAACTAAATTTGCTAGAAAAGTAACTATAGTACATAGAAGAGATGAATTAAGAGCAGCTAAATCTATTCAAGAAAAGGCGTTTAAAAATGACAAGTTAGCATTTATGTGGGATTCAACAGTTGAAGAATTAAAAGGTGACGGAATATTAGAAACAGCAGTATTCAGAAACTTAAAAACTGGAGAATTAACAGAGTACAAAGCAGATGAAGAAGATGGAACATTTGGATTATTCGCATTTGTTGGTTATGTACCACATTCAGATACATTCAAAGGTCATATAGAAATGGATGACTGGGGATATATCAAAACTGACGATGAAATGAGAACAAATGTAGAAGGAGTATTTGCAGCAGGAGATATTAGACCTAAAGCACTTAGACAAGTAGTAACAGCTACTGCTGATGGAGCAATCGCAGCAACGTTAGCTGAAAAATATATGGAAGAAAAATTTTAAGGAGGATCAATTTATGTTAATCGTAGATAAGGGAACATTCGAAGAAGAAGTACTAAATGCAGAAGGTTATGTATTAGTAGACTATTATAGTGATGGGTGTGTACCATGCCAAGCATTATTACCTGAATTAGAAGTAATAGCTGAAAAAAATGCTGATAAAGCTAAATTCGTAAAATTAAACACAAGTAAAGCAAGAAGAATGGCAATAAAGCAAAAAGTATTAGGATTACCTACAATCACTTTATATAAAGGTGGAGAAAAAGTAGCAGAATTAACAAAAGACGATGCAACAGCAAAAAACATTGAAAATATGTTAGCTGAAAACATCAAGTAGATATTTTGGCAATAATCAAAGTTTATTTTATAATAATTTAAGGGGGTGTGATATTTGCGTTTAGAATTAGGAGAAATTAATATTTCAGATATAAAATTTGCAGATGTCTCAAAAGTAGAAAACGGTGTTTTACATGTAAATGCGGAAGAAATTAAGGCAATTGTTTTAGAGGATGACAGAATCATTGACGTTAAACTTGAATTAGCAAAGCCTGGAGAAAGTGTTAGAATTACACCTGTTAAAGATGTAATTGAGCCTAGAGTAAAAGTTGGAGGAAAAGCTGGTATTTTCCCTGGAATTATCTCAAATGTAAAAACTGTTGGAGAAGGTAGAACTCATGTACTAAAAGGGTCTGCAGTAGTAACTTGTGGTAAAATTGTTGGATTCCAAGAAGGAATCATCGACATGACTGGTGTTGCAGCAGATTACAGTCCTTTCTCAAAGTTAAATAACTTATGTATGGTTATTGAAGCTAAAGAAGGAATCGAGTCACATGCTTATGAAGCAGCTGCTAGAATGGCTGGATTAAAAATCGCTGCACACTTAGGTAAATTAGGAGAAAACGTTACTCCTGATAATATCGAAGTATTCGAAACTAAACCTTTATTAGAGCAAGCTAACGAGTACCCTGAGTTACCAAAAGTAGCTTATGTATACATGTTACAAACTCAAGGTCTTTTACATGATACTTATGTATATGGTGTAGATGCTAAGAAAATAGTACCAACTATCTTATATCCAACTGAAGTTATGGACGGAGCTATCTTAAGTGGAAACTGTGTATCAGCTTGTGACAAAAATACAAGTTACCATCACTTAAATAACCCAATCATCAAAAACTTATACAAGCAGCATGGAAAAGAAATCAACTTCATGGGAATCATCATAACTAACGAAAACGTATACTTAGCAGATAAAGAAAGATCATCTGACTGGACAGCTAAATTTACTAAATACTTAGGATTAGATGGTGTAGTAATCTCTCAAGAAGGATTCGGAAACCCTGATACTGACTTAATCATGAACTGTAAGAAAGTAGAAGCTCAAGGTGTTAAAACAGTTATCGTTACTGACGAGTATGCTGGTAGAGATGGATCATCTCAATCATTAGCAGATGCAGACGTAGCAGCTAACGCAGTAATAACTGGTGGAAACGCTAACCAAATGATAACTTTAGCTCCAATGGACAAAGTTATCGGAATGTTAGACTACACTGATACATTATCAGGTGGATTTGACGGTTCATTAAAAGCTGACGGAACTATCGAAGCTGAGATCCAAATAATCACTGGTGCAACAAACGAATTAGGATTCAACAAATTAACAGCTAAAATGTACTAGTTTTAATTAATAAAACTTCTATAAGAATAGCGTTTAAAAAATAAATAAAACAATTAGGAGGCATCACATGTTTAATTATGAAAATAAAAAATTGATCATCGTCGGAGATAGAGACGGTGTACCTGGAGAAGCTATAAAGGAGTGCGCTGAGACAATGGCAAACGTAGAAGTAATATTTGCTTCTACAGAATGCTTTGTCTGAACGGCTGCTGGAGCAATGGATTTAGAGAATCAAAAAAGAATTAAAGATTTCGCAACTGAATATGGACCAGAAAACTTAGTAGTTATATTAGGAGCAGCAGAGGCAGAGGCATCTGGCTTAGCTGCAGAAACAGTAACAATGGGAGACCCTACATTCTCAGGAGTACTAGCTAACGAAGCGTTAGGATTAACAGTATTCCACGTATTAGAAGATCAATTCAAAGGTGCTGTAGATGCAGACAAATTTGAAGAGCAAGTAGGAATGATGGAAATGGTATTAGAAGTAGAAGAAATCGTAGAAGAAATGAACGAAATCAGAGGAGAAGGTTGTAAATACCTTTAATTTCTCGCAAAACTTGTAATAACTGAACCAACAATAGCAATAAAAAAATAACTAAAAAACTAAGAGATCATATTCAGAAACCGTGTCCTTATGCAAGGCACACACCAAATCTTTAATCAAAATAATTCTCAGAAAAAATCCATTGAACATATGGCTCAGGTGAGCCTATATAATAGAAACAAATTTAATAAAATCAATTATCAAAAATTTATAATATAAACTAGGGATTTAATAATCCCTAGTAATACAATATCGATGCAAGATAGTCTTAATTACGGGGGATTTGAATGAATAAAATAAAAGTAGTTCACTATATAAATCAATTCTTCGCCGGAATTGGTGGAGAAGAAAAAGCTGATATCAAACCTGAATTCAGAAATGAAATTGTAGGTCCTGGTTCAGCTCTTATGCAACAATTTGGTGAAGAAGCAGAAATCGTAGGAACAGTAATTTGTGGAGATTCTTATTTAAATGAGAATGTAGAAGAAGCTACAAAAGAAATATTAGAAATGGTAAAAGCTGCAAAGCCTGACTTATTTATCGCAGGACCTGCTTTCAACGCAGGAAGATACGGAGTAGCTTGTGGAACTATCGCAAAAGCTGTAAAAGAGGAATTAGGAATTCCTGTAGTTACTGCTATGTACATTGAGAACCCTGGTGTAGATATGTACAGAAAAGATCTTCATATTGTTTCTACAACTAACTCAGCAGCAGGAATGAGAAAGGCTATAAAGCCATTAGCAGCTCTTGCTTTAAAGTTAGGTAAGAAAGAAGTTATTGGATCTCCAGCTGAAGAAGGATACCATGTAAGAGGAGTAAGACAGAATTACTTCGCTGAAAAGGTCGGTGCTGAAAGAGCAGTAGATATGTTAGTAAATAAATTAAAAGGTGAGGAATTTGTAACTGAATATCCAATGCCATTATTTGATAATGTTGAACCTGGAAAGGCAATCAAAGACTTATCAACTGCTAAAATAGCATTAGTTACTTCTGGTGGAATGGTTCCTTCTGGAAACCCTGATAGAATTGAAGCTTCATCAGCTCAAAAATATGGTAGATATGAATTAGAAAACATGGGAGAAACTGCTCATGGAGGATTCGACCCTACATATGCTAACGACGATCCAAACGTAGTAGTTCCTACAGATGCTTTAAGACAATTTGAAGCTGAAGGAGTAATCGGATCTATCCATCCTTACTACTATTCTACAACAGGAAACGGAACTTCAGTAAAGAACTCTAAAGCGTTCGCAGCTGAATTCACAAAAGAACTAGTTGCTGCAGGAGTAGACGGAGTAATCCTAACTTCTACATGAGGAACTTGTACTCGTTGCGGTGCAACGATGGTAAAAGAAATAGAAAAAAGTGGAATACCTGTAGTACATATTTGTACTGTAGTTCCTATCTCTCTAACAGTAGGAGCTAACAGAATAGTTCCTGCAATAGCAATTCCACATCCATTTGGAGACCCTGCATTATGTGCGGAAGACCAATTGAAAATAAGAAAAGACATAGTTAAAACAGCTTTAGCTTCTTTAACTACTGAAGTTACTGAACAAACAGTATTCCAAGTTAAATAATTAAACTTAAATAAGGGGAAGAGTTATTGTCTCTTTCCCTTATTTTTTAATAGCAATATAAATATATAATAAAAATCGGAGGAATAAAAGATGAATTTTGCAGTTTTAAAAGGAGCAGCATATTGTTTAGTGCATACTCCAGACATGATCTTACACAATGGAACTACACAAACAGTTGAAAAACATACTAACCCGGATTCTGAATATTTAAAAAATATCAGAAACAGTTATAGAACTTATGAAGAAGTAGTAAACTACGGACCTAACCAAACTTACATTGGAAATATGACTCCTGAAAAATTAAAAGAAGTTGGAATGCCATTCGTAGGTAAAAATATTGAAGGTTCTTCAAACAAAGGTAAATTCGGAGAGATCTTAGCTCAAAAAGAATTTATCGTAATGGTTAAATTAGCTGACGTTTTCGACTTAGTATTATTAGAAACAGCATTCTTAGCTGACGCAGTAGAAGCATATAGAAACTATGAGTTCTATTCTGAAGCTGACGAAGCTCAATTAAGCAAAGGTCATGATTTCTCTGTAATCGAAGCTTTAGTAAATGAAGAGGGAGCAGAAGGATTATACCATGAAGATAAATTAGTTGGATGTGTTAAGAGAGCTCATGATGTAGACTCTAACTTAAGTTCACATGTAATATTTGAAAACTTAGTTGTAAAAGCATCTGGAATCTTAGCATTTAAAAACTTAATTGCAAGAAACAACATCGATCCTACAACTATCGACTATGTAATCGAATGTTCAGAAGAAGCTTGTGGAGATATGAACCAAAGAGGTGGAGGAAACTTCGCTAAAGCTATCGCAGAAGCATCTGGAGCAGTAAATGCAACTGGATCAGACCTTAGAGGATTCTGTGCAGCACCTACTCATTCATTAATAAACGCAGCATCATTAGTAAAAGCTGGAACGTACAAGAACGTTGTAGTAGTTGCAGGTGGAGCTACAGCAAAATTAGGAATGAACGGTAAAGACCATGTTAAAAAAGACTTACCTATCTTAGAGGATACATTAGGAGCATTTGCTATCTTAATCTCTGAAAATGACGGAGTTAGTCCAGTAATCAATACTGATTTCGTAGGTAGACATACTGTAGGAACAGGATCTTCACCTCAAGCAGTTATCTCATCATTAGTAATCGAGCCATTAGAAAGAGCTGGATTAAAAATCACAGATGTAGATAAGTACTCAGTAGAGATGCAAAACCCAGATGTTACAAAACCAGCAGGAGCAGGAGATGTACCTGAAGGAAACTACAAGATGATCGGAGCTTGTGGAGTTAAGAAAGGACATATCGAAAAGAAAGCTATGAAAGATTTCGTTGTAAATAACGGAATGGTTGGATGGGCACCTACACAAGGTCATATCCCTTCAGGAGTACCTTACTTAGGATTTGCTATGGATGAATTAACTACAGGTGAGTTAAACAGAGTAATGGTAGTAGGAAAAGGATCATTATTCTTAGGAAGAATGACTAACTTATTCGATGGTGTATCTATCATGGTAGAGAGAAACACAGGTGTTACAGAGGAAGCAGGAAAAGTTTCTAAAGATGAAATCAATACAATGATTGCAGAAGCTATGAAAAACTTTGCCTCTCAATTCTTAGGTTAAGGGGGTTAGTTATATGTCTTTAGATATTAAAAAAATGATAGGTGAAAGCTTTTTAGATATAGCCAATGCCATGGAAACAGGGTCATTTGGAAAGAAAATCTGTGTAGGAATAACTACAATTGGTAGTGAGCACGGAGTAGAAAACATCGTTAAAGGTGCTGAAAAAGCAGCTTTAAGTGGTGACTTTGATGTAGTTTTAATCGGACCTAAAGTAGAGACAGCTTTAAGAGTTGTAGAAGCTAATACAGAAGCAGAAGCGCATAAAAGAATGGAAGAATTAATCGACGCAAAAGAGATCAATTCAGCTGTAACTATGCACTACAGTTTCCCAATAGGAACTTCTACAATAGGTAGAGTAGTAACACCTGCTTTTGGAAACGATATGTTAATAGGAACTACAACAGGAACATCAGCTACTAACAGAACAGAAGCTATGTTTAAGAACTCACTTTATGGAATAGCAACAGCTAAAGCAATTGGAATAGCTAATCCTACTGTTGGAATCTTAAATGTAGACAGCTCAAGAGCTGTAGAAAGATCTCTTAGAAAATTAGCTGACAATGGTTACGCAATTAACTTTGGTGAATCTAGAAGAGCAGATGGTGGAACAATCATGAGAGGAAATGACCTTTTAATGGGATCATCAGATGTAATGGTAACTGATAGTTTAACAGGAAATATTCTTATGAAGATGTTTTCTTCTTACTCAACAGGTGGATCTTATGAAGCAAACGGATATGGATATGGTCCAGGAGTATCATTTGATATGAAGAGAACTATATTAATCTTATCTAGAGCATCAGGAGTACCTGTAGTAGAAGGAGCAATAAAATATGCTGCACTATTAGGAAAAAATGATCTTGCTGCAATCGTAAGCAAAGAATATGAGATGATAAAAAAAGCAGGATATGAAGATATCTTAGCTAGTTTTGTTGAAGCACCTAAAAAACCAGTAGAAGAATTTGTAAAACCAGAAAAAGAAGTAGTAACAGCGCAAGTATCAGGAATAGATATTATGGACTTAGATGATGCAGCATTAGAACTTATGAGAAATGGGATCTATGCAGAAGCAGGAATGGGTTGTACAGGACCAATCATCTTAGTTAATGATGCTAACAAAGAGAAAGCAATTGTTATCTTAGGAGAAAATGAATATATCGCAGTAGAAAAAACTAGCTGCTAATATTTAATCTCAGTGAAATGAACTGCAACTATTAGACCAGTGTTTAACCTAAAAAGGAGTCATCAATTTATTGATGGCTTCTTTTTAAGTTATAAATCCGTAATCATCAAAGTTCCTTCAGTGTATGCAACAGTGTTCGCGTTCTATTTCTTTCTTTTAAATCCTTTGAACACGGATCTCTATCGAGATACACTAAAAAGCTCTAGTTTTCACAGATAAAATATTTTATTTTTTGTTAAAATCTCAACCTGAATTTATAGCAGCTATACTATTCCTACAATAACGATTGTGGCTTACTCTACTAAAACAACATATAAACTTCTAGCACTTTTTGGATACTTTTTTTTACTCGCATTTTCATTTTTTGGTTTCTCTTAAAAAAAGAAACAGAAGTAGTAATAATCAGATTTTTCTTTTTATTGCAGATTACACATATTTCCTAAGATTCTAATCGAAATTTATAATCCTCCTACTTAAAATACTAAGGGTTGAAACTTTATTTTTGATAGTATACATAAAAAAAGAGCCATCAATATTAGTTGATGACTCCTTCAGCTTTTTGAATTTCTTCAAAAAATAAAAAAGACTTGGCAAGTTCCTATCCTCCCAAGGGGCTGCCCCCTAAGTACTTTCGGCGTTTACGGACTTAACTTCTGGGTTCGGAATGTGACCAGGTGTACCCCCGTAGCTTTTCTTACCAAGCTTACTTTCTTATTGAATATTGTTATCGCAAAACCCTTGATTTATTAAATAAATCTTAGTGTTTTGGTGATGACCTTTACGGTTAAACATTCAAAACTATATAATAATGTTTTT